>NZ_JBIVNB010000005.1:0-601474 GCF_044753345.1 Kitasatospora sp. NPDC088391
GGCTCCCAGTAGACGACTGGGTTGATAGGCCGGATATGGAAGCCTCGTGAGGGGTGGAGTTGACCGGTACTAATAGGCCGAGGGCTTGTCCTCAGTTGCTCGCGTCCACTGTGTTGTTCTGAAACAACGACCCCCGGCCCGTGCAGGGTTGGGTGCGGTCGGACAGTTTCATAGTGTTTCGGTGGTCATAGCGTGAGGGAAACGCCCGGTTACATTCCGAACCCGGAAGCTAAGCCTCACAGCGCCGATGGTACTGCAGGGGGGACCCTGTGGGAGAGTAGGACGCCGCCGAACAATCATTGTGGAGAAGCCCCCTGACGGGAAGTCAGGGGGCTTCTTTGCTGTAGGGTCAGTCCGCACACTTGTCACTGGTAGTACAGGAGGCTCCCCAAGGTGGAGGTCCAGGAGACGCGAGTCCAGACCGACCGGGTCCTCACGATCCCGAATCTGCTGAGCATGGCTCGGCTGGTGGGCGTGCCGATCTTTCTGTGGTTGGTGTTGTGGCCGGTTTTCGGGGGGCCGCGGAATGACGGGTGGGCGATCGTCATTCTGATGCTGAGCGGGATCAGTGACTACCTGGACGGGAAGCTGGCCCGGCGGTGGGGGCAGATCAGCCGGCTGGGGCAGTTGCTGGACCCGGCGGCGGACCGGTTGTACATCCTCTCGACGCTGGTGGGGTTGACCTGGCGAGAGATCCTGCCGTGGTGGTTGACGGCGGTGCTGGTGGCGCGGGAGCTGTTCGTCGGGGTGGTGCTGCTGCGGCTGAACCGGGCGGGGTACGGGCCGCTGAACGTGAGCTTCCTGGGGAAGGCGGCGACGTTCAATCTGATGTACGCGTTTCCGCTGTTGCTGCTGGGGGTCGGTGAGGGGTGGGTGCACCGGGTTGCGGGAGTGGTCAGTTGGGCGTTCATCTGGTGGGGGACGACGCTGTACTGGTGGGCCGGCGCCTTGTATGCGGTACAGGCCCGGCAGATCCTGAAGACGGAGCGGGCGACTGCCGTTTGAGACCGGCCTGAGACGTTTCACACGGCCCTCACGGTGAGTCGGATTCTTTGTTCCGGGTAGGGATGCGTCGGACCGGTTTGATGGACCCGAAGGGGTTCACCACCGCG
Source organism: Kitasatospora sp. NPDC088391 (assembly GCF_044753345.1). Classification (NCBI taxonomy): domain Bacteria; kingdom Bacillati; phylum Actinomycetota; class Actinomycetes; order Kitasatosporales; family Streptomycetaceae; genus Kitasatospora; species Kitasatospora sp. NPDC088391. The sequence goes on from NZ_JBIVNB010000005.1 coordinate 1,113, forward strand.
AAGGAGGACGCACCCGTAATGAAAGCCGTAGTGATGGCGGGCGGGGAGGGCACTCGACTCCGCCCCATGACCTCCAGCATGCCCAAGCCACTGTTGCCCGTTGCCAATCGGCCGATCATGGAGCACGTGCTGCGGCTGTTGAAGAGGCACGGCCTCAGTGACACCGTGGTGACGGTGCAGTTCCTGGCCTCGCTGGTCAAGAACTATTTCGGCGACGGTGAGGAACTGGGAATGCACCTCACCTACGCGAACGAGGAGACGCCGCTGGGGACGGCGGGCAGCGTGAAGAACGCCGAGGACGCGCTGCGGGACGATTCGTTTCTGGTGATCTCCGGTGACGCGCTCACCGACTTCGACCTTTCCGAGCTGATTGCCTTTCACCGGGAGAAGGGCGCACTGGTGACGGTGTGTCTCACCCGGGTGCCGAACCCGCTGGAATTCGGCATCACCATCACGGACGACGAGGGCAAGGTCGAGCGCTTCCTGGAGAAGCCGACCTGGGGCCAGGTCTTCTCGGACACCGTGAACACCGGTATCTACGTCATGGAGCCCGAGGTCTTCGACTACGTCGCGGCCGGCGAGTCGGTGGACTGGTCCAGTGACGTGTTCCCGCAGTTGCTCAAGGAGGGCAAGCCGGTGTTCGGCTATGTCGCCGAGGGCTACTGGGAGGACGTGGGCACGCACGAGAGCTACCTGAAGGCGCAGGCGGACGTCCTGGAGGGGAAGGTCCAGGTCGAACTGGACGGGTTCGAGATCTCGCCCGGGGTGTGGGTGGCCGAGGGTGCGGAGGTGGACCCGGAGGCGGTGCTGCGCGGGCCGCTGTACATCGGTGACTACGCCAAGGTCGAGGCCGGCGTGGAGCTGCGCGAGCACACCGTACTGGGCTCGAACGTGGTGGTGAAGCGCGGGGCGTTCCTGCACAAGGCCGTGGTGCACGACAACGTGTACATCGGGCCGCAGAGCAATCTGCGCGGGTGCGTGGTCGGCAAGAACACCGACGTGATGCGGGCCGCGCGGATCGACGAGGGGGCGGTGATCGGTGACGAGTGCCTGATCGGCGAGGAGTCGGCGATCGCGGGCAGCGTCCGGGTCTACCCGTTCAAGACGATCGAGGCCGGCGCGTTCGTCAACACCTCGGTGATCTGGGAGTCCCGCGGGCAGGAGCACCTGTTCGGGGTGCGCGGCGTGTCGGGCATCCTGAACGTGGAGATCACGCCGGAGTTGGCCGTGCGGCTGGCGGGGGCGTACGCGACCACCCTGAAGAAGGGGGCGACGGTCACCATCGCGCGTGACCACTCGCGGGGTGCGCGGGCGCTGAAGCGGGCGATGATCTCGGCGCTGCAGACCAGTGCGATCGACGTCCGCGACCTGGAGAACGTGCCGATGCCGGTGGCGCGGCAGGCGACGGCGCGGGGGAGTGCGGGCGGGATCTTCCTGCGGACGACTCCCGGGGTGCCGGACTCGCTGGACATCCTGTTCTTCGACGAGCGCGGGGCGGACCTGTCGCAGGCCGGGCAGCGGAAGCTGGACCGGGTGTACTCGCGGCAGGAGTTCCGGCGGGCGTTCCCGGGCGAGATCGGCGACCTGCTCCACCCGGCGAGCGTGTTCGACTCGTACGCGACGAACCTGTTGCGGGCGGTGGACACCTCGGGGGTGCGGGAGGCCGGGCTGAAGGTCGTGGTGGACGCGGCGCACGGCAGTGCCGGGCTGGTGCTGCCGAGCATCCTGGGGCGGCTCGGGGTGGAGGCGCTGACGGTGGCCGGCGGTCTGGACGAGGCGCGGCCGACCGAGGACGCGGACACCCGGAAGGCGGCGCTGGCGAGGCTGGGCGAGCTGGTGGCGTCCTCGCGGGCGGCGTTCGGGGTGCGGTTCGACCCGGTGGGTGAGCGGGTGTCCTTCGTGGACGAGCTCGGCCGGGTGATCCAGGACGACCGGGCGCTGCTGGTGCTGCTGGACCTGGTGGCGGCCGAGCGCCGTTCCGGGCAGGTGGCGCTGCCGGTGACGACGACGCGGATCGCCGAGCAGGTGGCGGCGTACCACGGCACGCAGGTGATCTGGACGACGACCTCGCCGGACGACCTGGCGAAGGCCGCGGCGGCGGACCACACCATCTTCGGCGGGGACGGGCGCGGCGGTTTCGTGGTGCCGGAGTTCTCCGGGGTGCTGGACGGGGCGGCGGCGTTCGTGCGGCTGGTCGGCCTGGTGGCGCGGACGCAGCTGACGCTGAGTCAGATCGACGCGCGGATCCCGCAGGCGCACATCCAGAAGCGGGACATCGCGACGCCGTGGGCCGCGAAGGGCATGGTGATGCGCTCGGTGGTGGAGGCGGCGGGCAACCGCAAGCTGGACACCACGGACGGGGTGCGGGTGGTCGAGCCGGACGGCCGGTGGACGCTGGTGCTGCCGGACCCGGCGGAGGCCGTGACGCACCTGTGGGCGGAGGGCCCGGACGACGAGGCGACGGAGCGGCTGCTCGACGAGTGGGCGGCGGTCGTGGACGGCGCCGGGCGGTAGCGCGCCGAGTGGGGGGCGGGGCCGGTCGGTCCCGCCCCCCCGCGCTCGGGGTTTGTCACGATCCTGTGCCGAAACCGTCCTGCCGGGCCGGGGCCTGGTCGTGTGGCGGCTTCCGGTCGTGAAACGATGTGCCGCATGCCAGCAACGCCGACGCCGAGTGACCGGGAGGGGCGCTTCCGCCGCCCGGACGCCTCGATGTCCTTGCTGACCACGGTGATGGACCACTCGCTGGACGACGGCTACGCGGAGGCGGCCCGGGCGCGCGGCGCGGAGGGCAGTTCGCGGTTGCCGGCGACGGCCAGGGGCCGGTTGGTGCTGGCCGTGGGGCTGGCGCTGGCGGCGGCCGTGGTGACGGTGGGGGCGGTGAACACGCAGGCCGCGGCGCCGGTGCTGGCGAAGGAGCGGGACGCCCTGGTGAGCCGGGTGAACGACGCGAACAAGGCGGCGGACGCCCTGCAGCGGCAGGTGGAGCAGGACCGCGACCGGGTCGAGCAGGCGCAGGCGCAGGCGTTGGCGTCCGGTGACGACGGCGGGGTGGCCGAGCTGGCGGCGCGGACCGGGACCGGGGAGATCACCGGGCCGGGCGTGAAGCTGGTGATCGACGACGCCTCGGGGACGGGCGCGGGCGGCAACGTCAGCGATCCGCGGAACGCGGAGAGCTTCGGGAACAGCGGCCGGGTCAAGGACCACGACCTGCAGTACGCGGTGAACGGCCTGTGGCTGGCCGGCGCGGAGGCGGTGTCGGTGAACGGGCAGCGGCTGACCGCGCTGTCGGCGATCCGGGCGGCCGGTGACGCGATCCTGGTGGACAACCGTCCGCTGGTGCCGCCGTACACGGTGCTGGCGATCGGGGACGGGCCGCGGCTGGCGCAGTCCTTCCAGGACAACGAGGGCGGCCGGTACCTGAAGATCATCCAGGACAGCTACGGGATCAGGTCGACGGTGACGGCGCAGAAGTCGCTGACGCTGCCGGCCGCGCTGGGCGTGACGCTGCGGGTGGCCGGGGCGGAGCCGTCCGGGTCGCCGTCGCCGTCGGCGTCCGCTTCGGTGTCGTCCTCGCCGTCCCCGTCCCCCTCTCCGTCCGCGAAGGCGTCGAGGACGCCGTCGGGGCGGTCGACCGTGAAGTCCACTCCCTCCGGAACAGGAGCTGCTGCACCGTGATTGCCGTACTGGGTCTCGTGATCGGCGTCGTCGTCGGCGTGTTCGTGCAGCCGGAGGTGCCGAACGCGGTGGTGCCGTACCTGCCGATCGCCGTGGTGGCGGCGCTGGACGCGGTGTTCGGCGGGGTGCGGGCGATGCTGGACGGGATCTTCGACGACAAGGTCTTCGTGGTGTCGTTCCTGTCGAACGTGGTGGTGGCCGCGCTGATCGTGTTCCTGGGCGACCAGCTGGGCGTGGGGTCGCAGCTGTCGACCGGTGTGGTCGTGGTGCTGGGCATCCGGATCTTCTCGAACGCGGCCGCGATCCGCCGGCACGTGTTCCGGGCGTAGGGAGCGGCTGTGGGCGAGGAGAAGAAGGAGCACCCGGAGGCGGAGTCGGTGCCGGACGCACCGGACGTGTCGGAGGAGCCGGACACGCCGGAGCCGGTGCGGGAGCTGCTGGAGGAACCGGCGGTGGAGCCGGTGCAGGAGTCCGGGGCGGAGTCCGGGGTGACGGCGCGTCAGCCGGTGCGGCTGCCCGCGGAGGGGCGGGCGCGGCTGAAGGCGGCGATGTGGCCGCCGCGGGTCTCGCGGGGGCAGCTGGTGGTGGCGCTGCTGCTGTTCGCGCTGGGGCTGGCGTTGGCGATCCAGGTGCGGTCGACGAACGACCACAGCCAGCTGCGCGGGGCGCGGCAGGAGGACCTGGTGCGCATCCTGGACGAACTGGACGGGCGCCAGCAGCGTCTCCAGTTGGAGAAGACGCAGCTGGAGCAGTCCCTGGCGCAGTTGGAGAACTCGTCCAACCAGGCCAAGGAGGCGCAGGAGCAGACCAGGAAGAAGGCGGCCGAGCTGGGGGTGCTGGCGGGGACGGAGAAGGCGACCGGCCCGGGGATCGTGCTGACGATCGATGATCCCCAAGGGCAGGTGAAGGCGGATATGCTGCTGGACACCCTGCAGGAACTCCGAGCGGCGGGGGCGGAGGCGATTCAGATCAACGACGTGCGCGTGGTGGCCGGAACGTACTTCACCGACAACCCGTCGGGCGGCGGCGTGCAGATCGACGGGAAGGGCGTCTCGCAGCCGTTCCGCTTCGTCGTGGTGGGCAATCCGCAGGACCTCACCCCGGCCCTGAACATTCCCGGCGGGGTGGTGCGCAGCCTGGAGAAGCAGCAGGCGCGGGCGACCATCGTCCAGCAGCAGAAAGTGGTGGTGGACGCGTTGGCCACCCCGAAGCCGTTGCAGTACGGCAAGCCGGCGGCGAAGTGACGGGGCGCGCTCCGTACGGTTCGTCAGCTGCGGTCGGCCCCCGGTGGTGGGTGTCCGCGGCGGATCGGCGACACTGGGTCTTACCGATCGTCAGTCCCCGGTCCGATGCCGGGCCCACCGCCACACCGAGCCTTGAACCCTGCCCCGCGGGCGGTTCTGTCACACGCAAGGGGATTCGCCCGTGAGTTTTTTCTCGAAGCTTTTCGGCCGTAACAAGCAGGCCGCGGCGGAGGCGCCGACCGCGCGCTACCGGCAGGACGAGGCGGGTGTGCCGCCGATGCGCCCGGCGCCGGACGGGCAGCGTCCGCTGTACCGGGACGACGTGACCCAGGGCGCGGGCATCCCGACCGGGCAGTTCGACGCCGGTTACGGCGCGTCGGTTGATTCGACGGGCGGGCCGCGCATAGGTTTCGCGTCAGGACCCTCAACCTCCGGTGGAGGGTTTGCCCCGGACCCCTATGCCCCGCACGTCCAGTCGGGTGTGCCGCGCCAGGAGGCTGCGAACATGGCTGGCACCAGCCCCTGCCCGCGGTGCGGGAACCAGAACCCGGCGACGGCCCGTTTCTGTTCGAACTGCGGGACGCAGCTGCGTGGCGGCTTCCCGGAGGGTGCGGCCGAGACCACCTCGACCATCTCGATCTCCGGCATCGAGTCGTACGACCCGAACGCCACCTCGACGGGCGCCACTCCGGCGCTGTCGGCCGAGGTGATGGCGGCGATCGACGCGCTGCCGCCGGGCTCCGCCCTGCTGATCGTGCAGCGCGGCCCGAACTCGGGCAGCCGGTTCCTGCTGGACTCGGACCTGACCACGGCCGGGCGGCACCCGCAGGGTGACATCTTCCTGGACGACGTGACGGTGTCGCGTCGGCACGTGGAGTTCCGCCGGCAGCGCGACGGCGGCTTCTCGGTCGCGGACGTGGGCAGCCTGAACGGCACCTACGTGAACCGGGAGCGGATCGACGAGGTGCTGCTCGGCAACGGCGACGAGGTGCAGATCGGGAAGTACCGGCTGGTGTTCTTCGCCAGCCACCACCGGGGGTACTGACCACTTCTCCGTTTGGAGCCCGAGTGACCCCACAGACCCCGACCCCGTCCCTCGGGACCTCGCCCGTGCCGGCCTCGCGCCGCGCGGGCGAGGTGCGCCGGCGGGGTGACGAACTGCTGTCGATCGGCGCGGTGCTGGCCTTCCTCCGGGACGACTTCCCGGAGGTGACGATCTCCAAGATCCGCTTCCTGGAGGCGGAGGGCCTGGTCGAGCCGCAGCGCACCCCGTCCGGCTACCGGAAGTTCTCGGCGGCGGACCTGGAGCGGCTGGCCTACGTGCTGCGGATGCAGCGCGACCACTACCTCCCGCTGCGGGTGATCCGCGAGCACCTGGACGCGATCGAGCGCGGCGAGCAGCCGCCGGCGCTGCCGGGGGCGGAGGCCAGGCCCGGGCCGCTGGAGGAGGCGGACCGGGAGCTGGTGGCCGGGGCGGCCGCCGCGGGCGGGGTCCGGCTGGGCCGGGCGGAGCTGATCGCGGCCGCGGAGGCGCAGGAGCGCGAACTCGTCGAGTGGGAGGCGTACGGGCTGGTGCAGTCCGGGCCGGACGGCGGGTACGACGGCGAGGCGCTGCAGATCGCCCGGCTGATCGCGGAGTTGGGCCGGTTCGGGCTGGAGCCGCGGCACCTGCGGGCGATGAAGGCGGCGGCGGACCGCGAGGTGGCGCTGGTGGACCAGGTGGTGGCGCCGCTGCGGCGGCACCGCAATCCGCAGACCAGGGCGCACGCGGAGGCGACGGCGCGGGAACTGGCCACCCTGTCGGTGCGGTTGCACGCGGCGATGGTGCAGGCGGGGTTGCGGGCCCGGTCCTGACCCCGACGGGGCGGGCGGCGTCCGGATCGCGGTGGCCGCTGCCTGCTGCGCTTTCCTATCGGGAGCGCGCGCCATAGGGTTGCTGGTGTGAATGAGCTAGACGTCGTGGGTGTCCGGGTGGAGATGCCCTCCAACCAGCCGATCGTGCTGCTCCGGGAGGTCGGCGGGGACCGCTACCTGCCGATCTGGATCGGTCCGGGCGAGGCGACCGCGATCGCCTTCGCCCAGCAGGGCATGACTCCGGTGCGGCCGTTGACGCACGACCTGTTCAAGGACGTGCTGGGTGCGTTGGGGCACCAGTTGACCGAAGTGCGGATCAACGACCTGCGGGACGGCGTCTTCTACGCGGACCTGGTGTTCGCGGGTGGTGTCGAGGTGAGTGCGCGCCCCTCGGACGCGATAGCGCTGGCGCTGCGCACCGGCACGCCGATCTACGGGAGCGAGGAGGTGCTGGCCGAGGCCGGCATCTCGATCCCGGACGAGCAGGAGGACGAGGTCGAGAAGTTCCGGGAGTTCCTGGACCAGGTCTCGCCGGAGGACTTCGGCGGGGGCCCGCAGTAGTCGGCGGGTGACGGTCCGTTATCCGGACGGGCGGCGGGCCGCAACTCGGCTGTGGTAGAAAGCCATTCCGCTACCCACGCATGGGGCACGAATAACCACACGATGGTGTGAAGTTTGTGGAAGCCCCCGGCGTGGCGATCGTTGACGGTGCTCGGGCGACTGCCTACCGTCAGGTGATGGCCCGCCGTGGGCCACCCGTGGACCGGCGGCCCGGTTCGGGCCCGCACCGGGCCCGCGGGGCCCGGGGACGGAATGGACGGAGGTGGGCGATGAACGGCACCGGCGACGAGACGCGTTCCGGATCGCTGTGCGCGGTGCACCTGCCGCGGGCCGGCCGTGCGCTGATCGGGCGGCCCTGGCGGCCCGAGCCGGAGGGCGAGGAGCCGCCGCGGCTGGTCGGCCGTTTCCCCGCCGTCCAGCCCGGACAGCCCGCGATCGAGCGGATCGCGCCGACGTCCGAGCTGATCGGCTACCGCGGCCCGACCGCGTGCGCCGCCGCGGGCATCACCTACCGGCAGCTCGACTACTGGGCGCGCACCGGCCTGCTGGAGCCCTCGGTGCGCTCCGGGTACCCGGCCGGGGCCCAGCGGCTGTACAGCTTCCGCGACATCCTGCTGCTCAAGATCGTTAAGCGGCTGCTGGACGCCGGGGTGTCGCTGCAGAACATCCGGGTGGCGGTGGGCCACCTGCAGTCCGCGGAGCGGACCGACCTGGCCGGGCTGACGCTGATGTGCGACGGCGCGACGGTCTACGAGTGCACCTCCCCGCAGCAGGTGGTCGACCTGCTGAACGGCGGCCAGGGCGTGTTCGGGATCGCGGTGGGCGCCGTCCGGCAGGAGCTGGAGACCACCCTGGGCCGCCTGCACGGCGAGCGCACCGACACCGGCGAGACCCTGGTCGGCCACGACCCGGCCGACGAGCTGGCGCAGCGCCGCAACCGCGCGGTCTGACGGCCGGGCGGTCCGACGGCCCGTCGGGCGCGTCCGCGGCGGGCGGGGAACCGGTGCGGGGCGGCGGGTCGTCCTGGTCGGTGTGCTGACGATCATGAGGTGGCTGGGGCGCCGTTGGCGGGCGCTGCGGGCGCGCGGCCTGCCCGGGTGGGGCGGCCGGCGCGGGCAGCGCCGCTGGTTCCAGGCCGTGGTGCTGTGCTCCGTGCTGGCGCTGGCGCCGAGCGCCTGGCTGTACCTGGGCCAGTCCGGGAAGGTCGGGACGGTGGCGAGCGCGCCGGACGCGCCGGTGGCAGTGGTGTTCGGGGCCGGGCTGGTCGACGGCAGGCCCTCCCCGTACCTGGCGCACCGGCTGGACGCGGCGCTGGAGCTGTACCGGGCCGGGAAGGTGCGGGCGCTGCTGGTCACCGGCGACAACGGCACCGTCGAGTACGACGAGACCGACGCGATGCGCGGCTACCTGATCGAGCGCGGCGTGCCCGCGGTGCGGGTGGTCGGCGACTACGCGGGCTTCGACACCTGGGACTCCTGCACCCGGGCGCACCGGATCTTCGGCGTCGACCGCGCGGTGCTGGTCAGTCAGACCTTCCACGTGCGCAGGGCGTTGGCGCTGTGCGAGGCGGCCGGCATCGACGCGTACGCGGTCGGCGTCGAGGAGTGGCACGACACCACCTGGAAGTACGGCGGGCTGCGGGAGATCCCCGGCGCGGTCAAGGCCGCCGCGAACGTGCTGCTGACGCCCGATCCGGCGCTGCTGGGTCCGCGCGAGGAGGGTGTGGCGAAGGCGCTGGCGGACGCGGCGCGCGGCTGAGCGGCCGGGCGGGACGGGTGGGGCGGGCCCCGGATTGTCGGTGGCGCGCGGGATGATCGGGCGGTGCGGACCGTGCCGAGCATCATCCACCTCGACATGGACGCCTTCTTCGCCGCGGTGGAGCAGGCGTCCAAACCGAGCCTGCGCGGGAAGCCCGTCATCGTCGGCGGGCTCGGCGGCCGCGGCGTGGTCTCCACCGCCTCGTACGAGGCCCGCAGGTTCGGCGTGCACTCGGCGATGCCGATGGCGCAGGCCCGCCGGCTCTGCCCGAACGCGGCCTTCCTGAGCGGCCGCTTCGAGGCGTACCGGGCCAACAGCGAGATCGTGATGGGCCTGCTCCGGGAGCGCTCGCCGCTGGTCGAGCCGCTCAGCCTGGACGAAGCCTTCGTGGACCTGGTGGCCGGGCCGTACGGGCCCGCGCTCGACGGGGTGACGCCCGAGGAGGGCGCGCAACTGGTGCTGGCGCTGGCCGAGGACCTGCGGGCCGACATCGTGGAGCGGACGGGACTGACCGCCTCGGTCGGGGCGGCCGGCTCCAAGCTGATGGCGAAGATCGCCTCCGAGCAGGCCAAGCCGGACGGGCTGGTGCTGATCGCGCCCGGCTCGGAGCGCTCGGTGCTCGCCCCGATGCCGGTGCGGGCGCTGCCCGGGATCGGCCCCGCGACCGAACAGGCGCTGCGGCGGGCCGGAATGACGACCGTCGCCGAGCTGGCGGAGGCCGGGGCGGACGAACTGGTCGCGCTGCTGGGCAAGGCCCACGGCACGGGCGTCTTCCAGATGGCGCTCGGCTGGGACGAACGGCCGGTGGTGGCGGACCGGGACGCCAAGTCGGTCTCGGTGGAGGACACCTTCGAGGTCGACCTCGCCGACCGGGAGCGCATCCTGCGCGAGGTCGACCTGCTGGCCGCGCGCTGCGTGCGCCGGCTGCGGGCGACGGGGCGGTCCGGGCGGACGGTGGTGCTCAAGGTCCGGCGGTTCGACTTCTCCACGCTGACCCGCTCCGAGACGCTGCGCGGGCCCACCGACGACGAGGACGTGATCGCCTCGACGGCCCGGCGGCTGGCGCTGGCCGTGGACGTGACGGGCGGGGTGCGGCTGCTGGGGGTCGGGGTCGCGCAGCTCGCGGACTTCACCCAGGAGGACCTGTTCGCGCAGGCGGAGCGGGAGGAGCGGGAGGAGCGGGAGGAGGCGGCCGTGGCCGCCGCTGCCGCCGCTGCCGCCGCTGCCGCCGCGGCCGTCGTGGTCGAGGAGGCGGTGGTGACGGCGGAGGTGGAGCAGGCGGCGGAGGAGCCGGTGGCCCGCCGCTGGTGGCCCGGACAGGACGTGACGCACCGTCAGTACGGGCCGGGGTGGGTGCAGGGCAGCGGGGTGGGCCGGGTGACGGTGCGGTTCGAGACGCCGTGGTCGGGAGTGGGGCGGGTGCGGACGTTCGCGGTCGACGACGAGGAACTGGAGGCGTCGGGAGCGCTGCCGCTGCGCGAGCCGGGGGCGTGACAGGGGGAGAGGGCTGGGCGCGGGGCGGGGCCGGTCGGTGGGTTCGAGGTGGGGGGTGTGGCTGGGCGCGCAGTTCCTCGCGCCCCTGGGTGGGGGCGTGTTCGGGGATCGGTGGGCGGGTTGGTGGGTCTGAGGCGTGGGGGCGGTTGAGCACGTAGTTCCTCGTGCCCCTGGGTGGGGGTGTGGCCGGGGATGCGCGGACACCCCCGCCGATGCCCGTGGCGGGGGTGTCCGTGGTGCTCGCGTGTGTCCAGGACGCGAGGGACGCCGTCAGGCGTCGGCCGGGGTGAGCGCGGGCTCGGGGGCGGGGCGCTCGGTGGGGGTGGCGGTGGACTTGATGCGGCGGATGCCGAAGGGGACGACCGCCGCGACCAGGCACATCGCGCCGGCCACCCAGAAGGCGTGCTGGTAGGCGTTCAGGGTGGGGAGCTGGACCGGGACGGGCAGCTTCAGGGTGTCGCCGGTGAGGATGGCGGCCATCACGGCGGTGCCGATCGCGCCGCCGACGGTGCGCAGCACGGCGTTCATGCCGTTGGCGATGCCGGACTGCTCGGCCGGGACGGCGCCGTTGATGTAGGCGGGCATCGCGGCGTAGGCGAGGCCGACGCCGAGGCCGAAGACCGCGGAGGAGAGGTAGATGTCGAACTCGGCGCCGTGGCGCACCGCGAGGTAGGCCATCGAGACGGCGCCGAGCAGGCCGCCGAGGACCAGCGGGAGGCGCGGGCCGCGGCGGGCGATCAGCAGGGCGCCGAGCGGGGCGGCGACCATCGAGCCGATCGCGGAGGGCAGCAGCATGATGCCGGCGTGCAGGACGGTGGCGGTGAAGCCGTAGTGGGCGAGCTTCTCCGGGGTCTGCGCGAAGTTGCTGATCACCATGAACGAGCCGTACATGCCGAAGCCGATCAGCAGGCCGGAGATGTTGGTGAAGGCGACGGCGGGGCGGGCCATCATCGACAGGTCGACCAGCGGGTGGGCGACCTTGGACTCGACCACGATCCAGAGCAGGGCGACCACGGCGGCGACGGCGAACAGGCCGAGGGTGCGGTTGGACGTCCAGCCCCAGTGGTTGCCCTGGCTGACGGCGATCAGCAGGGCGGAGAGCCAGCCGGCCAGGGTGAGCGCGCCGAGCGGGTCGGCGCCGCCCTCCTTGTCGACGACCGGGTCGGCGGGCACCCGGAGGACCACCAGGGCGACCGCGATCAGGCCGAAGACCAGGCCCATCCAGAAGATCGACTTGTAGCTCCAGTGCTCCAGCAGCAGGCCGGTGGCGACCAGACCGAGGCCGGAGCCGACGCCCATGGAGGCGGAGATGGCGGCGACGCCGCCGGTGACCTTCTGCTTGGGCAGCTCGTCGCGGACGATGCTGATGGCCAGCGGCAGCACGCCGCCGCCGGCGCCCTGCAGGACGCGGGCGACGACCAGCCAGGTGAAGGAGTGGGTGCTCACCGCGAGGGCGGAGCCGAGTACCAGGCCGGCCAGCGAGACCAGCAGCATCGGCTTGCGTCCGCGCAGGTCGCCGAAGCGGCCGAGCAGCGGGGTGAGGACGGCCGCGGAGAGCAGGTTCGCCGTCATCAGCCAGGTGACGGTGGAGCCGGAGACGTCCAGCTCGCGGGCCAGGCCGGGCAGGATCGGGACGACCGCGGTCTGCACCACGCTGAAGGCCAGCATGGCGAGGATCAGGGCGGGCAGGACCCGGGCGCTGGTGGGCTTGGCGGCCGTGGCGGTGGGCTGTGGTGCCTCACTCACGGGGACTCCTCCGGAAACGTTGCTTCAGACAGGCGATAGTGCATGAACTGAAGTAACGATGTCGGGAGATGCTTCAGTCTGTCAAATATCTAATGGTGAAGCTTTGGCAAAGTCCCCGGCCCCGGCCCGCCGAGGCGGACCGGGGCCGGGGGGGGTGTCGACCCGTCAGGCCGAGCGCAGCGGCTCCGGCCGGGCGTGCTCGCCGCCGTTGCCGTTCGCCGGCGCCGGCTGCGTCCGGGCCGCCGTCGGCGACTGCGGCTGCGCGTTCCACGGCTGGTGCCGCTGCGGGGCCGCGGCGTCGGTGTCCATCGCGGCGTCGTGCACCTCCACCTGCTCGCGGCGCAGCTCCTCGCGGACCACCTCCTCCTCGGTGTACCGCTCCACCACCAGCCGGACCCGCTCGATCGGCGCCAGGTACTTGCGCACCACCGGGCGCTCCTCGCGCAGCGTGACCTCCTCGACCGCCTCGGCGATCTCCTGGTCGGTCAGCGCCGCCCGCTCCGCGTCCGACACCGGGATGCGCTCCACCCGGACCCGCTCGCGCACCACCGGCACCCGGCGCTCCACCTGCTCGGTGGTCACGTACTTGCGCAGCCGGGTGGTGCCCACCGCGTGCCACTCGGTGGTGATGTCGATCCGCTCCTCCCGGCAGGTGATCTCCACCGGCGCGGTCGGCTCCACCGAGGCGGGGCGCTGCTGGGCGGCGGGGGCCGACCGGTCCTGGGGCTGCTTGTCGGCGCCGGCCTTCGCCGCGGTGAAGGCGGCGGCCGGGGTGGCGACGGTGTTGGTGCCGCCCGCCGTCGGTGCCGGTTCCGGTGTCTGGGCCGGTGCCGGGGTCGAGACCGGGGCCGCGGCCGCGGCCGGGCGGTCGGTGGCGACGGTGCCGAAGTCCCGGTCGCGGGCCGGGGCGGTCGCCTCCGCCGGGTGCTCCTTCGCGCCGCCGGCCGCCGCGGTGCCGGCCGCGGCCTTCGCCGCCGTCGGGCCCTCGGGTGCCGACCCGGCGTCCGCGCCGCCGGTGTCCAGCCCGTAGTAGCGGTACAACTGCAGCTCCTGCGCGGGGGAGAGGTGCTGCCCCACCCCGAAGTCCGGGGACTCCTTGATCAGCGACTTGTCGTAGGGGACGCGCAACTCGTCGCCCGCGAACTCGCTGGTGGTCAGCGGGACGAAGGCGTCCCGGCCGAAGATCCCCGTGCGGACGGCCGCCCACTCCGGTTCGCCGGTGGCGTCGTCCAGGTACACCTCGTCGACCGTGCCGATCTTGTCACCGTTCCGGTCGACCGCCTTGTGTCCGATCAGGTCGCGCGGATCGATATCGGTCTGCACGCTGTCCTCCAGTCCTGCTGCTCCTCGATGGGCCGTGAGAAGGGGCGGCCGGAGGAGCGTGCCGGACCGCCACTCCACACCAAACGGCACGTAACGGACGGTGGCACTCCGGAAGCCGCCGTCCGGGGCAGATCACAGGGCCGGACCGGTGAACCGGAAGGCCCGCGCTGGTAACCTCGGAGGCGACCGCCGAGCCCGCTCGGGAGAGTCCCGACCCCGCCGAACAGGGGGGATGCGGGGCGCCGAAGGAGCAACCCCTCCCCGGAATCTCTCAGGCATCCGTACCGAACGGGACCAGGTCACTCTGGAAAGCAGGGCAGGACCGTCGGCACCGATTGCCACCGGGCCCCACCCTCGCCGACGGTGCAAGCCGACCGGGCCACCACCCGGGCGCGCGAAGCTCTCAGGTACCGATGACAGAGGGGGAGGCTGACGGGTTCGTACGCCCAGGCGCTCCCACGGCCGCCGACCGCGTGCGTACCACCGCCGGTCCGCGACCAGGAGGCCCGACCCCCATGAACGCCCAGCCGACGCTCAGCGACCTTGAGCAGGCCAGCCCCTTCGAGCACCGCCACATCGGTCCCGACAGCGACGCCCAGCAGAAGATGCTGGCCCACATCGGCCACAGCTCGCTGGACGAGCTGTCCGCGGCGGCCGTCCCCGACGCCATCCGCAGCCTCACCGCGCTCGGCCTGCCCGCCGGCCGCAGCGAGGCCCAGGTCCTCGCCGAGCTGCGCGAGCTGGCCGACCGCAACCAGGTCCTCACCTCGATGATCGGCCTCGGCTACTACGGCACCTTCACCCCGCCGGTGATCCTCCGCAACGTGCTGGAGAACCCGGCCTGGTACACCGCCTACACCCCGTACCAGCCGGAGATCTCCCAGGGCCGCCTGGAGGCGCTGCTCAACTTCCAGACCGCGGTCGCCGACCTGACCGGCCTGGACACCTCCGGCTCCTCGCTGCTCGACGAGGGCACCGCCGCCGCCGAGGCGATGTCCCTGGCCCGGCGCGTCACCAAGGTCAAGGGCGGCGTCTTCCTGGTCGACGCCGACACCCTGCCGCAGACCGTCGCGGTGATCCAGACCCGTGCCGAACCGACCGGCGTCGAGGTCGTGGTCGCCGACCTGAGCGACGGCATCCCCGCCGAGATCGCCGAGCGCGGCGTCTTCGGCGTGCTGCTCCAGTACCCCGGCGCGTCCGGCGCGGTGCGCGAGATCAAGCCCGTCATCGACCAGGCGCACGAGCTCGGCGCGATCGTCGCCGTCGCCGCCGACCTGCTCGCCCTCACCCTGCTGCGCTCGCCCGGCGAGCTCGGCGCCGACATCGCCTGCGGCACCTCGCAGCGCTTCGGCGTCCCGATGGGCTTCGGCGGCCCGCACGCCGGCTACCTGGCCGTCCGCGCCGCGTACGCCCGCAACCTGCCCGGCCGCCTGGTCGGCGTCTCGGTCGACGCCGACGGCAACCGCGCCTACCGGCTCGCCCTGCAGACCCGCGAGCAGCACATCCGCCGCGAGAAGGCCACCTCCAACATCTGCACCGCGCAGGTGCTGCTCGCCGTGATGGCCTCGATGTACGCCGTCTACCACGGCCCCGACGGCCTCGCCGACATCGCCCGCCGCACCCACCGCTACGCCGCCGCGCTCGCCGCCGGCCTGCGCGCGGGCGGCGTCGAGCTCGCCCACGACGCGTTCTTCGACACCGTCACCGCCGTGGTGCCGGGCCGGGCCGACGAGGTCGTCGCCGCGGCGCTGGCCGGCGGCGTCAACGTGTTCCGGGTCGACGGCGACCGGGTCTCGGTCTCCTGCGACGAGACCACCACCCGCGAGCACCTGGCCGCCGTGTTCGCCGCCTTCGGCGTCACCGCCGAGATCGCCGAGGACGCCGACGCGCTGCCCGTCGCGCTGCTGCGCGAGGACGAGTACCTCACCCACCCGGTCTTCCACAGCCACCGCTCCGAGACCGCGATGCTGCGCTACCTGCGCCGCCTCTCCGACCGCGACTACGCGCTCGACCGCGGCATGATCCCGCTGGGCTCCTGCACCATGAAGCTCAACGCGACCACCGAGATGGAGCCGGTCACCTGGCCCGAGTTCGGCCAGCTGCACCCGTTCGCGCCGGTCGACCAGGCCGAGGGCTACCTGACCCTGATCCGCGGGCTGGAGCAGCAGCTGGTCGAGGTCACCGGCTACGACGCCGTCTCGATCCAGCCGAACGCCGGCTCGCAGGGCGAGCTGGCCGGCCTGCTGGCCGTCCGCGCGTACCACCGGGCGAACGGCGACACCCAGCGCGACGTCTGCCTGATCCCGTCCTCCGCGCACGGCACCAACGCGGCCTCGGCGGCGATGGCCGGCATGCGGGTGGTGGTCGTCAAGACCCTCACCGACGGCGACGTGGACGTCGAGGACCTGAAGGCGAAGATCGCCCAGCACGGCGAGCAGCTGGCCGTCCTGATGGTCACCTACCCGTCCACGCACGGCGTGTTCGAGACCGAGATCACCCAGATCTGCGCGCTCGTCCACGAGGCCGGCGGTCAGGTGTACGTCGACGGCGCCAACCTGAACGCGCTGGTCGGCCTCGCCAAGCCCGGCAAGTTCGGCGCGGACGTCTCGCACCTGAACCTGCACAAGACCTTCTGCATCCCGCACGGCGGCGGCGGCCCCGGCGTCGGCCCGGTCGCGGTGCGCGCGCACCTCGCGCCGTACCTGCCCAACCACCCGCTGCAGGCCGAGGCCGGCCCCGCGACCGGTGTCGGCCCGATCTCGGCCGCGCCCTGGGGCTCGGCGGCGATCCTGCCGATCTCCTGGTCGTACGTCCGGCTGATGGGCGGCGAGGGCCTCAAGCGCGCCACCCAGGTCGCCGTGCTGAACGCCAACTACATCGCCAAGCGGCTGGCCCCGCACTACCCCGTGCTCTACACCGGCCCCGGCGGGCTGGTCGCGCACGAGTGCATCATCGACCTGCGGCCGCTCAGCAAGGAGACCGGCGTCAGCGTCGACGACATCGCCAAGCGGCTCATCGACTACGGCTTCCACGCGCCGACCATGTCGTTCCCGGTCGCCGGGACGCTGATGATCGAGCCGACCGAGTCCGAGGACCTGCACGAGATCGACCGCTTCTGCGAGGCGATGATCGCGATCCGCGGCGAGATCGAGAAGGTCGGCAACGGCGAGTGGGCGGCGGACGACAACCCGCTGCGCAACGCCCCGCACACCGCGTCGATGCTGGCCGGCGAGTGGGCGCACCCGTACACCCGCGAGGAGGCGGTCTTCCCGGCGGGCGTCAACCCGGCGGACAAGTACTGGCCGGCGGTGCGGCGGATCGACGGCGCGTACGGTGACCGGAACCTGGTCTGCTCGTGCCCGCCGCTGGACGAGTACGACGCCTGAGAGCCCGGCGCATAGCGGGGAAGCCGCCCACCGAGGGATGTTCCTCCGGTGGGCGGCTTCCGCTTTCGGGTCTTCCGCTGCGCGCAGTTCCCCGCGCCCCTGGCGGGGCGGGGAGGGAGACGCCTTCGGCCAGGGGGAGGGGAACGGAGAAGCCGCCCGCCGGGGAGTGTCCTCGGTCGGGCGGCTTCCGCTGCGTGCGGGTCCTCGCGCTCCTGGCGGGGCGGGAGGACGGGGCGTCAGGAGTAGACGGGGCCCGTGAACTTCTCGCCGGGGCCGGCGCCGGGGGCGTCGGGGACGAGGGAGGCCTCGCGGAAGGCCAGCTGGAGGGAGCGGAGGCCGTCGCGGAGAGGGGCGGCGTGGAAGTTGGAGATCTCGGGGGCTCCGGCGGTGACCAGGCCGGCCAGGGCGGTGATCAGCTTGCGGGCCTCGTCGAGGTCCTTGTCGGCCTCGCCGCCCTCGGCGAGGCCGCACTTGACGGCGGCGGCGCTCATCAGGTGGACGGCGACGGTGGTGATCACCTCGACCGCGGGGACCTCGGCGATGTCGCGGGTCAGGTCGTCGAAGCCGAGGGCCCCGTCGGACTCGGGCGCGTGGTCGGGCTGGCTGGTCACGGTGTCACTCCGGAGGGGTTGGTGCGAAAGCGCGGTACGGAAGGAGCGTACAAGGCGGGCGGGGAGGGGCCGGAATACCGGTCGGGCCCGGAACGCTGGTATGATTCGAGACTGACCGGCCGGGGGACTCTTCGGAGCGCTCGGCCAGCAAGTGGAGGCTCCACCTCGCGGAGGCCCGGAAGGGCGGCCGCGGCAGTCTCCCACCTGATCGGCCGAAGGGCCGACGGGTCCGGTCCGCGACGGGCGCCCGTGAGGGAACGCCGGTCGCCAGTGGTGCCCGAGAGGGCGTCCGGAACGTGTGGAGCCCCGCCTGTACCGTGCGGGGCTTTTTTCGTGCGCTCGGTGCCCTCGACGGGCAGCGGAGCATGAATGAAGCCCCGCCCAGTGGTCGAAACCACTACGTGCGACCGCCGCCCGACGGTCGCATCGGAAAAGGTGCAACCGAGGAGGCCCCATCAGCACCGAGCCCCGCATCAACGACCGGATCCGCGTCCCCGAGGTGCGACTCGTCGGTCCCAGCGGCGAGCAGGTCGGCATCGTCCCGCTCGCGAAGGCGCTGGAGCTTGCCCAGGAGTACGACCTGGACCTGGTCGAGGTCGCCGCCACGGCGCGCCCGCCGGTGTGCAAGCTCATGGACTACGGCAAGTTCAAGTACGAGTCGGCGATGAAGGCCCGTGAGGCGCGCAAGAACCAGGCGCACACGGTCATCAAGGAGATGAAGCTCCGGCCGAAGATCGACCCGCACGACTACGACACCAAGAAGGGTCACGTCGTCCGGTTCCTCAAGCAGGGTGACAAGGTCAAGATCACGATCATGTTCCGCGGTCGTGAGCAGTCCCGCCCGGAGCTGGGCTTCCGGCTGCTGCAGCGGCTCGCGGACGACGTCCAGGACCTGGGCTTCGTGGAGTCGGCCCCGAAGCAGGACGGCCGAAACATGATCATGGTTCTCGGCCCGCACAAGAAGAAGACCGAAGCCATGGCCGAGGCCCGCGCGCTCGCCGACGCCCGCAAGGCGGAGCGGCAGGGCCGCGGACCGGCGGCGGACGAGGCCGATGAGCTCGACGAGACCGCCGAGGCGGTCGAGCTCGTGGAGGACGCGGACGACGCGGAGACCGACGAGGTCACCGAGGCCGCCGAGGTCACCGAGGCCGAGCAGCCCGCCGAGGCCGCCCAGGACGCCTGAGCCGCAGGGCTCAGGACACCGGGCGGGATCGGCAACGCTTCCGGGGCAACCGCCCCGGAGACGAGATCCATCCAGTTCCGGCCCGCACCCCCGGGTGCGGGCCGGAACGGACGACGAGGAGATACGGCGACATGCCGAAGCAGAAGACGCACAGCGGCGCCAGCAAGCGCTTCAAGATCACTGGCTCCGGGAAGGTGCTGCGCGAGCGTGCCGGCCGTCGCCACCTGCTTGAGCACAAGCCCTCGACGCTGACCCGCAAGCTGGCCGGCAACGCCGAGATGGCCCCCGGCGACGCCAAGAAGATCAAGAAGCTTCTCGGCAAGTGATCGCTCGCCCGCGGCCGTGGTCGCGGGCACCGGCTGATCCTTACCGACCGAATCGAATAACGGACCGGCGGCACGATCCGGGGTCCGAACACAAGGAGTAATCAAGTGGCACGCGTCAAGCGGGCAGTCAACGCCCACAAGAAGCGCCGGGTCATCCTCGAGCGGGCCTCCGGCTACCGCGGTCAGCGCTCGCGCCTGTACCGCAAGGCCAAGGAGCAGGTCACCCACTCGCTGGTCTACAACTTCAACGACCGCAAGAAGCGCAAGGGCGACTTCCGCCAGCTCTGGATCCAGCGCATCAACGCCGCTGCCCGTGCCAACGGCATCACCTACAACCGCTTCGTCCAGGGCCTGAAGGCCGCGGGCGTCGAGATCGACCGCAAGATGCTGGCCGACCTCGCGGTCAACGACTCGGTGGCCTTCGTGGCCCTGGTCGAGGTCGCCCGCAAGGCGCTGCCGGAGGACGTCAACGCCCCCAAGGTCGCCGCCTGACCCAGGTGCTCGCACCGCAGCGTTGTTCTCCCGGACCCGCAGGCCGCCCGGCCTGCGGGTCCGTCGCGTATCGCGCACCCGCCCTCCTGTGACGAAGATCGTGAGCATGAGCACCGAGACCCCCCTGCTGACCTCCCTGCGCTCCCCGCGCGTCGTCGCCGCCCGCCGCCTGGCCAAGCGCAACCAGCGCGGCAAGGAGCGGCGCTTCCTCGCCGAGGGCCCGCAGGCCGTGCGGGAGGCGGTGGCGTTCGGGCGGCTGCCGGACGGGGAGCACGCCGTGGTCGAGGTGTACGTGACGGCGGAGGCCGCCGGGCGGCACGCGGAGATCGTGGCCGCCGCCCGGGAGGCCGGGCTGCCGGTGCTGACCGCGACCGAGGAGGTGGTCGCGGACATCTGCGACACCGTCACCCCGCAGGGCATCGTGGCGCTGTGCCGGTTCATCGACACCCCGTTCGAGCAGGTGCTGGCGGCCCGCCCGAAGCTGGTCGCCGTGCTCGCGCACGTGCGCGACCCCGGGAACGCGGGCACCGTGCTGCGGACCGCGGACGCGGCCGGGGCCGACGCCGTGGTGCTGACCGACGCCTCGGTCGACCCGTACAACCCGAAGGCGGTGCGGGCCTCGGTGGGCAGCCTGTTCCACCTGCCGGTGGCGACCGGGGTGCCGGTCGAGGAGGCGGTCGCGCGGCTGCGCGCGGCCGGGGTGCGGGTGCTGGCCGCGGACGGTGCCGGGCAGCGCGACCTCGACCAGGAACTGGACGAGGGCACCCTGGAGGGCCCGTGCGCCTGGGTGTTCGGCAACGAGGCGTGGGGCCTGCCCGAGGAGACCCGCGCGCTGGCGGACGAGGTGGTGCGGGTCCCCATCCACGGGCACGCGGAGAGCCTGAACCTCGCCACGGCGGCCGCCGTGTGCCTGTACGCCTCCGCGCGCGCCCAGCGCTCCCCCGGCGGGTGTCGCGGCGGGGCCCGATAGCGCTAGGGTCGATTCCTGGGCCGGCGAGGGGGCGGGCGGGGGAGGACACCCATGGGCGGCAACGGGGCACCGGGCGGACCGTACGGTGCGCCGGTCGGGCCCGACGACCTGCCGGACGGGCTGGTGGTCGCGGACGCGCACGGCACGGTGACGGTCTTCAACCGCGCCGCGGAACGCCTCACCGGGCGCTCCGCCCGGCACGCGGTCGGCACCGCGCTGGAGGCCGCGCTGCCGCTGGAGGACCTGGACGGCCGCCGCTGGTGGGCGCTGACCGACCCGTACGGCGGGCTGGCGGTGCGCACCGGGCAGCCCGAGCGGAACCTGCTGCTGCCGGGCGGCCGCGAGGTGCTGGTGTGCGCCCGCTACGTGCGGGAGCGGCCGGGCGGGCCGGTGCGGCAAGTGGTGGTGACGCTGCGCGGCACCGAGGCCCGGCGGCGCACGGAGCGCTCGCACGCCGAGCTGATCGCCACCGTCGCGCACGAGCTGCGCTCCCCGCTGACCAGCGTGAAGGGCTTCACGGCGACGTTGCTGGCGAAGTGGGAGCGGTTCAACGACGGCCAGAAGCGGGTGATGCTGGAGACCGTCGACGCGGACGCGGACCGGGTGGTGCGGCTGATCGCCGAGCTGCTGGACATCTCGCGGATCGACGCGGGCCGGCTGGAGATCCGCCGGCAGCGCCTCGACCTGGCGGCGGCGGTGCGCCGGCACGTGGAGGGGAAGGTCGCGGCGGGCATCCCGGCGGAGCGGTTCGACATCCGGGTGGCGGGGCCGCTGGGCGAGCAGTGGGGCGATCCGGACAAGGTCGACCAGGTGCTGGCGAACCTGCTGGAGAACGCGGTGCGGCACGGCGAGGGCACCGTGACGATCGAGCTGGGCCCGGCGAAGGAGCTGGTCGAGCGGGCGGGCACGCCGCCGCGGGTGGTCGAGGGCACCGCCGTCACGGTCAGCGACCAGGGCGCGGGCATCGCGGAGGAGGCGATGCCGCGGGTGTTCACCCGGTTCTGGCGCGGCTCCAAGCGCGGCGGGACGGGCCTGGGCCTGTACATCGTGAAGGGCATCGTGGAGGCGCACGGCGGGGTGATCGGGGTGAGCCGGGCGCCCGGCGGCGGGGCCAGGTTCCGGTTCGTGCTGCCCGCCGGTGTCCCGGACTTCATGCTCTGACCCCCCGCCGGACCCGGTCACCCGCCGTATCCGGTTGCGGGCTGCGACTACACTCGACCTTTGGCGTTCCGGTACGCCCGGCGAGGCAGCAGGACCTGATCACGAGCAGGAGCACGGGAAAGATAGAGATGTCGGCACCCAACAAGTCGTACGACCCGGTCGAGGTCGAGGCCCTCAAGCCCGAGGTGGTGGAACAGGCCCGGGACGAGGCGGTCGCCGCCTTCGCCGCCGCCGCCGACCTCGACGAGCTCAAGCAGGCGAAGGTCGCGCACACCGGCGACCGCTCCCCGCTGTCGCTCGCCAACCGCGAGATCGGCGCGCTGCCCCCGCAGGCCAAGGCCGCCGCGGGCAAGCTGATCGGCCAGGCCCGCGGCGCCGTCAACCAGGCCCTGGCGAAGCGTCAGGTCGAGCTGGAGGCGGAGCGCGACGCCCGGGTGCTGGTCGAGGAGGCGGTGGACGTCACGCTGCCGTTCGGCCGGGCCCCGCGCGGCGCGCGGCACCCGCTGACCACGCTGGCCGAGCGGATCGAGGACACCTTCATCGCGATGGGCTACCAGGTCGCGTCCGGCCCGGAGGTGGAGGCGGAGTGGCTGAACTTCGACGCCCTCAACCTGCACGCCGACCACCCGGCCCGCTCGATGCAGGACACCTTCTTCGTCGAGGCCGCCGACGGCACCGCCGACTCCGGCATGGTGCTGCGCACCCAGACCTCCCCGGTGCAGATCCGCACCATGCTGGCCGGCGAGCCGCCGCTGTACGCGGTCAGCCCCGGCCGGGTGTACCGCACCGACGAGCTGGACGCCACGCACACCCCGGTGTTCCGCCAGGTCGAGGCGATCGCGGTGGACGAGGGCCTGACCTTCGGTCACCTCAAGGGCACCATCGAGGTGCTGGTGGAGAAGCTGATCGGCGGCGGCCTCGAACTGCGCTGGCGGCCCTCGTACTTCCCGTTCACCGAACCGTCCGCCGAGATCGACCTGCAGTGCTTCGTGTGCCGCGGCGCCTCGGTGGGCAACCCGGACCGCCCGTGCCGGACCTGCTCCTCGGAGGGCTGGATCGAGCTGGGCGGCTGCGGCGTGGTCAACCCGCGGGTGCTGGTCGCCGCGGGCATCGACCCGTCCCGCTACAGCGGGTTCGCGTTCGGGCTGGGCCTGGAGCGGATCCTGATGAACCGTCACAACGTCGCCGACATGCGCGACATGGTCGAGGGTGACGTCCGCTTCACCCTCCCGTTCGGGATGGAGATCTGATGCGCGTCCCGCTTTCCTGGCTGCGCGAGTACGTCGACCTGCCGGCGGGCGAGACCGGACGCGACGTCGCGGCCCGGCTGGTCCGGGCCGGCCTGGAGGTCGAGACGGTCGAGCAGCTCGGCACCGACCTCAAGGGCCCGCTGGTGGTCGGCGAGGTGCTCTCGATCGAGGAGCTGTCCGGCTTCAAGAAGCCGATCCGGCACTGCTTCGTGAACGTGGGCGCGGCCAACGGCACCGGCGAGCCGCAGGAGATCGTCTGCGGCGCGACCAACTTCCAGGTCGGCGACAAGGTCGTGGTGATCCTGCCCGGCGGCGTGCTGCCCGGCCCGTTCCCGATCGCGGCCCGGCAGACCTACGGGCACACCTCCGCGGGCATGATCTGCTCGGCCCGCGAGCTGGGCATGGGCGACGACCACCACGGCATCATCGTGCTGCCGCCGGAGTTCGAGGCCGGCACCGACGCGATCGAGCTGCTCCAGCTGGTCGACGAGGTCCTCGACATCGCGGTCACCCCGGACCGCGGCTACTGCCTGTCGATGCGCGGCGTGGCCCGCGAGGCCGCCGCCGCGTACGGGCTGCCGCTGGCCGACCCGGCGCTGCTGGACGTGCCGCCGGCGAACTCGTACGGCTACCTGGTGAAGGTCGCCGACCCGGTGGGCTGCGACCGCTTCGTGGCGCGCACCGTCACCGGGGTCGACCCGGCCGCGAAGTCGCCGATCTGGCTGCAGCGCCGCCTGCAGAAGGCCGGCATCCGGCCGATCTCGCTGGCCGTCGACATCACCAACTACGTGATGCTGGAGGTCGGCCAGCCGCTGCACGCGTACGACCGCGGCCGGGTGGACGGGCCGATCCAGGTCCGCCGCGCCGTCGAGGGCGAGACGCTGACCACGCTGGACGGCGTCAAGCGCGAGCTGTCCGTCGAGGACCTGCTGATCTGCGACAACACCGGCCCGATCGGCCTGGCCGGCGTGATGGGCGGCGCCAGCACCGAGATCCTCGACCCGGTCGTCGACCCGGAGACCGGCGCCGTCACCGGCTCCACCGAGATCCTGGTCGAGGCCGCGCACTTCGAGCCGGTCACCATCGCCCGGGCCGCGAAGCGCCACAAGCTGCCCTCCGAGGCGTCCCGGCGCTTCGAGCGCGGCGTCGACCCGGAGGCCGCCCGGGCCGCCGCGCAGCGCGCCGTCGACCTGCTGGTGCTGATCGCGGGCGGCACCGCCGAGGCCGGGGTCACCGACATCGCGGCCCCGCACCCGGTGCGCACCATCCCGATCGACGCGGACCTGCCGGACCGGGTCGCGGGTGCCGAGTACGGTCGGGAGACCGTCACCCGCCGCCTGCAGGAGGTCGGCTGCACGGTCGTCGGCACCGACGTCCTGGAGGTCACCCCGCCGTCCTGGCGGCCCGACCTGACGGACCCGTACGACCTCGTGGAGGAGGTCGTCCGGCTGGAGGGCTACGACAACGTCCCGGCCCGGATGCCGGTCACCCCGCCGGGGCGCGGCCTGTCCGAGGCGCAGCGCTTCCACCGCCGGGTGGGCGTGGCGCTGGCGGGCGCGGGCTACGTGGAGATCAACGCGTACCCGTTCGTCGGTGACGCCGCGTTCGACGCGCTGGGCCTGGAGGCGGACGACGAGCGCCGCCGCACGGTGAAGCTGGTCAACCCGCTGAACGACGCCGAGTCGGCGCTGCGCACCACGCTGCTGCCGGGCCTGCTGGGCGCGCTGCGCCGCAACGTCGGCCGCGGCAACACCGACCTGGCGATCTTCGAGACGGGCACGGTGTTCCTGCCGAAGGCGGAGCGGAAGGTCGCGCCGCGGCTGCCCGTGGACCGGCGGCCCTCGGACGAGCAGCTGGCCGAGCTGGACGCCGCGCTGCCGGACCAGCCGCGCCGGGTCGCCGTCGCGCTGACCGGCGAGCGGCTGCCGTCGGGCTGGTGGGGCAAGGGCGCGCCGTCCGGCTGGGCGGACGCGGTCGAGGCGGCCCGGGTGGTCGCCGCCGCCGCCGGCGTGGAGCTGACGGTGCGCCAGGCGCAGCGGGCGCCGTGGCACCCGGGGCGGTGCGCGGAGCTGCTGGTGGGCGAGGAGGTCGTCGGCCACGCCGGCGAGCTGCACCCGCGCGTCGTCAAGGCGCTGCACCTGCCGGAGCGCACCAGCGCGATGGAGCTCGACCTGGACCTGCTGTTCGAGGACGGCCGCCGGGTCTCCGGGCCGCCGGTGTCGGCGTACCCGGTGGCGACCCAGGACGTGGCGCTGATCGTGGACGCGGGCGTGCACGCCGCGGACGTCGAGTCGGCGCTGCGCGACGGCGCGGGCGAACTGCTGGAGTCGCTGCGGCTGTTCGACGTGTTCACGGGCGAGCAGGCGGGCGCGGGCAAGAAGTCGCTGGCGTACACGCTGCGCTTCCGGGCCGCGGACCGGACGCTGACGGCGGACGAGGCGTCGGCGGCGCGCGAGTCGGCGGTCGCGGTGGCGGCCGAGCGGACGGGCGCGGTGCTGCGCGGGGCCTGACGGCCGGACCACTGGGGGAGCCCCGTCGCGCGTGCCGCGCGGCGGGGCTCCGTCGTTCCCGGGCGGGTGCCGGGTACGTGCCGGTGGGGCCCGGCGGGGCGGTCAGGCGCAGGTGCTGGCCTTGACGACGGTGACGATCCGCTGCCCGTCGGCGGGGCCGAGCGAGACGGTGGTGGTGGCGAACAGCGAGGCGGCGACCATGCCGAGGTCGGTGCCGTCGTTCTTGCGGATGTCCTTGCAGAGCTCGTCGGCGGAGTCGACGGCCTTCTGCTTGTCCTCGGTGATGCCGGGGAACTCCTTCTCCAGCGCGTTCAGCATGGCGAGTTGCTCGCCGAGGCCGTCGAAGGCGTGGTCGTCGGAGGGGGAGGCGGCGGGTGCCGCGTCGTTCTTCGCGGCCTTGCCGCCGCCGCTGCTGCCGGGGGAGTCGCAGGCGCTGAGGGTGAGGGCGAGGCCGACGGCCAGGCAGCCGAGGGCGGTTCGCGTGATGACGGATGATCGCATGGCCGTCACTGTGCCAGACCGTGCGCACACGTGCACGGTCAACTCCCCTCCGGGGCGGGTGCGTTGAGGGGGCTTTTCGACAGATTCCGGTGCATCACGTGCAGGCCGACGTAGCCGTGGACGGGGTGGTGGAAGCCCTCGGGGACGGTGCCGAGGACGGTGAAGCCGAGGGAGCGGTAGAGCGCCACGGCGGGGGTGTTGGTGGCGACCACGGCGTTGAACTGCATGGCGCGGTAGCCGCGGGCGCGGGCCCAGGCGAGGGCGTCCTCGGCGAGGGCGCGGCCGGTGCCGCGGCCGGCGTGCCCGGGGTCGACCATGAAGCTGGCGCTGGCGACGTGCGCGCCGTTGCCGGCCTGGTTGGTGTTCATCTTGGCGGTGCCGAGCACGGTGCCGTCGGCGGCGACGGCGACCGTCGTGCGGTGCGGGGCGGGCAGCAGCCACCAGTCGCGGCCGGTCTCCCGGTCGAGGTCGACCGGGTAGGTGAAGGTCTCGCCGGCGGCGACGATCTGGTGGAAGAACGGCCAGATGGCGGCCCAGTCCCCGGGGGTGGCGTCACGGATGTCCATTCGGAGCAGCCTGGCCGGTCGGGGGCGGCGGTGGCCAGCGGTTTTCCGCGCCGACCGGTGGCGAGTACCTGACATTCTCGGTCGCACGTCTTGCGGGGTGCCGGAGCGGGCGCTTCAATCCTCGTTAGGAAACTTTCCTAACCCCCTCCCGTGGGCACCCCCATGCCCGCGACCGGCAGACGGAGCGTCAGATGCCCAGCACGAAGCACCGCACCGCCCGCAGCACCCGCACCACCCGCGCCGCCCTCGCGATCCTGATCGGGGCCCTCCCGCTGACCCTGGCCACCGCCGGGACGGGTCACGCGGCGTCGGTCGGCCTCGACGACGCGAAGAAGAAGGAGATCGCCATGGAGCTGGTCTCCTCGGCGGAGAACTCCTCGCTCGACTGGAAGGCGCAGTACAAGTACATCGAGGACATCAAGGACGGTCGCGGCTACACCGCGGGCATCATCGGCTTCTGCTCCGGCACCGGCGACATGCTCGACCTGGTCGAGCACTACACCGACCTCAAGCCCGGCAACGTCCTGGCGAAGTACCTGCCGGCCCTGAAGAAGGTCAACGGCACCGAGTCGCACTCCGGGCTGGGCACCGCCTTCGTCAACGACTGGAAGACCGCCGCCAAGGACACCGTCTTCCAGCAGGCGCAGAACGACGAGCGCGACCGGGTGTACTTCGACCCGGCGGTCAAGCAGGCCAAGTCGGACGGCCTGCGGGCGCTCGGCCAGTTCGCCTACTACGACGCCATCGTGATGCACGGCCCCGGCAACAGCTCCGACAGCTTCGGCGGCATCCGCGCCGCCGCCATGAAGAAGGCCAAGACCCCGGCCCAGGGCGGCGACGAGACCGCCTACCTGAACGCCTTCCTGGACGCCCGCAAGGTGATCATGAAGCAGGAGGAGGCGCACGCCGACACCAGCCGGGTCGACACCGAGCAGCGCGTCTTCCTCACCAACAAGAACTTCGACCTCAACCCGCCGCTGAAGTGGAAGGTCTACGGGGACCCGTACCAGATCAACAGCTGATCCGCGGCCCCGGGCCCGGCACCCCCGAGGTGCCGGGCCCGATCGTTTGTTGACGCTCCGTCAGCACACTTGCTCCGCACGGTGGTTACAGCTTGGACACATCCCGGACGGACCGGCCCCCGGGCTCGGTAGCGTCGGCCCCGAGCCACGCCGTCCCGAGGGGAGACCATGCGCATCCGAGCCGTCCTCGCCGCCCTCTGCCTGACCGCCGTCCTCGCGGTGACGGGCTGCGAGCCGGCCGACGGGGACAGACCCGCCGACACCCCCGACCGCGGGCAGGCCGCCGGCGACGTCGAGGTCACCGGCTGCGCCGTCGACGCCGAACTGCGCTGGCCCGCCGCGACCGTGCGGATCACCAACCGCACCGCCGTCACCAGCAACTACGTGGTGCAGATCGCCTTCCTCGACGGCACCGGGAAACAGGTCGCCGCGGGCGTGGCCGGCGCCACCGCGCTCGCCCCCGGCCACGACACCGTCGAACAGGCCCAGGGGCTGGTCGAGCCGGGCGGCCCGGTCAGCTGCCGGGTCGCCGACGTCGCCCGCTACGCCACCCCGGACACGCTCAAGAGCCGCTGAGGTCGACGCCTCTCCGGCGCCCCGCCGGTGCCCCGCCGGTGCGGCGAGGGCCGCCCGGCGCGGTGCCGGGCGGCCCTCGGAACGGTGACGGGGCGTCAGGCCGTCGCGGTGTAGTCGTAGAAGCCGCGGCCGGACTTGCGGCCCAGCAGGCCCGCGTCGACCATCCGGGACAGCAGCGGCGGGGCCGCGTACAGCGGCTCCTTGTACTCGTCGTACATCGACTCGGCGATCGAGACGATGGTGTCCAGGCCGATCAGGTCGCACAGCCGCAGCGGCCCCATCGGGTGGGCGCAGCCCGCCTCCATGCCCTTGTCGATGTCCGCGGCCGTCGCCACGCCCGACTCGAACATCCGGACGGCGGAGAGCAGGTACGGCACCAGCAGGGCGTTGACCACGAAACCGGCCCGGTCGCGGGCCCGGATCGGCTCCTTGCCGAGCGCCTCGACGGTGAACTGCTCGGCGCGGGTGGTGGTCTCGACGGAGGTGGTCAGGGTCGGGATGACCTCGACCAGCTTCTGCACCGGCGCCGGGTTGAAGAAGTGCAGGCCGATCACCTGCTCGGGGCGGCCGGTCGCCGCGGCCAGCTTCACGATCGGGATGGAGGAGGTGTTGGAGGCCAGGATCGCGTCCCGGCGGGCCACCACCTGGTCCAGGGTCTGGAAGATCTTGACCTTGACGTCCTCGCGCTCCGCGACCGCCTCGACCACCAGGTCCCGGTCGTGGAAGTCGGCCAGGTCGGTGGTGAACGCCAGCCGGGCCAGCGCCGAGTCCCGGTCCTCCTCCGACAGCTTGCCGCGCCGCACGGCCGTCTCCAGGGAGTTCGTCAGCCTGGTCCGGCCCAGCTCCAGCGCCTCGCCACTGGCCTCCGAAACCAGCACGTCCAGGCCGGAACGGGCGAAGACCTCGGCGATGCCCGACCCCATGAGGCCGCAGCCGACTACTCCGACGCGCGCGATGTCACTCACTCAGATGCCCTTCACGAGGAGCCGGGGATCGCCCGGCCCACTGTTGTCACGGCCCCCCGACCCCCTCCCGGGGCGGGCGGCCCGCCCGGACGACGGTACTACCTGCCTTAACGCCCGTTCACCCCGCCTCGTCCCCGCGCGGCCCGGACCGGTGCTCGGCCGAACGGGTGAGGCCGGGCGGTGCGCCGCCGCGCGCTCCCCGTGCGCCCCCGGGCGGGCGACCAGAATGCGAGGGTCCAGCCGCAGGAGGGACCGGAGGGAGCACGCAGATGGGGACCGGATCACTCGCCGGACAGGTCGGACTGATCACCGGCGCCGGACGCGGGATCGGCCGGGAGATCGCCATCGGCCTCGCCGCCGAGGGCATGGCCGTCGGCCTGGTCGGCCGCACCCAGGACCGCCTCACCGCGACCCTCAAGGAGTGCGTCCGGCACGGCGCCCGCGGCGTCGCCGTCACCGCCGACGTCGCCCGCCCCGGCGCCGTCCGGGAGGCCGTCCGCTCGATCGAACGTGACCTCGGCCCCGTCGACCTGCTGATCAACAACGCCGGGCAGGTCGACCGCGCCGAAGTCCCGCTCTGGGAGACCGACCCCGCCCAGTGGTGGCAGGTCGTCGAGACCAACCTGCGCGGCCCCTACAACCTGCTCCGGCACGTCCTGCCCGGCATGGTGCAGCGCCGCCGCGGCCGGGTCGTCAACCTCAACAGCGGCTTCGCGCTGCGCCCCGACGGCAACTACACCGCCTACGCCACCTCCAAGGGCGCGCTGCTCCAGCTCTCCGACAACATCGCCGACTCGGTCGGCCGGTACGGGATCGTCGTCCTCGACATCAGCCCCGGCGCCGTCGCCACCGACATGACCGCCGGCATGCCGATGTTCCACGACATGAAGGCCTGGGGCTCCATCCCCTACATGGTCGCCGTCACCGTCGACGCCGCCCGCGGCCGCTTCGACGGCCTGCACGGCCGCTTCCTGCACGCCGGACGCGACAACCTGGAGACCCTGGTCGCCTCCGCCGGGGCGATCCGCTCCGCCGACGCCCGCACCCTGCGGCTGCGCCCCTACGGGCCGGACGACCCGATGGCCTGAGGGCCCGTCAGGACTCCGCGACACCCGCGCGGGCGGCCGGGTCCGCCAGGTCCGCCAGCGCGGTCAGGTCGGCCTCCGGGAGGGAACCCGCCGGGCGGCCCTCCCGGGCGAACGCCGCGGCCAGCCGCTGCAGGGCCGCGTTCAGCGGCGTCGGCACCCCGTGCAGCCGCCCCAGCAGGGCGATCTCGCCGTTCAGGAAGTCCGCCTCGATGTCGCCGGTGCCGCGCGCCAGCGACTGCCAGGACGAACCGCCGCCGCGCGCCGCGCCCTCCAGCGGCAGCAGCGTCACCCGGTCGCCGCGCACCGCGAGCTGCTCCTCGTCCGACGGGTACCCGATGCCCGCCGCCGCCAGCACCGCCCGGCCCTCCGCCCGCACGCCCCGCCACACCCGCATCCGCAGCTCGCCGTCGACCGGACCGGCCACCGCCTCCAGCGCGTTGCCCAGGTTGCCCAGCAGCTTCGCGTACTTCCAGGCCATCACGTCCTCGACCACCGGCGCGTCGAAGAACGAGTCCGCCAGGTCGGCCGCCACCCGGTGGGCCAACTCGTCCGCGCCGTGCGGGTAGCGCCCCAGGTGCAGCATCCCCGAGCGCGGCGAGCCCGCCGCCGCCACCCGGCCCGGCTCCAGGTGCGTCGACGGCAGCCACACCCGCATCCCGTACACCCGCTCGAAGCGGCGCAGCGCCAGCCGCTCGTTCGCCACCCCGTTCTGCGCGCACACCACCGGCAGCCGCTCCGCCGCCGTGCCGCCGCCCGCGACCGGGCGCGGCGCCCAGGCGTCCAGCAGGGCCGCCGAGTGCTGGGTCTTCACCGCCAGCACCAGGACGTCGTCCGGGGCCAGCGCGACCTCCTCCGGCCCGCCGACCGCCGGGACCGGCAGCCGGTGCACCCCGTCCGGGGTGCTCAGCCGCAGGCCGTCGGCGCGCAGCGCCGCCAGGTGCGGGCCGCGGGCCACCAGGACCACGTTCCGGCCGGACTGGTGGAGCCGACCGCCGATGGTGCCGCCGACCGCGCCGGCGCCCAGGATCACATAGCGCATGGGCCGAGCATCGCACGGCCCGGGCCCGGGAGGTGAAGGAGGGTCAGCGGGCGAGGGAGGGCCGGCGGGTGAGGGAGGGGCGGGGCGGCGGTCAGGCGCAGAGCTCGGAGGCCGTCACCGCGTGCAGGCCCTTCGCGGCCAGGCCGTCCAGGATCGCCGGGAGCGCCTGCGCCGTGCCCGGGTGCCCCATGTGCAGGGCCACCACCGAACCCGCCGCCGCCGACTTCAGCACCCGGTGGGTGACCGTGTCCGCGCCCGGGTCCGCGTAGTCCCGCGGGTCGACGTCGAAGGACAGCACGTGCTCGTACCCCACCTGCCGGGCCTGCTCCTTCACCATCGCGTTCGCGTACTGCGTCGCCGACGGCCGGAACCAGCGCCCGATCGACCCCGTCAGCCGCTGCAGGCGCTCCGCGCACTGCGCTATCTCGTCGTGCGCCTGCTGCGGCCGCATCGAGGAGATGTCCAGGTGGTTCTGGGTGTGGTTGCCCAGCTCGTGACCGCCCGCCAGGATGCGCTGCGCCATCTGCGGCTGCTGGTCCAGCCAGCTGCCCACCACCAGCACCGTCAGCCGGGCGCCGTGCTGCTCCGCCGCCTTCAGCAGGGCCTCGGCGATCGCCGGATCGCCCTGGCCGTGGAAGGTCAGCGCCAGCTGCGGCCTGGTGCGCGGCCCCGACACCACCTCCTGCGGGGTGTTCGCGGCCAGCGGCGGCAGGGCGGGCGCCGACGCGGTCGGGGCGGCGGACGGCGGCACGGCCGGCGACGGGGCGGAGCCCTCGGCGAGGTGCGACGGCTGCGAACGCGCCGCCACCGAGGACTGGGCCGGATCGGTGCCCTCGGAGGAGCTGCCGCAGGCGGCGGCGAGACCCCCGGCGGCGCTCAGCGCGGCCAGGCGGGCGGTGGAACGCAGGACACTGCGGCGGTCGACACTCATATCGGCCCCAGCCTAAGCGCAGATTTCGACCGGACGACAACGGCCACCGCCCGGACGAGTGGCGCGCGGGTGGCGGTGGGGTGCCACGCGCCCCGCATGGGGTAATGGGGGGCGCACGGAGCTGACGGAGGCGGTCGGGCGGGGCGGTTGACGGGGCGTGAGCTGCGCGGAGCGAGTCGTGCGGAACGAGTGGTGCGGAGCGAGTGGTGTGGCGTGGGCCGTGCCGCGGAGCGAACGGGGCGGGCGGGGCGGGCGGGGCGGGCGGGGTCACGGGGTGTCGGCGGCGGGGCGCGGCGGGCGGCCGGGGCCGAGGAGGAGGGCGGCGGTGACCAGGACCGCGCCGAGCAGTTGCGGCGGAGTCGGGACGAGGGAGGTCAGGACCGCGCCCGAGGCGGTCGCGGTGAGCGGGATCAGCCCGCCGAACAGGCCCGCGTGCTCGGCCGGGAGCCTGGTCAGCGCCGAGTACCAGAGCAGGAACGCCACGCAGGTCAGCACCGCCCCCAGGTAGAACAGCGCGAGCAGCTCCGTGCCGCTGGGCAGCCGCGGCGGGCCGGAGGAGAACGCGGCCGTCACGGCGAACATCGGCACCGCCAGGGCGGTGGTGTACGCCGAGACCCGGACCGGCCCCAGCCGCGGCAGCAGCGGGACGGCCAGCAGCGAGAACGCGGCCTCGCAGCACAGCGTGCCCGCCGCGCACAGCAGCCCCACCGCGTCGCCCGACCCGAACCCCTGGGTGAGCGCCGCGCCCGCCACCACCACGGCCGCCGCCGCGAGCAGGCGGGGCGCCGGGCGGCGGCGGGCCAGCAGCGGCGAGAGCACGCCCAGCAGCAGCGGGGTGCAGCCGACGATGCTGCCGACCACCGCCGCGTCGGTGTGCCGCAGCGCCGTCACCAGCAGCAGGTTGAACGCGAACAGGCCGGTGCCGGCCAGCGCCAGCAGCAGGCCGAACTCACGGGCCGTCAGACGCGGCGCCAGGCGGCCCCGGCGGTGGGCGAGCGGCAGCAGGACGGCCGAGGCGAGGGCGTAGCGCACGGTCTGGCCGGTGGCGAGCGGATAGGACGCGGCCAGCGCGGTCACGCCGGTGGAGCCGCCGAGCAGCGTCATCGCCGCGGCGGCCCGCAGCGAGCCGGACAGCCGGGAGCGGTCGGCGGCGGCCGGGACCGGGGCCGAGGCCGGGAGGGCGGGGGAGGAGGTGGACATGGTGGGAACGCTAGGAGGGGAGTGGTACGGAAGACAGTGCCACTGGACGGGTGGAGCAGAGGACCAATTCGGGGCGTCGGGGCGGGCGGTCGGAAGCGGGGCGGCGTTGCCGGTCGGGCTTTCTGGCAGGGTGGGGGTGTGCGGGAGTTGCTGATCACCCTGGGGGACGGCGGGGGCGAGCTGACGGGGCGGTTGACCCGGGAGTTGCGGGCGGCCGTCCGGGAGGGGCGGCTGGTGGCCGGGGAGCGGCTGCCCGCGAGCCGGGTGCTGGCGGCCCAACTGGGCGTCTCACGCGGGGTGGTGGTCGAGGCGTACGAGCAACTCGCCGCCGAGGGCTACCTGGTGGGGCGGCAGGGCTCGGGCACCCGGGTCGCGGCGGGAGTCGCGGACGCCCGCCCCCGTCCGCCCGCCGGAGTCGTCGGGCCGGAGCCCCGGTACGACCTGAAGCCGGGCACGCCCGACCTCGGGATGTTCCCCCGGACGGCCTGGGCCGGGGCGGTGCGGCGGGCCCTGCAGCGGGCCGAGAACCGGGACCTCGGGTACCGCGATCCCGCCGGACTGCCGCAGCTGCGAAGGGAGTTGGCGGCGTACCTGGGCCGGGTGCGGGCGGTCGCCGCGGAGCCGGAACGGGTGATGGCGGTCAGCGGCGTCGGGCAGGGCCTGGCCCTGCTGGTGCAGGTGCTGGCCCGGACGGGGCGGCCGCGGATCGCGGTCGAGGACCCGGGCTCGCCCGGCACCCTGGCGCTGCTGCGCGCCCACGGCGTCCGGCCGATCGGCGTCCCCGTCGACGAAGAGGGCCTGCGGGTCGGGGAGTTGGCGGCGAGCGGCGCGCAGGCCGTGCTGGTCACGCCCGCCCACCAGTACCCCACCGGCGTGGTGCTGTCGGCCCGCCGCCGCACCGAACTCGCCGCCTGGGCCCGGGCCGGCGGCCTGGTGGTCGAGGACGACTACGACGCCGAGTTCCGCTACGACCGCGAACCGCTGGGCGCCGTCCAGGGGTTGGCGCCCGAACGGACGGTGTACCTGGGCTCGCTCAGCAAGACCCTGGCCCCCGGGCTGCGGCTCGGCTGGGCCGTGCTGCCCGGCTGGCTCGCCGAGGACTTCCGGCAGGCCAAGCAGTACGCCGACCTCGGCACCGGCGCGATCGACCAACTCGCCTTCACCGCCCTGCTGGAGAGCGGCGGCTACGACCGCCACCTGCGCACCGTCCGCCCCCGCTACCGGGCCCGCCGCGACGCCCTCGCCGGGGCGCTGCGCACCCACCTGCCGCAGGCCCGCCTGCAGGGCGTCGCCGCCGGCCTGCACCTGTACGCCGACCTGCCGGCCGGCACCGACGAGCAGGCCGTCGCGGACGCGGCGGCGCGGCTCGGCGTCCGGGTCGCCACCGTCGGGCCCGGGCGGCTCGCGCCGGGCGGGCCGGCGCTCGCGCTGGGCTGCGCCGGACTGCCCGAGCAGCGGCTGCGCGAGGCGGCGGCGCTGCTCGGGGAGGCGGCGCTGCTCGGGGAAGCGGGCGGGGCGGTGCGGGAAGCGGGCGGGGCGGTCAGCTGATCGGGACGAGCCGGTCGACGCCGATCACCGCGGCGACCGCGATCAGCGCCAGGACCGCCGTCAGGAGGATCGCCTGGACCGTGCCGCGCTGCTCGCGCGGGGCGTACGCCAGGGCGGCACCCGCGGCGAGGCCGGCGAGCAGGCCGCCGAGGTGGCCCGTCCAGGAGGCGAAGCCCGCCGAGACCACCATCCAGACGATGAAGAACACCATCAACTGGTCGCCGCCCAGCGGGTCGTAGCCCTGGCGGCGGCTCAGCACCCGGTAGCCGCCGACCAGGCCGAAGACCGCGCCGGAGGCGCCCACCGTCAGGGCGTGCGGGGCGAACAGCAGGGTCAGCGCGGAACCGCCGAGCGCGGACAGCAGGTACAGCGCGACCATCCGCAGCACGCCGAGCCGGTCCTCGACCACCCGGCCGAGCATCCACAGCCAGTACATGTTCATCAGCAGGTGCGCGACGCCGAACGGCGCCTCGGTCGGCTGCTGGTGCAGGAAGCAGCCCGTGATGAGCCGGTACCACTCGCCGTGCGCCACGCCGCCGACCGGCAGCGGTGACACGCCGTCCCAGCTCTCCGGGTCGGCGGGCCGCAGCACGCCCAGGCCCAGCATGGCGAAGCGGTTGACGAAGTCCTGCCCGCCCGCGATCTCGGCGAGGTACCCGGCCACGTTCAGCACGATCAGCCCGATCGTGCCGTACGGCCGCGAGGTGATCCGCCCGCCGAACGCCGTCCGGGCCCGCCGGACGCCCTGCTGGCCGGACTTGACGCACTCCACGCACTGGTAGCCGACCGCGGCCTCGCGCCGGCAGTCCGGGCAGACGTGGCGGTCGCAGCGCGAGCAGCGGACGTACGACTCGCGCCCGGCGTGCCGGAAGCAGACCGGGGCCGGGGCCGGCGCCTGGTCGTCGGTGCTCGGCCCGTCCGGCGCGGGCTGTGCGTGGTCCATGGCGGGTTTCTCCCCCCGGTCGTGGCGGTGCTGCCGACCGAGGGGCTCCGGGCCAGGGTGGTTCGGCGGCGAATCGGCGCTCACCCTAGGGCACGGGCCGGACGCCGCTGCCGCGGGGGCGGTCAGCGCCGGACGGCGCTGAGCACCACGAACTTCGGACTGCCCGCCACCGTACGGCAGTTGCCGAACACCCGGCGCAGCGTCACGTGGTACCCCAGGTGCCGGTTGCCGACCACCCGCAGCTCGCCGCCCGGGCGCAGCACCCGGCGGGCGCCGGTGAACATCCGACGGGCGACCGCGTCCGTGGTCGCCTGGTGCGAGTGGAACGGCGGGTTCAGCAGCACGAGGTCCGCGGAGGCGTCCGGGACGTCGGCGAGGGCGTCGCCGACCAGGAACTCGGCGCGGGCGTCCGGCCCCAGGTTGGCCCGGAAGGTCTCCTCGGCGGACGCCACGGCCTGGAAGGACTCGTCCACGAAGAGGAGTTCGGCGCCCGGGTCGCGCAGGGCCGCGGCGGTGCCGACGATGCCGTTGCCGCAGCCCAGGTCGACGATCCGGCGGGGGGCGGGCGAGGCGGGGCCGGGCTCGGGTTCGGGCTCGGGTTCGGGCTCGGGTTCGGGTTCGGGGAGGTGCTGGAGGAAGAAGCGGGTGCCGATGTCGAGGCGGTCGGCGCAGAACACCCCTGCCTGGTTGGTGACCTGACGGCCCGACAGTTCGCCGATGCCGTCCGGGAGGCGGTAGCGCAGCGGCCACGGGTTGGCCGGGGCGGCAGGGTCGGCGGGGTTGCCGCTCGGGGTGGTGTGGATCAGGCGGGCCTTGCGGACGGCGAGCGAGGTGCGGGTCGGCCCGAGGATGCGTTCGAACAGCTGGAGGGTGGAGGTGTGGATCTCGGTCACCATGCCGGTGCCGACCACCACGGCGCCCGGGTGGACCGCCGGGGCCAGCCGGTGCAACTGGTCCTCCAGCAGCGCCAGGCTCTTCGGCACCCGCACCAGCAGCAGGTCGATCCGGTCCGGTGGCGGGTCCTGGGTGCTGCGGACGTCCACCAGGGCCGGGTCCAGGCCGTTGCGGGCCAGGTTCGCGGCGACCGCCCGGGAGGAGAGGTACGAGTCGGTGACCGCCGTCAGCGTGCCCGCCCGCCCCGCGAGCGCCGTCGACAGCGCGCCCCAGCGGTCGCCGAGCACCGTCACCGCCCCCGCCGCGGCGTCCGGGCACTCCTCCGCCAGGTGCCGCAGCAGGTACTCGTCGGAGGCGTCCCAGGCCCGCAGCAGCTCGCGCGGGTCCTCCGGGAAGCGGGCCAGTTCGAACGCGCCCCAGGCGGTGGTGAAACAGTTCATCGTGCCACCAGGCTATCGGAGGGCGGCCGGGCCACCGGCCTGGTGGCGGTGCGAGGAGGAGAGTGGGATGGAGCGGTCCGAGCGGGTGGTCGGCGCCGTGCTGGGGTCGGCGGTCGGGGACGCGCTCGGCGCGCCCTTCGAGTTCGGGCCCGCCGGGATGCTCAGCGCCCGGTACCCCGGCGCGGTGACGATGGACGGCGGCGGCGGGTGGGACCCGGGCGAGGCCACCGACGACACGCAGATGGCCGTCCACCTCGGCGAGTCGCTGCTCGCCCGCCCCGACGGGCTCGACCTGCCCGACATCTTCGCGCGGTTCCGGGAGTGGGCGACCGCCGATCCCAAGGACATCGGCATCCAGACGGAGATCGTGCTCGGCAGCGGGCTGCCCTGGGACCTCGCCGCCGCGATCCACTTCCAGACCGAGGGGCGGGCGGCCGGCAACGGCGCGCTGATGCGGGCCGCCCCCGCCGCGGTGCGGTTCGCGCCCGAGGGACGGGCGGCGACGATGGACGCGGCCCGCCGGATCACCGCGCTCACCCACGGCGACGGGGCCGCGTGGGAGGGCACCGCGATCCTGCACGAACTGCTGCGGGTCGCGCTGGACGGGGACGATCCGGTGGCGGCCGTGCCGTCCGTGCTGGACGCCGTGCGGGAGGAGCACCGGAAGCGGTGGGCCCGGGTGCTCCACGCCGGATGGCATCCGACGCGGGCCACCGAGAGCAACGGTGCGGTGTGGGCCTGTCTCGGCTCGGCGCTCTGGGCGCTGCGCACCACGGACGGGTTCGCCGCCGCGCTGCGGGCCGTCGTGGACCTCGGCGGCGACACCGACACGACGGCCGCCGTCACCGGCGGGCTGGCGGGGGCGGTGTACGGGGCGGCGGCGATACCCGGGGAGTGGGTGGAGGCGCTGCACGTGCCGCTGCCGCCGACGGGACGGGTGCTGCGGGCGGGGGAGTTGGCGGGGATGGCGGTGGCGCTCGACGCGAGGGGGCAGGAGCGGGGGCGGTAGTGGCTCCGGCCCGGGGGCTTTCGCGTCGCGGAGGTCTTCGGCCGGAAACGGGGTCGGCGCGCAGCGGCCTGTCGGTCGCCTGCCCCTCGGCACCGCCGTTCCCCGGGCCCCTGGAGCTTCGCTCCCAGCGGGCCCGGGACGGAGTTTCCTCCCAGTGGGCCAGGGGTGGAGCTTTGCTCTCGGAGGGCCGGGGATGGAGCTTCCCTTCCAGCGGGCTCGGGATGGAGTTTTGCTCTCGGCGGGCCGGGATGGAGCTTCGCTTCCTACTGGCCAGGGGTGGAGCTTTGCTCCCGGTGGGCTCGGGACGGAGCTTCGCTTCGTCGGGGTCGGGGTCGGGGTCAGGTGGTCAGGATCAGGCTGGCGTTGTGGCCGCCGAAGCCGAAGGCGTTGACGAGGGTGGCGGTGGTGGGGAGGGGGCGGCCTTGGGGGAGGAGGTCGAGGGGGTGGGTGGGGTCGGGGGTGGTGAGGTTGCGGATGGGTGGGGCGTACTGGTCGTGGAGGGAGTGGGCGGCGGCGAGGGCGGCGAGGGCTCCGGCGGCGCCGAAGAGGTGGCCGGTCATGGATTTGGTGGCGGTGATGGCGGGGCGGTGGGGGCCGAAGACGCGGGTGAGGGTTTCGGCTTCGGTGAGGTCGCCCTTGGGGGTGGAGGTGGCGTGGGCGTGGACCAGGCCGATGGCCTCGGGGGAGAGGCCGGCGTCGGCGAGGGCGCCCCGGACGGCGCGGGTCTGGCCGTCGGGGTGGCCGGCGGTGATGTGGTGGGCGTCGGAGGTGACGGCCGCGCCGGCGAGGGTGGCGTAGGAGCGGGTGCCGGGGCGCAGGTCGGCGCGTTCGAGGACGAGGACGGCGGCGCCCTCGCCGATCACGAAGCCGTCCCGGCCGGTGTCGAAGGGGCGGGAGGCGCCGGCGGGGTCGTCGTTGCGCAGGGAGTGCGCGCGGGCCTGGGCGAAGCCGGCGAGGGGGAGGGGGTGGAGGCAGGCTTCGGTGCCGCCGGCGACGACGACGTCGGCGCGGCCGAGGCGGATCAGGTCCAGGCCGAGGGCGACGGCCTCGGCGCCGGAGGCGCACGCGCTGACGGGGGTGTGGGCGCCGGCCTTCGCGCCGAGGTCGATGGAGACCCAGGCGGCGGGCCCGTTGGCCATCAGCATCGGGACGGTGTGCGGGGAGACCTTGCGGACGCCGGAGCGTTCCAGGACGTCGTCCTGGTCGAGCATGGTGATGGCGCCGCCGGTGCCGGTGCCGATCACCACGGCGAGGCGTTCGCCGTCGACGGCGGGGCGGCCGGCGTCGGCCCACGCCTCGCGGGCGGCGATCAGGGCGAGCTGTTCGGCGCGGTCGAGGCGGCGGGCCTCGATCCGGTCGAGGACCTCGGAGGGCTCGACGGCGAGCTGGCCGGCGATCCGGATCGGGAGGTCGGCGGCCCACGGGCGGTCCAGGGCGCGGATGCCGTTGCGGCCCTCGCGCATGGCCTGCCAGGTGGCGGGCGAGGTCCCGCCGAGCGGGGTGGTGGCGCCGAGGCCGGTGATCCTCACGGCGGTGGGGTGCGGTGTGGGCATGGGGGTCCTCCCGTTGTGGTGGCAGCACAAGGACCGGCCCGTCGATGGTCGGCCGGGCTGGTCGATGCGGCCCACTCTGCCAAGGGACTTGGGTGACCGTAGGGGTCGATGGCAACCGAGTCGTGCACGGTGGAGTTGTGCAGTTCGTACAAGGCCGCGAGCCCGCGCGGGGGTTGTGGGGTTTCCACAGTGACGCGGTGTCAGGGGGTCGGGGGCGCGGGCCGTTCGATGAGGTCGAGGCAGGCGTGCAGGGCGGCCGCGCCGGACAGCAGGGCGCGGCCACGGGCGGTCAGCCGGGCCTGCCAGGCGGTCAGGGTGGGGCGGACGGCCTCCGGGCCGCCCGCGTCGCGCAGCCGGTGCAGGATCTCCGCCGTGGCGGCCAACCCGTGCCCGCCGCGCCGCAGTTGCTCGGCGAGCCGGAGTTCGCGGACCTGCGCGGGCGTGTACACCCGGTACCCGGTGCGGGCGTCCCGGGACGGGGAGACCAGGCCCGCGCGCTCCCACTCCCGCAGGGTGGCCGGGCGCAGCCCCAGGCGGTGGGCGAGCGGCCCGATGTGCGTCGGACGGTCGGCGGCCGCCGGTGGCGGGTCGTCGGGCAGGTGGGCGAGGGCGGTGCGGGCCGCCTCCAGGGTGCGGCGGTCCTCGGCGAGCCGGGCGTGACCCTCGTCCAGCAACTGCAACGCCCGTTCCAGGGCGCCCGAGTGGACGGCGCACAGGATCGCGGCCGCCTCCCGGTGCCCGTGCCCCGGCACCAGGGCGAGGAACGCCCACAGCGCCGCGGCGTGCCGCTCGTCGTAGTGCCGGTACCCCGACGCGGAGCGCCCGGCGGGCGGGAGGATCCCCGCCTCCTCGTAGTTGCGCACCGCCTGGGTGGACAGGCCGTGCTCCCGGGCCAGGTCGATCGGACGGAGCGGCATGTGGAGACTTTTCTGCTCGAAATCCGGGCTGGAAGCGGAAAAGTCTACACCGAGGCTTCAAAGATACGGTGGAAGCCATGGATCTTCCGCTGCGGGCCGCCGCCCGCCCCTTCTCGCCCGCCGCCGCCACCGCCCTGGTCCCCGCCGGAACCCGCCTGCTCGCCCTCGGCGAACCCACCCACGGCGTCGAGGAGTTCCTCGACCTGCGCAACGCGCTCTTCCGCCACCTGGTCGCCGACCACGGCTACCGCTCCCTCGCCCTGGAGAGCGACTGCCTGGCCGCACGTACTGTCGACGCGTACGTGCAGGGCGGCGACGGGGAACTCGACACGGTGGTGCGCGAAGGGCTGTCGCACGGCTTCGGCGCGTACCGGGGGAACCGCGAACTCGTCCGCTGGATGAGGGAGTTCAACGAGCGGTCGGCGGAGGGCGAGCGGCTGCGCCTGTACGGCGCGGACGGCCCGCTGGAGATCACCGGCGCCGCCGCGCCCGGCCCCGCGCTGCTGCGCCTGCACGACTTCCTCGCCGCCCGGCTCCCCCTCGAACTCCTGCCCCCGCGCGAGGAGTTCGCGCTCCTGCACGGCCCCGACGCGCACTGGACCGAACCCGCCGCCGTCCGCGACCCGTCCCGCTCGGTCGGCCGCACCCCCGAGGCCGGTCGACTGCGCCTGCTGGCCGACGAGTTGGCCGGGGTGCTGGCCGCCCACCGCCCGCAGTTCGCGGCGGAGGACGGCGGGGAGGCGCTCTGGCGGGCCGAGTCGGACGCCCGCACCGCGCTCGGCCTGCTGCGCTACCACGCGGCCGTGGCCGGCGCCGGGCCCGACCGGATCGGCTCGCTGATGCGGCAGCGGGACCTGATGATGGCCGAGAACCTGCGGGCGATCGTCCACCGCGAGGACCGGCGCGGCCCGACCCTGGCCTTCGCGCACAACCGGCACCTCCAGCGCGAAGCCAGCCGCATCCCGTTCGGCGGCCACCAACTCCGCTGGTGGAGCGCCGGATCACTGTTCGCGTCCCACGAGGACGGCTACGCCCACCTCGCCTGCACCTTCGGCAACCGCGGCACCGACGACCACCCCGACCCCGACAGCCTCGAAGGCATCCTCACCACCCTCCCCGACGCCCGCTCCGTCCTGGACCCGCGCCTGCTCGCCGCCGCGGTCGCCGGGCGGGCGGTGGCACGCGTCCCTGCCGACCACACGTACTTCGGCCTGGACCCGGAAGCGCTGGGGGGAGTGGAAGGAGTGCTGTTCGTCCGGGACATCCCGCGGCAGCAGGGCCTGTTCGGCGGATGACGGCCGGGCCGGACGCGAGAGGGCGCCGCGCGGTGGAAAAGGGGAGGCGGGCAGGGGGACGACGAGGGAGGATGCCGGGATGCTTCATCTGTGGGCCGGGGCGGCCGCCAATCCCGCACTGCCGGCGGGGGCCGTGGAACGGCTGACGGCGGTGGACGACTCCACGGTGCGACGGGAACTCGCCGAGCGGGACGACCTGACGGACCGCCAGGTGCACCGACTCGCCGAGCGGGACGGGGTGGCGGCGTCCGGACTGGTCGGAAGCGGCCGGCTGCGGGCCGGGCAGGTCGACCCGGAACGGCGGCCCCGGGCGGCGCTCGCCCTGCTGCAGGCCGGGCTCGCCCCCGT
This sequence comes from Kitasatospora sp. NPDC088391, assembly GCF_044753345.1. Taxonomy (NCBI): domain Bacteria; kingdom Bacillati; phylum Actinomycetota; class Actinomycetes; order Kitasatosporales; family Streptomycetaceae; genus Kitasatospora; species Kitasatospora sp. NPDC088391. The sequence goes on from NZ_JBIVNB010000005.1 coordinate 43,492, forward strand.
CGAATGGGCCCGCCTGCTGGTCGAACTGCCGCACCTGAGAGCCGAGTTGGCGAAGTGCCCCGGCCTGCCCGGCGAGATCGGGCGACGGCTGGCCGCCGACCCCGACCCCGCAGTCGCCCTCGAACTCGCCGAATCCACCGACGACCCCGCGATCGCCGCGCTGCTCGCCGCCCACCCCTCGGAGCACGTCCGGCAGGCCCTCGGGACGAACCCCGCCACGCCGCCCGACGTCCTCGCCGACCTGATCAACGACCTTCCACCGCTGGAGAGTTGCGAGGTCTGCCGGAAACACCCCGTGCCCTGGACGCACCCGCCGGACTGCCCCGACCCGGACTGCGACCTGCCCGGCGGCGCCGCCTGCGACGGCAGCCACCAGCACGCCCGGCACGGCATCCTGCAGGCCGCCCTCGGACACCCCGCCGCGCCCGCCGCCGTCGCCGCCCGGCACCTCGACCACCCCTCGCCGTTCCTGCGCGCCGCCCTCGCGGAGCGCACCGACCTCGACCCGGCCGCGTACCGGGCGCTCGCCGACGACCAGCAGCTGTGGGTGCTGTCGGCGCTGGCCGAGAACCCGGCCGTCGAGGAAGAACTGATCCGCCGACTCGCCGACCACCCGCACGACCTCGTGCACCGCGCCGCCGCCCACAACCCCCGGGCACCGCTCGACGTCCTCGACCGCCTCGCCGCCACCGGACGCCTCGGCGACGGACTGCTGCCCCGGATCGCCGCCGCCGACCCGGCCGAACTCGACCACCTCGCCGACCGCCCCGGCCCCCGGACCCGCCGCCTCGTCGCACTGCGCCGCGACCTCCCGGCGCCCGTCCGGGACCGCCTCGCCGCCGACCCCGACGCCAAGGTCGCCGCCGCCGTCGCCCCGCACCCCGGGCTCACGGCCACGCAACTGCGCGCCATGCACGCCCGGCACGGCCGCTCCGTCGCCGCAGGCATCGCCGCCAACCCGGACGCGCCCACCGCGCTGCTGCACGAACTCCTCGCCGCCGACCACAACGTCGCCACCCTGCGCGCCCTCGCGACCCACCCCGCCGCCGACGCGGACGTCCTCACCGCCTGCCTCCGCGACCGCCGCGCCCGCCGCCGGGCCGCCGCCCACCCCGCCCTGCCCCCCGACCGACTGCGCACCCTCCTCACCGACCCCGACCCGGTCCTCGCCGAGACCGCCGCCGCCAACCCGTCCCTCCCGGCCGCCGACCTGCTGCGCCTGCTGGCGGACCTGCCGGTGGAGTGAAGGACGGGGGCTTGCGCCCGGGGAGACGCGCAGCCGGTGGCGGGTGGGGAGGGAGGAGACGGTGGGCCGCTGCCGCGAACTCGTCCCGCCCGGTCGCCGACCTGCTGCGCCCGCCGGTGGGGTGAGGAGCGGGGCGATCCGTCAAGGCGCAGGCGGCAGTGGGAGGGGGGCCCGGTCAGGCGGGGGTGGGGGGCAGGGCGTGGGCGGTGGGGCGGCCGTCGGGGCGGGGGTTCGGGGGTGGCGAGGACGGGCTCGCCCAGTGCCGCGAGCGCGGCGAGGTGGTCGGTGCGGCTGATGGCTCTGCCCCGCCCGGACGGGGTGGGGTCAGTGGTTGTGGCGGTGGGAGGGCGGCCGGAGCAGACGGTCCGTCAGGCGGCGGGCCTCGGCGGCGACGGCGTTGCCGGGGCCGGAGTCGGGGTGCGGGTACGGGACGCGGGGCCCTTGCAGCCGGTCGTTCGTCAGCGAGCGGGCGGGTGCGGCGGGCCAGTGGGCGCGCTCGACGGTGACGAGGTGGGCCTCCTCGTGGGCCGCCTCGTCACCGTCGTCGTCGTACGGGGCGAGGTGCAGGCGCAGGCGGTGCTGGGCCGTCCAGCGCACGTCCAGGACGCTCCGGCTGCACCCTTCGGCGAACAGCGGGCGGACGGCCCAGGTGTCCAGCCGGATCAGGAGCAGCGCGCCCAGGAACGCGTACCCGCCGTCGTACTCGCCGGTCCCGACGGCCAGCAGTGGGGCGTCGGGGTGGAAGGCCAGCGCGTTGACCGGGTACTCGCAGGCGAACTCGCGCAGCAGGGCCGGCCGGGCCCCGGTCCCGAACACCCCGAGGCGGAGGGCCTGCCCGTAGCGGTCGGCGCCCGCGACGGCCAGCAGCCCGCGCGGCTCGTCCGCCACGGCGAGGACGGGCTCGCCGATCCCGGCGAGGGCGCGGGCGCGGGCGGGGTCGGCGGGGTCGAGGGGCGAGGTCATGCCGGCATACTCGCAGACCACCGCCGGTCCTTCGCCGGGCGGAGGCGGCGGCCGACGGGGTGTCAGGCGGCGGGGAAGGCGGCGTCGAGCCGTGCCGCGGTGGGCATCGAGGACTGGGCGCCGGGGCCGGTGACGGCGAGGGCGGCGGCGCGGACGGCGCGTTGGGCGGCGGCGAGCAGGCCGGTGCCGCGGGCGAGGGCCTCGGCGAGGGCGCCGCAGAAGGTGTCGCCGGCGCCGACGGTGTCGACGGCGTCCACCGTCGGGGCGGGCAGGTGCACGAGGCCGGGGACGCCGGAGCGCTTGACCAGGGCCCCGTCCGCGCCGAGCGTCACCACGACGGCGCCGCACGGGAGTTCGGACCGTTCCAGCAGGGCGCGGGCCCCGTCGAGGCCGTCCGGCCGCCCGGTGCCGAGCAGGGCGGCGAGTTCGCCCAGGTTGGGGACCAGGACGTCGACGGCGGCCAGCACCTCGGGCGCCACCGCCCGGGCCGGGGCCGGGTTGAGGACGACGGTGCCGCCCTGCTGCCCGGCCCGCAGGACGGCGGCGGCGACCACCTCGGCGGCGATCTCGTGCTGCACCAGCACCACCTCGCCCGGGGCGCGGACGAGCCGCGGCGGCAGGTCCCCGACCGACAGGGCGGCGTTCGCGCCCGGGGCGACCACGATGGTGTTCTCGCCGGCCCGGTCGACCACCACCGAGGCGATCCCGGTGGCGGCGTCCGCGACGGTCAGCACCCCGGTGACGTCCACGCCCTCGGCGGCCAGCGCCCGCAGGACCGCCCCGCCGTCCGCCCCGACCCGGGCGACCAGCCGGACCGCCGCGCCGAGCCGGGCCGCCGCGACGGCCTGGTTCGCGCCCTTGCCGCCGGGGCCCTCCGCGAAGCCCCGCGCGAGCACGGTCTCGCCGGGCGACGGCAACTCCTCGACGGTCAGCACGAGATCCCGGTTGACCGAACCGACGACGGTGACGGGCGGCATCCGGACTCCTCGCTCGGGAACTGCGGGCACTTCGGGAACTGCGGGAGCGCCCGGGGAGGCCGGCGCCGCTCCGCACCAGTGTCCACGGCGGCGCCGGTCCCTGGTGGGACGTCAGGCGTCGGGGACGGTGTCGGCCCCGTCGCGCCGGGCCCGGGCGCGGTTGACGTGGGCCTGGAGCTGCAGCCAGGTCGGGTCGTCGGGGGAGGTTTCGGTGACGCGGGCGAGGTCGTCCGGGGACCAGGTGTCGGAGCCGTCGGTGAGCAGCAGGTCGATGTCCTGGTCCGCCTCCTCCGGGGGCAGGTCCTCGGCGTCGGCGAGGAAGGCGGTCAGGTCGTCGGGTTCGACGGCGGTGGGCGGCGGGGAGACCGAGAGCAGGACCAGGTCGCCGTTGTCGTGCGCGACCAGGAGCTGGCCGGCGGCGGTGGCGGCCAGCGCGGTGAGCGGCGGGCCGGTCAGCGTCTCGTGGGTGACGGCCTCGTCGTCCGCGAGGTCGAGGGCGAGCAGCGTTCCGGTGGGCAGGCCGATCCACAGGACGCCCGGGTCGGCGGCGAAGGCCAGGTTGTGGCGGGACCACTCGGGCAGGCCGTCCTCCTCGGGCAGCACGATCCGGGTGACCAGCCGCAGCGACGGGAACGCGAACACGTCCACGCTCTCCACGTAGGCGTTGCCGCGGACGGCGAGGTACCGGCCGTCGGAGCCGAACAGCGGGGTGCCGTAGCCGTCGACGTCCAGCACCAGGGTGTGGCGCAGCGGGCGCATCGGGCCCGGTCCGGGGCGGTCGGCGGGGCGGGCGAACCGGCAGAGGGTGGCGCCCTGGTCGCTGACCAGGGTGGCGACGAGCGCGCCGGAGGGGTGGGCGGCGACGCCGGTGTCCCAGCCGGGGGCGCGGGTGGTCGCGCCGGTCTCCGGGTCGACGGCGTACGAGGCGTACTCCTCGTCGTCGTCGAAGCCGGCGGCCCACAGGGTGCGGCCGTCGGGGCTGAACGCCAGCGCCCGGTAGGCGGTGGGCGCGGGCAGCGGGGCGAGCGGCCCGTCCGGCGTCCAGCGGGCCACGGCGGGCCCGTCCACGACGGCCAGCAGCGGCAGTTCGGGGTGCCAGGCGGGCGCGGGCACGGCCTCGGGCCGCCACCACGGACCGTTGTCCTCCTCCGACACCCGCTCCAGCGAAGGGAGTTCGCGCAGCCGCCCGTCGGAGCAGTCCCAGACCCGGACCGTCCGGCCGTCGGCGTCGGTCCCGGCCGCCAGTGGCAGCCGGGGGTGGCAGACCAGCTGGTCCACCGGGAATTCGGGATCGGTCACCACACGGGCCAGCACGGCGAGATCGGTCATGCCCGCACCCTAGGCGGCCGCACCGACGGCCCGGTGCGCGGGCCCGGCGCAGAGCGTCGTCCCTGCCGCGCTTCCTTGCATGATTTTGCTTAGCTGCGTATATTCATGCTGGACTTCAGGAGGGAATGCCATGGTAATGCGAGTCGCCGTCGCCGGTGCGAGCGGGTACGCGGGCGGTGAGGTGCTGCGGCTGCTGCAGGGGCACCCGGAGGTCGAGATCGGGGCGCTGACCGGCGGTTCGAACGCGGGGCAGCGCTTCGGCGGACTGCAGCCGCACCTGATCGGATTGGCCGACCGGGTGCTGGAGCCGACGAACCCGCAGACGCTGGCGGGGCACGACATCGTGTTCCTCGGCCTGCCGCACGGCCAGTCCGCCGGGATCGCCGCCCAGCTGGGCGAGGACGTCCTGGTGGTCGACCTGGGCGCCGACCACCGGCTGAGCTCCTCGGCCGACTGGGAGCAGTTCTACGGCTCCCCGCACGCCGGCACCTGGCCCTACGGCCTGCCCGAACTGCCGGGCCACCGGCAGGCGCTGAAGGGCAGCAAGCGGATCGCCGTGCCCGGCTGCTACCCGACCGCGGTGACCCTGGCGATGTACCCGATGTACGCCGCGGGCCTGGCCGAGCCGGAGGCCGTGATCACCGCCGCCTCCGGCACCTCGGGCGCGGGCAAGGCCGCCAAGGCGCACCTGCTGGGCAGCGAGGTGATGGGCTCGATGAGCCCGTACGGCGTCGGCGGCGGCCACCGGCACACCCCGGAGATGGCGCAGAACCTGACGCCGCTCGCGGGCGAGCCGGTCACCGTCTCGTTCACGCCCACCCTGGCGCCGATGCCGCGCGGCATCCTCGCCACCTGCTCGGCCAAGGCCCGGCCGGGCACCACCCCGGCGGCCCTCCGCGCCGCGTACGAACAGGCTTACGGCGACGAGAAGTTCGTCCAGCTGCTGCCCGAGGGGCAGTGGCCGCACACCTCCTCGGTCTACGGCTCGAACGCGGCCGTGCTGCAGGTGGCGCTGGACGAGCACGCCGGGCGGATCATCGCGATCTCCGCGATCGACAACCTGGTGAAGGGCACCGCGGGCGGCGCGGTGCAGAGCATGAACATCGCCCTCGGACTCCCCGAGGAGCTCGGCCTCCCGCTGAACGGAGTCGCACCGTGACGAACGGTCAGAACAGCAGCATCGGCGTCACGGCGGCCAAGGGCTTCCGCGCGGCGGGCGTCACCGCCGGGATCAAGGCGTCCGGCAACCCCGACCTCGCGCTGGTCGTCAACGACGGCCCGCGGCACGCCGCCGCCGGCGTGTTCACCTCCAACCGGGTGCACGCCGCGCCGGTCAAGTGGTCCCGGCAGGTGCTGAACGACGGCGAGTTGACCGCCGTGGTCCTCAACTCCGGCGGCGCCAACGCCTGCACCGGCCCCGAGGGCTTCCAGGACACCCACGCCACCGCCGAGAAGGTCGCCGCCGAACTCGGCACCGGCGCCCTCGAGGTCGCGGTCTGCTCCACCGGCCTGATCGGCGTCCGGCTGCCGATGGACAAGCTGCTGCCCGGCGTCGAGCAGGCGGTGAAGGCCCTCAGCGACACCGGCGGCGAGAGCGCCGCGATCGCCATCAAGACCACCGACACCGTGCACAAGACCGCCCAGGTCACCGCCCCGGCGGGCTGGACGGTCGGCGGCATGGCCAAGGGCGCGGGCATGCTCGCCCCCGGCCTGGCCACCATGCTGGTCGTCCTCACCACCGACGCCGACGTCGACGCCGCCGCCCTGGGCGCCGCGCTGCGCGACGCCACCCGCACCACCTTCGACCGGGTCGACTCCGACGGCTGCATGTCCACCAACGACACGGTGCTGCTGCTCGCCTCCGGCGCCTCCGGACTCGCCCCCGAGCAGGGCGAGTTCGCCGAGGCGGTGCGCACCGTCTGCGCCGACCTGGCCCGGCAGCTGATCGGCGACGCCGAGGGCGCGTCCAAGGACATCCGGATCGACGTCGTCAACGCCGCCACCGAGGACGAGGCCGTCGACGTCGCCCGGACGATCTCCCGCAGCAACCTGCTCAAGTGCGCCATCCACGGCGAGGACCCGAACTGGGGCCGGGTGCTGTCCGCGATCGGCACCACCTCCGCCGCCTTCGACCCGGACGCGCTGGACGTCGCCATCAACGGCGTCTGGGTCTGCCGGAACGGCGGCGTCGGCGAGGACCGCGACCTGGTCTCGATGAAGGGCCGCGAGGTCGTCATCACCGCCGACCTGAAGGCCGGACCGGCCTCGGCCAGCATCTGGACCAACGACCTGACCGCCGAGTACGTGCACGAGAACAGCGCCTACTCCAGCTGACCCGAGGGGGGTCGTCCCACCGCCATGCAGATCGCACCCAAGGGCGAACAGGCCCGCAGCAACGCCGCCCTGCCCAAGGCCCGCACCCTGATCGAGGCGCTGCCCTGGCTGGAGCGCTTCCACGGCAAGACCGTGGTCATCAAGTTCGGCGGCAACGCCATGGTCGACGAGGACCTGAAGGCGGCCTTCGCCCAGGACGTGGTCTTCCTGCGCTACGCCGGCCTGCACCCCGTCGTGGTGCACGGCGGCGGCCCGCAGATCAGCGCCCAGCTGGAGAAGCTCGGCCTGGAGTCCTCGTTCACGGCCGGCCTGCGGGTCACCACCCCCGAGACCATGGACGTGGTCCGGATGGTGCTCGCCGGGCAGGTCCAGCGCGAACTGGTCGGCCTGCTCAACTCGCACGGCCCGTTCGCGGTCGGCATGACCGGCGAGGACGCGCACACCCTGACCGCCGTCAAGCGCTACGCCGTGGTCGACGGCGAGCAGGTCGACATCGGCCTGGTCGGCGACATCGTCAACGTCGAGTCCGGCGCGGTGAAGGCGCTGATCGCCGACGGCCGCATCCCGGTGATCTCCTCGATCGCCCGCAGCACCGACGGCCACGTCTACAACATCAACGCGGACACCGCGGCCGCCGCGATCGCGGTCGCGCTCGGCGCCGAGATGCTGGTCGTGCTGACCGACGTCGAGGGCCTGTACAAGGACTGGCCGCACTCCGACGACGTGATCAGCCAGTTGAGCGCGGGCGAGCTGGAGGAGATGCTGCCCACCCTCGCCACCGGCATGCTCCCCAAGATGGAGGGCTGCCTGCGCGCCGTCCGCTCCGGCGTGGGCACCGCCCGCGTCCTGGACGGCCGGGTCCAGCACAGCCTGCTGCTGGAGATCTTCACCGACGAGGGCATCGGCACCATGGTCGTGCCCGACGACGAGACCACCGTACTGGGGGGCCTGGCATGAGCAACGCAGAGATCACCGAGCGGTACCGGCACACCCTGATGCACAACTACGGCACCCCGCGGATCCCGCTGGCGCGCGGCGAGGGGGCCCGGCTCTGGGACGCCGACGGCAAGGAGTACCTCGACCTGGTCGGCGGCATCGCGGTCAACGCGCTCGGCACCGCGCACCCCGCGATCGTCGAGGCCGTCACCGCGCAGATCTCCACCCTCGGCCACGTCTCCAACCTGTTCATGGCCGAGCCGACGGTCCGGCTCGCCGAGAAGCTGGTCGAGCTGGCCGGCCGCCCGGGCCGGGTGTTCTTCTGCAACTCCGGCGCCGAGGCCAACGAGGCCGCCTTCAAGATCTCCCGGCTGACCGGCCGCACCCACCTGGTCTCGCTCCAGGGGGCCTTCCACGGCCGCACCATGGGCGCCCTCGCGCTCACCGCGCAGCCCGCCAAGCAGGACCCGTTCAAGCCGCTGCCCGGCGACGTCACGTACGTCCCGTTCGGCGACGTCGAGGCGCTGCGGGCCGCCGTCACCACCGACACCGCCGCGGTCTTCCTGGAGCCGATCCAGGGCGAGAACGGCGCGATCCCGCTGCCCGCGGGCTACCTGAAGGCCGCCCGCGAGATCACCCGCGCCACCGGCACCCTGCTGGTCCTGGACGAGATCCAGACCGGCGTCGGCCGCACCGGCCACTGGTACGCCCACCAGGCCGAGGAGGGCGTCGACCCCGACGTCGTCACCCTCGCCAAGGGCCTCGGCGGCGGCCTGCCGATCGGCGCCGTGCTCGCCTTCGGCCCGGCCGCCGAACTGCTGGAGGCCGGGCAGCACGGCACCACCTTCGGCGGCAACCCGGTGGTCGCCGCCGCCGGCCTCGCCGTGCTGCGCACCATCGAGGAGCAGGGCCTGCTGGAGCACGCCGCCAAGCTCGGCGAGCGGCTGCGCGCCGGCGTCGAGGCGATCGGCGACCCGCTGGTCGACCACGTCCGGGGCAAGGGCCTGCTGATCGGCATCGTGCTCACCGAGCCGGTCGCCGCCCGGGTGCAGGCCGCCGCGCAGGAGGCCGGCTTCCTGGTGAACGCCGCCGTCCCGGACGCCGTCCGGCTGGTCCCACCGCTGGTCCTGACCGAGGAGCAGGCCGACGCGTTCCTGGCCGCACTGCCCGCGATCCTCCGAACGGTCCGCGAAGCCGCCCCCGGCGCGAACAGCTGAGCGCCTTTCAGGAGAATCTTCAGTTATGACCGACTCCCGCCCCGAGCCCGCCGCCGCCGGGCCCACGCCGCAGGTCCCGCAGACCCGCACCGCGCGCCACCGGCGGATCGTGGACCTGTTGACCCGTCAGCCCGTCCGCTCGCAGAGCCAGCTCGCCAAGCTGCTCGCCGACGACGGGCTGGTGGTCACCCAGGCCACCCTCTCCCGGGACCTCGACGAGCTCGGCGCGGTGAAGATCCGCAACCGGGACGGCGCGCTCATCTACGCCGTCCCGGCCGAGGGCGGGGACCGCACCCCGCGCGCCCCGATGGGCGAGTCCGCCAGCGAGGCCAGGATGGCCCGGCTGGCGGGCGAGCTGATGGTCTCCGCCACCGCCTCCGGCAACCTGGTGGTGCTGCGCACCCCGCCCGGCGCGGCCCAGTTCCTGGCCTCCGCGATCGACACCGCCGAGGTCTTCGAGATCCTCGGCACCATCGCCGGTGACGACACCGTGCTGCTGATCAGCCGCGACGCGGCGGGCGGGCAGGCGCTGGCCGACCACCTGATGCAACTCGCCCAGGCCAAGTCGCAGTAGCCTCCCGCGGGTTTCGCGCGCGACATGCGGTACTGGTTTGTGAACTCATACGCGGTGGTGCATACTTATGCCTAACGCCGCATGGAACCTGTGTTTGTGAATGGAGATTGCCGTGACCGATCGCGTCGTACTCGCCTACTCGGGCGGTCTGGACACGTCCGTCTGCATCGGCTGGATCGCCGAGGAGACCGGCGCCGAGGTCATCGCCGTCGCCGTCGACGTCGGCCAGGGCGGCGAGGACCTGGACGCGATCCGCCAGCGCGCCCTGGACTGCGGCGCCGTCGAGGCCGAGGTCGCCGACGCCCGCACCGAGTTCGCCGACGAGTACTGCCTGCCGGCCCTCAAGGCCAACGCCCTGTACCAGGGCCAGTACCCGCTGGTCTCGGCGCTGTCCCGCCCCGCCATCGTCAAGCACCTGGTCGCCGCCGCGCAGAAGCACGGCGCCACCACCGTCGCCCACGGCTGCACCGGCAAGGGCAACGACCAGGTCCGCTTCGAGGTCGGCATCCAGTCGCTCGCCCCGAACCTGAAGTGCATCGCCCCGGTCCGCGACTACGCGATGACCCGCGACAAGGCGATCGCCTTCGCCGAGGCCAAGAACCTCCCGATCGTCACCACCAAGAAGAACCCGTACTCGATCGACCAGAACGTCTTCGGCCGCGCCGTCGAGACCGGCTTCCTCGAGGACATCTGGAACGCCCCGATCGAGGACGTCTACGAGTACACCCAGGACCCCGCCGCCCCCCGCGAGGCCGACGAGGTGGTCATCACCTTCGACGCCGGCGTCCCGGTCGCCATCGACGGCCGCAAGGTCACGGTGCTCCAGGCCATCGAGGAGCTCAACAAGCGCGCCGGCGCCCAGGGCGTCGGCCGGCTCGACATGGTCGAGGACCGCCTGGTCGGCATCAAGTCCCGCGAGATCTACGAGGCCCCCGGCGCGATCGCCCTGATCACCGCCCACCAGGCCCTGGAGAACGTCACCGTCGAGCGCGAACTCGCCCGCTACAAGCGGCAGGTCGAGCAGCGCTGGGCCGAACTGGTCTACGACGGCCTGTGGTTCTCCCCGCTCAAGCGCGCCCTGGACGGCTTCATCAACGAGGCCAACCAGCACGTCACCGGCGAGATCCGGATGGTCCTGCACGGCGGCCGCGCCGTCGTCAACGGCCGCAAGTCGGACCAGTCGCTGTACGACTTCAACCTCGCCACCTACGACACCGGCGACACCTTCGACCAGTCCATGTCCAAGGGCTTCATCGAGATCTTCGGCATGTCCTCGAAGATCGCCGCCCGCCGCGACCTGGCCTGATCCACCGTCAGTACCCGTGCCCCGGCCGCCGTTGACGTACGGCGGCCGGGGCGCAGCCACACTTACAGCACTTGAAGGAGCCCCACGCGATGACCGCCGAACAGCCCGCAGACGTCCGCCTCTGGGGCGCGCGCTTCGCCGACGGCCCCTCCGAGGCCCTCGCCAAGCTCTCCGCCTCCGTCCACTTCGACTGGCGGCTCGCCCCCTACGACATCGCCGGCTCCAAGGCGCACGCCCGGGTCCTGCACAAGGCCGGGCTGCTCGGTGACGAGGAGCTCTCCGGCATGCTGGCCGGGCTGGACCAGCTGCTGGCCGACGTCGAGTCCGGCGCGTTCACCGGCACCGTCGCCGACGAGGACGTGCACACCGCCCTGGAGCGCGGCCTGCTGGAGCGCCTCGGCGCCGACCTCGGCGGCAAGCTCCGGGCCGGCCGCTCCCGGAACGACCAGATCGCCACCCTGTTCCGGATGTACCTCCGCGACCACGCCAAGACCATCGGCGCGCTGGTCCTCGACCTCCAGCACGCCCTGGTCGGCCTCGCCGAGGCCCACCCGGACACCGCGATGCCCGGCCGCACCCACCTCCAGCACGCCCAGCCCGTGCTGTTCGCCCACCACGTCCTCGCCCACGTCCAGGCCCTCGGCCGGGACGCCGAGCGGCTCCGCCAGTGGGACACCCGCACCGCCGTCTCCCCCTACGGCTCCGGCGCGCTGGCCGGCTCCTCGCTCGGCCTCGACCCGGAGGCCGTCGCCGCCGAACTCGGCTTCGAGCGCGGCTCGGTCGGCAACTCCATCGACGGCACGGCCTCGCGCGACTTCGTCGCCGAGTTCGCCTTCGTCACCGCGATGATCGGCATCAACCTCTCGCGGATCGCGGAGGAGATCATCATCTGGAACACCAAGGAGTTCGGCTTCATCACGCTGCACGACGCCTTCTCCACCGGGTCGTCGATCATGCCGCAGAAGAAGAACCCCGACATCGCCGAACTCGCCCGCGGCAAGTCCGGCCGCCTGATCGGCAACCTCACCGGCCTGCTCGCCACCCTCAAGGCCCTCCCGCTCGCCTACAACCGCGACCTCCAGGAGGACAAGGAGCCGGTCTTCGACTCCTGCGACACCCTGGAGGTCCTGCTCCCCGCCTTCACCGGCATGATCGCCACCCTGACCGTTCACCGCGAGCGCCTCGAAGAGCTGGCCCCCGCCGGCTTCTCGCTCGCCACCGACATCGCCGAATGGCTGGTCAAGCAGGGCGTCCCGTTCCGGGTCGCGCACGAGGTGGCCGGCGCCTGCGTCAAGGTCTGCGAGGCCGAGGGCATCGAGCTCTCCGACCTGACCGACCAGCAGTTCGCCGCCATCTCCGCCCACCTCACCCCCGAGGTCCGCACCGTCCTCTCCGTCCACGGCGCCATCGCCTCCCGCAACGGCCGCGGCGGCACCGCCCCGTCCGCCGTCGCCGTGCAGCTCGCCGAGATCAAGGACGACCTCGCGGCCCAGCAGGACTGGCTCGCCTGACACCCCCTCCTGTGACGGTGCGTCAACTCTTTTTCCCCCAAGAGCGGTTGACGCACCGATTGGCTGCGCCCCGCGTTCCGGCCCGGTCGGCATCAGGCCGGAACACGAGCGGCGGGCCGGAGGCGCAGTGGACGAGCGGGATCGGACCGTGCACATCACGGCCGCTGGACCGGGAAGCATCCCCGCAGGGGAGCATCGTGCACCTGCACCCGCCCGGCCGGAGCCCCGCCGCCCGGCCCCACCCGGTCGGCACCGTCCCGCCGCGGGCCGACGGCCACCGGGCGGGCCCGGACCGTCCTGGCCGGGGCCCTGCCCGACGCCCTCGCCGAGCTCACCGGGCTGCTCGGCCCCGATCACCCCGTCACCGCCACGGTCCGCGGCCACCTGGAGTTCTGGCGCGCCGATTGCTGAACCGCTTTCTACGCTGGACGTATGGCGGAAGCGGCCGTGGCGTTGGCAGAGGGGTTCCGGGGGGAGATCCTGGTGCCCGGGGACGCGGGGTACGACGGGGCGCGGCGGGTGTGGAACGCGGCGGTGGACCGGCGGCCGGAGGTGATCGCGCGGTGCACGGGGGCCGCGGACGTGCTGCGGGCGGTGCTGGTGGCCCGGGAGCACGGGCTGGTGGCGGCGGTGCGGGGCGCGGGGCACGGCCTGGCGGGGCTGGGGACGTGCGAGGGCGGGATGCTGATCGACCTGTCGGGGATGCGCGGGGTCCGGGTCGACCCGGAGCGCCGGACGGCGCGGGCGCAGCCGGGGGTGACCTGGGGCCTGTTCGACCACGAGACGCAGGCTTTCGACCTGGCGACGCCCGGCGCGCCGTACTCGGCGGCGGGGATCGCGGGCGCGACGCTCGGCGGGGGAGTCGGCTGGCTGGCCCGGGCCTACGGCCTGACCTGCGACAACCTGGTCGAGGCGGACGTGGTGACGGCCGAGGGGCGGCTGCTGGTGGCGAGCGCGTCGGCGCATCCGGAGCTGTTCCGGGGCCTGCGCGGCGGCGGCGGCAACTTCGGGGTGGTGACCTCGTTCACGTACCGGCTGCACCGGGTCGGGCCGCACGTGCTGTGCGGGGCGGTGTACCTGCCGGTGGAGCTGCTGGCGCCGACGGTGGCGGCGGTCCGGGACTTCATGGCGCAGGCCCCGGACGGGCTGACGGCGGGCATCGAGTTCGGCCCGCCGCGCGGCGTGCCGGGGCTGCCGGCCCGGACGGCGCTGCGGGTCGGGATGTGCTGGTCGGGCCGCCCCGACCGGGGCCGGGAGGCGCTCGCCCCGCTGCGCGCGCTGCCGGGGGTGCTGCTGGACACCGTGCAGACCCGCCCGTACACGCGCTGGCAGCGGATGCTGGACGAGGGCCGGGGCCCGGGCGCGGGCAACTACGGGCGCTCGGAGTTCCTGTCGGTGCTGGACGGGGCGGCGATCGACTGCCTGGCGGAGCGGGTCGCGGCGCTGCCCGGTCCGGGCGCGCAGCTCCAACTGGCGTTCCTGGGCGGGGCGGTGGCCCGGGTGGGGCCGGAGGACACGGCGTACGCGTACCGCTCGGCGCCGTACCTGCTGAGCGCGACCGGGCGGTGGACGGACGGCCCGGCGGAGCCCCAGGTGGCCTGGGTGCGGGAGTGCTGGGAGGCGATGCGGCGGTTCTCCTCGGGCGGGGCGTACGTCAACCTGATGGGGCAGGAGGGCCCGGCCCGGGTGGTGGAGGCGTACGGGCTGCCGATGTACGAGCGGCTGGTGGCGCTGAAGGACCGCTACGATCCGACGAACCTGTTCCGGGTCAACCAGAACATCCGGCCGAGCGGGTGACGCCGTCGCCCGCTCGGGCGTGACGCTCGCCACGTCGGGGCGTCCGGAAGGTTGAGGGCGGCTGTCGCGTGGGTAGAGCGGTGGCGAACGTCTCTCTTGACGGTCGCCCGGCCGCCCGGATACTGAGCGTGAGCGCGCGTCAGCCCCGGTGTACCGGACCACCGTCCGGCGGGGCGTGTCGCGCTTTTCCCGGGCCGGGCCGATCCCCGTCCGGGCACACCTCGGACAGGAACCGGTGCCGGACCCTCACTCGTGCGCGCCGGGCACTTAACGATGGAGGCCCCCGCACATGGGCATGAGTGTGATCATCGCAGCGGCGCGACCCGAGGAGGTGGAGCAGGTCCTCAAGCTCCAGTACCTCGGCTACCAGAGCGAGGCGGAGCTGTACAGCGACTGGACGCTGGAGCCGCTGACCCAGACCCTGGAGAGCCTGCGGGCCGAGTTCACCGAGCACCGGGTGCTGGTCGCCCGCCTCGGCGACGAGGTGGTGGGCAGCGTCCGCGGCTGGGTGGACGAGAACGGCGTCGGCCGGATCGGCCGACTGGTGGTGCACCCCCGGATGCAGCGGCACGGCCTGGGCCGCCGCCTGCTGGAGGCCCTGGAGGCGCAGCTGACCGAGGACGGCGCCAGTGGCGGCTTCGAGCTGTTCACCGGCCACCGCAGCCTGGGCAACCTGCGGCTCTACCGCAAGCTCGGCTACCGCGAGACCGAGGTGCGCGAGGTCTCCCGCCGGCTGTCGATCGTGACGCTGGCCAAGCCGGTGGCGGCCTCGCTGGCCGCCTGAACCGCTCCCCGCACGCCCGCGGCGCCCGACCCGAACGAGGGGTCGGGCGCCGCTGCGCTTGTGCCGCAAGGGTCGTGTCCGGATGTCGGACAGCAAGTCCTGAAAACTGGGACGTGGACCAATTGTCTGATTTACTGGGTTCCATGACCACGACGACGACATGCATCCCCACCGGCGCGACGCCGGCAGGTGAGTCGCGCATGTGCGGTCGTCGAATGTGTTGCCGCTGAGAGCCTTCGCCCAGCGCCTGCTGACCCACTGTCCGCTGATGACTCGTCAGGGCTAGGCCCGCGAGCGGACCGCCCGTCCGGCGGTCATGATCGACACGACGGCAGCACCCCGATCCCCTCCCGGCACCCCCGCGTGCCCATCCCGCCATTGGCGCGGACGCCCCCACGGCCGTCCGCCGACGAACTACGGAAGCAGCTGTGATCACCACCAAGGGCCTGACCAAGGTCTACCGCTCCCGGGGCCGCGAGGTCCGGGCGCTGGACGACGTGGACCTGCACGTGCGGCAGGGCGAGGTGTTCGGGGTCGTCGGCACCAGCGGCGCCGGCAAGTCCACCCTGATCCGGTGCGTCAACCTGCTGGAGCGCCCGACCTCCGGCACCGTCACCGTCGACGGCGTCGAACTGACCGCGCTGCCCGGCGGCGAGGAGCGCGCCGGTCGCGAGCTGCGGGCCGCCCGGCAGCGGATCGGCATGGTCTTCCAGCACTTCAACCTGCTCTCCTCGCGCACCGTCCAGGACAACGTCGAACTCCCGCTGGAGATCATCGGCCTGGACCGCCGCGAGCGCCGCCGCAAGGCCGCCGAACTGCTCGACCTGGTCGGCCTCGCCGACAAGGCCCGCAGCTACCCGGGCCAGCTCTCCGGCGGCCAGAAGCAGCGCGTCGGCATCGCCCGCGCCCTGGCCGGCGACCCCAAGGTGCTGCTTTCCGACGAGGCCACCAGCGCCCTCGACCCGGAGACCACCCGCTCGATCCTCAAGCTGCTGCGCGAGCTCAACCAGCAGCTCGGCCTGACGGTCCTGCTGATCACCCACGAGATGGAGGTCATCAAGGCGGTCTGCGACTCCGCCGCCCTGATGCGCGGCGGCCGGGTCGTCGAGACCGGGCAGCTCACCGACCTGCTCGCCGACGGCCACTCCCGGATCGCCCGCGACCTCTTCCCGCTCGGCGACTTCGGCACCGGCGGCGACCCCGACCGCACCGTCCTGGAGATCACCTTCCAGGGCGACGCCCCCGCCCAGCCGTTCGTCTCCCAGCTCGCCCGCACCTACCAGATCGACATCAACATCCTCGGCGCGGCCGTAGAGACCATCGCCGGCCGCCTGGTCGGCCGGATGCGGGTCGAACTGCCCGGCAGCCACACCGACAACGTGGTGCCGATCGGCTACCTGCGCCAGCAGGGCCTGCAGGTGGACGTGCTCGACCAGTCGAACGGAGCGGCCGCATGACCTGGGACCAGATGCAGGAACTCATGTGGCCCGCCACCTGGGAGACCCTCGGCATGGTCGGCATCGCCGGCCTCGCCACCCTGGTGATCGGCCTGCCGCTCGGACTGCTGTTGGTCCTCACCGACCAGGGCGGACTGCTGCAGAACCTCGCGGTCGGCCGGGCGCTCGGGACGGTCGTCAACGTCGGACGCTCCATCCCGTTCGTCATCCTGATCGTCGCGGTGATCCCGCTGACCCGGGCGGTCGCGGGCACCACGCTCGGCTGGCAGGCCGCCAGCGTCCCGCTCGCCATCGGCGCCATCCCGTTCTTCGCCCGGCTGGTCGAGACCTCGGTCCGCGAGGTCGACGGCGGACTGGTCGAGGCGCTCAAGGCGATGGGCGCGGGCACCGGCACCATCGTCCGCAAGACCCTGCTGCCCGAGGCGCTGCCCTCGCTGGTCGCCTCCGCCACCACCACGGTGATCGCGCTGATCGGCTACTCCGCGATGGCCGGCACGGTCGGCGGCGGCGGCCTCGGCGACCTCGCCATCCGCTACGGCTACCAGCGCTTCGAGACCGCCTTCATGTGGGTCATCGTCGCCGAACTGGTCGTCATCGTCACCGCGATCCAGCTGCTCGGCGACTTCGCCGCCCGCCGGCTCTCGCACCGCGGCGACTACCGCAGCCCGCTCGGCTTCTTCCGCTCCGCCACCGCCAAGCCGGACGGCACCGAGGAAGACCTGCTCTCCTCCCACTGACTCCCCGTCCCGCACCACGGGACGGGTACCCCGGCCCCACCAGGGCCGTTCGCACCCCGCAGAAAGGCACTTTTCGTGCGTAACGTTCTGAAGACCGCCGCCCTGACCACCACCGCCGCCGGCCTCGCGCTCACCCTCGCGGCCTGCTCCTCCGGCTCCTCGGGCTCCGGCGCCTCCGCCGACCCGAACAAGGCCCTGGTGGTCGCCGCCAGCCCCACCCCGCACGGCCAGATCCTCAAGTTCGTGAAGGACAACCTGGCGGAGAAGGCCGGCCTCAAGCTGGACATCAAGGAGGTCAGCGACTACGTGACCCCCAACACCTCGGTCCAGGACGGCTCCGCGGACGCGAACTACTTCCAGCACCAGCCCTACCTCGACGACTTCAACAAGAAGAACGGCACCGACATCGTCGCGGTCGAGACCGTCCACCTGGAGCCGCTCGGCGTCTACTCCAAGAAGGTCAAGACCGTCGCCGAGCTCAAGGACGGCGCCCAGGTCGCCGTCCCCAGCGACGCCACCAACGAGGGCCGGGCGCTCAAGCTGCTCGCCGACAACAACGTCATCACCCTCAAGAGCGGCGCCGGCACCACCGCCACCGTCCAGGACATCGCCACCAACCCGAAGAACCTCAAGTTCAAGGAGCTGGAGGCGGCCCAGCTGCCGCGCTCCCTCGACGACGTCGACGCCGCCGTCATCAACGGCAACTACGCCCTCGGCGCCGGCCTCAAGCCGTCCACCGACGCCATCCTGGTCGAGAAGGCCCAGGGCAACCCCTACGCCAACATCCTCGCCGTCAAGAAGGGCCACCAGGACGACCCGCGGGTCAAGAAGCTCGCCGAGCTGCTGCACTCGCCCGAGGTCAAGAAGTACATCGACGACACCTTCCAGGGCTCCGTCGTCCCCGCGTTCTGATCCCCGCTCAGCACCCGCGGTGCCCCCGGCCTCCCCGCCGGGGGCACCGCGCTGACGGGGCGTGAGGCCGCGAACGGGTACGCTGGCACGCCCGACGGAGGGACGGGGCGTACGGTGTGTCCACGACCCGGCGAGGAGAGACGGCATGGTTGCGAACTTCCCCGAGACAGCCATCAGCACCGAACGGCTGCTGCTGCGCGCCCTTGAGGAGCCGGACGCCCCCGCGCTGACCGCGATGCTCGCCGACGAACTCGTCCAGACCTGGACCGGCCACCCCCGGCCCTACGGCCCCGCCACCGCCCACGACCTGATCACCCGTCATGCCCCCGAACGGCGCGCCCACGGCCGAGGAATCGTTTTCGCCGTCACCGAACACCTCACCCAGCGCCTGGTCGGCCTGCTCGAACTCGACCGCACCGACTGGCACCTGCGCGCCACCGAGGTCCGCTTCGTCACCGCCCCCTGGGCCCGCGGCGAGGGCTACGCCCCCGAGGCCGTCCTCGCCACCGCCCAGTGGCTGTTCGAGGACCGCGGCTTCCAACGCCTCGAACTGCGCACCGCCGCCGGCAACACCGCCGCCCAGCAGGTCGCCCAGAAGACCGGCGCGATCAGCGAGGGCGTGCTGCGCAACGCCGCCATAGTCCGCGGCGGCGAATGGGGCCCCGGCCCCGAGGAGCACACCGACCTGATCGTCTGGAGCCTGCTCCCCGAGGACCTCGAACCGCCCGACCACCGCCACCCCGCCGGCCACCACCCCGCGCTGCGCCACTGACCCGGCCCGCGCCGCACCCCCGCACCACCCCGGCCACGCGGTAGCCTCTGCCCCGGGGACCACCGCCGGACAGCGGCAACTCCCCCTCCAGGGGCGGAACACGGCGTAGGGAGAACAGCCGCAGATGGCTGACCGGATCACGGTCATCGGGTGGGACGGCACCCCCTTGACCCAGGCCGCCGCCGGCGCGCTCGCCGGAGCCACCCTGGTCGCCGGGGCGGGCTACCAGCTCGCCGCCCTCCCCGTCCCCGAACGCGCCGAGCGGATCGGCCTCGCCGACCTGCCCGCCGCGGCCCGCCGACTCGCCGAGCACCGCGGCACCGCCGTCGTCGTCGCCGAGGGCGACCCCGGCTTCTTCGGCGTCGTGCGCACCCTGCGCCGCCCCGAGTACGGCCTCGAACTCGAAGTGCTGCCCGCCGTCTCCTCGGTCGCCACCGCCTTCGCCCGGGCCGGCATGGCCTGGGAGGACGCGCAGGTGGTCTCCGCCCACGGCGGCCGCCTGCGCCGCGCCGCCAACGTCTGCCGCGCCCACCCCAAGGTCGCCGTCCTCACCACCGGCGACGCCGGGCCCAGCGAACTCGCCCTGATGCTGCGCGGCGTCCCCCGCACCTTCGTGGTCTGCGAGGCCCTCGGCACCCCCGAGGAGGACGTCACCGTCCTCACCTCCGAACGCGTCCCCGACCACGACTGGCGCGACCCCTCCGTCGTCCTGGTCATCGGCAACGTCCCGCCCGCCGAGGCCGCCGCCGGCTGGCTGGCCGGCCGCCCCCTCGACCACCCCGGCCCGCAGCGCGGCTGGGCGCTCCCCGGCCGGGCGTACGCCGGGGCGGACGCCGACACCCGGCGCCCCCGCGCACTCCCGCCGCACGTCCGCGCGCTCGCCCTGGCCCGGCTCGCGCCCACCGCCGGCGACCTGCTCTGGACGCTCGGCGCCGGCGACGGTGCACTCGCCGTCGAAGCCGCCCGGTTCGGCGCCGCCGTCGTCGCCGTCGAGGCCGAACCCGCCGACTGCGCCCGGATCGCCGCCAACGCCCGCCGGGCCGGCGTCGAGGTCGAGACCGCCACCGGCACCGGCCCCGAAGTCCTCGGCGCCCTCCCCGAACCCGACGCCGTCGCCGTCGAGCACGGCGGCCCCGCCATGGTCCGGGCCGTCGCCGCCCGCAAGCCCGAACGCGTGGTCGCCGTCGCCCGCAGCCTCGCCGAGGCCGCCGAGACCCGGCAGGCCCTCGACGCCGCCGGCTACCGCACCGACGGCCTGCTGCTCCAGTCCGCCCCGCTCCGCGCCGAACAGGGAAGCGGAGCCGGACCGTCCTTCGGCCGCGGCGACTACACCCTGCTGATCTGGGGCGAACCCCACGACTGACCTCCCGGTGACCACCCGGTGGACGGCCCGGCCCGCTGTCCGACCCCACCGGTACGGTGATCCCCGTCGCATCCGGACAGGGTTTCGAGAACGGCCCCCGCCGGGCCGGTAGGGTTCTGCCCGGGGCCGATCCGTCGAAGCGGCACCGTGTCCGATCCGGCCCGGTTGCCACCCATTTGACGGGTTGCCACCCGAACGGCCCGCTTCGCGGGCATTCGACGCGGTGCGCACCGGCCCGGAAGAATGCCGTGAGGGTCCGAAGCGGCCGTGCCGTCGTGCCGGTTTCTCGGGGCTGTCGTTGTTTCTGATGGCATGCCACCCGTGCGGGTGACGGCCGAAGGAGTAAGGGGGACGGGTCGGTGCGGGCCCGCCCCGGCGAAGTGGCGGAGCCCCGGGGCCCCGCCGAGGACGCGCAAGCGCCCTGGAAGGAGCATTGACATGACCGACGGCGGCCACGCCCCCAGCGCCGGTCCCCTCGCGCCCGAACCCGGGCCCGGCGGACCTGTCCCGGAGCACCACCTCCTCGGCGCGCCCCTTCCGCCCGCCGCGCCCGCGGCCGGCCCCGGCTGGCACGGTGAGCAGCGCCCCGCCTACACCTTCCTCGACCAGCCCGACGGCGACGAGGAGGAGGACGAGCTGCTGATGCCCGCCCCCCAGACCGCCTGGGGCGACGCCGTGCACGGCGTCGTCGAGGCCGGCGAGCCGCAGCCCGCCGGGACGCCCGCCGCGGGCACCCCCGTCGCCCCGTCCTGGCCCCCCGTCGCCCCGCCCGCGGCCGCCGAGCCGCAGGGCGTCGCGCAGCAGACCCCGGGCGCCCCGCTCCAGCCGGTCGAGCCCGGTGTTCCGGCCGGGCCGGTCGCCGAGGCGTCGCCCGTCGCCCCGCCCGCGGCCGCCGCCGAGGCCCCCGTCGCGCCGGAGGCGCCCGGCACCCTGCACCTCGCCGCCGGCGTACAGCAGGCGCCCCCGCAGCCGCGCCGCCCGCTGCACGCGGGCCCGCCGATCCCCGACCCCTCGCTGATGACCGGTCACGTTCCGGTCCGCTCGCTCGCCGACCGCGGCCCGTCCACCCCCGGCGGCACCCCCGCGTTCGGGGTGACCGTGCTGCCCGCCGAAACGGTGCAGCAACAGGGGCCCGTGACGGCGCCGCAGCCCGTGCAGGCCCCGGTCGCCGCGCCGCCCGTCGCGGTGCAGCCCGTGCTGGTGCCCGCGCCCGTCCAGCCGCACGTGGTCGAGGCCGCCGCCGCGGCCGTCGCGCCCGCCGAACCGGTTGTGCCGGTCACGCCGGTCGCGGCCGAGCAGGCGGAGGTCGAGCAGGCCGTCGAAGCCCCCGCCGCCGGGAGCGCCCCGGTGGAGGCCGCGCCCGCCGCCGTCGAGACCGCGGAGCCGGTCGCGGCGCCGGCGGCCGCCGAGGCCGCCAGCCTGGCGCCGGTGTTCGTCGAGCCGGTCCAGCCCGTCCAGCAGGTCCAGCAGGTCGAGGCGCCCGTCGCCGTCGTCGCGCCCGTCGCGCCCGAGCAGCCCGCCGTCGTGTCCGAGCCGGTGGCGGTCGCGCAGCCCGAGCCCGAGGCGGTCGCTGCTCCCGGCCCGGAAACTGACGCCCCGTCGGACGCGCAGTCCGAGGCGCCCGCCGCCGTCGTCGAGGCCGCCGAGGCCGGGCAGCCCGAGGCCGCACCGGTCGAGCAGGCCGCGCCGGTCGCCGAGCAGCCCGAGGCCGAGCCCGTGGCCGTGCCCGTCGAGCCGGAGGCCGCCAAGTCGGGCAGCCGCGGTGCGCACCGCCGGATCTCCGCGTTCCTCGCCGCGCCCGCCGGCCTGCCGCTGCTGGAGGCCGCGCCGGTCGCCGCCGTCGACCCCGCGGAGGCCCCGGAGCCGGTCGTCGCCGGGACCGTCGAACAGCCCGCGCCGGAGGAGCCGGTGGCCGAGCCCGCCGCGCCGGTCGCCGAGCAGCAGCCGGTCGACGCCCCCGAGGCCGTCGAGCAGACGGTGGAGGAGCCGGTGGCCGAGGCTCCCGAAGCCGTCGCCGAGACCACGGAGACCCCCGAGGCCGTCGAGGCCGCCGCGGTCGCCGAGGTCGTCGAAGCCGTCGCCGAGACCCCGGAGACCACGGAGGCCCCCGAGGCGGTCGAGGCCGCCGCGGAGACCCCCGAGGCTCCCGAAGCCGTCGAGGCCGCCGAAGCCGTCACGGAGACCCCCGAGGGCGCCGAGGCCGCCGAGCCGGCCGAGGAGGAGCGTCCGCCCGCCGCGCCCGGTTACGACGAGGCCGGGCGGGAGGCCGTCCACCAGGTGATCCGGGAGCGGCGCGACGTCCGCAACGGGTTCCGGCCGGACGCGATCCCGCACGAGGTGCTGATCCGGGTGCTGGAGGCCGCGCACACCGCGCCCAGCGTCGGCTACTCGCAGCCCTGGGACTTCGTGGTGATCCGTTCCGCGAAGACCCGCCGGAAGATCCACGAACTGGCGGAGCGCCAGCGCGAGGCGTTCGCCGACTCGCTGCCCAAGGGCCGGGCGAAGCAGTTCAAGGAAATCAAGATCGAGGCGATCCTGGAGACGCCGGTCAACATCGTGGTGACCGCCGACCGCACCCGCGGCGGCCGGCACACGCTGGGCCGGCACACCCAGCCGCAGATGGCCCCGTACTCGGCCGCGCTCGCCGTCGAGAACCTGTGGCTGGCCGCCCGCGCCGAGGGCCTGGGCGTCGGCTGGGTGAGCTTCTTCGACGAGGAGGAGCTGGTCCGCGAACTCGGCCTGCCCGAGCACCTGGAGGTCGTCGCCTACCTGTGCGTCGGCTACGTGGACGCCTTCCCCGACGAGCCCGAGCTGCAGCAGCAGGGCTGGGCGAAGAAGCGCCCGCTGTCCTGGGTGGTGCACGAGGAGCAGTACGGCAACCGCGCGCTGCCCGGCGAGGAGCCGCACGACCTGCTCTCCGACACCCTGCGCGGCATCCGCCCGCTGGACGCCAAGGCGCTCGGCGAGGCGTGGGACCGGCAGAAGCGGATGACCAAGCCCGCCGGTTCGCTCGGCGTCCTCGAACTGATCGCCGCCCAGCTCTCCGGCCTGGCCCGGAAGTGCCCGCCGCCGATCCCCGAGCCCGGCTGCGTGGCGATCTTCGCCGGCGACCACGGCGTGCACGCCCAGGGCGTCACCCCGTGGCCGCAGGAGGTCACCGCCCAGATGGTCGGCAACTTCCTGGCCGGGGGAGCGGTGGTCAACGCCTTCGCCGCCCAGATCGGCACCGAGGTGTGCGTGGTCGACGTCGGCGTCGCCGCCGACCTGCCGGACGCCATCCAGCAGGGCCGCACCACCGGCCTGCTGCCGCGCAAGGTCAAGCCCGGCACCGACGACATGACGCAGGGCCCGGCGATGAGCCGGGACGAGGCGCTGCGCGCGATCGAGGTCGGCATCGAGACCGCCCGCGACCTGGTCGCGGCCGGCAACAAGGTGCTGATCACCGGCGACATGGGCATCGCCAACACCACCGCCTCCGCCGCGCTGATCTCGGTGTTCACCGGCACCGACCCGGCCGAGGTCACCGGCCGCGGCACCGGCATCGACGACGAGACCCACGCCCGCAAGGTCGAGGTGATCCGGCAGGCGCTGGAACTGCACAAGCCCGACCCGGCCGACCCGATCGGCGTGCTGTCCGCCGTCGGCGGCCTGGAGCACGCCGCGATCGCCGGCTTCCTGCTCGGCGCCGCCTCGCTGCGCACCCCCGTCATCCTGGACGGCGTCATCGCCGGCTCGGCCGCGCTGGCCGCCAAGGCCATCGCCCCCGAGGTGCTGGCCGCCTGCATCGCCGGCCACCGCTCCGCCGAGCCCGGCCACCAGGCCGCGCTCGCCAAGCTCGGCCTGCGCCCGCTGATCGACCTCGACCTGCGCCTCGGCGAGGGCACCGGCGCCCTGCTGGCCCTCCCGCTGGTGCAGAGCGCGGCCCGGGCGATGCACGATGTAGCCACCTTCGACTCCGCCGGAGTCACCGAGAAGGCCTGATCCACCACCGGCGTCCGGCCGTCCCCGCGTGCGAGCGGGGGCGGCCGTCCCCGCCGGCCCGTACCGGCTCAAGGGCGCGTCGGCACCGGGCTCCCGCCCACGGGGCGGCCCGGCCTCCCGCCGGACCTCCCCGCACCGCCGCCCACCCAGGAGCTCCCCCTCATGACCGCGCCCACCCCGCACCCGCACCCCACCACCCAGGGGCTCACCCCGTACCCCGTCGGCCTGCTGCTCGGCGGCCGCCGCGTCGTGGTGGTCGGCGGCGGCCAGGTCGCCCAGCGGCGGCTGCCCGCGCTGATCGCCGCCGGGGCCGACATCCACCTGATATCCCCGGCCACCACCCCCGCCGTCTCCGCGATGGCCGACGCCGGCGAACTCACCTGGCACCGGCGGCCGTACGCCGACGGCGACCTCGCCGACACCTGGTACGCGCTGGTCGCCACCGACGACCCGGCCGTCAACACCGCCGTCTCCGCCGAGGCCGAGCGGCTGCGGGTGTTCTGCTCGCGCAGCGACGACGCCTCCGCCGCCACCGCCTGGACGCCCGCCTCCGGCCACGACGCCGGGGCCACCGTCGCCGTCCTCACCGGCGACCCCCGGCACTCCGCCGCGCTCCGCGACTCCATCGTGGCCGGCCTGCGGGACGGCTCGCTCGCCGCCCGCCAGTACCGCGCCCGCGGCGCCGGCGTCGCCCTGGTCGGCGGCGGGCCCGGCGACCCCGACCTGATCACCGTCCGCGGCCGCCGCCTGCTCGCCGACGCCGACGTGGTCGTCGCCGACCGGCTCGCCCCCCGCGAACTGCTCGCCGAACTCCCGCCGCACGTCGAGGTGATCGACGCCTCGAAGATCCCGTACGGTCGCTTCATGGCGCAGGAGGCGATCAACCGGGCGCTGGTCGAGCACGCCAAGGCCGGGAAGTTCGTGGTCCGGCTCAAGGGCGGCGACCCGTACGTCTTCGGGCGCGGCGGCGAGGAACTGCTGGCCTGCGTCGAGGCGGGCATCCCCGTCACCGTCGTCCCCGGCATCTCCTCCTCGATCAGCGTCCCCGCCGCCGCCGGCATCCCCGTCACCCACCGCGGACTGACCCACGAGTTCACCGTCATCTCCGGCCACGTCGGCCCCGGCGGGCGCTCGCTCACCAACTGGCAGGCCGTCGCCGGGATGACCGGCACCCTGGTGCTGCTGATGGCCGTCGACAAGATCGGGGCGATCGCCGCCGAACTCGTCGCCCACGGCCGGGCCGCCGACACCCCCGTCGCCGTCGTCCAGGAAGGCACCACCGCCGCCCAGCGCCGGATCGACGCCACCCTGGCCACCGTCGCCGAGACCGTCGCCGCCGAAGGCGTCAAGCCGCCGGCCGTCATCGTGATCGGCGACGTCGTCCACGTCCTCGGCTGAACGCCCGGCCCGCCCGGCCCCCGGCGACGTGCGAAGATCGTGCGGTGTCCGAGCCACTGACCGTCACCGACGCCGCCGACCCCCGGCTGAGCGACTACACCGACCTGACCGACGTCGAACTGCGCCGCCGCCGCGAACCCGCCGAGGGGCTGTTCATCGCGGAGGGCGAGAAGGTGATCCGCCGCGCGCTCGCGGCGGGCTACCGGATGCGGTCGATGCTGCTCACCGCGAAGTGGCTGGGCGTGATGGCCGACGTCATCGACACCGCCGACGCGCCCGTCCACCTGGTCGAGCCCGGCCTCGCCGAGCGGGTCACGGGCTACCACGTGCACCGCGGCGCGCTCGCCTCGATGGAACGCAAGCCGCTCCCCGCGGCCGCCGAGGTGCTGGCGGGCGCCCGCCGGGTCGCCGTCCTCGAAGGGCTGGTCGACCACACCAACCTCGGCGCGATCTTCCGCTCCGCCGCCGCCCTCGGGATGGACGCCGTCCTGCTCTCCCCGGACTGCGCCGACCCGCTGTACCGGCGGGCCGTCAAGACCTCGATGGGCGCCGTCTTCTCCGTCCCCTACGCCCGGCTCGACCCCTGGCCGGACGCGCTCGGCACCGTCCGGGACGCCGGGTTCGACCTGCTCGCGCTGACGCCCTCCGGCGCCGAGGACTTCACCGTCGCCCGCCCGGACCTGCTCCCCAAGGCCGCCCTGATGCTCGGCGCCGAGGGCGACGGCCTCACCCCCAAGGCCCTCGCCGCCGCCGACCGGCGGGTCCGCATCCCGATGGCGCACGGCATCGACTCCCTCAACGTCGGCGCCGCCGCCGCGATCGCCTTCTACGCCGTCAACCACGGCTGACCCGGGGCGCGGAACGGCACCCGCGACCTTCTGTTCGAACACCGCCCGGGGCGGCGGGATCTCCGGTAGACAGACCGCGTGACCAGTCTCCGCCCCGGCACCGCCCTCCGCCAGGGTCTCCGTCAGCCCCTCCGTCAGGTCCTCGGCCGGGTCCTCCGCCGGGCCCTGCGCGGCCCGCTGCCGCCGCTCGTCCTGCTGGCCGGACTGCTGGCCGTCATGGTGCTCGCCCCGGGCCGCCCCCGGCCGCTGCACGCGGCGCTCTCGCTGCTCCTGGTGCTCGGCGGCACGGGCGGCCTCGTCCTGCTGGTGCCGCTCGCGGCGCTGCTCGGCGTGCGGACGGTCGCCGCGCTGTCCGGCACCCGCCCGCGCGGCCCCGGGCCCGGCGCGCTGACCGGCGTCGCACTCGGCGTCCTGGCCGTGCTGCTCGGCGCGAGCGTGCCCGGCCACGACCAGGGACTGCTCGGCCTCGGCCTGGTGACGCTGCTCGGCCTGCCGGTGGCGTGGGTCGGCCGCCGCGAATGGCAGCGCTGGGCCGCCGCGGGCGGGGACCGGCACGGCCCCGGGCGGTTCCGGCGCTGGCGGCAGTGGCGGTACCTGGAACGCCGGCAGCGCGAACAGGCGCGGTTCTGGCAGCCGCCCGCCGACGGGCCCGCCCCGGCACCCCGCCGGACGGGCCGGTGGCGCTGGGCGGCGGCCCCGGCCCTGGTCCTGACCGGCGCGGCACTGCTGGTGCTCGGCGTCCCCGGCGAGGCCCGCTTCGCCTGGGCCCGGCCCGACCTGACCGCCTACGCCGTGTTTTGGTTACGGGCCCGTGATCGTGGCAGGGCCGTCATGATCGCTTTGTGGGGCGTGGGGATCTTGCAGAAGAGCAGTGGCTGGTATTGGAGTCGGTGTTGCCTGCGGCAGGGGTGAGCCGCAGGTCGGAGAGCCGGCGGAGGCTGGTCGACGGAGTGCGGTGGCGGGTGCGCACTGGTGCGCCGTGGCGTGATGTTCCGTCCGAGTACGGTCCTTGGCAGACCGTGTACGGGCTGTTCCGCAGGTGGCAGCGCCAGGGCGTCTGGGCGCGGGTGCTGACGCTGTTGCAGGCCAAGGCCGATGCGGCGGGGCTCATCGTGTGGGAGGTGAGTGCCGACTCGACCGTCTGCCGGGCGCACCAGCACGTGGCCGGCGCGCGGCGGGATGGGAAGGCGCAGGCAGAACTGCCTGGCGGAGTGGTCCGCGAGCCGGAGGATCACGGGTTGGGACGGTCGCGGGGCGGGTTCAGCACAAAGATCCATCTGGCGTGCGAGCAGGGCCAGAAGCCGTTGTCGCTGCTGGTGACGGCGGTGCAGCGGGGTGACAGTCCGCAGTTCGTGGCGGTGCTGGAGGCGATCCCGGTGCCCAGGATCGGGGTGGGTCGTCCCCGGCGGACACCTGTGCGGGTACGTGCGGACAAGGCGTATTCCTCGGCCGCCAACCGTGCCTATCTGCGCAGGTGCGGGATCCGGTGCACGATCGCCGAGCCGGCCGACCAGGCTCGGCATCGCAAGCGGCGGGGGCGCTTGGGTGGTCGCCCTCCGGGGTTCGACAGCGTGGACTACCGGGCACGTCACGCGGTGGAGTGCGGGATCAGTCGCCTCGAGCAGCACCGGGCCGTCGCGACGCGGTACGAGAAGCTGGCCTGCCGTTTCGAGGCGACGGTCCAGGTCGCGGCGATTCACCAGTGGCTGTGACGCGGGGCGGCTCCGTCTGCTCGCGGGCGTTGCGGACCGCGGCCGCGGGTTCGGATGGTGCGCCGCATGGCGCAGGGCGGCCGGGAGTCCGGTGGAAGGTCACATCCGGTTTGAGGGCCAAGGGTTGATTGCTCGCTTATCGTTTAATGGTCCGAAATTGCAGATTTGATTGGGTATGTGATGGTGCAGCGCGCCGACGGGGTTGCGGTTGTTCGGTGGAGGGGCTTCTTCGAGCGGCCGACGGTGTGGAAGGCCGTGGTGGTGACCGTCGCCTATCTGGCCTACTACCTGCTGGTCGGCCTGGTCCTGGGCGCCGTCTTCGGTGACGAGGTGGACAAGGACGACCTCCTGTCGACCGGTGCCAGCATCTTCTTCGCCCTGGTGCTGCCGATCGCGGTCGGCGCAGTGACCCTGGTGGGCTTCACCGCCTCCATCGGCTGGCTGGGCCGGGTCTTCGGCCGGCAGGACGTGACGGGGCGCCGGCCCTGGATGTGGGCGGGCCCCGTGCTGGTGATCGTCGCGATCGTCGGCCACGCCGCGGCCACCGACTGGAGCAGCTGGCGGGCGGAGCAGATCGCCCTCCTCGCCCTGCTCGGGGTCTGCGTGGGCCTGGCCGAGGAACTCATGACACGCGGCCTGGTGGTGCAGATGCTGCGCGGCGCGGGCCGCTCGGAGCGGTTCGTGATGGGGGTGTCCTCGCTCCTGTTCGCGCTCATGCACATGGTCAACCTGCTGTCCGGGATGAAGGCGAGCACGGTGCTGGTCACCCTCGTCTACACCTTCGGCTTCGGCGTGTGCATGTACCTCACCATGCGGGTCACCGGCACCATCTGGGCGGCGATCGTCCTGCACGCCTTGACCGACCCGACCACGTTCCTGGCCAGCGGCGGGCTGGACGAGGCCGTCACCGGGCAGAGCGGAGCATGGTCACTCCTCGCCTCGTTGGTCACGATCCTGATGATCGTCTTCTCGCTCGTCGCGGTCTTCCTGGTCCGCGGCAAGCGCACCGCCCCCGCCGTCGGCTGACCGCCGGGGCCCGCACGGCCCCGGCCGGCATGGCTGCCCCGTCGCGGCGGCGGCACGGACGTGCCACCGCCGCGACGTTCCTCAGACGGCCAGGGTCGTCTTGAGCCGCAGGACCGCGATGTCGAGATCGAGGGTCCAGGAGTTGTAGGCGGAGTCGGCCAGCGTCACCGAGCGCACGTCGGCGGCCGGGGCGCAGGCGCCGCCGGCCGGGCAGGACGAAGAGGGCTGGAGCCACAGGGCGGTGGCGGCGAAGGCCGCGCCGACGGCAGCCGCGAGGATCGCGGCACGCCGGACGGCTGGAAACAGGAACTGACGGGCCATCAGATGAAAACTCCTCAACAGATCTACGGACGGGGTGTGGTGGACGGCCGCGCGGTCCGGTGGGGCGTCCGCTCGCGCGATGGTCGCCGAGCGACCCGTGAGCGGACGCCCCTGCGATGGTCGCCGAGCGACCCGTGAGCGGACGCCCCTGCCGGGAGTGGCCCGCGGGGCTCGGCCGGCAACTGTCAGGCGGGCTGGAAGGCGAAGGTGTCGTTGCGGGACCCCTGCCCCCAGCCGTTGGCGGGGTGGGTGATGACGGCTGCCCCGTCGGCGGTGCCGGCCTGGTCGACGTGGAAGGAGAAACTGCTCTCCCCGGACTTGTCGACCGTGAAGATGCTCTCGCCCGGCCACGGGTGGCCGACGCGGATGCGCAGCCACTGGACGGGGTTGTCGACGCAGGGCTGCTGCGTCACCGGGACGGTCGAGTTGTAGTTGCCGCTGCGGGTCAGGCACTTGCCGGCGAAGGTCTGGAGGAAGGACTGGTCGGGTGCGCCGGTGCGGGCGATGAGGGTGAACCGTTGGGACGGGCGGCCGTCGCACCGGTTCTGCACCAGGACCGCGCCGTCGGCCGTGGACGAGTTCCGGATGTCCAGGCACTTGCCGGAGTGGGCCACCGTGATCGTGTAGCCGCCGGGCACGGGTGCGGCCTGCGCGGGGGCCGCGGCCACCAACAGGACCAGGCCGCCGACGGCGGCCGAAGCGGCGAACATTCGCATGCGCAAGGGGTGAGCTCCTCAGACCGATCGGGACTACGGGGGCAGGGGCCTGCCCGGTTCGGCCCGACGGGGCCGAGGCGCCCCGGCGAACGAGCGGCCGGGTGGATGCGGCACTGCGCGGGCCGGCGGCACCGGCCGGTGGCTCTTCCGGTACCGCCCGCCCGTACAGCGCAAGCACGGTCAGCCGAAGGCGCCGGTGAGCGGGCCGACGATCGGCAGGAGTGATTCGAAGAACGCCAGGATGCTCTCTGTCACGGGGTGGTTTCCACCCTTCCGGTGATCATGCGGGAATCTCCCGCCTCAGCAGAGACGTGGGCCTGGGGAGGCCCCTGCCTCCAGGCCCACCTGGAACACGACCGGGTTCTTGGGCTGGTGACTGCCACTTCCCCGGCGCGTTCCTGCGGTCGGCGTGTCACACGATGACCGGGCCGACGTACGCTCCGGCAACCGAGACGATCTGGATCAGGGCTTCGCCCCAACTCATGGAAGACCTTTCGTGGCGGGGCGACCAGGGGACGCGGCGATGCCCGCCGCAAGCTGATCTTGGTCGGGATGATTGTTGCGTGCGCCGCCACCCTCCGTCACCCCCATCGACCAGTTCACTCGTTCGAGTGAACTGGCGCGCCGTGCACCTCAACAGTCGTGCACATCCCGGCCTCGACGCCTCTTCATGCCTCGCCGCGTCAGACTCGGTCATCCTCGTCAGGCCGCCGGCAAGGACGACACCGCCCGCGTCCGGCCAGGTGCCCAGGCCGCACGGGGTACGGACGAGAAGGTCGACCTCCGCAGCCGCCTCCACCCGCCAAAGCCGCACGCCAACGCCTACCTAAAACACGGCCTACGCCCGGCAGAGCCTGGCCGGCGGCCCGCCCGCGCACTCCGTCGGCGGGTACGCCCTGGCCGGCACCGAACTGGTCGACGGCGGCGTCAGACTGCGGATCGCCGGCGCCGGGACGTTCGGCGGCCACGGCTACGCCTACTTCCCCGCCGGCGGGCCCGCCGACCACCCGGCGCGCTACCGCCCGCTCGGCGACGGCTGGTACGCCTGGGACGAGTCCGAGCGGTTCTGACGGCAGCTCAGGACGCGGCCAGCACCGCCGGATCCGCGTCCACCAGCACGAAGCCGTTGTCGAACCTGACCCGGACCGCGACCTGCGGGCCCCGGGCGGTGAACTCCCGCCAGTGCGGCTCCAGTTCGGCGATCTCCGCCTCCAGGCGGCGCAGGCTCTCCACCGGCATGGTGTGCCCGTAGTCCTCGAACAGCGCCCGCAGCCGCTCGTACTCGCGGACCTCTGCGGGCGGCGGCACCTCCCGGACCCGCTCCACCACGCCGCCGGTCCCGGCCCCCAGCAGCAGCACCCCGGCCGCCGCCCCGTCCGCACCGGCGGACGACACCTCGCCCAGCACCAGATCCTCGGCCAGCCCGACCCGCTGCCCCGCCACCAGGCCCATCGTCCCCGCACCTCCCGCTCGCGCCGCCCGCCGCCGGAACCGGCACACGGTGGCACCATTGTCCGACGGCCGGGGACGTCCGTCGCCCGGGGCCCGCCGCCGAACGGCGCGAACCACCGGCCGCGCCGCCCTGCTACGCCGCCCGGCGCGTCGCCGGGGGCCGGATCGGCTGCGGCGCGGGCCGCCGCGGGTCGTGGTGCCGACGGCCCGTCAGGTCGCCGACCCGCAGCACCAGGTCGGGCTCCGGGGGAGCGGGCCACACCGCCAACCGGTGCTCCTCCACCGGGCGGGCCGCCGTGTCGGCCTCCCGCCCCCGGTCCCGGCCCCGGGTCTGCACCCGCACCCGGTACCAGCCCCGCCCGGCGTGCGCCAGGTTCCCGGCCGCCGCGACCTCCACCCCGTCCCAGGCCCGCAGCCGCAACTCCCCGCTGCTGTACAGCGACAGCTCCACCGCGCTCTCCCACTCCGGCCCCGGCTCCGGCGGCCGCACCGCGCACCGCTCCACCCCCAGCCGGATCAGCCCCGTGTGCGTCCCGCACAGCACCGTCAGGTGGTCCGGGCACCCCGCCGCCACCCCGTTCCCGTGGAACAGCCGGTCCAAGGCGTGCCCGTCCCAGCCCGCCGGCAGCTCCGGCCCGTACAGGAAGTACTGGCAGTACGCGACGTGCATCGCATCGGTCGTCCACATCATGCGCACATGCTGCCGCCGCCCACTGACAGCACGTCACCGCCCGCCGGGAGCGGCGAGGCGTCGGCCCGCCGGGGCCGTCAGCTCGCCGAGCCGGAGACGCCCGCGCCCGGCCAGGACTCCTCCAGGCCGCCGTCCGGGCGGACGGTGTAGCGGGTCGAGGAGACCGCGCCGGTGCGGTCGACCCGCTCCTCGCGGATCAGGGCGCCGTTCTCGACCCGCCAGACCGCGCCGGCCTCCGGGTTGGCGGTGGAGGCGCGGTCCGCGATCAGCACCGGCGCGTCGCCGGTGAAGCCGTACAACTGCACCAGGTCGACCGGGACCGAGCCCTCGACCCGGCGCAGCACCACCAGCGCGGCCTGCGCGTCCCGGTAGCGGGCCGGCAGCACGGCCGAGAGCGAGACCGGGGCCCCCGCGCCCGTCCCCCGGCCGTCGCGCAGCCGGATCGTCGGACCGCCCGCCGGGTCCGGGTAGCTCAGGTTCGGCCAGTCGACCTGCGGCTGGCCGCCCAGCGACGGGCCCAGGCCCGCCCCGCCGCGGACCGACGCGCCGTCCACCGACAGCGTCGCCCCCGCGTCCGGCCCCGGCGCGGTCACCGAGGGCAGCGGCGCCACGCCCCGCGCGTCCCGGTTCTCGCAGCCCTGCGCCACCGCGATGGCCAGCGCCACGCCCAGCGTGACGGTGACGAACACCACCAGGCGCTGGCGCAGCAGCCGCTGACGGGCCGTCGGCCGCCCGCCCAGCGTCGGGTGCGGGGTGCGCCCGGGCGGGGGAGTGCGGTCGCGGCCCGGCACCGGCGTGCGCTCCCGCCCGGCCGGGCGCCGCTCGCGCACCGTGTCGCCGTCCCGGGCGGGGCGGCGCGGCCCGGCACCCGCCGGACGCCCGGCGGGACGGCCCTCCGGCCGCCCCTCCGGACGGACGTCCTGCCGGGGCATCGCGGCCGGCCCCCCGGCGGCGGGCGGCCGGAGGGCCGACGCACCGTCAGGACGCCCGTCCCGGACCTCCGGGCGGGCCCCGGCGCGCACCGCGGCCGCCGCCTCGGCCCGGGACTCCGGCCGCCGCCCCGCACCCGGCACGGCCCGCCGCTCGGCACCCGCCGCCGCGCCCGCGCCCTCCGCCACCCGCTCCTCGGCCCGGCCCGCCGCGCCCCGACCGGCCTCGGCGCGGCCGCCCTCGGCCCGGCCCGGGCGGTCGCCGCCGCGCGCGGCCAGCTCGCTGAGGCGCTCGTGCAGCGCGGCCGCGGGCGGGCGCTCGGCGGGCTCCTTGGCCAGGCAGGCCCGCACCAGCGGGGCCAGCACCGGCGGAATGCCCGTCAGGTCCGGCTCCTCGTGCACCACCCGGTACAGCATCACCTCGGAGGACGCCCCCGACCCGAACGGCGACTCCCCGGTCAGCGCGAAGGCCAGCGTCGCCCCGAACGCGAACACGTCGGTGGCGGGCGTGACGGCCGCGCCGCGCACCTGCTCGGGCGCCAGGAAGCCCGGCGAGCCCACCGCGGTGCCGACGTGCGTCAGCGTGGACGCGCCGCGCGACCAGGCGATGCCGAAGTCGATGATCCGCGGGCCCTTGGGGGAGAGCAGGATGTTGGACGGCTTCAAGTCCCGGTGCACCACCCCCGCCTCGTGCACCTTCACCAGCCCGTCGGCCAGCGCCGCGCCGATCCGGGCCGCCTCCGGCCAGGCCATCGGCCCCTCGTCGGAGACCTGCTTGTACAGCGAGGGCCCGGGCACGTACGCGGTGGCCAGCCACGGCCGGTCGGCCTCGATGTCGGACCCCACCACCCGGGCCGTGCAGCCGCCGCGGATCCGCGAGGCGGCGGCGATCTCCCGGGCGAAACGGGTCCGGAACTCGGCGTCCTCGGCCAGCTCGGCCCGGATCAGCTTCAGCGCGACCCGCTGCCCCTTGCGGTCCGAGCCGAGGTAGACCACGCCCATCCCGCCCGCGCCGAGCCGCCGGTGCAGCCGGTACGGGCCGACGATGCGGGGGTCCTCACGCCGCAGCCGCATCATTGCCATCCGCCCGTACCCGTTCCCGTTCTCTCGACCCTTGGGGTGCGGCCCCGTCCGTCCGGGGCGCCGTCAGACAACCGTCTCGGGACAGCTTACGGACTGGTAGCGGTCGCACGTCGACACGCAACACGCGAACCGCCGGTGGGATTGTCGGATATGAGCCCCGCCCGCTGCCCGCCGCTGCCCGGAACCCGCCACCGGACCCACCGCGACCACGGCCCGGACGGCACCTCCGCGGCGCCCGACGCACCGTCAGACCCCGTCGCCCCAGCCCCGGTCGAGCCGCCCCCCAGGGGCCGCCCTCAGGGTTGGCGTCAGGGTGGCCGGGCCCCCGCCTCCGCCTCCAGGAGTACGCCACCGGGCCGCTCCTCCTACCAGCGGAGGCGCCGGGAACGGTACGCGGGCATGACGCCCCCGAAAGCCCTGCCGCCTAACGTTGTTCACAGCGAGGGCGGGCCCCGCTCGTCCCCCGAGAAACCCGCCCCCGCACCGACCGAGCACCACCCACCGACCCGACCGCAGCACCACAGCCCGGCAGGAGCACCGCACCATGGCACCGCTCAGCAGAGCCCTTCGCCGCCGGCCCCTCCCCGACGCGGAGACCCGGCACCCGATGGTCGCCCTGGCGATCGTGCTCCCCTGCGCAGTCCTGCTGATGGCCCTGTTCGGCGCGTGGGACCAACTGGCGACGCAGACCAAGGCCGTCGCCGACCTGATCGGGCGCTGATCCCGCATGGGGTAGGGATCGCGCCGGCCGGAGCAGTCCTCACCAGTCGTGGACGGACGAGGTGAGGAGCATGGCTGCAGCTCCGGCCCCCAGGATGGCCGGGAACGACACGTCGGTGAGGGCGTGCCGTTCCCGGCCACCGCTCTTTCCCCCCCGCGCTTTCCCTGCCACCGCTTTCTCCCGGCACCCCCTGCCGCCTCTCCCGGTGCCGCCCTGCTCCGCGCCCCGCGAACGCCGAGAGCCGCCGTCCGAAACCGGACGGCGGCTCTCAACTGTGGTGCGCGATACTGGGATTGAACCAGTGACCCCTACCGTGTCAAGGTAGTGCTCTCCCGCTGAGCTAATCGCGCGGGTGCGCCGGAAGCCTCGAGGAGCGTTCCGAGTGCGCGATACTGGGATTGAACCAGTGACCCCTACCGTGTCAAGGTAGTGCTCTCCCGCTGAGCTAATCGCGCGGGTCGATCCGTGCGGACCGGGGCCCGAAGGCCGGTGCGCGATACTGGGATTGAACCAGTGACCCCTACCGTGTCAAGGTAGTGCTCTCCCGCTGAGCTAATCGCGCGGGGAGGAATCGAACCGGTCGGAACCGGGTGCTTCCCCTTGGAGGTGGAGACGGGATTTGAACCCGTGTACACGGCTTTGCAGGCCGTTGCCTCGCCTCTCGGCCACTCCACCAGGCAACTCCGGGAAACGATCTTACCCTGTTTCCCATCGAGCGGACGACGAGATTCGAACTCGCGACCCTCACCTTGGCAAGGTGATGCTCTACCAACTGAGCCACGTCCGCCTGTCTTCCAGCGGGCCCCTCCGGTTTTCCCGGCTGCGCTCCCTGGCGACGTGTTGAACTCTAGCGGATGCCCGGCCCAGCTGAAAAATCCGTTCCCGCAGCGTGGCGCGGGGGTGGCCGCCGGATGCCGGACCCGCGGGGTCGCCCCGGGCGTTCCGGCAGGCCCCCGACCTAGACTTTCCGGTACCGGGGCGATCCCCCGGGGCCCGTCCCCGCGCCGCGCGCGGGGCCCGGGCAGCACCGAAATCCGTGCAGGAGAACCGTGTCCGGCCGCACCGCCCCGCTCAGCCCGCACCAGCCGATGGCCCGCTTCGCCGGACGCCTCGCCACCGGCCTGCGCGAGGTCACCCACGACCCGGCCGCCCTCGACCGCGGCGGATTCTGGGCCGTCGCCCACGACTTCGAGGGCCGGCTCACCTGCGCCCGGTTCGCCGACGTCCGCCCCGACCCGGCCCCGCCCGCCACCGGGCGCTGGCGCGGACCCGACCCGGCGCACTGGCGCAGCTCCCTCGACGCCGAGGCGTACCGCGCGGGCGTCCGCCGGGTCCGGGAGCACATCGCGGCCGGCGAGGTCTACCAGGCCAACCTCTGCCGGGTGCTGAGCGCGCCGCTGCCCGACCCGGAGTTCAGCGACATCGACGCCCTCACCGGGCTGCTCGCCGCCCACAACCCCGCGCCGTACGCAGGAACGATTCGCCTGCCCGAGCACGGCGTCGAGATCGCCACCGCCTCGCCCGAGCTCTACCTGAGCCGGCGCGGCCGCACCGTCCGCTCCGGCCCGATCAAGGGCACCGGCCGCACCGAGGCCGACCTGCTGGACAAGGACCACGCCGAGAACGTGATGATCGTCGACCTGGTCCGCAACGACCTCGGCCGGGTCTGCGACACCGGCACCGTCACCGTCCCCGACCTGTGCGCGGTCGAGAAGCACCCCGGCCTGGTCCACCTGGTCTCCACCGTCGAGGGCCGACTGCGGGCGGACGCCGGCTGGGCCGAACTGCTCGCCGCGACCTTCCCGCCCGGCTCCGTCACCGGCGCCCCCAAGAGCAGCGCCCTGCGGATCATCCGGGCCCTGGAGACCGCCCCCCGCGGCCCCTACTGCGGCGCCCTCGGCTGGGTCGACGCCGACCGCGGCGAGGCCGAACTCGCCGTCGGCATCCGCAGCTTCTGGATCGAGCGCCCGGCCGGCGCCCCGCCCGTGCTCAGGTTCGGCACCGGGGCGGGCATCACCTGGGGCTCCGACCCCGAGCGCGAGTGGCAGGAGACCGAACTCAAGGCCGCCCGACTGGTGGCGATAGCCTCCAGCGGCACCCCCGACCGCCCGCTCGACTGACCGCCCGCTCGACCGACCGCGCCCCGCTCGACCGACCGCACCCCGCTAGGAGCAACCCGCCGATGATCTGGGTCAACGGAACCCTCACCGCCGAGGACGACGCCGCGATCTCCGTCCTCGACCACGGACTCACCGTCGGCGACGGCGTCTTCGAGACCGTCAAGGCCGAGGACGGCGCACTCTTCGCCCTCACCCGCCACCTCGACCGCCTGACCCGCTCCGCCCGCGGCCTGGGCCTGCCCGACCCCGACCACGACGAGGTCCGCGCGGCCTGCGCCGCCGTCCTGGCCGCCAAGCCGCTGCCGCTCGGCCGCCTGCGGATCACCTGGACCGGCGGCACCTCCCCGCTCGGCTCCGAGCGCGGCGACAGCGGCCCCAGCCTGGTCGTCGCCCTCGGCACCGCCAAGCCCCGCCCCGACACCACCGCCGTGGTCACCGTGCCGTGGCGCCGCAACGAGCACTCCGCCGTCGCCGGGCTGAAGACCACCTCCTACGCCGAGAACGTGGTCGCGCTCGCCGCCGCGCACCGGGCCGGCGCCTCCGAGGCGCTGTTCGCCAACACCGCGGGCCTGCTCTGCGAGGGCACCGGCTCCAACGTCTTCGTCGTCCTCGACGGCCGCCTGCTCACCCCGACCCTCGCCTCCGGCTGCCTGGCCGGCATCACCCGCCGCCTGGTCGTCGACTGGACGGGCGCCGAGGAGGCCGACCTCCCGTTCGAGGCCCTCGCCGACGCCGAGGAGGTCTTCCTGACCTCCACCCTGCGCGACGTCCAGGCCGTCACCCGGATCGACGACCGCGAACTCCCCGGCCCCGGCCCGGTCACCCGCAAGGCCATGGACACCTTCGCTGCCCGGGCCGCCCAGGACCGCGACCCGGTCGGCCGGGCCCGCTGAACGCGTGACCCCGGTGGGTCGGCACGCGCCGACCCACCGGGGTCGGTCCCCGTCGATCGCCTCACCGGTCTGCGGGTCGTAGCCGGTCAGCCCACAGGACAGGGCCGGTTCGACGACGGTCGGGAACGTGTCGGCCCGGCCGTGGGACAGAGTGAGCAGGACGAACCGCGACAGGTCCTCCTGCTCCTCCAGCGACTCCTCGCTCCCGGGCCGCCCCAGGGTCAGCCGCTCGCGGAACGCGGTGACCAGCGGGCTGGGCTCGAAGCGGTCCGCGATGCCCTCGGCCGCCTCCTCGTAGAGCTCCTCGGGCGACGCGGACGGCTCACCGCGCCACCGTGCCGTCCGGCAACGGCCGGACCCCGCAGATCTGCACGGGCCGGAGCGGCGCCGTCCCGATCACCGTCACCGAACCCAACCCGTCCGGCCCGAACACCTCCGGCCCGGCCTGCCCGCGCCGGGGCCGGGACTCGCAGATCGCCGACGGCTCCTGGCACTGCGGCGGCGCGATGCCGACGGGCAGTCAGATCCCCGGCGTCATCGCCACCCACGGGGGCACCGACCTCCTCTGCGTGCAGGCCGAGGACAGTGCGGGCAGCACCTGACAGACCGGCCCCACCCCGGTGCTGAGCACCTCCACCGGCCTCGACCCGGCCGGCACCTGCGAGTACGCCATCGACAACCAGGCCCACGGCGCCGTGAGCGACGTCCGGATGTACCCGTACACCCTGACCGCCGGGCAGGTGGGCGCACTGTTCGCCAGCTGCCCCCACCGGGCCCCGCGTCGTTCCGGCGGCGGTACAAGCGCCCGGCCAAGGGGAACACCGCCGGTATGACCACCACGTTGCGGCCCGAGGGCCCCGAGGAGGCCGGCGCGGACGGGGGACGGACGCGGCGCTGGCGGATCATGGTGAACGGCCGCCCGGTCGGCGGCCTGCGGACCAGCGCCACCCCCGCCCGCGGCGGCACCCGGGTCGGCTCCATCGCCGAACTCGAGGTCCGCGAAGGCCACCGGCGC
Organism: Kitasatospora sp. NPDC088391; assembly: GCF_044753345.1. Lineage (NCBI taxonomy): Bacteria > Bacillati > Actinomycetota > Actinomycetes > Kitasatosporales > Streptomycetaceae > Kitasatospora > Kitasatospora sp. NPDC088391. The sequence goes on from NZ_JBIVNB010000005.1 coordinate 82,613, forward strand.
GGCCGGGCCACCGTCGGCGCCCTCGCCGCCGAGGAGGTGCTCCGCTCCTGGGGCTGCGGCCGGATCGACGTCACCGTCCCCGCCGACGCCGAACCCGCCCTGCGACTCGCCCGCGCCCTCGGCTACACCGAGACGATGCGCAACCTCGCCAAGCGGCTCGACGACCAACCCCCTCCGCTGCCAACGGAACTGACGCACCGTCCGATCGGCCCCGCCGAGTACCCCGCCTGGCGCGACGCCTCCGTCGCCGCCTACCGGGAACGCCTGACCGCCGCCGGCGCCACCCCCGCCGAAGCCGCCGAACGGGCCGCCCACGACCACCACCGGGCCCTCCCGGCCGGCCCCGCCACCCCCGACACCGCGCTGCGCCACCTGCTCGACCCCGACGGCCGGGTGCTCGGCAGCCTCTGGGTCGCCCTGCGCCAGGACGTCCTCCCGGACGGCCGCCTACTGGCCTGGGTGATGCTGGTCGAGGTCGCCCCCGAACACCGCGGCCGCGGCCACGGCCGCACCCTGATGCACCTCGCCGAGCACGCCTGCCGGGCGGCCGGCGTCCGGGACCTCGGCCTCAACGTGTTCAGCGACAACACCCCGGCCCTCGCCCTGTACGACTCGCTCGGCTACCGGCCCACCCGGCGGGTACTCGCCAAACCGCTGCTCTGAACCGCTGCTCTGAACCGCCGGTCCGAACCGCCGCTCCGGAGCGCCCCGGCCTCAGCCGCCCAGCAGCTCCACGATCCGCTCGCGCAGCCCCTCCTGGGACTGCCCGCCGTCCAGCCGCGTCCCCGCCACCACGTACGTCGGCGTGCCCTTGACGCCGATCGCCCGGCCCTCGGCCACGTCCGCGTCCACCCACAGCATGTGCCGGCCGTCGATCAGCGCGGTGTCGACCTCCTCCGCGTCCACCCCGACCGAGGCGGCGATCTCCACCAGCACCGGGGCCCCGCCGCGCTCGACCTCCTCCAGCCGCTCCAGCACCGCCTCCGCGAACTCCCAGCCCCGGCCCTGCTCGAAGGCCTCGGCCGCGGCCTCCGCCGCCGGGTACGCGTACTTGTGCTTCTCCAACGGGAAGTGCCGCAGCTCCACGGTCAGCGCGTCGCCGAACCGCTCCCGCAGCGCCCGGACGTCGTCCAGGGCGGTACGGCAGTCGGGGCACAGCAGGTCGCACCAGAACTCGACGCGGGGGAGGGGGGAATCGCTCATGCCCCCCAGTCTCCCAGGTCAGTGCCCGGCCGCGGGCACCGCCTCGGCCGAGCGCTGCCGGGCCCGGTACGCGGCGACGTGCAGCCGGTTGCCGCAGGTCCGGCTGTCGCAGTAGCGGCGCGAGCGGTTCCGGGACAGGTCGACGAAGACCCGGGCGCAGCCCGGCGCCTCGCAGCGGCGCAGCCGCTCCAGTTCGCCCGCCATCACGATGAAGGCCAGCGCCATGCCCAGCTCGGCCGCCAGGTGCCGGCCCACCGCGGCGTGCGGGGCGAAGTAGTGGATGTGCCACCCGTGGTGGTCGTGGTTGGTCAGCCGGGGCGTGGTGCCGGCCTCGGCGACCAGGGTGTTCACCAGCCCGGCCGCCTGCTCCACCGACTCGGCGGCGAACACCTCGCGCAGCCGGGCGCGCAGCTCGTGCACCGCGGCCAGGTCCGCCGGGCCGAGCGAGTCGATCTCGCTGATCTCCTGCCGGACCACGAAGCCGCTCAGCGCCGCCACGTCGGGCAGCTGCTCGCTGCCGCACGCCTCGGGCGCCGTGTTCAGCAGCTCCACCAGGATGCTCAGCGCGCACTCGGTGTCATGGGTGATCAGCACGTGGGGGCTCCTCACGCGGCGACGGCCGGTGGGCCGCCGCGTCGGTCATCGCGGGCCGACTCTACCGGCCCGGGCCGCCGCCGGGGCCGGTACGCGCAGTCCGGGCCCGGCGGCGGCCCGGCTCCGGGCACAGCTGAGCCCCGGGCGTCCGCTCCGGTGGGAGGGGACACCCGGGGCCGGACCCCGAGGCCGCGGTGGGCGGCTGCGAACTGCGACCGTGCCCCCGAGTAGGACGGTGCGCAGCGAGGCGATCCCGCCGCCGCGCGACGGCGGGCCGTATCTCGGTCTGGGGTGTTCAGCTCTCGGCGAGGATGTGGGACAGCTCCCGGTCGAGGTCGAAGTGACGGTGTTCGGTGCCGGGTGGGACCGCGGCGTCCGTCCGCTTGAGGAAGGACTCAAGCGCCCGGGCCGGGGCCTCCAGCAGTGCCTCTCCTTCCGGAGAGCTCAGGGCGATGCAAACCACGCCTTGACCGTGGCTGCGCGACGGCCACACCCGGACGTCGCCGGTACCGGTCGGTCGGTGCAGCCCCTCCGCGAGGAGGTCGCGGGCGAACACCCACTCCACGGTCTCGTCTGCTCCGGTGTGGAACGTCGCATGCACGGCATAGGGGTCGGCAGTGTCGTAGCGCAGGCCCGCGGGGACGGGCAGTGACGACTCGCTGGACACGATGAGGCGCAGGTGCAGCTCGCAGCTGACCGTGGTGTTCATAAGCGCCAGGGCCTTTCGCTCAGTGTGCGCTCGGGGAATCGCACGTCGGCGAACGGACCATCCCACCTGAAAGCCCGGTGTAAACCCGTCTGTCCCGATTCCGGTGCGAGTCGTACCCCTTCCGGCGCATTGCGGAATCGTTCGGGCGGCCCGGCCGGACGGGCCGCGGGCCGGTAACGGCAGGGCATTACCGGCGGTCGCACCGGAGCCGGCCGCCGGGGGTCTGGAGGAACGCACGAACCTGCCCCCGGCGGCCCGTCCGGCGCACCGCCCGGGCCCCCGGGGCCGGTCGACCGCGCTGGTCGGGGCCGGGCGGGCGGGCGGCGGTGCGGCGGCGGGCCGGGGTGTTCGGAGCACCCCCGCCGATGGGGTAATGTTTTCCCTGCACCCGGGCGATTAGCTCAGCGGGAGAGCACTTCGTTCACACCGAAGGGGTCACTGGTTCGATCCCAGTATCGCCCACCGGAATGCAAAGGTGCAGGGCTCCGACTTGTTTATCAGGTCGGGGCCCTGTGTCTTTTCCGGCGTACTCCGCCGAACTGCTGACGCGCATTCAACAGTCGTGCCGCGCAGGGGAACTGGCGGAGCGCCGGGGGAACGGATTGGGAGCCGGGGCCCAAGTGGTGCTACAGTTCTTCTCGTTGCCCGGGCGATTAGCTCAGCGGGAGAGCACTTCGTTCACACCGAAGGGGTCACTGGTTCGATCCCAGTATCGCCCACCGCGCACCAACCGAAGGCCCCGACCACCAGGTCGGGGCCTTCGGCGTTCCCCGCACCGGACGGACCGTCAGGCCGCCAACCCGCAGGCGTGGCCCGGCTCCAGGCGCTCGCCGCAGCGGCAGCGGGCCGGGCGCAGCGGCCAGGCGGTGTCCACCCGCTCCGGCGAGCCCGAGCGCTCGAACCAGCGCTCCAGACCGCGCGCCTGCGCCGCGTACCAGACCGCCTGCCGCAGGTGCAGCTCGGCGGGCGTCAGCCCGGCCAGCCGCGCCTCGTACCGGACGGCCACCGCGCGGACCAGCTCCAGCGAGGCCAGCGCGTCCGCCGCCGCGTCGTGCGCGCCCACCAGCGGGACGCCGTAGTGCGCGCACAGGTCGGTCAGCGTGCGGCGGCCCTTGCGGTAGCGGTCCAGCTGCTTGTCCAGCACCCGGGGGTCGAGCACCAGCAGCTCCGCCCCGCCCAGCACCTCGGCCAGCGAACCCGCCCCGTGCCGGCGCAACTCCCGGTCCAGCAGCGTCAGGTCGTACGGGGCGTTCATCACCACCAGCGGCACCCCGGCCCGGGACTGCTCCGCCAGTGCGAGCGCCACCTCCACCGCGACCGCGCGCGGCGGGCGGCCGTGCGCCCGCACCCGCTCGTCCGAGATGCCGTGCACGGCGCGGGCCGGCTCCGGGATCGGGACGCCCGGATTCGCCAGCCAGTCGCGGACGGCGACCGCCCCGCCGGGTGCGGACTGCACCACCAGGCTGGCCGAAACGATTCTGTCCCGCTCGACGTCGACACCCGTGGTCTCGGTGTCGAAGGACGCCAACGGGCCGAAGTGCCAGGAACGGATCTGCTGCATGACGCCCCCTCAGACGCCGCACGGTCCTCAACCGGGCGCCGCTGCCACCGAGGACCGGTGCAGCGGCCGCGCCGTGCTCAAGTGATACCGCACTTGACGGACGGTCAACCGTGCCCGCCGCCCGCACTGTCGCGGAACGTGACCGAACCATCACCGGACGGCCCGCCGGGCCGTGGCGACGGGGACGCGGCCCGGCTCGGTACCATGCACAACGCAGCGTCGTGCTGCGCCACAGTAGCCAGAACGTCAGGAGAGACCGGTGACGGACGTCCGGATCATCATCAACCGCGAACCCGATCGGGAAGAGCGCGTGGTGACCACGGGCACTACGGCCGCCGAGCTCTTCGCCGACGACCGCGCCGTGATCGCCGCCCGGGTCGGCGGCCAGCTCAAGGACCTCGCCTACGCCGTCCAGGACGGCGACGAGGTCGAGCCGGTCGAGATCTCCAGCCCCGACGGCCTCGACATCCTGCGGCACTCCACCGCGCACGTGATGGCCCAGGCCGTCCAGCAGGTCTTCCCCGAGGCCAAGCTCGGCATCGGCCCGCCGGTCCGGGACGGCTTCTACTACGACTTCGACGTCGAGCGGCCGTTCCAGCCGGACGACCTCAAGGTCATCGAGAAGCGCATGCAGGAGATCATCAAGCGCGGGCAGAAGTTCTCCCGCCGCGTGGTCACCGACGAGGCCGCCCGCGAGGAACTCGCCAAGGAGCCCTACAAGCTCGAACTGATCGGCCTCAAGGGCTCCGCCGCCACCGCCGGCGAGGGCGCGGACGTCGAGGTCGGCGCCGGCGAGCTCACCATCTACGACAACCTCGACCCGAAGACCGGCGAGCTCTGCTGGGGCGACCTCTGCCGCGGCCCGCACCTGCCCAGCACCCGGCACATCCCGGCCTTCAAGCTGATGCGCTCCGCCGCCGCGTACTGGCGCGGCAGCGAGCGCAACCCCATGCTGCAGCGCCTCTACGGCACCGCGTGGCCCACCAAGGACGAGCTCAAGGCCCACCTCGACTTCCTCGAGGAGGCCGCCAAGCGCGACCACCGCAAGCTCGGCACCGAACTCGACCTGTTCTCCGTCCCCGAGCAGATCGGCTCCGGCCTCGCCGTCTTCCACCCCAAGGGCGGCATCATCCGCCGCACCATGGAGGACTACTCGCGCAAGCGGCACGAGGAGGAGGGCTACGAGTTCGTCTACACCCCCCACGCCACCAAGGGGAAGCTGTTCGAGACCAGCGGCCACCTCGACTGGTACGCCGACGGCATGTACCCCCCCATGCAGCTCGACGAGGGCACGGACTACTACCTCAAGCCCATGAACTGCCCGATGCACAACCTGATCTTCGACGCGCGCGGCCGCTCCTACCGCGAACTCCCGCTGCGCCTCTTCGAGTTCGGGACGGTCTACCGGTACGAGAAGTCCGGCGTGGTGCACGGTCTGACCCGGGCCCGCGGCTTCACCCAGGACGACGCGCACATCTACTGCACCCGCGAGCAGATGGCCGAGGAGCTGGACCGCACCCTCACCTTCGTCCTCGACCTGCTGCGCGACTACGGCCTGAACGACTTCTACCTGGAACTGTCCACCAAGGACCCGGAGAAGTTCGTCGGCACGGATTCGGACTGGGAGGAAGCCACCGCCGTCCTGGCGGGCGTGGCCGAGAAGCAGGGCCTCCCGCTGGTGCCGGACCCGGGCGGCGCGGCCTTCTACGGCCCGAAGATCTCGGTCCAGGCGCGCGACGCGATCGGCCGGACCTGGCAGATGTCCACCATCCAGTTGGACTTCAACCTGCCGGAGCGCTTCGACCTCGAGTACACCTCGGCGGACGGCTCGCGGCAGCGGCCGGTCATGATCCACCGGGCGCTGTTCGGCTCGATCGAGCGGTTCTTCGCGGTGCTGCTGGAGCACTACGCGGGCGCGATGCCGCCGTGGCTGGCCCCGGTCACCGTCACCGGCATCCCGATCACCGACGAGCACGTGCCGTACCTGCAGGAGGTCGCGGCGGAGCTGAAGAAGCACGGCGTCCGGGTGGACGTGGACACCTCGGACGACCGGATGCAGAAGAAGATCCGCAACGCGCAGAAGACCAAGGTGCCGTTCATGCTGATCGCGGGCAACGACGACGTCGAGGCGGGCGCGGTGTCGTTCCGCTACCGCAACGGCGAGCAGAAGAACGGCGTGCCCCGTGACGAGGCGATCGCCGAGATCGTTGAAGCGGTGCGGAGCCGGGTGCAGGTTTGATTTGCTCCCCGTGAAGACGGGGGTGTTCCGAACCCGATGCCGCAGCGGCTGTAAGGCACGGCTGTTGTGCTTGTAGCCGCAGGCGACGTGCGGGGCGGTCTCCCACGGGAGTCCGTCCCGCACTGCTCGTTTCCCGAGCGGTGCCGCTTATGCTGGCGGGCATGACGAGTGAGCCGGAACTGCAGCGGGGGGTGGGGGAGCCGGACGGCTTCCGTCGCCTGTGGACACCCCATCGGATGGCGTACATCCAGGGCGAGAACAAGCCCACCGGTCCGGCTCCGGACGACGGTTGTCCGTTCTGCTCGATCCCGAAACTGAGCGACGAGGACGGGCTGATCGTGCAGCGCGGCGAGTCGGTGTTCGCGGTGCTGAACCTGTATCCGTACAACGGTGGGCACTTGATGGTGGTGCCGTACCGGCACGTGGCGGACTACACCGAGCTGGACGGGCCGGAGACGGCGGAGCTCGGGGAGTTCACCAAGAAGGCGATGACGGTGTTGCGGGCGGCCTCGGGGGCGCACGGGTTCAACATCGGGATGAACCAGGGCGCGGCGGCGGGGGCCGGGATCGCGGCGCACCTGCACCAGCACGTGGTGCCGCGCTGGGGCGGGGACGCGAACTTCATGCCGGTGGTGGGGCACACCAAGGTGCTGCCGCAGCTGCTGGCGGACACCCGGAAGGTGCTGGCCGAGGCGTGGTCTGCGTGAGCTGACGGAACGTCGGAGGGGCCCGGGCGGAAGACTCCGCCCGGGCCCCTCCGGCATTGCCGCGGGGGTCAGCCGGCGTCGTACTTGTCGGCGCGGTAGGGGCGGGAGCCCTGCATCTCGGAGCGGATCATGTTGCCGCGGTTGGTGATCCGGTCCACGGCGACGTCGTGCTCCTCCAGGAACTCGACGACGGCGGCGTGCACGACGCCGACCACGGGGGTGGGGATGTAGATCGCGTCGTCGGTCTTGAAGCGGTCGGACCAGACGGGGGAGGCCCAGGCCTGGCGGAGGCTGAGCGGTTCGGGGAAGCCGATCGAGCCGCCGAGCCACTTCAGCAGGTTGGGGATCTTGTGGAAGGGGGCCCGGACGGCCTGCCGGACCACCTCGTCGTCGGTGACGATCGGGAGTTGGACGGTGCGGTTCTCCCAGAACCGGAAGGTCTGCGGGACGTCCTTCTCGGGGACCTTGGGCTTGCCGGTGAAGTAGCCGGCGATCGGGCCGAGCGCGTGCGCGGTGACGTGGATCTGCAGGCTGTGCGACAGGACCATGATGTCGATCACCACGGTGGTGACCAACTGGCCGTTGTGCAGCACGAACTGGACAGCGGTGCGGTGCCGGGTGCCGGTGCCGACGCTCTGCTTGCTGGCGAGTTCCTGGACGGCGAAGTCGCGCATCCGGTCGCCGTCCATGTCGGCGCCGGAGGGGCGCTCGATCTCGTCGGCGCCCTCGCCGATGGCGAGCACCACCCACTGGCTGATCTGCGGCTTGGGCAGGCCGCCGTTGGGGACCTCGCTGCCGGAGAGCGCGCCGAGGCGTTCGGTGATCCGGCGGGCGATGTCCCAGACGTGGAAGCTCCGGAAGTCGTGGTGGCCCTCGGCGGGGCGGAGGTCCTCGCGCAGTGACCACTCGGCCCAGCGGGCGCCGATGCCGAGGATGCCCTTGGTGCCGGCGTAGTGCTGGATGTTGGTGTTCTGCTCGGCGGTGAGCCGGTCCAGCGAGGACTTCAGCAGGTTCGCCCGCTTGTCCAGGTCGTCCCGGGGGACGGCCTTGGGGACGACGGCGGCGACGGCGCTACCGCCGACCAGGTCGCCCCAGCGGGCGCGCTGCTGCATCACGCTGGCCACCACCGTGCGCTTGGCCAGGTACCAGCCGAGCACCGGGCCGAGCAGCACGATCCGGCAGTACAGGCCGAGCAGGCCGCCGAACGGCGGGCGGACCAGCAGCAGCAGGGCCAGGACGACGACGGCGAGCAGCGCCAGCGTGCCGATGAAGCCGTCCCGGGCGGCGGACTTCTTGGTGCCGAGCCAGGCCCGGGCCTGGTAGGCGGCGAGCCAGAGCAGCGTGCCGGGCAGGAAGAGCAGGCCGCAGAACACGGTGATGCCGGAGATCCGGCGGTCCCGGGCGTCGCGCAGGTCCTGGGCGGCGAGGCAGTGCTCGACCACCATCCGGACGTCCACCCCGTGCGAGGGCACCAGCGGTTTGCGCTTGCCGCCCAGGGTGCGGTCGATCAGGGCGCGGCTGAACGCCTCGCCGGCGCTCGGCCGGAACAGGGCGAACTTGCCCTTCTTGACCGCCACGCCGTCGAGGGCGCCGAGTTCGTCGAAGTCGCCGGTCCGGTAGGCGGCGGAGGAGAAGGCCTGGGTGACCGCGGTCTGATGGCCGACGTCCGTCCGTGGTACCTGCGCGCCCGGCGTCATGTCGAGCTGAGTCACCTGTGCAGCTCCTCCTCCCCTTGTCGATCTGCCGCAGGGTACCGCGCGGCGGCCGGGGCGCGTGGATCATCAGCTGATCCGGGGTCACATCTCGGCCGGACGAACGGGGTTGCGGGCTTCCCGGGTGATGGTGCCCCGTGCCGGGGTGTTCGACGCAACGGGTTTGCGGGGCGGGGCGGCGGAGGGGCAGGATCGGCGGTATGACGAGTGGGTACGCACCGGGGCCGGTGCTGGTTTTCGACGGCGACTGCGCGTTCTGCTCCAGCTGTGTGCGCTGGGCGGAGCGCTACCCGCGGCAGAGCCTGTCCTCGGCGGGCTGGGAGGCGGTGGCGTTCCAGTTCGCGGACCTGGCGGCGCTGGAGTCCTTCACCGGCGGGGAGGTGACGGCGGAGCGGGCCGCCCGCGAGGTGTTGTGGATCACTCCGGACCGGAAGGTGTACGGCGGGGCGCAGGCGGTGGCGCGGCTGCTGATGCGCTCGGGCGGGCCGTGGGCGTGGGCGGGCGGCCTGCTGGCGCTGGCGCCGGTGCGACCGGTGGCGGACCTGGTCTACCGCTGGGTGGCGCGGAACCGGGACCGGTTGCCGGGCGGTACGCCGGCCTGTGCGCTGCCGCGCCGTTCCTGACCCGTCCGGACCGGCATGGCTGGCCTCCGGCGGCCCGATCGGCGCGGATACCATGGTCCCGCCGGGCGGGGCCATCCGCGCGGACGCCCGGCGGGCCAGCGGTCCGCGGGTGCCAATCCGAGGAGCGGAGCGGACCGGAAGGCCATGCTCAACAAGTACGCGCGTGCCTTCTTCACACGTGTCCTGACCCCGTTCGCCGCGCTGCTGCTGCGCTGGGGCGTCAGCCCCGACGCGGTGACCCTGATCGGTACGGCCGGGTCGGTGGCGGGCGCCCTGGTGTTCTTCCCGCGCGGGGAGTTCTTCTGGGGCACTATCACGATCACCCTGTTCATCTTCTCCGACCTGGTCGACGGCAACATGGCCCGGCAGGCCGGCCGCTCCAGCAAGTGGGGCGCGTTCCTGGACTCGACGCTGGACCGGGTCGCCGACGCGGCGATCTTCGGCGGTCTGGCGATGTGGTACTCCGGGAACGGGAGCAACGACCTGCTGTGCGCGGTGGCGATCTTCTGCCTGGCCAGCGGCCAGGTGGTGTCGTACACCAAGGCGCGCGGCGAGGCGCTGGGCTTCCCGGTGAACGTGTCGGGGCTGGTCGAGCGGGCCGAGCGGCTGGTGATCAGCCTGGTCGCGGCCGGGGTCACCGGCCTGCACACCTTCGGGGTGCCGTACGTGGAGTGGCTGCTGCCGACCGCCCTGTGGGTGGTCGCGGCGGGCAGCCTGGTGACGGTGGCGCAGCGGATGCTGACGGTGCGTCGGGAGTCGGCGGAACTGGAGGCGGCGACCGCCGCGGTCGAGGGGGGCCGGTGAAGGAACGATTGGTCGACGCCGCCTACGCGGCGGGCTGGGCGGGGCTGAAGCACCTGCCGGAGCCGGTCGCGCGGGGCCTGTTCCAGGCGCTCGCGGACCAGGCGTGGCGGCGGCGGGGCAAGGGCGTGCGGCAGTTGGAGGCGAACCTGGCCCGGGTGCACCCGGACGCGGACGCCGCCCGGCTGCGCGAGCTGTCCCGGGCCGGGATGCGCTCCTACCTGCGGTACTGGATGGAGTCGTTCCGGCTGCCGACCTGGAGCCGGGAGCGGATCGCCGGTGCCGTCACGGTGAAGAACATCGAGGAGCTGAACGCGGCGATGGCGGCCGGGCGGGGCGCGGTGCTGGCGCTTCCGCACATGGCGAACTGGGACTTGGCGGGCGCCTGGATCGCCTCGGCCGGCGGGTTCCCGTTCACCACGGTCGCCGAGCGGTTGAAGCCGGAGTCGCTGTTCGACCGGTTCGTGGCGTACCGGGAGAGCCTGGGCATGGAGGTGCTGGCGCTGACCGGCTCCGACGTGTCGGTGATCGGGACGCTGGCCCGGCGGCTGCGCGAGGGGAAGCTGGTCTGCCTGGTCGGCGACCGGGACCTGTCGGCGGCGGGCCTGCGGGTGGACTTCTTCGGCGAGCCGACCCGGATGCCGGCCGGTCCGGCGGCGCTGGCCCAGCGGACCGGCGCGGCGCTGTTCCCGGTGTCGCTCTGGTACGACGGGGCGGTGCTGCGGGCCGAGGTGCACCCGGAGGTGCGGCCGTCCGGCGAGGGGACCAGGCAGGAGCAGACCGCGGCGATGACGCAGGCGATGGCCGACGTGTGGGCGGTGGCGATCCGCGAGCACTCGGTGGACTGGCACATGCTGCAGAAGCTGTGGCTGGCCGATCTGACGCCCCGTCGGGAGGCGCCGTGAGGATCGGCGTGGTGTGCCCGTACGACTGGGACGTGCCCGGCGGGGTGCAGTTCCACATCCGGGACCTGGCGGAGCACCTGATCCGGCTGGGGCACGAGGTGTCGGTGCTGGCCCCGGCGGAGGACGAGGAGGCGCTGCCGCCGTACGTGGTCTCGGCGGGGCGGGCGGTGGCGGTGCCGTACAACGGGTCGGTGGCGCGGCTGAGCTTCGGGATCCTGTCGGCGGCCCGGGTGCGGCGCTGGCTGCGCGAGGGCCGGTTCGACGTGCTGCACGTGCACGAGCCGAACTCGCCGTCGCTGTCGATGCTGGCGGCGTGGGCGGCGTCGGGGCCGATGGTGGGGACGTTCCACACCTCGAACCCGCGCTCGCGGGCGATGATCGCGGCCTCGCCGATCCTGCAGCCGGGCCTGGAGAAGATGTCGGGCCGGATCGCGGTGTCGGAGTACGCCCGGCGCACCCTGGTGGAGCACCTGGGCGGCGACGCGGTGGTCATCCCGAACGGCGTGGACGTGCGGTTCTTCGCGGACGCCGAGCCGAACCCCGAGTGGCAGGGCGGTGCGGCCGACGGCGGGCCGGGGACGATCGGCTTCATCGGCCGGATCAACGAGCCGCGCAAGGGCCTGCCGACGCTGCTGGCCGCGCTGCCCCGCATCCTCGCGGAGCGCCCGGGCGTGCGGCTGCTGGTGGCGGGCAAGGGCGACGAGGAGGAGGCGGTCGCGGGCCTGGCGCCCGAGGCGCGGGCCCAGGTGGAGTTCCTCGGCATGGTCTCGGACCGCGACAAGGCCCGGCTGCTGCGCTCGGTCGACCTGTACGTGGCACCGAACACCGGCGGCGAGTCCTTCGGCATCATCCTGGTCGAGGCGATGTCGGCGGGCGCCCCGGTGCTGGCCAGCGACCTGGACGCGTTCCGCCAGGTGCTGGACGGCGGCGCGGCCGGCGAGCTGTTCCCGGTCGAGGACGCGGACGCGCTGGCCGCCTCGGCGGTGAAGCTGCTGGGCAGCCCGGACCGGCTGCTGGCGCTGCGCGAGGCGGCGTCCCGGCACGTGCGGCGCTTCGACTGGGAGACCGTCGGCGCCGAGGTGCTGTCGGTGTACGAGACGGTCACCGACGGGCGTCCGCCGGTGGCCGAGGACGAACCGTCCGGCCGGCGTTCGCGTCCGGTCCGGTGACCCCGTGCGAGAGGTAGTGCCATGCCGCTGATCACCGTCGACTACACCGACCGGATCGCCGACTCCTTCGACCGGCGCGGCTTCGGGCTGGCCCTGAACCGGCTCGCGGTGAAGCTGCTGGACGCCAAGCCGGCCGGCTGCAAGACCTGGTTCCGGCCGACGGGGGAGGCGGTGGTCGGGGCGGACGCCGAGACGTACGCGCTGGTCGCGGTCGAGTTCCGGATCTTCCCGGGCCGTTCGACCGAGGCCAAGGCGGCGCTCGCCGAGGCGGTGCTGGCGGCGCTGCCCGAGTACCTGCCGGCGCCGGCCGGGCCGGTGCAGGCCACGGTCGCGATCGGCGAGCTGGACAGCGCGGTGTACCGCGCGGCCGCCCTGGGCGGCTGAGCCGGTACCGTAACGCCCCGTGGCTACCTGGATCTGGGCCCTCGCGGCCGTCGCACTGTTCGCCGTCTACCTGAGCTGGACGGCGGGCAGGCTCGACCGGCTGCACACCCGGATCGACACGGCCCGGGCCTCGCTGGACGCCCAGCTGCTGCGCCGGGCCTCGGTGGCGACCGAGCTGGCCACCTCGACGCTGCTCGACCCGGCGGCCTCGATCCTGCTGCTGGAGGCCGGGCACGCGGCCCGGCAGGCGGAGGCCGAGCAGCGCGAGGTCGCGGAGAGCGAGCTGAGCCTGGCGCTGCGCGCGGTGCTGGACGGGCCGGAGCAGGTGGCGGCGCTGCGGGCGGCGCCGGGCGGCGAGGAGGCGGTCCGGGAGCTGGTGGAGGCGGTGCGCCGGGTGCCGATGGCGCGGCGCTTCCACAACGACGCGGTGCGGGCGGCCCGGGCGGTCCGCGAGCACCGGCTGGTGCGCTACTTCCGGCTGGCGGGGCGGGCGCCGTTCCCGATGGCCTTCGAAATGGACGACGAACCCCCGGTGGCCCTCACACCCGAAGGCGCACCCGCGTAGGCTGGGCGCTGTTTCTGCCCCCGGCCGGTTCGCTGGCCTCTTTGTCGTATGCCGAGGACGGCTCTGGACCATGTGGCACATGGGTTCGGAAGACCCCCGGCCTACGATAGATCGATAGCACCGGTTCATCTCTGAGTGAGGTCCTACGTGTCCAGCACCCCCACCACCGCAGACCAGCCGCAGATCGGCACCGCCCGGGTCAAGCGCGGCATGGCCGAGCAGCTCAAGGGCGGTGTGATCATGGACGTGGTCAACGCCGAGCAGGCGAAGATCGCCGAGGACGCCGGTGCGGTGGCCGTCATGGCCCTGGAGCGGGTTCCCGCCGACATCCGCAAGGACGGCGGCGTGGCCCGGATGTCCGACCCGAACATGATCGAGGAGATCATCGCCGCGGTCTCCATCCCGGTGATGGCCAAGTCCCGGATCGGCCACTTCGTCGAGGCCCAGGTCCTGCAGTCGCTCGGCGTCGACTACATCGACGAGTCCGAGGTGCTCACCCCGGCCGACGAGGTCAACCACTCCGACAAGTGGGCGTTCACCACCCCCTTCGTCTGCGGCGCCACCAACCTGGGCGAGGCGCTGCGCCGGATCGCCGAGGGCGCGGCCATGATCCGCTCCAAGGGCGAGGCCGGCACCGGCAACGTGGTCGAGGCCGTCCGCCACCTGCGCCAGATCAAGAACGAGATCGCCAAGCTGCGCGGCTTCGACAACAACGAGCTGTACGCGGCCGCCAAGGAGCTGCGCGCCCCGTACGAGCTGGTCCAGGAGGTCGCCGAGCTGGGCAAGCTGCCGGTGGTGCTGTTCTCCGCCGGTGGCGTGGCCACCCCGGCCGACGCCGCGCTGATGCGCCAGCTCGGCGCCGAGGGCGTGTTCGTCGGCTCCGGCATCTTCAAGTCGGGCGACCCGGCCAAGCGCGCCGCCGCCATCGTGAAGGCCACCACCTTCTTCGACGACCCGAAGATCATCGCGGACGCCTCCCGCAACCTGGGCGAGGCCATGGTCGGCATCAACTGCGACACCCTGCCCGAGACCGAGCGGTACGCCAACCGCGGCTGGTAAGCACCGTCCGCCCCGGCCCGCCGCGCCAGTGTCCTGGGCGGCGGGCCGCTGCGTGGCGTTCCCGACCCACAGTTCGACGACAGAGGTAGTGAGAAAAGCCGTGAGCACCCCCACCATCGGCGTCCTGGCCCTGCAGGGCGACGTCCGCGAGCACCTGGTGGCCCTGGCCGCCGCCGACGCGCTGGGCCGGCCGGTCCGCCGCCCGGAAGAGCTGGCCGAGGTCGACGCCCTGGTGCTGCCCGGCGGCGAGTCCACCACCATCTCCAAGCTGGCCGTGCTGTTCGGCCTGATGGGGCCGCTGCGCGAGCGGGTCGAGGCCGGCATGCCGGTCTACGGCACCTGCGCGGGCATGATCATGCTGGCGGACAAGATCCTGGACGGCCGGGACGACCAGGAGACGGTCGGCGGCATCGACATGACGGTCCGCCGGAACGCCTTCGGCCGGCAGAACGAGTCCTTCGAGACCGCGATCCCGTTCGCCGGCCTGCCCGGCGACCCGGTCACCGGCGTGTTCATCCGGGCCCCCTGGGTCGAGGCGGTCGGCGCGGACGTCGAGGTGCTGGCCGAGGTGCCCGCCGCCGACGGCCCGGACGCCCGGATCGTCGCGGTCCGGCAGGGCAACCTGCTGGCCACCTCCTTCCACCCGGAGCTCACCGGCGACCACCGCGTCCACGAGTACTTCGTCCGCATGGTCGAGGCCGCCGGGCGGTGACCGTGTGCCACCCCGCGGTGGCGGCACCGGTAAGATCTCCCCTGTTCATTTCCCATTGGCGACGAAAAGGAGCTGGCGATGTCCGGCCACTCTAAGTGGGCTACCACCAAGCACAAGAAGGCCGCGATCGACGCCAAGCGCGGCAAGCTCTTCGCCAAGATGATCAAGAACATCGAGGTGGCGGCCCGCACCGGCGGCGGCGACCCGGCCGGCAACCCGACGCTCTACGACGCCATCCAGAAGGCGAAGAAGAGCTCCGTCCCGATCGACAACATCAACCGGGCCGTCAAGCGCGGCTCCGGTGCGGAGGCCGGCGGCGCCGACTACTCGACGATCATGTACGAGGGCTACGGCCCGAACGGCGTGGCCGTGCTGATCGAGTGCCTCACCGACAACCGCAACCGGGCCGCCTCCGACGTCCGGGTCGCGATGACCCGCAACGGCGGCAACATGGCCGACCCGGGCTCGGTGTCGTACCTGTTCAACCGCAAGGGCGTCGTGATCGTCCCGAAGGCCGACGGCGTGGACGAGGACAAGATCCTCGACGTGGTGCTGGACGCCGGCGCCGAGGAGGTCAACGACCTGGGCGAGGCCTTCGAGGTGATGTCCGAGGCCACCGACATGGTCGCGGTCCGCACCGCCCTGGTCGACGCGGGCATCGACTACGACTCCGCCGACGCCAACTTCGTCCCCAGCATGCAGGTCGAGCTGGACGCCGACGGCGCCCGCAAGATCTTCAAGCTGATCGACGCGCTGGAGGACAGCGACGACGTGCAGAACGTCTTCGCCAACTTCGACGTCTCGGACGAGATCATGGCCGAGCTGGACGCCTGAGTCCCCCTCGGCGCATCCCGCCCGGCGGCCCCGCGGCCGCCGGGCGGAGGCGTGTCCGGGGCCGGTTGTCGGCGGCCGGGGGTAACCTGCGCAGACCGGAGAGAGGCGGGGTCGTGCGAGTACTGGGTGTGGACCCTGGGTTGACCAGGTGCGGCGTCGGGGTGGTCGAAGGGCTGCCCGGGCGGCAGCTCGCCATGCTCGGCGTCGGCGTGGTCCGCACGCCCGCCGAGGACGAGATCGGCCCGCGGCTGCTCGCCATCGAGCAGGGCCTGGAGTCCTGGCTCGACCAGTACCGGCCCGAACTGGTCGCCGTGGAGCGGGTGTTCGCACAGCACAACGTCCGGACGGTGATGGGCACGGCGCAGGCCTCGGCGGTCGCGGTGCTCTGCGCGACCCGGCGCGGCATCCCCGTCACGCTGCACACCCCCAGCGAGGTCAAGGCCGCCGTCACCGGCTCCGGCCGGGCCGACAAGGCGCAGGTCACCGCGATGGTCACCCGCATCCTGCGGCTCGACGCCCCGCCGAAGCCCGCCGACGCGGCGGACGCGCTGGCCCTGGCGATCTGTCACATCTGGCGCGGCGGCACCACCAACCGCCTGACGGCGGCGATCAAGGCGCACGGCGCGGGCGTCTCCTGGCACGGCGCCCAGCCGTCCGAACCGGCGGAGCGGCAACCGGCGGCACCGCGGGCGGCGTACGGCCGGGCGCCGGGCCGGCCGCGCAGTTCCCCGCGCCCCTGACGGGGCGTCCAGAACAGTCGAGTCGAGCAGTGGAAGGAACGGCTTCACCGTGATCGCGTTCGTGCAGGGGCCCGTGGCCGTGCTGGGGGCCGGGGTGGCCGTGGTGGAGGTCGGGGGCGTGGGGATGGCGGTGCAGTGCACGCCGAACACGCTGGCGACCCTGCGGCTCGGCGAGGTGGCCCGGCTGGCGACCTCGCTGGTGGTCCGGGAGGACTCGCTGACCCTGTTCGGGTTCGCGGACGACGACGAGCGGGCCACCTTCGAGGTGCTGCAGGCCGCGCCCGGGGTCGGGCCGAAGCTGGCGCAGGCGATCCTGGGGGTGCACTCGCCGGAGGCGCTGCGGGTGGCGGTGGCCGGCGGCGACGAGAAGGCGCTGATCGCGGTGCCCGGCATCGGCAAGGCGAAGGCGGCGAAGCTGCTGCTGGAGTACAAGGACAAGCTGGGCGCCCCGCACGGCAGCGCGCCGGTCCGCAAGCCGGTCGCCGCCGGCCCGGCCCCCTGGCACGAGCAGCTGCACGCGGCGCTGGTGGGCCTGGGCTACGCTCCGCGGGAGGCGGACGAGGCGGTGGTCCGGGTGACCCCGGAGGCCGAGGCGCAGTCCGTGCCGGACGTGGGCGCCCTGCTGCGGCTCGCGCTCCGCGGCCTGAACCGGACCCGCTGAGCCGACCGTCGCGTCCGGCCGGTCCGTGACCATCTGACGATCCGTCGCCAAGTCGACAAAGGGGAGCAGTCTTCCGATGAACCCGTACGAGTCCGAGCCCGCCGACCGCCTGGTGACGGCGTCCGCCGACGGTGAGGACCAGGCGGTGGAGGCCGCGCTGCGGCCCAAGCTGCTGGACGAGTTCATCGGCCAGGAGCGGGTGCGCGAGCAGCTGTCGCTGGTGCTGCAGGCGGCCCGTCAGCGCGGCGCGACGCCGGACCACGTGCTGCTGAGCGGCCCGCCCGGGCTGGGCAAGACCACGCTGTCGATGATCATCGCGGCCGAGCTGAACGCCCCGATCCGGATCACCTCGGGCCCGGCGATCCAGCACGCCGGCGACCTGGCGGCGATCCTGTCCTCGCTGACCGAGGGCGAGGTGCTGTTCCTCGACGAGATCCACCGGATGTCCCGGCCCGCCGAGGAGATGCTCTACATGGCGATGGAGGACTTCCGGGTCGACGTGATCGTCGGCAAGGGCCCCGGCGCCACCGCGATCCCGCTGGAGCTGCCGCCGTTCACGCTGGTCGGCGCGACCACCCGGGCCGGCCTGCTGCCGCCGCCGCTGCGCGACCGGTTCGGGTTCACCGGCCACATGGAGTTCTACGCCCCGGTGGAGCTGGAGCGGGTGGTGCACCGCTCGGCCGGCCTGCTGGACGTCCGGATCGACCCGGCGGGCGCGGCGGAGATCGCCGGCCGTTCCCGGGGCACGCCGCGGATCGCCAACCGGCTGCTGCGCCGGGTGCGGGACTTCGCCCAGGTCCGGCACGACGGGCTGGTCACCGCGGAGATCGCGGCCCGGGCGCTGGAGGTCTACGAGGTCGACGCCCGCGGCCTGGACCGGCTGGACCGGGCGGTGCTGGAGGCGCTGCTGAAGCTGTTCGGCGGCGGCCCGGTCGGCCTGTCGACGCTGGCGGTGGCGGTCGGCGAGGAGGCCGAGACGGTCGAGGAGGTGGCCGAGCCCTTCCTGGTCCGGGAGGGCCTGCTGGCCCGTACCCCGCGCGGCCGGATCGCCACCGCGGCGGCCTGGCAGCACCTCGGCCTCACCCCGCCGCAGGCGCCGGGCGCACCCCGGGGCGGGCGCGGCGGACAGCAGGCCGGGTTGTGGGCGGACGGCAAGGCATAACACCTCTGCCTTATCGGGGGTTTATGTCCATGCCAAGGCTCGCCACTTTCGGCGGCACACTGGCATGCTTGGCGTTGTCCGTTCAGTGCGGGTCGCCTAGACTCCGCCGGACCGCCCCTGTCACCCGACGGGCCGACGTACACGCACTGGCCGCCGCACCGGCGGCCGACAAAGGACCCTGGCTGTGCAATACATCATCTTCCTCCTTCCGCTCCTCGCCATCTTCATGATGATGCGCTCGCAGAAGAAGCGTCAGGCCCAGGCGCAGACCATGCAGAGCACGCTGCAGCCGGGGGCGGGGGTGCGCACCATCGGTGGCATGTACGCCCTGGTGAAGGCGGTCAACGACGAGACCGTCGAGCTGGAGGTGGCCCCCGGCGTGGTGGCGCACTACACCAAGGGCGCGATCGCGGCCGTGCTGGAGCCGCTCGAGTACGACGCGATCATCAACGGCCGCCCCGCCGAGGACGAGTCGGCCGAGGACGCGGTGGAGGAAGCGGACGCCGACGAGAAGCCGCTGAGCCTGTCCAAGGACGAGGCGAAGGCCGACAGCGAGGCTCCCGAGAGCAAGTAACCACGGCCCGGGGCCTTCCCCCGGCCGGCGGCATCCCGCCGCAAGCCCATCAGGACCTCTTGGGCCGCCGTGCGCCCGTCAGACCCTCCTGCTCCCGGCCGGGAGCCGGGAGGCCGGGCGCCGCGCGGCATGGACAGGGAGAAACGAGCAAGGTGGCAACACCCAAGTCGCGGTCGCGCGACGGATACCCGGGACGGGCGCTGGCGCTCATCCTGGTGGTCACCGTCGGCCTTGTGGCCCTCATGTTCGGGACGGGCTACACCAAGCCGCGTCTCGGTATCGACCTCGCCGGTGGCACCAGCGTCACGCTGACCGCCAAGTCGGACGATCCCTCCGCGATCAACAAGACCAATCTGAACACCGCGGTCGGCATCATCCAGAAGCGTGTCAACGGCATGGGCGTCTCCGAGGCGGAGGTCCAGACCCAGGGCGACAGCAACATCATCGTCAACATTCCCGACGGTGGTAACACGCAGCAGTCCATCGACAAGGTCGGCGACACCGCCAAGCTCTACTTCCGTCCGGTGCTCGCCACCGCGATGACGGGCGTGACCGCGCAGCCCAGCCAGCAGCCGTCCGGTTCGGCCGCCCCGAGCGCCGGCGCCTCGACCGCGCCGAGCGCGGGCGCCTCCGCCACGGCCCAGCCGTCCGCGTCCGCCAGCAAGGCCGGCCGCGCGCTCTCCGGCGCCCTGCAGGCCGACCCGACCACCCCCGCCGCCACGGCCCCGGCCTCGGCCCCCGCCTCCGGCGCCCCGAGCGCCGCCGCCAGCGCCCCGAGCGCCGCGGACATGAGCGCCGCGCTGACCCAGGGCACCGTCCCGGCCGACGTGCAGCAGCAGTTCGCCGCGCTGGACTGCTCGGTGGAGGCGCAGCGCGTCAACTACCAGAAGGCCAGTGACCCGAACGCGAACACGGTGGCCTGCTCCTACGACGCCGAGCAGGGCATCTGGTACAAGTTCGCGCTCGGTGGCGTGGCCGTGAACGGCCAGGACGTCTCCAAGGCGCAGGCCGTCTACGACCAGCAGGGCGCCAAGGGCTGGATGGTCGACCTGTCGTTCAACGGCACCGGCTCCGACGCCTTCCGCGAGACCACCGGCAAGCTCTCCACCCAGCCGTCCCCGGCCAACCAGTTCGCGATCGTGCTGGACGGCCAGGTCGTCTCCCACCCGTACGTCCAGGAGGCGATCGCCGGCGGCAGCGCGGTGATCTCCGGCACCTTCACCCAGGAGGAGGCCAAGTCGCTGTCGAACGTGCTCAGCTACGGCGCGCTCCCGCTGGACTTCGTGAAGAGCGACGTCACCACGGTCTCCCCGCAGCTCGGCTCCGACCAGCTGGAGGCCGGTCTGATCGCCGGTCTGATCGGCATGGTCCTGGTGGTCCTGTACTCGCTGGTCTACTACCGCGGCCTGGGCCTGGTCTCGATCGCCGGCCTGGTCGTCTCGGCGATCCTGACCTGGTCGATCATGAGCCTGCTCGGCGCGGGCATCGGCTTCGCGCTGAACCTGCCCGCGGTCTGCGGCGCGATCGTCGCGATCGGCATCACCGCGGACTCCTTCATCGTGTACTTCGAGCGCATCCGCGACGAGGTCCGCGAGGGCGCCCAGCTCCGGGCCGCCGTGCAGCGCGCCTGGCCGCGCGCCCGCCGCACCATCCTGGTCTCGGACTTCGTCTCCTTCCTGTGTGCCGCGGTGCTGTACCTGGTCTCGGTCGGCAAGGTGCAGGGCTTCGCCTTCACCCTCGGCCTGACCACCGTGCTCGACGTCGTGGTGATCTTCCTGTTCACCAAGCCGCTGATCACCCTGCTGGCGCGCACCAAGTTCTTCGCCAGCGGCCACCCCTGGTCCGGTCTGGACCCGAAGCGGCTCGGCGCCCGCCCGCCGCTGCGCAGCTCGCGCCGCCGCCCGGGCCAGCAGACCCGGACCTCGGCCCCGTCCCAGACCCAGGAGGTCTGACCCATGTCGCTCCGCAACATCGGTCACCGCCTGTACCAGGGCGAGGTGTCCTTCGACTTCGTGGGCAAGCGGAAGATCTGGTACTCGATCTCCGCGGTCATCGTCCTGGTGGCCGGCATCGGCCTGGCGATGGGCCTGCACCTGGGCATCGAGTTCAAGGGCGGCTCGGTCTACACCGTGCACAAGGCCGGGCTGACGGTCTCCCAGGCCAAGGACGCCACCAGCAAGATCATCAACTCCAACACCGCGCTGGTCCAGACCACCGACAAGGGTGACGTCCGGATCCAGATCAGCGCCGAGAACTCGGTGTCGGCGACCACCTTCACCAAGGAGTTCTCCCAGGCCGTCGGGGTCGAGGAGAAGGACATCAACGCCCAGGTGATCGGCCCCTCCTGGGGTTCCGACATCTCCAAGAAGGCGCTGACCGGCCTGGTCGTCTTCATGGTCCTGGTGACGGTCTACCTGGCGATCGCCTTCGAGTGGCGGATGGCGGTGGCCGCCCTGGTCGCCCTGATCCACGACCTCCTGATCACCATCGGCGTCTACGCCCTGGTCGGCTTCGAGGTCACCCCGGGCACCGTGATCGGCTTCCTGACCATCCTCGGCTACTCGCTCTACGACACGGTCGTCGTCTTCGACACCGTGAAGGAGAACACCCGGGGCCTCACCAAGCAGTCCCGCCGCACCTACAGCGAGGCCGCCAACCACGGCCTCAACCAGACCCTGGTGCGCTCCATCAACACCACGGTCGTCGCCCTGCTCCCGGTCGCCGCGCTGCTGTTCATCGGCGGCGGCATCCTCGGCGCGGGCACCCTGAACGACATCTCGCTGGCGCTGTTCATCGGCCTCGCGGCCGGTGCGTACTCCTCGATCTGCGTCGCCACCCCGCTGCTCGCGCAGCTCAAGGAGCAGAGCCCGGAGATGAAGGCGCTGGCCAAGCGGGTCGCGCAGCGCCGCGCCGCCGACGCCAAGGCCGCGGCCGAGGCGGAGGCCCGCGGCGAGACCTTCGACGCCGGCGAGGACGACGGGGACGGCGTGCCGGCCGGTATGGTCGGACAGCGGAACCAGCCGACCGGCCGCACCCGGGGCAAGGGACGGCCGTCCGGCAAGCACTGACCCTTCCCCAAAGGAACCCCCGTGACCTCCACCACCGACCCCGCCCTGTCCGAGCTGCTCACCGCCCGGATCAGGGACGTGCAGGACTACCCGAAGCCGGGCGTCCTGTTCAAGGACATCGCCCCGCTGCTCGCGGACGCCGAGGCGTTCGGCGCGCTGACCAGGGCGCTGGCCGGGCGGGCGAAGGAGCTCGGCGCCACCAAGGTGGTCGGGCTGGAGGCGCGGGGGTTCGTGCTGGCCGCGCCCGCCGCGTTCGCGGCCGGGCTCGGCTTCGTCCCGATCCGGAAGAAGGGCAAGCTGCCCGGCGAGGTGTTCTCCCGCTCGTACGACCTGGAGTACGGCTCGGCGACGCTGGAGGTCCAGTGCGACGCCTTCGAGCCGGGGGAGCGGGTGCTGGTGGTGGACGACGTGCTGGCCACCGGCGGCACGATCGCGGCCTCGCTGGACCTGGTCCAGGAGGCGGGCGCCGAACTGGTCGGCGTGGTGGTCCTGATGGAGCTGGGCTTCCTGCCGGGCCGGGAGCGGCTGGTCCCGCACCTGCACGGGGCGCCGTTGGAGACGCTGGTCCTGGTCTGAGCACCCGGTCCGCGCGGAGCCGTCCGGGAACAGGTCCTGTTCGCGGGCGGCTCCTGCGCGTTCCCGGGGCGCGCACGGGGCGCGCGCGGCGGGCGCGCAGACCGCACGGGGGTGCGCCGCCGGTACGATGAAGGTTGAACCGTCTGCACGTAGGAGTGTCCTTGCCCGACGAGGTTGTGCCCACGGCTTCGGCTGCCAGTTCCCGACCCTCGCCGGGCGGGATGCGGGCTCGCCTCGCCCGGTTGGGCGGACAGCGCAGTTCGATGGTCAACCCGGTGCTGGAACCGCTGTTCCGGACGATCCGGGCCAATGACCCCAAGGCCGACCCGGGGCTGCTGAAGGACATCGAGCGGGCGTACGCGGTCGCGGAGAAGTGGCACCGCGGCCAGAAGCGCAAGAGCGGCGACCCGTACATCACCCACCCGCTGGCGGTGGCGACCATCCTGGCCGAGCTGGGGATGGACGCGCCGACCCTGATGGCGGGCCTGCTGCACGACACCGTGGAGGACACCGACTACGGCCTGGAGACGCTCCGGACCGACTTCGGCGACGCGGTGGCGCTGCTGGTCGACGGCGTGACCAAGCTCGACCGGGTGAAGTTCGGCGAGGCCGCGCAGGCCGAGACCGTCCGCAAGATGGTCGTGGCGATGGCCAAGGACCCGCGGGTCCTGGTGATCAAGCTCGCCGACCGGCTGCACAACATGCGCACCATGCGCTACCTGAAGCGGGAGAAGCAGGAGAAGAAGGCCCGCGAGACGCTGGAGATCTACGCCCCGCTGGCGCACCGGCTGGGCATGAACACCATCAAGTGGGAGCTGGAGGACCTGGCCTTCGCCATCCTCTACCCCAAGATGTACGACGAGATCGTCCGGCTGGTGGCCGAGCGCGCCCCCAAGCGCGACGAGTACCTGGCGACCGTGATCGACCAGGTCCAGGGCGACCTGCGCGGGGCCCGGATCACCGCCCAGGTGACGGGCCGGCCGAAGCACTACTACTCGGTCTACCAGAAGATGATCGTCCGGGGCCGTGACTTCGCCGAGATCTACGACCTGGTGGGCATCCGGGTCCTGGTCGACACCGTCCGCGACTGCTACGCGGCGCTGGGCACCATCCACGCGCGGTGGAACCCGGTGCCGGGGCGGTTCAAGGACTACATCGCGATGCCCAAGTTCAACATGTACCAGTCGCTGCACACCACGGTGATCGGTCCCGGGGGCAAGCCGGTCGAGCTGCAGATCCGCACCTTCGACATGCACCGGCGGGCCGAGTACGGCATCGCCGCGCACTGGAAGTACAAGCAGCGGGCGGTGGCCGGCGCGTCCAAGGTGCGCACCGACACGCCGACGCACGGGCGGCAGCACGACAAGGCCGACGCGGTCAACGAGATGGCGTGGCTGCGGCAGCTGCTGGACTGGCAGAAGGAGACCGAGGACCCCAGCGAGTTCCTGGAGTCGCTGCGCTTCGACCTGTCCAGCAACGAGGTCTTCGTCTTCACCCCCAAGGGCGACGTGATAGCGCTGCCCGCGCAGGCCACCCCGGTGGACTTCGCGTTCGCGGTGCACACCGAGGTCGGCTGCCGGTGCATCGGCGCCCGGGTGAACGGCCGGCTGGTGCCGCTGGAGTCGACGCTGGAGAACGGCGACACCGTCGAGGTGTTCACCTCGAAGGCGGAGAACGCCGGCCCGTCCCGGGACTGGCTGAACTTCGTCAAGTCGCCGCGGGCCCGGAACAAGATCCGCGCCTGGTTCTCCAAGGAGCGCCGCGAGGAGGCGATCGAGCAGGGCAAGGAGGCGATCGCCCGGGCGATGCGCAAGCAGGGCCTGCCGATCCAGCGCATCCTCACCGGGGACTCGCTGGTCACGCTGGCCCACGAGATGCGCTACCCCGACATCTCCTCGCTGTACGCGGCGATCGGCGAGGGCCACGTGGCCGCGCAGGCCATCGTGCAGAAGCTGGTCCAGGCGATGGGCGGCGAGGAGGGCGCGGTCGAGGACCTCGCCGAGACCGCCACCCCCTCGCACCAGCCGCGGGCGATGCGGCGCCGCGCCAAGGGCGACCCCGGCGTCATCGTCAAGGGCGTGGACGACCTGTGGGTCAAGCTGGCGCGCTGCTGCACGCCGGTGCCCGGCGACCCGATCGTCGGCTTCGTGACCCGCGGCAACGGCGTCTCGGTGCACCGCGCGGACTGCGTCAACGTGGAGTCCCTGCAGCAGCAGCCCGAGCGGATGATCGAGGTCGAGTGGGCGGCCACCCAGTCCTCGGTGTTCCTGGTCGCGATCCAGGTCGAGGCGCTGGACCGCTCCCGCCTGCTGTCGGACGTCACCCGGGTGCTCTCCGACCAGCACGTCAACATCCTGTCGGCGGCCGTCCAGACCTCCCGCGACCGGGTGGCGATGAGCCGGTTCACCTTCGAGATGGGCGACCCCAAGCACCTCGGCCACGTGCTGAAGGCGGTGCGCGGCGTCGAGGGCGTGTACGACGTCTACCGGGTCACCTCGGCCCGCAAGTAGCCGCCCGGAGTGCAGGCCGCCCCCACCGCGCCGACACTGGCCGGGTGGGGGCGGTCGGCTTTTCCGGGAGGCACCGTGCACGGGATACGGGTGACGGCGGCGACGGGCACGGCGCTGCTCGCGGTTCTGGCGGCCGGCTGCGGTGGCTCCGGTGGCGGCTCCGGCGGCTCCTCGCCGTCCGCGGCGGGCCCGGGCGGCACGACGGCCTCCGCGACGGCGACGGGCACGGCCCCGGGCACGGCCGCAGGGGCGGCCTCGGGCACCGAGAACGGGATCGGGCAGTCCACCGCCCCGGAGGTGCTGCAGCGGGCGGTGCAGGCGCTCAAGGACGCCGGGGCGGTCCGGGCGGTCGGCACCGTCAGCGGCGGCGGCTCGCAGATCGGCATGGACCTGCGGATGGACACCGCGGGCAACTGCACCGGCACGCTCAGCCAGAGCGGCACCGGCAGCTTCCAGGTGGTCAAGTCCGGGCAGCAGCTGTGGGTCAAGCCGGACCTCGCCTTCTGGCAGAGCCACGGCGGCGCGGCCGCGGCCGAACTGGTCGGCGACCGCTACCTGAAGACCACCGCCGACAACTCCGACTTCGCCGAGATCGGCGACCTGTGCGACCTGGGCGCGCTCGCCGACCAGCTCGGCACCGGCCGGACCGGCCTGGCCAAGGGCGCCCCGACCACCGTGCAGGGCCGCCCCGCCCTCCCGCTGACCAGCACCTCCGGCACCACCTCCGGCACCGGCACCCTCTACGTGGCCTCCACCGGATCACCGGTGCCGCTGCGGCTGGAGAAGGCCACCGGGACGGTCGACTTCAGCGACTTCGGCACGCCCGTGCCGTCCGGGACGCCCGGGCCCGCGCAGAGCCTGGACCTGGACCAGCTGCAGTCGCCCGCCGCGTCCTCGCCGGTCTGACCCCGGGAATGACGGAGCCCCCGCCGGAACACCGGCGGGGGCTCCTGACGCGCGATCAGGCGGTGAACTCCTGCAGGGACTTCTGCGCCTGGTCGAGCAGGGACTGCCGGCCCGCCAGCTCGGCCTCCAGCTTGGCGGCCTTCGACGCGTTGCCGGCCGCCCGGGCCTTGTCCAGGTCGGCCTGGAGCTTGTCCACGGCGGCCTGCAGCAGCGCGGTCATGCCGGTGGCGCGGGCCCGGGCCTCCGGGTTGGAGCGCTGCCACTCGGCCTCCTCGGCCTCGCGGACGGCGCGCTCCACCGTGGCCAGCCGGCCGTCCAGCTTCGGCCGGGCGTCGCGCGGGACGTGGCCGATCGCCTCCCAGCGTTCGGCGACCTCGCGCAGCGCGGCCTTGGCGGCCTTCAGGTCGGTGATCGGCAGGATCGCCTCGGCCTCGACCAGCAGCGCCTCCTTGGCCTTCTGGTTCTCGCCCTGCTCGGCGTCGCGCTCGGAGAACGCGGCGGACCGGGCCTGGAAGAAGACGTCCTGGGCGCCGCGGAAGCGGGCCCACAGCTCCTCCTCCGCGTCCCGCTGGGCGCGGCCGGCGGCCTTCCACTGCGTCATCAGGTCGCGGTAGGCGGCGGCGGTCGGGCCCCACTCGGCGGAGGCGGAGAGCGCCTCGGCCTGGGCGACCAGCTTCTCCTTCACCGAACGGGCCGACTCGCGCTCCGAGTCGAGCGCCGCGAAGTGCGCCTTGCGGTGCTTGGAGAACACCGAGCGGGCGTGCGAGAAGCGGTGCCACAGCTCGTCGTCGCTCTTGCGGTCCAGCCGGGGCAGCGCCTTCCAGCTGTCGACCAGGGCGCGCAGCCGGTCGCCGGCCTCCCGCCACTGGCTGGAGTCGGCGAGCTGCTCGGCCTCGGCGACCAGCGCCTCCTTGGCGGCGCGGGTCTCGTCCTGGGCCTTCGCCTTGGCGGCCTTGCGCTCGCCCTGGCGGGTCTCGATCTCGCCGGCCAGGGTCTCCAGGCGCTTGGCGAGCGCGTCCAGGTCGCCGACCGCGTGCGCCTCGACGACCTGCGCGCGCAGGTGCTCCAGCGCGGTCTGCGCCTCCTTGGCGGCCAGGTCGGTCTTGCGCACCCGGTGCTCCAGGAGGGCGATCTCCGCCTCCAGGCCCTGGAACTTGCGCTCGAAGTAGGCGAGGGCCTCCTCGGGGGAGCCGGCCTGCCAGGAGCCGACCTGGCGTTCGCCGTCGGCCGTCCTGACGTAGACGTTCCCCTGCTCGTCGACACGGCCCCACGGGTCGCTGCTCACAGCGCCTCCTCCACATGACGCCACGCCCGCGGGCGGGAGCGTCGTCCACAGTTGATGTCGGCGGACCGATGGAGTCCGCCGTCCCGAGCCGTCCTGGTCGTGCGCCGAGGGTGACGGCCGACGGTCTGGGCACCCTATACAACAGCAACATAGGCGACCAGCGCCGGTGCTGTCCGCATCCGGCGCCGGTCGATTTTCGCGGCGGCTCAGCCCTTGACGGTGGTGATGCTCTTCACGTTCACCGGAGTCTTCGGCGCACCGTCGCCCGACCCGCTCTGGGTACCGGCGTCGGCGATCTTCTGGAGCACGTCCAGACCGGCGGTGATCTTGCCGAACGGCGTGTAGCTGGGCGGCAGTTGGGTGTCCTTGTAGACCAGGAAGAACTGGCTGCCGTTGGTGCCCGGGCCGGCGTTGGCCATCGCCACGGTGCCCGCCGGGTAGGTCGCGCCCTCGAGGTTCTCGTCGGCGAACTTGTAGCCCGGGCCGCCCGATCCGGTGCCGGTCGGGTCGCCGCACTGCAGGACGTAGATGCCCTCGGTGGTCAGGCGGTGGCACTTGGTGTTGTCCCAGAACTGCTGACCGGCCAGGAACACGAAGGAGTTGACGGTGTGCGGGGCCTTCGCCGCGTCCAGCGTGAAGGAGACCTTGCCCGCCGAGGTGTCGACGGTCGCGGTGTACGCGGCCTTGGTGTCGATCGTCATGGCCGGCTCGGCGTCCCACTTCTTGCCGTTGGCCTGCGCGGCGGGCGCGGCCGCCGCCTTGTCGTCCTTCTTGTCCGAGGAGAACACGCCGGAGGCGACCGTGGCGACGCCCGCCACCACCACGACGGCCAGCACCGCGGCGACGATCGCGTTGCGCTTCTTGCGCTGGGCGGCCGCCTCGGCGCGCGCCTGGATCTGGCGCTCGTACTTGTCGCGGGCGAGCTGCCGCCGCCGCTGTTCGCTGGTGACCACCGGCCGTGTCTCCTCATTGGGGGTGTTCGAAAGGGGGTTCGTGACTGTCGTGTGCGGATCATCGCACCCGTCGGCGGCCCAGTGTAAGGACCTCGCGCGTCAGTACGGGATCAGTGCGCGATGAGAGCGGGATGAGAACCGGGACGGGAAGCCGGCCGGGAAAGGGCCGGGCGCCCCCGGCAATCCGGTTCGCCCGCGGCCCCGCGCCGCCGGTAGGCTGCTGGGGTCAACGATCGCCACCGCACGGAACGAAGGACTCGCGTGTTCGTCGCCGGATTCCCCGCCGGGGCCTGGGGCACCAACTGCTACCTGGTCGCACCCGCCGCGGGCGAGGAGTGCGTGATCGTCGACCCCGGCCACGAAGCGGCGCACGGCGTCGAGGAGTTGATCCGCGAGCACCGGCTCAAGCCGGTCGCGGTGCTGCTCACCCACGGGCACATCGACCACGTCGCCTCGGTCGTCCCGGTCTGCGGCGCGCAGGGCGTCCCGGCCTGGATCCACCCCGCGGACCGGTACATGCTGGCCGACCCGGAGAAGGCCCTCGGCCGCTCGCTCGGGCAGCAGCTGATGGGCTCGATCACCGTCGGCGAGCCGGACGACGTCCGCGAGTTGACCGACGGCTCGGTCCTCGAACTCGCCGGGATGCACCTCACCGTCGACCACGCCCCCGGCCATACCGAGGGGTCGGTGACGTTCAGGACGCCCGCGTCGGCAGAGGTTCCGCCGGTGCTGTTCTCGGGCGACCTGCTGTTCGCCGGCTCCATCGGGCGTACCGACCTCCCGGGCGGAGACGGCGGAGCGATCATGCGCTCGCTGGCCCGGGTGTGCCTGCCCCTCGACGACGCGACCGTGGTGCTCTCCGGCCACGGCTCGCAGACCACCATCGGCCGAGAGCGCGCCACGAACCCCTACCTCCAGCAGGCGGCGGGGGCGTCCGGCGCCCCGGCTTTTCCGCGACGAGGAATGTGACGGAAGAGAAGTTGAGCACCTTCACCGCCCCCAAGGGCACCTACGACCTGCTCCCGCCGGATTCGGCGACCTTCCTGGCGATCCGCGAGCGGCTGTCCGCGCCCGCCCGCCGGGCCGGTTACGGGTACATCGAGACCCCGGTCTTCGAGGACGTCAAGCTGTTCTCCCGCGGTGTCGGCGAGTCCACCGACATCGTCACCAAGGAGATGTACAACCTCACCACCAAGGGCGGCGACGAGCTCGCGCTGCGCCCCGAGGGCACCGCCTCGGTCCTGCGCGCCGCGCTCCAGGCGAACCTGCACAAGCAGGGCAACCTGCCGGTCAAGCTCTGGTACTCCGGCTCGTACTACCGCTACGAGCGCGCCCAGAAGGGCCGCTACCGCCAGTTCGCGCAGGTCGGCGCGGAGGCGATCGGCGCCGAGGACCCGGCGCTGGACGCCGAGTTGATCATCCTGGCCGACGACGCCTTCCGTTCGCTCGGGGTGCGCGACTACCGGCTGCTGCTCAACTCGCTCGGCGACAAGCAGTGCCGCCCGGTCTACCGCGCCGCCCTGGTCGAGTTCCTGGCCGGCCTCGACCTGGACGAGGAGACCCGCCGCCGCGCCGGGATCAACCCGCTGCGCGTGCTGGACGACAAGCGCGAGTCGGTGCAGGCCCAGCTCGGGGACGCGCCCAAGCTGCGCGACTACCTGTGCGAGGACTGCAAGGCGTACGACGAGAAGGTGCGCGAACTGCTCACCGCCAACGGCGTCGCCTTCGTCGACGACCCGAAGCTGGTCCGCGGCCTCGACTACTACACCCGCACCACCTTCGAGTTCGTGCACGACGGCCTGGGCGCGCAGTCCGCGATCGGCGGCGGCGGGCGCTACGACGGCCTGTCCGAGATGATCGGCGGCCCGGCGCTGCCCTCGGTCGGCTGGGCGCTCGGCGTCGACCGCACCTACCTGGCGCTGGAGGCCGAGGGCGTCACCCTCGACCTGCCCGCCGCCACCGAGGTGTACGCCGTCGCGCTCGGCGAGGAGGCCAAGAACGTGCTGTTCGCGAAGGTGGTGGAGCTGCGCCGGGCGGGCGTGGCCACCGACCTCGCGTTCGGCGTGAAGAGCATCAAGAACGCCATGAAGTCCGCCGACCGGTCGGGGGCACGGTTCGCCCTGATCGCGGGCGACCGGGACCTCGCCGAGGGCGTGGTCCAGCTCAAGGACATGGAGTCCGGCGAGCAGACCCCCGTCGCCCTCGAGGCGCTCGTCACCACCCTGAAGGAGAAGCAGCTGTGATCCGCACGCACGACGCGGGCACGCTCCGCGCGGAGCACGCCGGCACCACCGTCACCCTGGCCGGCTGGGTGGCCCGCCGCCGCGACCACGGCGGCGTGGCCTTCATCGACCTGCGGGACGCCTCCGGCACCGTGCAGGTCGTGGTCCGCGACCTGGAGTCGGTGCACGGCCTGCGCTCCGAGTACTGCGTCAAGGTGGTCGGCGAGGTCCGGGTCCGCCCCGAGGGCAACGAGAACCCCGACATCCCGACCGGCGCCGTCGAGGTCGTCGTCGAGTCGATCGAGGTGCTGTCCGAGGCCGCGCCGCTGCCGTTCCAGGTCGCCGAGTACGAGCCCGGCTCGGTCAACGAGGAGGTGCGGCTCCGCTACCGCTACCTCGACCTGCGCCGCGAGGGCCCGGCCCGCGCGCTGCGGCTGCGCTCGAAGGTCAACCACATCATCCGCACGGTGATGGAGGAGAACGACTTCCTCGACATCGAGACCCCGTACCTGACCCGCTCCACCCCCGAGGGCGCCCGCGACTTCCTGGTCCCGGTCCGCCTCCAGCCGGGCCACTGGTACGCCCTGCCGCAGTCGCCGCAGCTGTTCAAGCAGCTGCTGATGGTGGCCGGCATGGAGCGGTACTACCAGATCGCCCGCTGCTTCCGGGACGAGGACTTCCGCGCCGACCGGCAGCCGGAGTTCACCCAGCTCGACATCGAGGCGTCGTTCGTCGACCAGGAGGACATCCTGGCGCTCGGCGAGAAGATCGTCGCCCGGATCTGGAAGGACGTGCACGGGTACGAGCTCCCGAACCCGCTGCCGCGCCTGTCCTACGCCGACGCGATGTCCCGCTACGGCTCCGACAAGCCGGACGTCCGCTTCGGCCAGGAACTCACCGACCTGACCGAGTACTTCAAGGGCACCGAGTTCCGGGTCTTCCAGGCCCCGTACGTCGGCGCGGTCGTGATGCCCGGCGGCGCCTCGCAGCCCCGCAAGCAGCTCGACGCCTGGCAGGACTGGGCCAAGGCCCGCGGCGCCCGCGGCCTCGCCTACGTGCTGGTGGACGCCGAGACCGGCGAGCTGCGCGGCCCGGTCGCCAAGAACCTGTCCGAGGAGCACCTGGCCGGCCTGGCCGCCGCGGCCGGCGCCAAGCCGGGCGACGCGGTGTTCTTCGCCGCGGGCAAGAAGACCGCCTCGCAGGAGCTGCTCGGCGCCGCCCGCCTGGAGATCGGCCGCCGCTGCGACCTGATCGACGAGTCCCAGTGGGCCTTCCTCTGGGTTGTGGACTTCCCGATGTTCGAGCCGATCGAGGACGACAAGGGCGAGTTCCAGGGCTGGCACGCGGTGCACCACCCGTTCACCGCGCCGACCGCCGAGTCGCTGGCCACCTTCGACACCGACCCGGGCAGCGCGCTCTCCAACGCCTACGACCTGGTGCTGAACGGCTCGGAGCTGGGCGGCGGTTCGATCCGTATCCACCAGCGGGACGTGCAGAAGCGGGCGTTCGACGCGATCGGCCTGTCCGAGGAGGAGGCCGCCCAGCAGTTCGGCTTCCTGCTGGACGCCTTCAACTTCGGCCCGCCGCCGCACGGCGGCATCGCGCTCGGCCTGGACCGCGTGGTCACCCTGCTGGGCGGCTACGACACCATCCGGGACGTCATCGCCTTCCCGAAGACCTCCACCGGCGGCGACCCGCTGACCGGCGCCCCCACCCCGATCACCCCGGCCCAGCGCCGCGAGGCCGGCGTGGACGCCCAGCCGAAGGCCAAGGACGCGGGCAAGGCCGAGGACGCCAAGTCCGCGGCGGAGAACGCCTCCTGACGCACCGCCGGGCCGTCGGAATCTGACGGCGCATCACAAAGATCACGATTCGTTCCGGCCCCGGCCGGTGTCGGCCCACCAGGAGTAGGCTGCCACCGCCCGGGGCCGGACCGCTGCACGACGGGGTGCAGGCGCAAGAAGGGTCAAGGATGACCGTACGAACCAGAGTCGAACTCCCCAGCGACGCCGCCGAGACGCGGCGCGTGCACATGGCGGCCTTCCCAGGCCCCGAAGAGGCGGACCTGGTGGACGCGCTGCGCCGCGACACCGCCTGGCTGCCCGCCCTCTCCCTGGTCGCGGTGGACGAGCGCGAGGTCGTCATCGGCCACGCGCTGCTCACCCGGTTGAAGATCGGGCACGGCAAGGGGCTGGCCCTCGCGCCGGTCGCCGTCGCCCCCGAGTGGCAGCGCAAGGGCGTCGGCGCCGCCGTGGTGCGGGCCGCGCTGGCCGCCGCCGCGGAGGCCGGGGAGAGCGCCGTCGTGGTGCTCGGCGACCCGGACTACTACGGCCGGTTCGGCTTCGTCCCGGCCGCCGGACACCGGATCAGCGGGCCGTTCGAGGTGCCCGAGGCGTACTTCCAGGTCCTCGCGCTGCCCGGCCCCGACGGCACCCCGCAGGGCCTGCCGCACGGGGTGTGCCGCTACCCGGCGCCGTTCGCCGAGGTCTGAGCCGAGGTCCGGGCCGCGGCCCGCGCGGTTCCCCCCACGGGCGACCGGCCGCCACCGGCCGCCCGGAACTGCACCTCCAGGTGCAGCCGGCAGGACTCCGCGAACGCCGCCATGGCCGGTGTCAGCGCCCGCCCCGGCAGCCGGAACAGCCCCACCAGGCTCGGCGCCAGCCCGCGCACCGGCAGGCAGCGGACGTCCGGCAGGCCCGCCCAGCGGGCCACCGACTGCGGGGCGAACCCCACGCCCTGCCCGTGCGCCACCGCCGCCATCCACTCGTCCGCGTTGTGCGCCACCGCCCCGATCCGGGCCGGCCGGTCGCCGCGCTCCGGGGCGCCCAGCCAGTAGTCCCGCCACAGGCCGGACTCGGCCGGCAGCGCCACGAACGGCTCGTCCCACAGCTCCGCCGCGTCCACCCCGGCCCGCCCCGCCAGCGGGTGGTCGGCCGCCAGCACCACCCAGCGCTCCTCCCGGCCCAGCGGCACGTGCGCGTACCGGGCCGCCATCGAGGCCGGGGCGTGCCAGAGCGCCAGGTCCAGCTCGCCCGAGGCCAGGCCGGAGGACTCCTCGAACCAGTTGTTCTGCCGCATCCGCAGCCGCCAGCCCGGCATCCGGCGGGCGAAGTCCTCCACCACCGCCCGGCCCAGCAGGTTGATCGTCGACCCCTCGAAGCCGACCCGCAGCTCCCCGCCCGCGTCCGCCGCCGCCTGCCGGGTCGCCCGCAGCGCCGCCGCCCAGCCGGACAGCAGCTCCCGCCCGTGCGTCGCCAGCACCGCGCCCGCCGCGGTCGGCACCACCCCCGCCTTCGAGCGGCGGAACAGCTCCACCCCCAACTCGCGCTCCAGCGCCCGGATCTGCCTGGTCAGCGTGGGCTGGCTCACCCCCAGTCGGGCCGCGGCGGCCGTCAGCTGGCCCTCCTCGCACACCACCGTGAGGTACCGCAGCATCCGGGTGTCCACATCCATGCCCGTAGGGTATGGAGCAAGGCATTGGACCCCGCACCCGGGGGTGTTCCACAGTTGTCCGGCCAACCCCGGCGGGGTGGCACCGGCGGTCACGGGGGGCTGCCGGTTCCGACCCGCCGGGGCTGCGCCGACCTGCGCGAACGCCTGACCGACCGTAACCTGAGAGTTCGTCAGCACAGGCGGTTCGGCGGAGGGCAGGCACGGTGGCGGGTTCCAGGAACGGCGCGGGCAAGGGCGGCGGCGCGGGCAAGGGCGGCAAGAAGTCCGGCGCCGTGCAGCGGATGCCCAAGAAGCTCTACGAGCCGGAACTGCTCCGGCTGCAGCGCGAACTCGTGAAGATGCAGGAGTGGGTGCGCACCGAGGGCATCCGGATGGTCATCGTCTTCGAGGGCCGCGACGCCGCCGGCAAGGGCGGCGCCATCAAGCGCGTCACCGAGTACCTCAACCCGCGGATCGCCCGGATCGCCGCCCTCCCCGCCCCCACCGAGCGCCAGCGCGGCCAGTGGTACTTCCAGCGCTACGTCGAACAGCTGCCCGCCGCCGGGGAGATGGTGCTGTTCGACCGCTCCTGGTACAACCGGGCCGGCGTCGAGAAGGTGATGGGCTTCTGCAGCGACGAGGAGTACTGGCAGTTCCTGCACCAGTGCCCCACCTTCGAGCGGATGCTGATCGAGGCCGGCATCGTGCTGCGCAAGTACTGGTTCTCGGTCAGCGACGTCGAGCAGGAGCGCCGCTTCCGCGACCGGCTCTCCGACCCGATGCGGCAGTGGAAGCTCTCCCCGATGGACGTCGAGTCGATCACCCGCTGGGAGGACTACTCGCGCGCCAAGGACGAGATGTTCGTCTACACCGACATCCCCGAGTCGCCGTGGAACGTGGTCGAGAGCGACGACAAGCGCCGCTCCCGGGTCAACATGATCGCGCACCTGCTCTCCTCCGTCCCGTACCACGAGGTGGTCAGGCCCGCCGTCACCCTGCCGCCGCGCCCCGAGCCGCGCGGCTACCAGCGGCCCCCGCGGGACCTGCAGAAGTACGTGTTCGACCACGCCGCGACCGTGCTCGCGCAGTAGGGTCGTCCAATGGCGAAGTACTTCGACGTGCACCCCGAGACCCCCCAGCCGCGCACCGTCTCCACGGTGGTGGCGGGCATCCGGGACGGCGCCCTCATCGCGTACCCCACCGACTCCTGCTTCGCGCTCGGCTGCCGGCTCGACAACCGGGACGGCCTGGACCGGATCAGGACCATCCGGCGGCTCGACGAGCGGCACCACTTCACCCTGATGTGCGAGGACTTCGCCCAGCTCGGCCGGTTCGTCCAGCTCGACAACAACGTGTTCCGCGCCGTCAAGGCCGCCACCCCCGGCAGCTACACCTTCATCCTCCCCGCCACCAAGGAGGTGCCGCGCCGGCTGCTCCACCCGAAGAAGAAGACCGTCGGCGTCCGCATCCCCGACCACCCCGTCACCCGGGCGCTGCTCACCGAGTTGGGCGAGCCGCTGGTCTCCAGCACGCTGCTGCTGCCCGGCCAGGAGGAGCCGATGACGCAGGGCTGGGAGATCAAGGAGGAGCTCGACCACGTGCTGGACATCGTGGTCGACTCCGGCGACTGCGGCACCGTCCCGACCACGGTGGTCGACTTCTCCGACGGCACCGCGGAGATCGTCCGGTACGGCGCCGGCGACCCCGCGCGCTTCGAGTAGCGGCTCCCGGCGGCTCCCGGCGGCTCCCGGCGGCACCGTCCGGGCCTGTCGGTCCGGTCGCATAGGCTCGTGGCGTGGACGAGCCCGACCTTTTCACGCACGCCGCCGAGGAGCTCCGGACCGCCGAGCCCGGGCGGGCCCCGCTCGCGGTGCGGATGCGGCCGCGGACCCTGGACGAGGTGGCCGGGCAGCGGCAACTGCTCCGCGACGGCTCGCCGCTGCGACGGCTGGTGGCGGGCGCGAAGGGCCCGGCGGCGACCAGCTCGGTGATCCTCTGGGGGCCGCCCGGGACGGGCAAGACCACGCTGGCGCACGTGATCAGCCAGGCCGTGGAGGGCCGGTTCGTCGAACTCTCCGCGATCACCCACGGCGTCAAGGAGGTCCGGGCGGTGATCGACGGCGCCCGGCGCGCCATCGGCATGAGCGGCCGCGAGACGGTGCTGTTCCTGGACGAGATCCACCGCTTCTCCAAGGCCCAGCAGGACTCGCTGCTGCCCGCCGTGGAGAACCGCTGGGTGACGCTGATCGCCGCGACCACCGAGAACCCGTACTTCTCGGTGATCTCGCCGCTGCTCTCCCGCTCGCTGCTGCTCACCCTGGAGTCGCTCACCGACGAGGACGTCCGGGCCCTGCTGCGCCGCGCCGTCGCCGACGAGCGCGGACTCGGCGGCAGCGTGGAGCTGGACCCGGAGGCCGAGGACCACCTGGTCCGGCTGGCCGGGGGCGACGCCCGGCGGGCGCTGACCACGCTGGAGGCGGCGGCCGGCGCGGCGCTGGAGCGGGGCGCGCCGGTGCTGACCCTGGAGGCGACCGAGACGGCCGTCAACCAGGCCGCGGTGCGCTACGACAAGGACGGCGACCAGCACTACGACGTGGCCAGCGCGCTGATCAAGTCGATCCGGGGCAGCGACGTGGACGCCACGCTGCACTACCTGGCCCGGATGATCGAGGCGGGGGAGGACCCGCGGTTCATCGCCCGCCGCCTGATGATCTCCGCCAGCGAGGACGTCGGCCTGGCCGACCCGACCGCGCTGTCCACCGCCGTCGCGGCCGCCCAGGCGGTGGCGCTGATCGGCTTCCCGGAGGCCCGGATCATCCTCTCCCAGGCGGCGATCGCGCTCGCCCTGGCGCCCAAGTCGAACGCCGCCTACCTGGCGATCGACGCCGCGCTGGCGGACGTCCGGCAGGGCCTGGCGGGCGCGGTGCCCGCGCACCTGCGGGACGCGCACTACGGCGGGGCGAAGAAGCTCGGGCACGGCAAGGGGTACCGGTACCCGCACGACCTGCCGGAGGGCATCGCCGCCCAGCAGTACGCGCCGGACGAGGTGCACGGCAAGGAGTACTACCGGCCGACCCGGCGCGGCGGCGAGGCCCGGTACGCGGACATCGCGGAGTGGACCAGGGCCCGGCTCAAGGGGGAGTGAGGACCCTGTAGACTGGCTCGCAGTGTGTCCCGGGCCCGGGGTTCCGCGAGGAACGACCGGCCGCACCAGCGGGGCACTGAACGGGGCTCTCCCGCAAGGGAGTTCCCCAGGAGCGGCGCGCACCGGTCTTCGGTGTCGCGGGCAGCCCACCACCCTTCCCGGTCGGTGGGCCTCTCGTGTGCAAGCACATAGTGCCCGGTCGCGGAGAGCGGCTGACCATCCGGCGACGGACGGTTTTTCTCCGGACCGCGAGAAGCGTCCTCCGTCAACACCTGGTGACAGCCGTAATTGAACAGGAAAAGGAAACATGGCGAACCAGAAGCGCCCCAAGGTCAAGATTGCCCGTGCCCTCGGCATTCCGCTGACCCCGAAGTCCGTCAAGTACTTCGAGGCCCGCCCGTACCCGCCCGGCCAGCACGGCCGCGGCCGCAAGCAGAACTCTGACTACAAGGTCCGTCTGACCGAGAAGCAGCGTCTGCGCGCGCAGTACGACCTCAGCGAGAAGCAGATGGCGCGTGCCTTCGAGGCCGCCAAGAAGATCGAGGGCAAGACGGGCGAGGCGCTCGTCGGTCTGCTGGAGATCCGCCTCGACGCCCTGGTCATGCGTTCGGGCATCGCCCGCACCATCTACCAGGCCCGCCAGATGGTCGTGCACGGCCACATCCAGGTCAACGGCGCGAAGGTCAACAAGCCGTCGTTCCAGCTGAAGCCGGGCTACGTCGTCACGGTCAAGGAAAAGTCCAAGGAGAAGGTCCCCTTCCAGGTGGCTCGTGAGGGCGGCAACGCCGGCGAGGGCCAGACCCCGAAGTACCTCGAGGTCAACCTGAAGGCCCTGGCCTTCCGCCTGGACCGCGCGCCGCAGCGTCGCGAGGTTCCGGTCGTCTGCGACGAGCAGCTCGTCGTCGAGTACTACTCGCGCTGACCCGCGAGCGGAACGCCCCCTCGGTCCTCGGACCGCGGGGGCGTTTCCCGTTCCCGGGCCCGTCCGGGGGCCGACCCTCCGGGGAGGCGGCAGGTCCGGAGGCGACCCGCGGTCGCGGTAGGGTTCAACCCTGGGATCGCAGGAGTACGACCGCACAGGCGAGGGAGCGCGCGAAGGTGTCCGTGGGAGAGCTGGCCGGGCTGTTGGTCGCCGTCTTCTGGGCGGTCCTGGTCACCCTGCTCGCCGTGGTGCTGGTCCGGCTGTCCAAGGTGCTGCGGGAGGCGACCGGGCTGGTCGCCGCCGTCACCGAGCAGGCCGTCCCGCTGCTGCGGGACGCGAACAGCGCGGTCCGCAGCGCCAACGAGCAGCTGGAGCGGGTCGACGAGATCACCGCCAACGTGCAGGACGCCGCGGCCGACGCCAAGGCGCTGTCCTCCACGGTGGCGGCCACGCTGGGCGGGCCGCTGGTCAAGCTGGCCGCGTTCAGCTACGGCGTGCGCAAGGCGGTGGCCCGGCAGCAGGCCGGTCCGACGCTGCCTCAGCAGGCCGGTGAGCGCGAGGAGTTGGCCCGGATGATCCGGGCCGAGGTGCGGGCGGCGACGGCGCCGCGCGGCGGGCTGCTGGCCCGGGTCCGCCGGGCCGTGAGGGGCTGACGGCGATGGTGCGCAGGATCTTCTGGATGGCCGTCGGCGCGGGCGCCGCGGTGTGGGCGATGGGCAAGGCCAACGAGGCGGTGCACCGCCTCACCCCGGACTCGCTGTCCGGCACCGCGGCCCGCGGCGCGCTGCACGCCGGCGACGCGGCCAAGCGCTTCGCGCTGGACGTGAAGGCCGGCATGGCCGAGCGCGAGCGGCAGTTGCGCGCGGACCTCGGCCTGGACGGCTCCGCGGTGGTCGAGCCGCCGCGCCGCCTGCGGCGCGGCGCCACCGGTGACAGCGGGGGCCGAGCTATCTCGGCGGCCCCGGGCTCCCCGGCCGCCGCCCTGCCCCCGTCGCGCACCCCGCGCACCCCCCAAGCCATCGTTGCCAAGTCCCGTCAGCGCGAGCTGCCGGGCCGCACGACCGATCGGAAGGACCCCCACTGATGGAGTCGGCAGAGATCCGCCGCCGCTGGCTGCGCTTCTTCGAGGAGCGCGGCCACACCGTCGTACCGTCGGCCTCGCTGGTCGCCGACGACCCCACCCTGCTGCTGGTGAACGCCGGCATGGTGCCGTTCAAGCCGTACTTCCTGGGTGAGATCAAGCCGCAGTTCCAGCGCGCCACCAGCGTGCAGAAGTGCGTCCGCACGCTGGACATCGAGGAGGTCGGGAAGACCACCCGGCACGGCTCGTTCTTCCAGATGTGCGGCAACTTCTCGTTCGGCGACTACTTCAAGGAAGGCGCCATCACGTTCGCCTGGGAGCTGCTCACCGGCTCCGTCGCGGACGGCGGCTACGGCCTGGAGCCCGAGAAGCTCTGGATCACCGTCTACCAGGACGACGACGAGGCCGAGCAGATCTGGCGGGACGTCATCGGCGTGCCGTCCGAGCGCATCCAGCGCCTCGGCATGAAGGACAACTTCTGGTCGATGGGCGTCCCCGGTCCGTGCGGCCCGTGCTCGGAGATCAACTACGACCGCGGCCCCGCGTACGGCGAGGAGGGCGGCCCGGCGGTCAACGGCGAGCGCTACCTGGAGATCTGGAACCTGGTCTTCATGCAGTACGAGCGCGGCCACGGCGACGGCAAGGACGGGTTCGAGATCCTCGGCGACCTGCCGAGCAAGAACATCGACACCGGCCTCGGCCTGGAGCGCCTGGCCGCGATCCTGCAGGGCGTCGACAACCTGTTCGAGATCGACACCTCGCGGATGATCCTCGACCGCGCCGCCGAGCTCACCGGCCACACCTACGGCGCCGACCGCAAGTCGGACGTCTCGCTGCGCGTGGTCACCGACCACTTCCGCACCGCGCTGATGCTGGTCGGCGACGGCGTCACCCCCGGCAACGAGGGTCGCGGCTACGTGCTGCGCCGCATCCTGCGCCGGGCGATCCGCAACATGCGCCTGCTGGGCGCCACCGAGCCGGTCGCCAAGGACCTGATCGACATCTCGATCAAGGCGATGGCCCCGCAGTACCCGGAGCTGGAGTCCGACCGCAAGCGGATCGAGACCGTGGTGGTCGCGGAGGAGAACGCCTTCCTGCAGACCCTGCGCTCCGGCACCAGCCTGCTGGACGCCGCGGTCACCGAGACCAAGCAGTCCGGCGGCGCGGTGCTCTCCGGCGAGCAGGCGTTCAAGCTGCACGACACCTACGGCTTCCCGATCGACCTGACCCTGGAGATGGCCGAGGAGCAGGGCCTCCAGGTCGACGAGTCCGGCTTCCGCCGCCTGATGCAGGAGCAGCGGGACCGCGCCAAGGCCGACGCCAAGGCGAAGAAGATGGGCCACGCCGACGTCGCCGCGTACCGCGAGGTCGCCGACAAGGCGGGCGCGTCGGTCTTCACCGGCTACGCCAACACCGAGGGCGAGGCCACCGTGGTCGGCCTGCTGGTCGACGGCGTCCCGTCGCCCGCGGCCACCGAGGGCGACGAGGTCGAGATCGTCCTCGACCGCACCCCGTTCTACGCCGAGGGCGGCGGCCAGCTCGCCGACCACGGCCGGATCCGCCTCGACTCCGGCGCGGTCGTCGAGATCCGCGACGTCCAGCAGCCGGTGCCCGGCGTGATCGTGCACTCCGGCGGGGTGCTGTTCGGCGAGGTGGTGCTCGGCGCGTCCGCGTACGCCACCATCGACACCGACCGCCGCCGGGCCGTCTCGCGCGCCCACTCGGCGACCCACCTGACCCACCAGGCGCTGCGCGACGCGCTCGGCCCGACGGCCGCGCAGGCCGGTTCGGAGAACGCGCCGGGCCGCTTCCGGTTCGACTTCGGCTCGCCCGCGGCCGTTCCCGGCTCGGTGCTGACCGACGTCGAGCAGAAGATCAACGAGGTGCTGGTCCGCGAACTCGACGTCACCGCCGAGGTGATGACGATGGACCAGGCCCGCAAGCAGGGCGCCATCGCGATGTTCGGCGAGAAGTACGGCGACTCGGTGCGGGTGGTCACCATCGGCGACTTCTCCAAGGAGCTGTGCGGCGGCACGCACGTCGGCAACACCGCCCAGCTGGGCCTGGTGAAGCTGCTCGGCGAGTCCTCGATCGGCTCCGGCGTGCGCCGGGTGGAGGCGCTGGTCGGCGTCGACGCGTACAAGTTCCTGGCCCGCGAGCACACCGTGGTGGCCCAGCTGACCGAACTGGTCAAGGGCCGCCCGGAGGAGCTGCCGGAGAAGATCTCCGGCATGCTCGCCAAGCTCAAGGACGCCGAGAAGGAGATCGAGAAGTTCCGCGCGGAGAAGGTGCTCGCGGCGGCGGCCGGTCTGGCCGAGGGCGCGGAGGACGTCCGGGGCGTGGCCCTGGTCGCCGCCCGGGTCGCCGACGGCACCGGCGCGGACGAGCTGCGCAAGCTGGTGCTGGACGTCCGGGCCCGGCTCGGCTCCCGCCCGGCCGTGGTCGCCGCGTTCACCGTCGCGAACGACCGCCCGCTGACCGTGATCGCCACCAACGAGGACGCCCGTTCGCGCGGCATCAAGGCCGGTGAGCTGGTCCGCGCCGCGGCGAAGACGCTCGGCGGCGGCGGTGGCGGCAAGGACGACGTGGCGCAGGGCGGCGGCACCGACCCGGCCGCGGTCGGCGCGGCGATCGAGGCCGTCCGGGCGCTGGTGGCCGAGCGCGCGTGAGTGAGCAGCCCATCGAGGAGAAGGTCTTCCGGCGCGGTCGGCGGATCGCCGTCGACGTGGGCGACGCCCGGATCGGGGTCGCGGTCTGCGACCCCGACGGGCTGATCGCCACGCCGGTGGAGA
Source organism: Kitasatospora sp. NPDC088391 (assembly GCF_044753345.1). Classification (NCBI taxonomy): domain Bacteria; kingdom Bacillati; phylum Actinomycetota; class Actinomycetes; order Kitasatosporales; family Streptomycetaceae; genus Kitasatospora; species Kitasatospora sp. NPDC088391. The sequence goes on from NZ_JBIVNB010000005.1 coordinate 124,419, forward strand.
CCGTCCCCGCCGGTGGCCGCTCGCAGGCCCGGCTGAAGGCGATCGTCGAGGAGTACGACGCGATCGAGGTCGTGGTCGGTCTGCCGCGTTCACTGAACGGCAAGGAGGGCCCGGCCGCGGCCAAGGTTCGCGAGTACGCGGGCCGGCTGGCCGGCCTGCTGTACCCGGTCGGGGTCCGGCTGGTGGACGAGCGGATGACCACCGTCACCGCCGCCGCCGGGCTGCGGGCCTCCGGCCGGTCGGCCAAGAAGGGCCGCTCGGTGATCGACCAGGCCGCCGCCGTGGTGATCCTGCAGTCGGCGCTTGAGACCGAACGGGTGAGCGGTCGGGCGCCCGGTGAGAGTGTCGAGCCGGTCATCTGATCGGTACGGGCTAGCTTCCCGGTAGAGGGGCGCGGGGGGGCGCCCGGCCCCCCCGGCCCCCCCCCCCCCGCCCCCCCCCCGGCGCGCCCCCCGCGCCCCCCCCGCACCCCCGCCCCCCGCGCCGCGGGCCGCCGGGGGGTCCGGCGGCCGGGGGGGGACCCCCCCCCCGGGGGGGCCCCCCCCCCCCCCCGCGGCCCCCCCCCCCCCGGGGGGGGGGGCCCCCCCGCTTCCGTCGTTCCTCAGCGCCGGACGGCGTCCAGCGCGGTCAGCACGGTGGCCAGCGCCTCGTCCCGGCTCAGGCCGAGCCGCACCGTCAGCGCCGCGTACTCGGTGGCGGCGGTGGCGGCCAGGCGCTGCGAGGTGTCGCCGGTCGCGGCGATCGTGGTGCCGGCCCGGCCCCGGGTCTCGACCACGCCGTCGGCCTCCAGCTCCCGGTAGGCGCGGGCCACCGTGTTGGCGGCCAGGCCGAGCTGCTCGGCCAGCGCGCGGACGGTGGGGAGTTTCAGGCCGACCGGCAGTTCGCCCGCCCGGGCCCGGGCCGCGATCTGGGAACGCACCTGCTCGTAGGGCGGGACGGAGGACTGATGATCGATCACCACGTGCACCCGGTCAACATAACAGGGCGTCAGGGCTCCGCGCCGCAGATGACGGAACCCCCACCGGCCGGAGCCGGTGGGGGTTCTGACGTGGCGTGACAGCTACCCGGGATCAGTGGTGGCCGTGGCCGCTGGTGATCTCGTGGTACTCCTCGGTGGTGGGCTTGGAGATCTGGCTGCTCTCGCCGTAGAAGCCCTCGGAGAGCTTCACCCGGGCCTTGGTCACCACGCCGGCCTTGCTGGCCACACCGTTCTCGTCCGTCGCGGCGGGCAGCTCCAGCGGCTGGGGCTGCTCGTGGGCGGTGAGGGTGTGCAGGTCCTTCTGCGCCAGCGGGGTGTGGACCTCGACGAACTCGCCGTGCGGCAGGCGCTTGATGACGCCCGACTCGCGGCCGTGCAGCACCTTCTCCTTGTCACGGCGCTGCAGGCCGAGGCACCAGCGCTTGGTGACGATGAAGGTGAGCACCGGCACCACGAAGAAGCCGACCCGGACGGCGTACGTGATCGTGTTGATCGACAGGTGCAGGTGGGTGGCGAACAGGTCGTTGCCACCACCGACCAGCAGGATCAGGTACAGCGAGATCCAGGCCGCGCCGAGCGCGGTGCGGACCGGGGCGTTGCGCGGGCGGTCCAGGATGTGGTGCTCGCGCTTGTCGCCGGTGACCCAGGACTCGATGAACGGGTAGACCGCGATCGCGGCCAGCACCGCCGGGAAGATCGCCAGCGGGACCATCACGCCGAGGTTCAGCGTGTGACCGCCCCAGACCGAGATCTCCCAGCCCGGCATGATGCGGATCAGGCCCTCGGAGAAGCCCATGTACCAGTCGGGCTGGGCGTCGGTCGACACCTGGTCCGGACGGTACGGGCCGTACGCCCAGATCGGGTTGATCGTGGCGATCGCCGAGATCGCGGCGATGATGCCGAAGACCAGGAAGAAGAAGCCGCCGGCCTTCGCCATGTAGACCGGCATCAGCGGCATGCCGACGACGTTCTTCTCGGTCTTGCCCGGGCCCGCCCACTGGGTGTGCTTGTGGTAGAAGACCAGGATCAGGTGCGCCACCAGCAGGCCCAGCATGATGCCCGGGATGAGCAGCACGTGGATGGTGAAGAAGCGCGGGACGATGTCGTGGCCGGGGAACTCGCCGCCGAACAGGAACATCTGGATGTAGGTGCCGACCAGCGGCACCGCGAGGATCGCGCCCTCCATGAAGCGGATGCCGGTGCCCGACAGCAGGTCGTCCGGCAGCGAGTAGCCGAAGAAGCCGTCGAACATGCCCAGGACCAGCAGCAGGAAGCCGAAGACCCAGTTGATCTCACGGGGCTTGCGGAACGCGCCGGTGAAGAACACGCGCATCATGTGCACGAGCATCGCGGCGACGAAGACCAGCGCGGCCCAGTGGTGGATCTGACGGATCAGCAGGCCGCCGCGGATCTCGAAGCTGATGTTCAGCGTCGAGGCGTAGGCCTCCGACATCCGGATGCCGTTCAGCGGCAGGTACGAACCGTGGTACACGGTCTCGGCCATGCTCGGCGTGAAGAACAGCGTCAGGTACACACCCGTGAGGATGATGATGATGAAGCTGTAGAGGCAGATCTCACCGAGCATGAAGGACCAGTGGTCCGGGAAGATCTTGCGCAGGTTGGCCTTGGCCAGGGTGTAGATGCCCAGCCGGCCGTCCAGCCAGTCCGTCGCCGCCTCGGCCTTGTTGGCAGGCTTGGCGCGGCTGCTGGCCGGCTTGGAGGCACTGTTGGTGCCGCTTGCGCTGCTCATCGCGGACGCTCCCAGTAACTCGGGCCGACGGGCTCGTCGAAGTCGCCGGTGGCGACCAGGAAGCCCTGCTCATCGGTGGTGATCTTCAGCTGCGGCAGCGGGTGGCCGGCCGGGCCGAAGATGACGCGAGCGCCGTCCGCCAGGTCGAAGGTCGACTGGTGGCAGGGGCAGAGCGCGTGGTGGGTCTGCTGCTCGTACAGCGAGATCGGGCAGCCGACGTGGGTGCAGATCTTCGAGTAGGCGAGGATGCCCTCGAAGCCCTTGTCCCGCGACTTGGCGTCCTTGATGTCGTCCGGGGAGATCCGGATCAGCATCAGGGCGTCCTTGGCGATGCGCTGCTGGAAGTCCTCGTCCGACTCCTCCAGGCCCTTCGGCTTGGCGAAGGTCAGCGAGCCCTGGACGATGTCCTCGGGCTTCATCGGCTGGTCGGTGTTCATGTTGACCAGCTGGATCGGCTCGGCCGGGGTGGCCTCCACCCAACCGGTGTGCAGCAGCTTCTTCTCCGGCAGCGGGCCGAGGTCGCGCAGCAGCACCACACCGGACAGCGGCACCAGGGCCATCGAGCCGATCAGGGTGTTGCGGATCATCTTGCGGCGGCCGAAGCCGGACTCCGCGGCACCCGTCCTGAACTGCTCGATGACGTCGTTGCGGACCTCGTCGTCGGCCTCGATCGCGTGCCGCTCGGCCGGCAGCTCGTGGTCCGACATCAGGGTGCGGGCCCAGTGGACCGCGCCCGCGCCGATGCAGAACAGCGCCACGCCGAGGGTCAGGCCCAGGGCGAAGTTGAGGGCGCTGACCTTGCCCAGCGGGAAGATGTAGACCAGCTTGTCGGCGTCGATCGACGCGTACGAGGCGATGAAGCCGACGGTCGCCAGCATCGACACCACGAACATGAACGACACCTGGCGCTCGGCCCGCTTGGCGGCCCGCTCGTCGATGTCGGTCCGACGCGGCTCGTGGGCCGGCAGGCCCGGGTCGGCGAACGGGTCGCCGTGGGTGGCGACGTCCGTGCCGTGGGAGGCGTCGTGCGCCTCCGGCAGGTTCTCTGACATGTCGTGGCTCATGACTTCTTGGCCTTGGTGGTGTGGGCGGCGACCCAGATCGCGATCACGATCAGCGTGCCGAGACCGAAGATCCAACCGAACAGGCCCTCGGTCACCGGACCGAGGCTGCCCAGGGCGAGACCGCCCGGGTTCGGCTCGTTGTCGGCGTTGCGGACGAAGGCCACGATCTCGCGCTTCTGCTCCTCCGGCATGGTGCTGTCGGGGAAGGACGGCATGTTCTGCGGGCCGGTCTGCATGGCCTCGTAGATGTGCTTGGCGTCCACGCCCTCCAGGGACGGGGCGTACTTGCCGTTGGTCAGCGCGCCGCCCTTGCCGGCGAAGTTGTGGCACTGGGCGCAGTTGGTGCGGAACAGCTCGCCACCCTTGGCGACCTGCTCGGCGTTGGTCTTCGGGTCCTCGGAGGGCTGGTACTGGTCCTTGCCCGGGGTGACCGGGCCGGGGCCCAGCGAGGCCACGTAGGCGGCCAGCTGGTCGATCTCGGCCTGCGAGTAGATGTTCTTCTTGCGCGGGACCTGGGCGCCCGGCTGCTGCGCGGGCATCCGACCGGTGGCGACCTGGAAGTCGACCGCGGCGGAGCCGACGCCGACCAGTGACGGACCGTCAGACGTGCCCTGGCCGTTCAGGCCGTGGCAGGAGGAGCAGCCCACGGCGAAGAGCTTCTTGCCCTCGTCGATGGCGAGCGACTGCGCGGAGCTGTCGGCCTGCGCCTTCCCGGCGGGCGCGAAAGCGGCGTACAGCCCCCCGGTGGCCGCCAGGGCGAGAAGTAGAACGACGACCGCCGCCAGTGGGTGGCGCCGTCGTGCGGAGAGCTTTTTCACGGAATAACCCCGGTGTCAGGATCTGGTCGGCAGCAGCCTGCCCCTGACGCCCAGGCGTCCAGGTGACGCCGGGTCAGGGGCGGGGCGGCTGTTACTTGATCAGGTAGATGGTCGCGAACAGGCCGATCCACACGACGTCGACGAAGTGCCAGTAGTACGACACCACGATCGCCGCGGTGGCCTGCTCGTGGGTGAAACGCCGCGCCGCGTAGGTCCGCCCGAGGACCAGCAGGAAGGCGATCAGACCACCCGTCACGTGGAGGCCGTGGAAGCCGGTGGTCAGGTAGAACACCGTGCCGTACGGGTCCGAGGACAGCGACAGGCCGTCCTTCTTGACCAGCTCGGTGTACTCGAAGATCTGGCCGCCGATGAAGACGGCGCCCATCACGAAGGTGATCGCGAACCACGAGCGCAGCTTCTTCACGTCACCGCGCTCGGCGGCGAACACGCCGAGCTGGCAGGTGAGCGAGGAGAGCACCAGGATCGTGGTGTTGACCGAGGAGAACGGCACGTTGAGGGCGTGGGCCTTCTCGTGCCAGAACTCGGCGCCCTTGACCGAGCGGAGGGTGAAGTACATCGCGAACAGGGCCGCGAAGAACATCAGCTCCGAGCTCAGCCAGACAATGGTTCCGACGCTGACCAGGTTCGGCCTGTTGACCGCTCCGTGCGCGTGTCCGGTTTCTGTTGCTGTTGCTGTCGCCACGACGGACATTATGTCGGTCCCTTATTCCGTCTTCACGCCGGGGGGTCTCCCTCGGAGTGTCCGGTGCGTGCGGTATGCCCCGCTCCCGCGCCGCCCGTTTTCTGACGGTTGTTCGGACCGGGTGAGCGAACTGCGCCGACGGGGTGACTCCCGGGCGCGTCGGCTTGAGCGAGATCGCGTCGGGGACTCTCCAGGAGGGCCGCGCCGGAGTAGCATCCGTCCGAGGACGTGGCCCGGGTCACACTGGGCCGTTCGGTCCGGCCGTCAGGCGTTCGGCCGAGACCGTCCGGGCGCGCCCCGCGGAACGGGCGTGCATATAAGAGGACGAGCACCAGGAAGCAGGGGACATGGCGCAGCACTCCGACGAGACGCTCACCGTTCTCGTCTACAGCGACGACCGCAACACCCGCGAGCAGGTCGGCCTCGCCCTCGGCCGGCGCCCCGCCGCGGACCTCCCGGCGGTCGAGTACCTGGAGTGCGCCACCGCCCCCGCGGTGCTGCGCGCCCTGGAGAAGGGCGGCGTCGACCTCTGCGTGCTCGACGGCGAGGCCGTCCCGGCCGGCGGGCTCGGCCTGACCCGGCAGCTGAAGGACGAGATCTACGGCTGCCCGCCCGTCCTGGTCCTGATCGGCCGTCCGCAGGACTCCTGGCTCGCCGCCTGGAGCCGCGCCGACGCCGCGCTCTCCCACCCGGTCGACCCGGTCCCGCTCGCCGAGGCCGCGACCACCCTGCTGCGGGCCCGGCTGGCCCGCCGCGCCCCCGCCGGGCGCTGACCGCCCCGGCGGCGCGTCCCGGCGGCCCGTCTCACGGGCGCGTCTCACCTGGAGAGAAGGGGGCGGTAACTCGCGGCGGCCGTCCCCGCTCGCTCGATAGGCTGACGCCACGTCCCGGGGACGCCCCGGGACGGAGACGAGAGCTGGAGAGTCGGCCATGGTGAACGCGCACTCTGCGAACGGCGGTAGCGACCCCGCGCAGGTGGTCCGCACCTGGCCCGACCTGCTGAGCTCGCTGCTGGGCGGCCAGGACCTCGCCCAGGCCGACACCGCCTGGGCGATGGACCGGATCATGACCGGCGAGGCCACCCCCGTGCAGGTGGCCGGCTTCCTGGTCGCGATGCGCGGCAAGGGCGAGACGGTCGAGGAGATCTCCGGCCTGGTCGAGACGATGTACGCGCACGCCCTCCCGCTGGACATCCCCGGTCCCGCCGTCGACATCGTCGGCACCGGCGGCGACCGGGCCCGGACGGTCAACATCTCCACCATGTCGGCGGTGGTCGCGGCCGCCGCCGGGGCGAAGGTGGTCAAGCACGGCAACCGGGCCTCGTCGTCGGCCTCCGGCTCCTCCGACGTGCTGGGGCGGCTCGGGATCAACCTGGACCTCTCCGCCGAGCGGGTCGCCCAGGTCGCCGAGGAGGTCGGGCTGACCTTCTGCTTCGCCGCCAAGTTCCACCCGTCGATGCGGCACACCGCCCAGGCGCGGGCCGAGCTGGCCGTGCCGACGGTCTTCAACATCCTCGGCCCGCTCACCAACCCGGCCCGGGTCACCTCGCACGCCGTCGGCTGCTTCGACACCCGGCTGGCCGGGCTGATCGCCGGGGTGCTCGCCCGGCGCGGCGCGAAGGGACTGGTCTTCCGGGGGGACGACGGACTCGACGAGTTGACGGTCACCACCACCTCCCGGGTCTGGGTGATCCGGGACGGCGCCGTCACCGAGACCGCCTTCGACCCGCGGGACGTCGGGATCGAGACGGTCGGGATCGAGGCGCTGCGCGGCGCCGACGCCGAGTACAACGCGGAGGTGGCGCGGCGCGTCCTGAACGGCGCCCCGGGGCCGGTCCGGGACGCCGTCCTGCTCAACAGCGCCGCCGCCCTGGTGGCCCTGGAACTGACGGACGCTCCGCTGACGGAACAGCTCGCGGCGGCGATGGAGCGCACCGCGCGGGCGATCGACTCGGGGGCGGCGGGGGCGCTGCTGAAGCGCTGGGCCGAGGCGACGCAGCTGCCGGGGTGAGATCGGGGTCGCTCCCGCGGCCCCTGGCCGCCGTCTCGTGTGGTGGACAGGGGTTGAGCCGGGAGGGGGCTCGTGTATGGTTCTGGATCAGGTCATGAGTGACAGCGCGAAGCCCCAGCTCGCTGTCCGGCAACCCTCCGTCCGTGGCGGGGTGCCCTGGGTGAGGACCGGGCCACGCGGCGAACCGTCCGCGCGGCAAGCGCGGACTTCCGGACGGCACACCTCCGGGGTCCTCACCCCGTGGAGGAGTGCACCCATGTCCGTGACCACCGAGATCTGTGAGCCGCTGGCCGTGCTGGGCCAGGACGTCGAGGTTCCGCTGGCGTCGGGGGAGAAGGTCGGGTACGCGGCGCTGGACTACGCGGCGAGCGCCCCGGCGCTGCAGCGGGTCTGGGACGACGTCGCGGCCTACGCGCCGTACTACGGGTCGGTGCACCGGGGGGCCGGCTACCTGTCGCAGCTGTCGACGGACCTGTTCGAGCAGAGCCGGCGGACCGTCGCCGAGTTCCTGGACCTGCGGGACGGCGACCAGGTGGTGTTCACCCGGGCGACCACCGACTCGCTGAACCTGCTGGCGGGGGCGGTCCCGGCCGGGACCGAGGTGTTCGCGTTCGAGACCGAGCACCACGCCTCGCTGTTGCCGTGGCGCCGCGAGGGCCTGACGGTGCGTTACCTGCGGGCGCCGCGCTCGCACGCCGAGGCGGTGGCCGCGCTGGAGGAGGCGCTGCTGGACGCGGCGGACGGGCCGAAGCTGTTCTGCGTGACCGGCGCGTCGAACGTCACCGGCGAGCTGTGGCCGGTCCGCGAGCTGACCGGGGTCGCGCACCGGTACGGCGCCCGGGTGGTGCTGGACGCGGCCCAGCTGGCGCCCCACCACCGGCTCTCGGTGCGGGAGTTGGACGTCGACTGGGTGGCGTTCTCCGGCCACAAGCTGTACGCGCCGTTCGGCGCCGGCGTGCTGGCGGGCCGCGCGGACTGGCTGGACGCGGCGGAGCCGTACCTGGCCGGCGGCGGGGCGAGCCGGACGGTGGCCCGCGAGCTGGACGGCTCGGTGGCGGTGGAGTGGCACAGCGGCCCGGCCCGGCACGAGGCCGGCTCGCCCAACGTGATCGGCGCGTACGCCGTCGCCTCGGCCTGCCGGGCGCTCACCGAGGCGGGCTTCGACGCGCTGGAGGAGCGGGAGCGGGCGCTGGTCGCCCGGCTGACGGCCGGTCTGGCCGAGGTCCCCGAGGTGCGGGTGCTCAACCTGTTCGGCGAGGGCTCCGACCGGGTCGGCGTCATCTCCTTCGTGGTGCGCGGCTGGAACAGCTCGCACTTCTCGGCGGCGCTGTCGGCCGAGTACGGCATCGGCGTCCGGGACGGCCTGTTCTGCGCGCACCCGCTGGTGCGGACCCTGCTGGGCGGGGAAGAGGCCGGGCCGAGCGAGTGCGGGGCGCCGGAGCCCTCGCTGCCCGGGGAGCGCAGCCTGAACGCGATCCGGGTCAGTTTCGGCGCCGGCACCCCCGTCGAGCACGTGGACCGGTTCCTGACCGCCGTCCGCGAACTGGTCAGCGACGGCGCGAAGTGGAACTACCGCAGCGAGGGCGGCCGTTGCGTGGTCGACACCGCGCGCTGAGTCAGCCGTCCAGGCCGAGCGAGAACGCGGCCTCCAGGTCGACCTGCGAGTAGGTGCGGAAGGCGATGTGGGTCTCGGTGCCGGACACGCCCGGGACCTTGTTCAGCCGGCCGGGGATCACGTCGGCCAGGTCCTCGTGCCGGCGGACCCGGACCATCGCGACCAGGTCGTAGGTGCCGGTGACGGAGTAGACCTCGCTGACGCCCTCGATGGCGGCGATCGCCTCGGCGATCTCGGGGATCCGGTCGACGTCGGTGTTGATGAGGACGATCGCGGTGATCACTGAGCAACTCCTGTTCGAGAAGGTGCGCCCAGGGTATCGCCCGCCGGACGGGCGGCCCAGGCGAACAGCCAGCCCGTCAGGAAGCCGATCACGTGCACCAGGTACGCCACCCCGTCGCCGCCGGAGGTGGCCGACCAGAACTGCAGGGCGAACCACAGGCCGAGCACCAGCCAGGCCGGGAAGCGCAGCGGCAGGAACAGCAGCAGCGGCACCAGCGTGGTCACCCGGGCCTTCGGGTACAGCCGCAGGTAGGCCCCCAGCACCCCGGCGATCGCGCCGGACGCGCCGACCAGCGCGCGGGTGCCGTCCGCGGTGTGCGCCTCGGCCAGCGCGTAGCCGTAGGTGGCCAGGTAGCCGATCGCCAGGTAGCCGACCAGGAACCGGAACCGCCCCAGCCGGGCCTCCACGGCCGGGCCGAAGACGAACAGGAACAGCAGGTTGCCGATCAGGTGGACCCAGCCCGCGTGCACGAACAGCGAGGTCAGCACCGACAGTTCGGGGATCTTGCCCGGGGTCGGCGGCAGCACGCAGCCCGGCGCGGCCGGGGGCAGCGCGGACAGCTGGGCCGCCGTCAGGGGGTGCCCGCCCAGCAGCTCGGCGGGGACCGCGCCCCAGCGGTGCTGGTAGCGCTGCTCGGCGCAGGCCCGGGCGTCGCCGCTGCCGTAGAGCGGGTTCAGGCCGGACGGGCCGGTCAGCAGGACCAGCGCGGACACCGCGATCAGCAGGTACGTGACGGCCGGGGTGCGGACGGCCCGCTCGGCCGCCGGCGAACCGGCCCGGGCGGGGGCGGAGAGCACCATGCCGGTCAGCATTCCTCGGGGGCGTGCCCCCGACACCGGGCGCTGCTCCGGACGGGTGGGCGTCCGGGCTGTGGACCGGAACCCGGCCGCGCGGACGCAGGCAATAGGCTGGAGGCCCGGAACCGGGACCAGCCGAGAGGGACCACACTGATGACCATTGCCGCGCCGACCGCCGAGACCCGCTGGCGCTGCACCCTGTGCGGCAACCTGACCCGTTTCGACGTCACCCGTTCGTCCCGGGTGACCGACTTCCTGCACTTCGACCTCGCGGGCGAGTCCAAGGTCGAGGAGACCCAGGTGCTCGCGGAGACCATCGAGTCGGTCCGCTGCCGCTGGTGCAACGCCGTCGACCAGGTCGAGCTGGTGGCCCGTCCGGGCGCCGAGGAGCCCGCGGACGGCACCGCCGAGCAGGGCTGACCCGCACCCCACCGCCCCGCGCCCCCGTCCGCCCGGACCGGGGGCGCGGGGCGGCCGCGTCGGCGGGGGGTGGTGTCGGTGCGGCACGGTAGACGGGACAATCGACAGCAGCGGCGGAACGACCCCCCGCCCGGCGCCCGCCGGGAGGGACCGCCCGGACCAGGATCGGAGCCGAGGACAGTGGCGGAGGCAGTGAACGCGCCCGCGGGCCCGGACGGGACCGCGCCCGCCCCGGGCCCGGACACCCCCGAGGCGGAGCCGGACACCCACGAAGCGGAGGGCGGCGGCTCCCGCCCGCTCCCCGAGGGGGTGCGCCGCCGGGTGGTCGGCATCGCCTCCGACGCGCTGGGCGCCATCGCCCCGGGCGAACTCCCGCCCGCGCTGCGCCCGTACGCCAAGTTCACCCCCGCCCGCCGGGCCAAGTACGCGGCCACCGCGCTGGCGGCCGCGCTGGAGTCCGACCCGGCGTTCCGGGTCCGGATAGCCGACCGCCTGCGGCTGGGCCAGCCGGACCTGGTGCGCGCCCTGGAGGCGGGCAGCGCGCCCGCCGCCGCCGACCCGATGGACGTCGCGGCCGCCGCCTACCTGGTCCGGCCGGCCGACTGGACCCGGTTGGTCGAGGAGGCCGGCGAGGAGGCCGAGCGGGTCGACGCCGAGGGCGCCGCCGCCGAGGCCGTCCGGCAGGCCGAGAAGTTCCAGGAGGAGCTGGCCGAGGTCCGGGCGGCGGCCCGGACCGAGGCGGACCGGCAGCGCGCCGAGTCCGAGGGCGTCCGCCGGGAGGCCGAGTCGCTGCGCAAGAAGGTCCGCTCGCTGGAGGCCGACACCCGCCGGGCGCAGGCCGAGGGCCGGCGGCTGGCCGGGGAGCTGGAGGCCGTGAAGGCGGCTGCCGCGGCCGAGCGCAGCGCCGCCGAGAGCGAGTCCCGCCGGCTGCGGCACCGGCTCGCCGAGCTGGAGGCCGCGGTGGAGAGCGGCCGCCGCACCGCCCGCGAGGGCCGCACCGTCGAGGACATGCGGCTGCGCCTGCTGCTGGACACCGTGCTGCAGTCCGCGCAGGGCCTGCAGCGGGAGCTGGCGCTGCCGGTGACGGCGCTGCGCCCGGCCGACCTGGTGGAGGCGGTCGAGCCCGGCTCGGCCTCGCCGCACGACGTGGCCCGGCGCGGGCTGGCCGAGGACGACCCGGCGCTGCTGGACCAGCTGCTGGCCATCCCGCAGGTCCACCTGGTGGTGGACGGCTACAACGTCACCAAGACCGGCTACCCCCAACTGCCGCTGGAGCAGCAGCGGATGAGGCTGCTGGGCGGGCTGGCGATGCTGGCCCAGCGCACCCAGGCCGAGGTGACCTGCGTGTTCGACGGCCAGGACCTGGACGTTCCGGTGATCATCGCGCCGCCGCGCGGGGTGCGGGTGCGGTTCAGCCGCACCGGGGAGACCGCGGACGAGCTGATCCGCCGGCTGGTCCGGGCCGAGCCGCAGGGGCGGCCGGTGGTGGTGGTCTCGGCCGACAAGGAGGTCGCGGACGGGGTGCGCAAGGCGGGGGCCCGGCCGGTCGCCTCGGTGCTGCTGCTGAACCGGCTGTCCCGCAGCTGAGCTGGGATGACGTCCCGTCAGGACACCGCTCGGTGACCGGAGTGTGTCGGTGTCGTGAAGGCGGGTCGGGAAGCGCTCCGGGACCGTTCCGGGAGTGGACGCGGGAGAGGGACTTCACTAGGGTCTGGCGTCAAACCTATATTCCGGACTATCACTCCCCCGGGTGAGTCCAGCAGGAAGAAGGAGCCTCCCTTGGCCTCCCACCGCCGTCCCAAGCAGCCGAGCCGTGCGCGGGTCTCCGTGCTCACCGCTGCCGCCGCGACCGCGGTCGCCCTGTCGGCCCAGGTGAGTGCGCACGCCGCGCCCGCGCAGCCGAGCAAGGACGAGGTCAAGGCGCAGGTCGACAAGCTGCTGGACGAGCAGGAGCAGGCCGCCGAGAAGTACAACGGCGCCAAGGACCGGGCCGACCAGCTGCGCAAGCAGGCCGACCAGCTGCAGGACCAGGTGGCCCGCAGCCAGGAGCAGCTGACCGAACTGGCCTCCGGGCTGGCGGCGGTGGCGGGGGACCAGTACCGGCAGGGCGGCGTCGACCCGTCGATGCAGCTGATGCTCTCCTCCGACCCGGACAAGTACCTCACCCAGGCCGCCTCCTTCGACCAGGCCGCCAGCACCCAGGCCGAGACGCTGAAGTCGCTCAAGGACCAGCAGCGCCGCCTGGACCAGCAGAAGGAGGAGGCCGCCCAGGTCCTGCACGAGCTGGACGGCCAGACCCAGGCGCTGAACGACGCCAAGAAGGACGTCCAGACCAAGCTGCAGGAGGCGCAGAAGCTGCTCAACCAGCTCTCCGCCGCCGACCGCGCGGCCATCCTGCGCGGCACCGACGGCGCGGCCTCGCGCGGCACCACCCGGATCGACCCCTCCACCCTCCCGCCGGCCAGCGGCTACGCCGCGACCGCGGTGGCGGCGGCGCTCAGCAAGCAGGGCGCGGCGTACGTGTGGGGCGCCACCGGCCCGAGCACCTTCGACTGCTCCGGCCTGATGGTGTGGGCGTACAAGCAGGCCGGCGTCGGCCTGCCGCGTACCTCGCAGGCGCAGGGCAGCTACGGCACCAACGTGGGCAAGGACTGGTCCAACGCGCTCCCCGGCGACCTGGTCATCTACTACGGCGACCAGCACCACGTCGGCATGTACATCGGCAACGGCATGGTGGTGCACGCCCCGCACACCGGCGACGTGGTGAAGGTGATGAAGGTCGACGCGATGCCGATCTCCACCATCCGCCGGGTCTGACCCGGACGGGTCCGGTCCTGACGGTCCGAAGAATCGGACATATGCCCCCAGGGGGCGACAATTGACGCGATGTGACACGCCCGGGCGGTCGAGATCCTGCTGTGATCTGCGACACGCCCGGCGTCGCGTTTCCGGGCCGAATCGCGGAATGGATCACGCGCTGGGTAACTTTGTGATCACGGTCGGTCATATTCTCAAAAGAATTTGATACAGAATCAGATTTTTTTCCGACAAGGATTTGAACGGATCACGGATCGGTTACTAGGGTCTTACCTCGACCACCGCAGAGTCGATCGCCCAAGGGGGGCGGCGGCGGAGGTCGCCGCCGAGTCCGTGACGCAGCGGGCAGACCGTCAACACCGGGTCTGCCGACGGGGATACCCCAGCCGGGGTGCTGTCGAACGGAGCCGGGGAACCACGTTCCCCCGGGGTGAATCGGTGCCAGGTCCGGCCGCCTCGGCGGGCGGTGAGGCATCGTAGGGCTTCTTCCGGCCCGAACCCGTCAGCTCACCCGGTAGGCGGTGTGAGGAAGAAGGAGTCCGCCTTCGTGGCGTCCCATCGTCGTCCCAAGCCCGCCAGTCGTACCCGGGTCTCGATTCTCACCGCCGCCGCGGCCACCGCGGTGGCGCTCTCCGCCCAGGGCGGGGCGCACGCCGACCCGGCGCCGACCAAGGACCAGGTCAAGCAGCAGGTCGACCAGCTCAACGAGCAGGCCGAGGTCAAGACCGAGAGCTACAACGGCGCGGTCGAGAAGCAGCAGGAACTGCAGAAGCAGGTCGGGCAGTTGCAGGACCAGCTGGCCCGCCAGCAGGACCAGGTCACCACCGTCCAGCAGAGCCTGGCCGGGATCGCGGGCGAGCAGTACCGGACCGGCAACGTCTCGCAGACCATGCAGCTGATGCTCTCCAGCACCCCCGACGCCTTCCTCGGGCAGGCCGGCACGCTGAACGCCGTCGGCTCCACCCAGGCGGACCTGCTGAAGAGCTTCAAGGCCGAGCAGGCCAAGCTCGACACCCAGCGCAAGGAGGCGGAGTCCAAGCTCGCCGAGCTGGACACCACCACCAAGGCGCTGAAGGCCGACAAGGACGACATCCAGGCCAAGCTCGCCCAGGCCCGCGACCTGCTCAACACGCTCACCCAGAAGGAGCGCGACGACCTCGCGGCCGCCGAGGCCAAGGCCGCCTCCGACTCCCGGACGCAGGCCGAGCGGGCCTCCCGGGACACCGCCCGCCCGGACCTGAACACCCCCGCGCCCAGCGGCTTCTCCGGCAACGCGCTCGGCGCGGCGACCTCGAAGCTCGGCAGCTGGTACTCGTACGGCGCCACCGGCCCGACCACCTTCGACTGCTCCGGCCTGATGCAGTGGGCCTACGCGCAGGCCGGCGTGTCGATCCCGCGCACCTCGCAGGCCCAGGCGAGCGCGGGCACCAACATCGGCAGCAACATCGCCGACGCCCGTCCGGGCGACCTGATCATCTACTACGGCGACATGCACCACGTCGGCATGTACGCCGGCAACAACCAGATCGTGCACGCGCCGCACACCGGCGCGCAGGTCCGCTACGAGTCGGCCACCTCGATGCCGATCAACCGGATCGTCCGGATCTGACGGTCCGTCCGAGGCGCTCGGCCCGGTACCCCGCACGGGGTGCCGGGCCGCTCTCGTTCGGATGTCCGATTCGCGGTCAAATATTCGGTGCTGTCGGGGTTTGGACTGGATCGACCTGACTCGCTAACCTCTGCCCCCGGGCCCCCGCGAGGACGGCCGCCCGATCCACGGGCGGCGGCGGAGGCCGGCCGCAGGAACGGAGTCGTCGCGCGTGTCCGTGCATCGTCGCCCCCCACTGCCCGGTGTCCAGCGCCTCGCCCGCGCCCTGGCGCTGACCGCCGCCGCGACCGGGGCGCTCGGCCTCACCGTCGGCGCGGCGACCGCCGCCCCGCTCGCCCCGGCCGACCCGCCGGGCCGCAGCGAGGTCAAGACCCAGGTCGACCAGCTCTACGAGGAGGCCGAACGGTCCTCCGAGACGTACAACGCCGCGCAGGAGCAGCTCAAGCGCCTGCAGTCGGAGGCCGGCTCGCTGCAGAACCAGGTCGCCGCCGGGCAGGACGAGCTGAACCGGATGCGCGGCGACCTGGCCGCCGTCGCCGCCGCCCAGTACCGGGCCCAGGGCCTCGACCCCTCGGTGCGGCTGATGCTCGACAACGACCCCGCCGCCTACCTGGCCGGGGCCCGCTCGCTCGACCAGGCCACCGCCCGGCAGGACGACGCGCTGCACGAACTCGCCGACCGGCAGCGCCGGTTGGACCAGCGCCGGCAGGAGACCACGGCCAAGCTGGCCGAGCTGGAGGGCGTCCGGCAGCACCTGGCCGCCGCCAAGGACGAAGTCCGGGACCGGCTCGGCAAGGCGCAGCGGCTGCTCAACAGCCTGGCCCCCGCCGAGCGGGTCCGGATGGCCGCCGACGACGCCCGGGAGGCCGAGCAGCGCGCCACCCGGGGCACCGACCGGCTCGACCTCGGCGACCAGCCGCCCTCCTCCGACCGGGCCGCCGCCGCGCTGCGGGCCGCCATCTCCAAGATCGGCTCGCCGTACGTCTACGGATCGACCGGCCCCGGTACCTTCGACTGCTCCGGTCTGATGTACTGGGCGTGGCGGCAGGCCGGAGTGACCCTGCCGCGGACCTCGCAGGAACAGGCCTCGGCCGGCCGGCGGGTGAGCCTCGCCGAAGCCCGGCCCGGAGACCTGGTGATCTTCTACAGCGACAGGCACCACGTCGGCATGTACGCCGGCGGGGGCGTCGTCGTGCACGCGCCCTACCCCGGCGCCCGGGTCCGCTACGAGAGCGTGGGCGCGATGCCGGTCAGCTCGGTGGTGCGGGTCTGAGCCTCACCGAGGAACCCCTGGTCACCGACCTGCCGCCGAGGGCGCCGCGGGTCGGTGCTCCGCTGTCCCGGCGGGCCGCCCTGCTGCTGGCCGCGGGCGGCGCGGCCCAGCTCTCGCTGCCCGGCGCCGCGCCGTCCCGGGCCCCCGCCGCGGTCCTCCCGCCCGCGGTGGCGGCCCCGAGCGGCGTCCGCGAGGAGGTGGTCCGGGTGCTGGCGGCCCGCGCCGCCGCCGTCCTCGGCCGGGACGCGGCCGGCCTGGCGGCGGTCGCCGCGGCCGGGGCCGAGGAGGCCGACCGGGACCTGCTCGCCCGCACCGCCGGGCTGCGGCTCACCGGGTACACCCTGAAGCCCGGCTCCTTCGCCGAGCCGGCCCCGGGGGCCGCGGAGCTGACCGTGCCCGCCGAGCTGGGCTACCGGATCGAGGGCGTCGACGAGTACCCGGCCCTGCTGGAGCGGCGGGTCCGGCTGGTCCGCGAGCCGGCCGGCTGGCGGGTGGCGGGCGAGACGCCCGCCGGTGCCGCCGCCCCCTGGGACCTCGGCACGGTGCGGGCCGTGGACGGGCGGTACAGCCTGGTGCTCGGCCTCGGCGAGGAGGCCGAACTGGCCGCGCTCGCCGACCTCGCGGACCACGCCGCCCCGACCGTCCGGGAGGTCTGGGGCGACTGGAGCCCGTCCCGGCTGCTGCTCGAACTCCCGCTCACCGAGCAGCAGTTCGCCACCCGGATGGACGTCTCCGCGGACGCCTACCAGGGCATAGCCGCGGTCACCCTGGCGGTCGGCGGCGCCCCCGTGCACACCCCCGCCGACCGGATCGTGGTCAACCCCGACGCCTACCGGCAGCTCAGCGAACTCGGCCGCCGGGTGGTGGTGACCCACGAGGCCACCCACGTCGCCACCCGGGCCGACACCAAGCCCTGGACCCCGCTCTGGCTCTCCGAGGGCGTCGCCGACTACACCGGCTACCAGGGCACCGGCCGGACCCTGCGGCAGATCGCCCCCGAACTCGCCAAGGACGTGCAGGCCGGGCGGATGCCCGCCGAACTCCCCGCCGACACGGCCTTCGCGGCCGGCTCGGCCGGCATCGCCCAGGCCTACGAGCTCGCCTGGCTGGCCTGCGACCTGATCGCCCGCCGCTGGGGCCAGGACCGGCTGGTCGCCCTCTACCGGACGGTCGGGCAGTTCGGCGCCGGCGGCCTGGACCGCGCGATGCGGGCCCAGCTCGGGACCGGCACCGCCGAGTTCACCAAGGACTGGATCACCGAGGTGGCCCGGCTGAAGAGCTGAGGGGCCGACGGGTGCTCGCCGGGAGCCGGTCAGCCGCGCAGCGCGGCGTCCAGGCCCGCCGCGCCCAGGAACGCGGTGTGGGTGCCCGCCGTGGTGCAGGCGAAGGCCCCGGCGACCGCGCCCGCCCGCATGCACTCCTCGGCCGGGCGGCCCGCCAGCCGCTGCCGCAGGAAGCCCGCGACGAAGGAGTCGCCCGCGCCGTTGCTGTCCACGACCGGCGCGCCCGGGTCGACGGCCGGGAAGTGACGGGGCGCGGCGTCCGCCCGGGTCAGCAGGAAGGAGCCGTGCGCGCCCGCGGTGGCCACCACCAGCTCGGCCCGGCCCTGTTCCAGCACCGCGCGCATCACCGCCTCCGGGCGGTTGTCCAGGCGCGCCGCGGAGAGGAAGACCACGTCCGAGCGGAGCGCGTAGTACCGGTGGTGCTCGTCGGCGCCGTTCCAGGCGTGCAGGTCGGTGGAGCTGGTGCGGCCGAGGCGCTCGATGTCCGGGTACATCTCCCGGTTGACGTTGGTGATCGACAGGTGGACGTGCGCCGAGCGCTCCAGCAGCGGCAGCCAGAACGCGCGCGGCAGCCGGGCGTCCGCCGGGTGCCGGCCGTCGTAGAAGGAGAACCGCAGGCCGTCCCGGTCGACCAGGTTGACGCTGCGCGGGGTGCCCGCGGGGGCGGGCAGGTGGCTGAAGTCCAGGCCGCGCCGGGCGTACTCGGCGAGCACCAGGGCGCCCTGCGGGTCATCGCCCAGGAAGTCGGCGAACTTGGTGCGCAGGCCCAGCGCGTGGCAGCCGAGGGCGACGCCGTTGCCGGTGTGCGCCGGGTAGTCCAGCACCGGGGGGACGCCCACCGAGTCGCGGCCCGCCGGGACCTCCAGCCGGTCCACCCGCACGATGGTGTCCACGCCGACGCCGCCGACGATCAGGATGTCGTAGTCGATCATCCGGCGATGGTGGCAGCGCGGAGCCCCTTGCTGCAAGGACTTTCAGAAACTTGCAGCAGGGGGCTCGGGGCGGCCCGGTCAGGCCCGGTCGGCCGGGGTCAGGTCGTCCAGCAGGTCCTGCTCGTAGGCGATGCCCGGCCGGACCGGGTACTGCGGCGTCACCTGGTCGGTCGGCAGCAGCACCGTGGTCAGCGACTCCCGGCGGCGGGTCGAGCGCCACAGCCGGTACCCCGACAGCACCGTGCTCACCACCAGCAGCACGTTGCGGGCCGTCAGCACCAGCACGCCGCCCAGCTCGCTCCGGTTCACCGCCCCGAACATGATCGGGAACTCCAGCGTGGTCAGCACCGCCGTCACCAGCACCAGCACCGCCACCGGGCGCTGGCTGGTGCCGCGCACCGTCAGGCAGACCGCCGCCAGGCCGACCACCCAGATCATGTACTGCGGGCTGATCACCCGGCTGGTCGCCGTGAAGACCAGCAGCGCGCACAGCGCCGCGTCGAAGGTGGTCGCCGTCGTCCAGCGGGCCGCCCGCAGGCGCCACACCAGCAGCCAGCCGAAACCGGCCACCGACAGGCCCACCATCACCTTGGAGATCACCTGCACCCACGGGCCGAGGAACTCCACCGAGCCGTAGTTCATCGTCACGGTGCCGTGCCAGGACCCCGCCAGCTTGGCGAAGTGCAGCGGCAGCGCGCCCACCGACTCGATCTCGATGCCGCGCTCCGACTGGAACTTCAGGAACTCGAACGCCCCGTTCATCCCCGCCGTCAGCAGGAACCCCAGGGCGGCCGCGAAGGCCGCCGCCGAGGTCCACGCCCGCCTGGTCCGGCGGCCGCGCGGCGTGCCGATCAGCGCCAGCAGCGGCCACACCTTCAGCAGCCCGCCCAGGCCCAGCAGCACCCCGCCGAGCGCCGGACGGCGCAGCATCACCAGCAGGCCCGCGATCGCCAGCGCCGTCACGACGATGTCGTAGCGGCAGTACACCGTCGGCCCGAGCAGCGGCACGCCCACCACCCAGTACCAGCCGCCCAGGTAGCTGCGGCCCCGGCGGACGCCCGCGCGCATCAGCAGCGCCATCGCGGCCGCGTCCACCACGCCGCACACCACCCAGAACGACACCAGGTACGACCAGGGCAGCAGCCCCGGCACCAGCATCACCAGCGCCGCGCCCGGCGGGTACTGCCAGGTCACGTCGTCCAGCGGGAAGGTGCCGGTGCGCAGCACCTCGTACCAGCTGTGGTAGATCACCGAGACGTCCGCGGTCACGTCCGTGCTGGCGAGCCGCAGCACGCCGGCGACCACCAGCACGATCAGGGTCCGGGACACCACCCAGCCGGCTCCCAGCGCCCACAGCGGACGGCGGCTCGGCGCGGGCACGGCGGGCAGTGCCGGGGACTCCGGACTGCCGGGCCGCTCGGCCTGGGCTGACTCCACTGCGCTCCTTCGGATCGTCGGGTGCGTACCGGGGCCCGGCCCCGGGCGCCCCGGGACCGGTGCCGGCGGGTACACCGGTAAGGACCGTACCCGCCCGCGAGCGGTTGCGCGGGCCGTCCGGCAATTCACCGAGCCGTGCGCGAACCGCCCCGGCCGGTGCCGCTCCCGCCACCGTCGGCGGTGCGGGCCGGGCCCCGGCGCACGGGCACGGTGACCTATCGTACGGACCACGCACAGGTACTCCGAGCACCCCCGACCGAGCGAGCCGCGGCCATGCACAAGACCCTCATCGTCACCAACGACTTCCCCCCCAGGCCCGGAGGCATCCAGGCCTTCGTCCACAACATGGCGGTACGCCAGCCCGGCGGCTCGATCGTGGTGTACGCCTCCACCTGGCGGGACGGCACCGAGGTCGCGAAGTTCGACGCGGAACAGCCCTTCCCGGTGATCCGCGACCGGACGAACATGATGATTCCCACACCGCGGGTCACCCGCCGTGCCGCCGAGATCCTCCGTGCCGAGGGCTGCACCTCGGTCTGGTTCGGCGCGGCCGCCCCGCTCGGCCTGGCGGCCCCCGCGCTGCGCCGGGCCGGCGCCGAGCGGCTGCTCGGCATGACCCACGGGCACGAGGCCGCCTGGGCCCAGCTGCCCGGCTCCGCGCAGCTGCTGCGCCGGATCGGGGCCGGCACCGACGTCCTCACCTACCTCGGCGAGTACACCCGCTCCCGGATCGCCCGGGCGGTCGGCCCCGCCGCGGCCGCCCGGATGGTCCAACTGCCGCCCGGCGTCGACGAGTCCACCTTCCGGCCGGACTCCGGCGGCGCCGCCGTCCGGGCCCGGCTCGGGCTCACCGACCGGCCGGTGGTGGTCTGCGTCTCGCGGCTGGTGCCGCGCAAGGGCCAGGACACCCTGATCCGGACCTGGCCGCGGGTGCTGGCCGCGCACCCCGACGCGGTGCTGCTGATCGTCGGCGGCGGGCCGTACCGGGCCGAGCTGGAGAAGCTGGTCGACACCGTCGGGGTCCGGCCGTCGGTGGTGTTCACCGGCGCGGTGCCCTGGGCGGAGCTGCCCGCGCACTACGGCGCGGGCGACGTCTTCGCGATGCCCTGCCGCACCCGGCGCGGCGGCCTGGACGTCGAGGGCCTCGGCATCGTCTACCTGGAGGCCTCCGCGACCGGCCTGCCGGTCGTCGCCGGGGACTCCGGCGGGGCGCCGGACGCCGTCCGGGAGGGCGTGACGGGCTACGTGGTGCCCGGGAAGGACGGGGAGCGGCAGCTCGCGGAGCGCCTGGTGCGCCTGCTCGGGGACGAGGGGCTGCGCCGCGAGCTGGGCGGGGCCGGCCGCGACTGGGTGCACGCGGCCTGGCGCTGGGACATGCTCGCGGAGCGCCTCACGGGACTGCTGCAGGCGCGCTAGCGCGTGTAGAGGGCCTCGATCTCGGGGGCGAAGTCCTTGAGGACGACGTTCCGCTTGAGCTTGAGGGAGGGGGTGAGGTGCCCGCTGGCCTCGGTGAAGGTGCTGGTGAGGAGGCGGAACTTCTTCACCGCCTCGGCGTGCGAGACGGCCTGGTTGCCGTCGTCGATCGCGGACTGGACGGCGGCGAGCAGGTCGGCGTCCTCGCGGAGGTCGGCGACCGTCGCGTCGGCGGGCTTGCCGTTGAGGGCCTTCCAGCGCGGGAAGAACTCGTCG
The DNA here is from genome assembly GCF_044753345.1 of Kitasatospora sp. NPDC088391. NCBI lineage: Bacteria > Bacillati > Actinomycetota > Actinomycetes > Kitasatosporales > Streptomycetaceae > Kitasatospora > Kitasatospora sp. NPDC088391. Next base: position 145,898 of record NZ_JBIVNB010000005.1, read on the forward strand.
TCGACGGTGACCAGGCAGGCGATGAAGGGCTTGCGGTCGCCGACCACCATGACCTCGCCGACGATCGCGTGGGCGCGGATCCGGTCCTCGATCACGGCGGGGGCGACGTTCTTGCCGCCGGCCGTGACGATGATCTCCTTCTTGCGGCCGGTGATCCGCAGGTAGCCCTCGTCGTCGAGGGTGCCGAGGTCGCCGGTGGCGAACCAGCCGTCCTGGAGGGCCTCGGCGGTCGCGGTGGGGTTGTTCCAGTAGCCGGTGAAGATCTGCGGGCCCTTGAGCAGGACCTCGCCGTCCTCGGCGATCCGGACCGAGGAGCCGGGCAGCGGCTGGCCGACGGTGCCGATCTTCGGCCTGTCGTCCGGGTTGAAGGTGGTGGCGGCGCAGGACTCGGTGAGGCCGTAGCCCTCCAGCACGGCGAAGCCGATGCCCCGGTAGAAGTGGCCGAGCCGCTCGCCGAGCGGGGCGCCGCCGGAGATGGCGGTCTTGCAGCGGCCGCCGAGGGCGTTGCGGAGCTTGCCGTAGACCAGCTTGTCGAAGACCGCGTGCCGGATGCGCAGCCCGAGCGAGGGGCCGCCGGCGTCGAGGGCCCGGCTGTAGGCGACGGCGGTGTCGGCGGCGCGGTCGAAGATCTTGCCCTTGCCGTCGGCCTGGGCCTTGGCGCGGGCGGTGTTGTAGACCTTCTCGAACACCCGGGGGACGCCGAGGATCAGGGTCGGCCGGAAGGAGCCGAGCTCGTCGGTGACGTTCTTGATGTCGGAGACGTGGCCGAGCTTGACCGGGGCGATGGCGGCGGCGATCTCGGCGATCCGGCCGAGCACGTGCGCCAGCGGCAGGAACAGCAGGACCGAGGACTCGCCGGTGCGGAACAGCTCGGGCATCCGGGCGGTGACGTTGCCCAGTTCGGCGAGGAAGTTGCCGTGGGTGAGCTGGCAGCCCTTGGGGCGGCCGGTGGTGCCGGAGGTGTAGACGATGGTGGCGATCGAGTCGGGCCCGGCGAGCACCCGGCGCTCGGCGACGTCCGCGTCCGGGACGTCCTGCCCGGCCCGGGCGAGGGCGGCGACGCCGTCGCGCTCGATCTGCCAGGTGTGCCGCAGCCCGGGGAGCCGGTCGCGGACCTCGGCGACCACCGCGGCGTGCTGGTCGGTCTCGGTGACCACGGCGAGCGCGCCGGAGTCGCCGAGGATCCACTGCACCTGCTCGGCGGAGGAGGTCTCGTAGACCGGGACGGTGATCGCGCCGGCCGTCCAGATCGCGAAGTCGAGCAGCGTCCACTCGTAGCGGGTGCGGGACATCACGGCGACCCGGTCGCCCGGGGTGACGCCGGAGGCGATCAGGCCCTTGGCGACCGCGTGCACCTCGGCGAGGAACTGGACGGCGGTGAGGTCCTGCCACCGACCGTCGGTCTTGCGGCTGAGGACGGCGGTGCCCGGGTGCCGCTCGGCGTTCTGGTGGACCAGGTCGGCGAGGTTGCCGTCACTCGGGACCTGGTAGCGGGCCGGAAGGCTGAACTCCTCGAGCAAGACTGCTCCTCGTCTGCGACGCTGCGGGACGACTGGACGTTACTGCCCGGTAGGTGAGTTCGACCAGGGGGGTCGGCCCGGTGTTCCAATCGTCACACCGCAGGTCGGAAGTGCGGATGGACCACTGGAACCCTACGGCAGAGCGCGGGTGACCCGCCGGTAGGTGCCCGCGCGGGAATCGCGCGGCCCCGCCCGCGATAGCCTCTGCTGGGCGCACAGCAGCACAGGGAGATCGCGGAGGCCGCAATGGCGGAGCACACCAGGTCGAGCATTGTCATCGACGCCACCCCGGCCGAGGTCATGGCGGTGATCGCCGACTTCGCCGCCTACCCGGAGTGGACCGGCGAGGTGAAGGAGATCCACGTCCTGGAGGACGGCCCGGACGGCCGCGCCGCCCAGGTCAAGCTGCTGCTGGACGCCGGGGCGATCCGCGACGAGCACGTCCTCGCCTACACCTGGGACGGCGACCGCGAGGTCAGCTGGACCCTGGTGCAGAGCCAGATGCTGCGCGCGCTGGACGGCTCCTACGCGCTCGCCCCGCGCGGCGCGGACGCCACCGAGGTCACCTACCAGCTGGCCGTGGACGTCAAGATCCCGATGCTCGGCATGATCAAGCGGAAGGCGGAGAAGGTCATCATCGACCGCGCGCTGGCCGGCCTGAAGAAGCGCGTCGAGGGCTGACCGGGCCCGTGGCCACCCGCACCGTACTGGTCAGCGGCCCGGAGTCCGCGAGGATCGCCGCCGCCACCGCCCTGCACCACGCCCGGCGGGGCAGCGACACCCTGCTGCTGGCCGCCGACGACCCGCACCGCGTCCTCGACGACCTGCTCGGCGTCCGGCTCGGCCCCGACGGGGTCGGACCGGAGCCGCACCTGACGGCCGCCCGGCTGGACGAGCAGGCCGCGTTCCGCTCCGCGCTGGACGGCTGCCGGGACCGGATCGCCCCCGCCCTCGACCTGATCGGCGCCCAGCCGCTCGACCCCGAGGAGCTCGCCCCGCTGCCCGGCACCCGGGCCCTCGCCCTGCTGCACGCGCTGCCCCGGGCCAAGGCCGAGGTGCTGGTGGTCGCCGCCCCGCCGCCCGCCGAACTGATCGCCACCCTGGCGCTGCCCGCCCAACTGGAGCGCTACCTGGCCCGGTTGCTGCCCGAGCAGCGGCAGGCCGCCCGGGCGCTGCGCCCGCTGCTGGCCGGGCTGGCCGGCGTCCCGATGCCCACCGACCGGCTGTTCGAGGCCCGGGCCGCGGCCTCCGCCGCGCTGGCCGCCGCCGCTGCCGCGATCACCGCGCCCGGCACCACCGTCCGGCTGGTGCTGGACGCCGCCCGCCCCGCGCCGCGCACGCTGGCCCGGGTCCGGGCCGGGCTCGCGCTGCACGGCCTGCCGCTGGACGCGGTGGTCGCGCACGGCGCGCTGCCGCTCGCCGCGGCCGGTTCGCCGGACCCCTGGCTGGCCGCGACCGCCGCCCGGCAGCAGGAGCAACTCGACGCCGTCGCCGAACAGTTGGGCGACATTCCGGTGCTGACCGCCCGGCAGGGCGACAGCACGCTGGCGGCCCTCGCCGAGCGGCTCTACCCGGACGGGGCCCCGCATCCGCCGGCCCCCGCCGAGCCCCGGGTGGAGGACCGGCTGGCCGCCGAGAACCTGCTGGTCTGGCACCTGCCGCTGCCCGGCGCCGACCGCACCGAGCTCGAACTGCTGCGCCGCGGCGACGAGTTGGTCCTGGGCGTGGGCAGCTACCGGCGGGTGCTGGCACTCCCGTCGGCGCTCCGCCGTTGCACCGTCAGCGGGGCCGGGCTGGCGGACGGGACGCTGTCGGTGCGGTTCACGCCCGACCCCGCGCTGTGGCCGCGCGGCCAGTGAGAGCGACGAACGGGAGCACGACATGAGCACGGAACAGCCCGGCGGGGGCGGCGACTTCGCGCCGCTGGTGGACGAGGTGCGGAAGTTCGCCGCCGCGGTGGGGGTGAAGGCGGTCGAGATCGGCGGCCGGCTGCGCGAGTCCAACCCCGAGGTCTACGGGCACCTCGCGTCGGCCGGCGGGGAGCTGCTGGCCGCGTACCGGGCCGCGGTGGCCGGGCACGAGCGGCGCTGGTCCGGACCCGAACCGACGGAGGCCGAACGGGTGGATCTGGACGGGGCCGGGCCGGGCGCCGACGGAGTGTCCGACAAGTAGTGAAATAAGTGGACCGATGCCGTCACGCTGCGGCTTCATGACATTACCGAACGGTACCGTTGGTATGACTTCTGAAGGCACCATGACCAGTCCGCCGGGAAATGCCTTCGGATAATGTACGCCGGACTGTATACGTGGGCACCCCCGAGCCGGTACCGTCTCCGCTGAGCGGGAACGAGTGAATAGCTGAGGGACACATGGCTCTGACCATCGGCGTGGACGTCGGCGGGACCAAGATCGCAGCAGGCGTCGTCGACGAGTCGGGCGAGATCCTGGCCCGGACCCGGGTGCCCACCCCGGCCGACCCCCAGTGGGCGGTCGACGCGATCGCCCAGGGCGTACGGGACTTGAAGGACCAGTACCCCGACGTCGCGGCCGTCGGCGTCGGCGCCCCCGGCTTCGTCGACAGCGACCGCTCCACCGTGCTGATGGCCCCGAACATCGCCTGGGAGAACGAGCCGCTCAAGCAGCGCGTCGAGGAGCTCACCGGCCTGCCGACCGTCGTCGAGAACGACGCCAACTGCGCCGCCTGGGCCGAGTTCCGGTTCGGCGCGGCCGCCGACTACCAGGACATGGTGCTGATCACCGTCGGCACCGGCATCGGCGGCGGCATCGTCCTCGACGGCCGGCTGCACCGCGGGCGGTTCGGCGTGGCCGGCGAGATCGGCCACCTCAACATGGTCCCCGACGGCCTCGACTGCGGCTGCGGCGGCCACGGCTGCTGGGAGCAGTACGGCTCCGGCCGGTCGCTGCGCCGCTACGGGCGCGAGCGCGCCGCCGCCGACCCGATCGCCGGCAAGCGGATGCTCGAACTCAACGACGGCGTGGCCGAGACCATCCGCGGCATCCACATCACCGAGGCCGCCGAGGAGGGCGACCCGCTGGCGCTCTCCTGCTACGCGGAACTCGCCGACTGGCTCGGCCGCGGCATGGCCGACCTCGCCGCGCTCTTCGACCCGGCCGTCTTCGTCCTCGGCGGCGGCGTCTCCGACTCCGGGAGCCTGCTGCTCGACCCGGTCACCGCGAGCTTCGGCCGCTACCTGACCGGCGGCCCGGCCCGCCCGCGCGCCAACGTCGTGCTGGCGTCCATGGGTTCGGCCTCCGGCATCGCGGGCGCGGCGGACCTCGCCCGGATCTGAGCCACGCCGCGACGAACCGGTGGTTGTCCGCGCGACCACCCTGTTACTGTCGGTCAGGTGACGGACACTGAGGTTGCGCTGGCGTCCTCCGGGGTGGAACCGGACGGGGCGCGGCGGGTGCGGGTGCTGAGCTACAACGTGCGGTCGCTGCGCGACGACCGGGTCGCGCTGGCCCGGGTGATCCGGGCCTGCGACCCCGACGTGGTGTGCGTGCAGGAGTCGCCCCGGTACTGGAAGACCGAGAAGGCGGCGGCCTGGCTGGCGCACAGGACCGGGCTGGTGATCCTGGCCGGCGGCGGCCGGGTCGCGGCCGGGCCGCTGCTGCTCGGCCGGATGCGGGTGGACGTCCTGGAACTGCGCGACACCCTGCTGCCGAAGACCCGCGGACTGCACGCCCGCGGCTTCGCCGGCGCGCTGCTGCGGATCGGCGGCTCCCGCCCGTTCTCGGTGACCAGCTGCCACCTGAGCCTCGAACCCGCCGAGCGGCTGCGGCAGTTCGACCTGCTGCGCCGTCAACTCCGCGACGGCGAGCCGGGGGTGATCGCCGGCGACTTCAACGAGCACCCCGACGGCCCGGGTTGGCGCGCGCTGGCCGAGGAACTGACCGACGCGCACGCGAAGGCTCCCTGGGGCGGGACGTTCACCTCGGTGCCGAAGGAGCCCTACCAGCGGATCGACGGGGTGTTCGCCACCCCGGACGTCGAGGTGCTGGGCTGCGGGGTGCCCTACCCGCTGCCGGGCGTCGCCGAGGCGGACCTGCGGGCGGCCACCGACCACCTGCCGGTGCTGGCCGCGCTGCGCATCCCCGCCCCGTAACACCCGGGCGCGGCCGGGGAGTTCAGACGACCGCGCCGCCGCCCGGGTCCTCCGGCTCGTCCTCGTCGCGGTCCTTCATCCGGGACACCAGGGTGCCGAAGCCGCCGAGGAAGGCCAGGAAGCCCACCCAGGCGGGCCAGCCGGAGACCTCGCGCCAGACCACGGCGTCGAACAGCAGCAGCGCGGGCCCGCCGAGCACGGCCAGCCAGGCGAACTTGGCGGTGGTGTCGGCGGGCGGCAGCGGCGGCGGCTCCGGCGGGACGAAGTGGCCCTCGTCCTCGTCCTCGGCCAGCGAGTAGTTCCGGCCGTCCTCGGGACGTGGCACCGGGCGGGGGGTGAAGTCGCCGAGACCGGCGGGGCCGGGGGCCGGGGGGGCGGGGCGCTCGTTCTGCGCCCGCAGGTTCTCGATCTCCGGCCAGGCCGGGTCGGTGAGGTCGACCGGGTCGTCGAACTGGGCGACCAGCGCGGCGAAGATCGCGTCCTGCTCGGCCTGGCTGCCCGCGGCCGGGCGGCGCGGGGCCGGGGCGGGCGCGGCCTCCGGGGCCTCGGCGGGGGAGTCGGCGGGCGCCGCGCCGTCGCGGGGCAGGTCCTCGTCGTCGTTCGCCTTGCTGGTCTCGTTCACATTCGGCCTTTCAGCCCGAGTGGTTCCCGGCATCGACCGCCGCTGCCGGGGCCAGCCGCCGGACGAAGTCGAGGCTCGCCCCGAAGATCAGACCGGCGTCGTGGTCCAGCGTGGCCACGTGGTAGCTGCGTTCCAGCAGCAGCTCCGTCACATCGGTCGAGGATATCCGGGCGAGCACCGTCGCCGAGTTGCGCGGCGAGACGACGTGGTCCTGCGGACTGTGCAACAGCAGAACCGGCCGGGTGACCGCCGGCATTCCCTCCTGGACGCTCCGCCACAGCCGGGCCAGCGACCAGGCGGCGTGCAGCGGCACCCGGTCGTAGCCGACCTCGACCGCGCCCGGCCGGGCGATGTCGCCGGCCACCCCGGGCAGCGTCGGCAGCAGGTGGCGGAGCACCGGAAGAAGCACCGTCCCGGGGTTGTCGGAACGCACCGAGGGGTTGACGAGCACCAGTCCGGTGATCCGGTCGCCGTGCTTCTCGGCGAGCTTCAGGGTCAGCGCGCAGCCCATCGACAGCGCGCAGACGAAGACCTGCCCGCACTCGGCGGCGAGTTCCTCGAAGGCCGTCTCGACGGTGGCGTACCAGTCCTCCCAGCGGGTCGGCTGGAGGTCCTGCCAGCGGGTGCCGTGACCGGGCAGCAGCGGCACCGAGACCGCGAGCCCGGCGTCGGCCAGGTGCTCGGCCCACGGGCGCATGGACTGCGGGGAACCGGTGAAACCGTGGACCAGCAGCACGCCGACCGGCCCGCCCGGACGGCGGAACGGCTCGGCTCCCGGCAACAGCGGCATGCAGGACTCCTGGAGGTGCGGGCAGGGTGAGGGTGGCTCGATGGTCCCACGGGCACGATGCCCCGTACAGAGGCCCGGTACGGGCGCGCACGGTTCGCCGGTGCACGGGGCGGCGGGCGCAGGCATTACGATCGTCCGGTCCGCACAACAGGAGGCCCCGGTTGTTCTACCGACTGATGAAGATGATCGTCGCACCGCTGCTGCGGATCTTCTTCCGGCCGTGGATGGAGGGCGAGGAGAACATCCCGGACGACGGTCCGGCCATCCTCGCCAGCAACCACCTGTCCTTCTCGGACTCGTTCTTCCTGCCCGCCCTGCTCAAGCGCCGGGTGACGTTCATCGCGAAGGCCGAGTACTTCACCACCCCCGGCCTGAAGGGCCGGCTGACCGCCGCGTTCTTCAAGGGCGTCGGCCAGCTGCCGGTGGACCGCTCGGGCGCCCGCGGCGCCGGCGAGGCGGCGATCCGCAGCGGCATCGCGGTGATCGAGCGCGGCGAGATCTTCGGCGTCTACCCGGAGGGCACCCGCTCGCCCGACGGCAAGCTGTACCGCGGCAAGGTCGGCGGCCTGGCCCGGGTCGCGCTGGCCACCGGCGCCCCGGTGATCCCGGTCGCGATGATCGACACCGAGAAGGTGCAGCCGCCCGGCCAGGTGATGCCCAACTTCGGCGTCCGGCCCGGCATCCGGATCGGCCGCCCGCTGGACTTCTCCCGCTACCAGGGCATGGAGAACGACCGGTTCATCCTGCGCTCGGTCACCGACGAGGTGATGTACGAGATCATGCGGCTGTCCGGCCAGGAGTACGTCGACATCTACGCGACCGCCGCCAAGCGGCAGCTCGCGGAGGAGAAGAAGGTCGCGGACGCCGACCGCAAGGCCCAGCAGAAGGCCGAGAAGGCGGCGGAGAAGGAAGCCGAGAAGGAGGCCGCCGAGAAGGCCGAGAAGGCCGAGAAGGAGGCCGCCACCGGACCGGCGGCGGACCGGCAGAAGGACACCGGGGCCTGATCGGCCGTCAGGGGGCGTGCGGGTGAAGGAGCGTGGAACCGTCGCGGTGCCGGGCCGGGCCCCGGCCCGGGCCGGGGAGCCGGTCGGCGGCCCGGCCGCGCCCGCCGCGGTCGCGGCCGGCGGCATGTCGGTCGAACTGCCGCTGTGGCGCGCCATGGGCTACTTCCGGGTGCTCGCGCTGTCCTACGCGGTGCTGCGCTACCTGGCCTCCTTCCACGAGTTCGCGCACCCGGTCTCCGGCTGGATCTACCTCGGCGCGCTGACGCTGTGGACGCTGGCCTCCACCCGGGCCTTCGCCGGTCCCGACCGGTGCACCTGGCCGGTGCTCGGCACCGACCTGGCGTTCACCCTGACCGGCATCGGGTTGAGCGGCTTCGCCGACACCGCCGCCCGGATCCACGCCGGCGCGCCCACCCTGCCGACCATCTGGGCGGCCGGCACCGTGCTCGGCTTCGCCGGCAAGGGCGGCTGGCGGGCCGCCGCGTTCGCCGGCGGCCTGATCGGCGCCGCCAACATCCTCGGCCACGGCGGCACCACCGCCGACAACGTGCACAACATCGTGCTGCTGCTGGTGGCGGGCTGCGCGATCGGCTACGTCATCGAACTGGCCCGGGCCAGCGAGGCGGTGCTCACCCGGGCGCTCCAGGTGGAGGCCGCCACCCGGGAGCGCGAGCGGCTCTCCCGGGACATCCACGACGGCGTCCTGCAGGTGCTCGCCCTGGTCCACCGCCGGCAGGGCGACGCCGCCGAGCTGGGCCGGCTGGCGGGCGAGCAGGAGCGGGCGCTGCGGGCCCTGATGACCGGCGCCCGGCTGCCCGAGCAGGACGCCGCCGAGGCGGACCTGCGGGCCCTGCTGGCCCGGCACGCCGACGAGCGGATCACCGTCTCCGCGCCCGCCACGCCGGTGCTGCTGCCCGGCCCGGCGGCGGCCGAGCTGGCCGCGGCGGCCGCCGCCGCGCTGGACAACGTCCGCCGGCACGCGGGGGAGGGCGCCCGGGCCTGGGTCCTGGTCGAGGACGAACCGGAGGCGGTCACCGTCTCGGTCCGTGACGACGGCCCCGGCTTCCCGTCCGGGCGGCTCGCCCAGGCGCAGGCCGACGGCCGGCTCGGGGTGGCCCAGTCGATCCGCGGCCGGATGCTCGACCTCGGCGGCACCGCCGAGCTGTACTCGGTGCCCGGGGAGGGCGTCGAGGTGGAACTGCGATGGCCGAGGAGGGGCGCGTGACGGAGGACCTGACCGTCCGGGTGATGGTGGTCGACGACCACCCGATGTGGCGCGAGGGCGTGGCCCGGGACCTGGCCGAGGCCGGGTTCGCGGTGGTCGCCACCGCCGGGGACGGCGAGGAGGCGGTCCGCCGGGCCCGGGCCAGCGGTCCGCAGGTGGTGCTGCTGGACCTCAACCTGCCCGCGCTGCCCGGCGCGGAGGTGTGCCGCCGGGTGGTGGCCGCCGACCCGGCGGTGCGGGTGCTGGTGCTGTCCGCGAGCGGCGAGCACGCCGACGTGCTGGAGGCGGTGAAGGCCGGCGCGACCGGCTACCTGCTGAAGTCGGCCGGCCGGGAGGAGCTGATCGACGCCGTCCGCCGCACCGCGGCCGGCGACCCGGTCTTCACCCCCGGCCTGGCCGGTCTGGTGCTCGGCGAGTTCCGCCGGCTCGCCACCGAGCCCGGCACCCCCGCCCGGCCCGCCGCCCCGCAGCTCACGCCCCGGGAGACCGAGGTGCTGCGACTGGTCGCCAAGGGCCTGTCGTACCGGCAGATCGCCGACCGCCTGGTGCTCTCGCACCGCACCGTGCAGAACCACGTCCAGAACACCCTGGGCAAGCTCCAGCTCCACAACCGGGTGGAGCTGGTGCGCTACGCCATCGAGCAGGGGCTGGACGAGGAACTGGGCTGACGGCCCGTCAGGGCCGGGCGGCCGCGGCGGTGCGCAGCAGGTCGGCGACGATCTGCACGCCCTCGCGGGTGAGCACCGACTCGGGGTGGAACTGGAGGCCGGCGAAGCCCGGGCCGCGCAGGGCGTGCACGTCGCCGGTGGCGGCGTCCCGGGCCAGCTCGACGCCCTCGGCGGCCAGCCGGGCGGCCGCCGCGTCGTCGCAGCGGGCGGTGAAGGTGTTGTAGAAGCCGACGGTCCGCCGGGTGCCGAACAGGTCGATCGCCTCCTGGGCGCCCTGGTACGGCACGGCCTTGCGGGCCAGCTCCAGGCCGAGCTGCGCGGACAGCAGCTGGTGGCCGAGGCAGACCGCGAGCAGCGGCGCGGTGCGGGCCCCGGAGCGGACGGCGGCCAGCGCGTCGGCGGCGATCGGGCGCAGCCGGGCCATCTTGGCGTCGGCCGGGTCGGCGGGGTCGCCGGGGCCGGGGCCGAGCACCAGCGGGCCGGGGTGCGCGGCGACCCGTTCGCGCAGGCCGGGCAGGTCGTGCCGGAGCACCTCGACGGTGTGGCCGAGCGAGCGCAGCAGGTGGCCCAGCATCGCCGTGAAGGTGTCCTCGCCGTCGACCACCAGCACGTGCGCCTCGGCGCCGAGCGGCGCGGCGGGCTGCTGCATCCGCAGCCAGAACGGGGCCAGCCCGGCCCGGCGGGCGTCCAGCGCGGCCTGCACCCGGTGGTCCTCGGCGAGCCGGGGCCGGGGCGCGTTCGCCCCGCCGGGCCGGGCCGGGCGGGCGCCGATCGCGGCCAGCACCCCGGCGGCCTTGGCGTGCGTCTCGGCGACCTCCGCGTACGGGTCGGAGTGCCGGACCAGGGTGGCGCCGACCCGGACCACCAGCGAGCCGTCCGCGGGGTCGATGTCGGCGGTCCGGATGCAGATCGGCGAGTCCAGCTGCTGGCCGCCGCCGGCCGAGCGGCCGATCAGCGCGAGCGCGCCCGAGTAGTAGCCGCGCCCGCCGCGCTCGTACCGGTCGATCACCCGGGTGGCGTTCTGCACCGGGCTGCCGGTGACGGTGGCGGCGAACATCGTCTCCCGGAGCACCTCGCGGACGTCCAGCGAGGTGCGGCCGCGCAGCTCGTACTCGGTGTGCGCGAGGTGCGACATCTCCTTGAGCCGGGGGCCGAGCACCTGCCCGCCGAGGTCGCCGACCGCGCACATCATCTTCAGCTCCTCGTCGACCACCATGGTCAGCTCCTCCAACTCCTTGGGGTCGTGGAGGAATTCGAGCAGCGACCCGGCGGTGGGGCCGGTGGCCGGATAGCGGTAGGTGCCGGAGATCGGGTTCATCACCACGGTGCCGCCGGACTGCCGCACGTGCACCTCCGGGGAGGCGCCGACCAGCACCCGGTCGCCGGCGTGCACCAGGAAGGTCCAGTACGCGCCGCGCTCGTGCTCCAGCAGGCGGCGGAACAGGGTCAGCGCGGTCGCGGTGGAGTACCCGGCCAGCTCGGCCCGGAAGTCGCGCCGGATCACGAAGTTGGCGCCCTCACCGCGCCCGATCTCGTCCTCGATCACCCGCCGGACGATGCCCGCGTACGCGTCGTCGTCGAGGTCGAACTCCCCGCCGCGCAGCTCCACCGGCGCGTCCGGGAGCGCCGCCAGCACCTCGGCCAGCGGCAGCGCGTGCTGTTCCTCGACGGCCAGCGCCCGCAGCGGGGTGCCGTCCTGGCGGGCCGCGAAGCCGCGCTCGCGGATCTGCGCGTACGGGACGAGCGCGAGCAGGTCGTGCCGCGGGCCGCCGGCCGGGACGCCGGCGCGGACCGGCAGGTCGGCCAGGGTGTCGTGGTCGGAGACGGTGCCGAGCAGCAGCTCGACGGTGTCCGGGGCGAGCCGCGGCGCGCGGCGGTGCAGCAGGGCGAAGGCCGGGGCGCCGGGCGCGGTGAGCCGGGCGAGCAGGTCGGCGGTGCGGGTGGTGGTCACGACTGCGGTGTTCCTTCCGGGAGTTGCTGCGGGGGTTCCGCCGGGTCCGGGAGGGCCGTGACGCTGCACACACGCCGACGGCCGCCCCGAGGGGCGGCCGTCGTTCGTCAGCTAGGGACGCGCGATCCGTGGGCCGCCCAACGGGCTGGCCCACCACCAGGAGAAGGTGTGCGGCGCGGTCACGGGGGAGACCCTAGCCCACCCGCGGGCGGCACGGGGAGATGTCCACGACTCGTCTCACCCAGCGGGCGGAAGCCGCAATCCGCTCCACGCACCCCGTAGCCTTGGCCCTGTGACCGTGACTAACCACTCCTGGCAGTCCCTGCCCGCGGCGCAGCAGCCCGAATGGCCGGATCAAGAGGCTCTGCGCAAGACCCTTGCGGAGCTGGCCTCCTATCCGCCGCTCGTCTTCGCCGGCGAGTGCGACCAGCTGCGCGCCCGGCTCGCTGCCGTGGCGCGCGGTGAGGCCTTCCTGCTCCAGGGCGGTGACTGCGCCGAGGCGTTCGACGCCGTGTCGGCCGACCAGATCCGCAACAAGCTGAAGACCCTGCTCCAGATGGCCGCGGTGCTCACCTACGCGGCCTCGGTGCCGGTGGTGAAGGTCGGCCGGATCGCCGGCCAGTACTCCAAGCCGCGCTCGAAGAACACCGAGACCCGGGACGGCGTCACCCTGCCGGTGTACCGCGGCGACTCGGTCAACGGCTTCGAGTTCACCCCCGAGTCCCGCATCCCGGACCCGGAGCGCCTGAAGCGGATGTACAACGCCTCCGCGGCGACGCTCAACCTGGTGCGCGCCTTCACCACCGGCGGCTACGCCGACCTGCGCCAGGTGCACGCCTGGAACCAGGACTTCGTGCGCAACTCCCCGGCGGGGCAGCGCTACGAGCAGCTGGCCCGGGAGATCGACCAGGCGCTGGCCTTCATGAACGCCTGCGGGGTGGCCCCGGAGGAGTTCAGGACGGTCGAGTTCTTCTCCTCGCACGAGGCGCTGATCCTGGACTACGAGACGGCGCTGACCCGCACCGACTCGCGCACCGGCGAGCTGTACGACGTCTCCGGCCACATGGTGTGGATCGGCGAGCGGACCAGGCAGCTCGACCACGCGCACATCGAGTTCGCGTCGAAGATCCGCAACCCGATCGGCGTCAAGCTCGGCCCGACCACCACGGTCGACGACGCGCTGACCCTGATCGACCGGCTCGACCCGGAGCGCGAGCCCGGCCGGCTCACCTTCATCACCCGGATGGGCGCGGGCAAGATCCGCGAGCACCTGCCCACCCTGGTGGAGAAGGTCACCGCGTCCGGCGCCCAGGTGGTGTGGATCACCGACCCGATGCACGGCAACACCTTCGAGGCGTCCAGCGGCCACAAGACCCGCCGCTTCGACGACGTGCTGGACGAGGTCCGGGGCTTCTTCGAGGTGCACCGCGCGCTCGGCACCCACCCGGGCGGCATCCACGTCGAGCTGACCGGCGACGACGTCACCGAGTGCGTCGGCGGCGGCGACGAGGTGCTGGTCGACGACCTGCACCAGCGCTACGAGACGGCCTGCGACCCGCGGCTCAACCGCAGCCAGTCGCTGGACCTGGCCTTCCTGGTCGCCGAGATGTACCGCGGCCAGTGAGGCGCCGGTGACCTGAGGGTCCGATGTGACGAAGGCCCCTCCGCTTCCGGGTGATCCGGGACGGAGGGGCCTTTTTCGTACCCGGAGCAGCAGGTAAGGTAAGGCTCAGTAAACCGCACCAACCGTGGAAGGGGCCGCACATGTACGTGTGCATGTGCCACGCGGTCACCGAGGCCCAGGTCAAGCAGGAGATCGACGCGGGCGCGACCACCCCGCGGCAGATAGCCCAGGGCTGCCGGGCCGGCACCGACTGCGGCTCCTGCGTGCGGCGCATCCAGGCGCTGCTCGGCGAGCACGGCGCCCGCCCCTGCCCGACGGCCCGGCTGGCCGCGCGACTCGGCCTGGCCGAGCCCGACCCGGGCGCCCCGCGGGCCGCCTGACCGGGCTACCCGGCCGCTCCCGGGCTCAGCTGCCCTCGGGCTGTTCGATCAGCTGCGCGATGTACAGCGCCTCGCCGAGCTTCTCCAGCAGTTCCAGCTGGGTGTCGAGGTAGTCGATGTGGTGCTCCTCGTCGGCGAGGATGCCCTCGAAGATGTTCGCCGAGGTGACGTCGTTCTTGGCGCGCATCACCACGATGCCCCGCTTCAGGCGGTCGATCGCCTCGACCTCGACCTGCCGGTCGGCCTCGAACATCTCCTTGACGGTCTGCCCGATCCGGACGTGGAACAGCCGCTGGTAGTTCGGCAGGCCCTCCAGGAAGAGGATCCGGTCGGTCAGCACCTCGGCGTGCTTCATCTCGTCGAAGGACTCGTGCCGGGTGTACTTCGCGAGCTTGGTCCAGCCGAAGTTCTCCTGCATCTTCGCGTGCAGGAAGTACTGGTTGATCGCGGTCAGCTCGGCGGTCAACTGCTCGTTGAGGAACTCGATGACCTCGGGATCGCCCTGCATGGCGTGCCTTCCGTACGGGTAATTTCCGGTGGGTGCCCGGTTGCCCGCATCGTGGCAGTTGAACGGGTGCGCTTCCAGTAAGTTCACGCTTACAGGCGGCACCGGAACGGGTGTTTTTCTCGCCTTCGCACCGCGCTGACCTGCGGTTATTCCTGAAACATTGCGCCATTCGGGGGTATCTGGCCCGAACGCCTGCGCGGATTCGCACCGTGTTGCCCCCCTCCGGTGGAGCGGATTTCCGCGCGGGGCGTGCGGCGGGGGCGCGCGCGGTTCCGCGCCCGCCGTCTGTCACCATGGGGGACATGGGTCAGCACGAATCGGAACCGCCGCCGCCGTCCGATCCGAGGCTCCCCCCGGGCCAGCGCCGACAGCTCGGCTGGCCCGTCCTGCACTACGGCCCGGTGCCCCGGTTCAAACCGCAGAGCTGGGACTTCCAGGTGTTCGGCGCCACCGCCGACGCGGAGAAGACCAGCTGGGACTTCACCGCCTTCCGCACGCTGCCCCGGACCACCGTCCGCGGCGACTTCCACTGCGTCACCAAGTTCTCCATGCTCGACAACGAGTGGAGCGGCGTCGCCGGGCGGACCGTCCTCGACCTGGTGCCGCCCGACCCGGCCGTCACCCACGTGATGGTCTGGGCCGAGTACGGCTACAGCGCCAACCTGCGGCTCGCCGACCTCGCCGACCCGGCCACCGTGTTCGCCACCCACCACGACGGCGAGCCGCTCACCCTCGAACACGGCTTCCCGGTCCGGCTGGTGGTGCCCCGCCTGTACGCCTGGAAGGGCCCCAAGTGGGTGCGCGCCGTCGAGTACATGCGGGCCGACCGGCGCGGTTTCTGGGAGGAACGCGGCTACCACAACCTCGCCGACCCCTGGCACGAGCAGCGCTACTCCTACCAGGAGCAGCCCGGCGAGGGCCCGCTGCGCTGAGGCCCCGCAGGGCGCTCAGAACAGGCTGACGGTGATGGTCACCGCGGACTTCTGCGGGCGCGGCGTCCCCGCCGCCGGGGACTGGCCGGTCACCTTGCCGAGCGGGATCAGGCCGGCCACCTGCGCCGTGAAGCCCTCGGCCTGGAGCGCCTGCACGGCGTCCTCCTTGCTCATGCCGCCGACGTCCGGCACCAGGTGCATGCCCTTGGAGACGGTCAGCGCCACCGGCGAGTTCGGCGACAGCCGCCCGCCCGCCGACGGGTCCGCGGCGATCACCGCGCCCTTCGGCACCGTGTCACTGAACTGCTCCGTGACGGTGCCCGCCGTCAGCCGGGCGTCGGCCAGCGCCTTCGCGGCCTCCGCCTGCGGGCGGCCCGCCAGGTCCGGGACGGCGACCCGCTCCGGGCCCCGGGAGAGCAGCACCCGGACGTCGTCGCTCTTGCGGACCTTCGCGCCCACCCCCGGGTCGGTCGAGATCACCTGCCCGGCCTGCACCGACTCGCTGAACTGCTCGCTGAACGCCCCGTGCAGCCCCTGCCGGTCGAGGATCGCGGACGCCTGCTCCCGGCTCTGCCCCAGCACGCTCGGCACCGTCGCGTACACCGCGCTCGACAGCGTGTACGTCACCCCGCCGACCACCAGCAGCAGCGCCGCCAGCACCGCCGACCAGATCAGCGGCTTGCGCCCGCGCGGCGGCCGGGCGGCCCGGCGCGCGGCCCGGCGGCCCGGGGCGGCCTCCGCCGGCGGGCGGGGCGGCAGCAGCAGCTCCGGCGGGACGTCCAGCACGCTGGTGCGCTCCAGGCCGCCCGGGGCCGGGATCACCGCCGTCGCCTCGCCCGGGTTGAACAGCGGGGTCGGCCGGTTCGAGGCGGGCGGCTCCGCGTCCAATTGCGCGGCGGACAGCGCCCGGCGGGCCCGCTGCAGCGCGGCCAGCAGCTCCACCGCGTCCCACGGCCGGGCCAGCGGGTCGCGGGCGGTCGCCGCCGCCACTATCGCGTCCAGCTCCGGGCCCACCGCGGGCGCGGTCCGCGAGGGCGGCGGGACGTCCTCGTGCAGGTGGCGGTACATCACCTGGGCGGCGTTCTCGCCGGTGTGCGGCTTCGCGCCGGTCAGCGTCTCGTACAGCAGGATGCCGGCCGCGTACACGTCCACCCGCTGGTCGGTGTCCGCGTCCTGGCGGATCTGCTCCGGCGCCAAGTACGAGACGCTGCCCAGCAGTTGGCCGGCCTGGGTGGTGCTGGACCCGCTGTCCTGGCCGGTCAGCAGCCGGACCAGGCCGAAGTCGGCGACCTTCACCAGGCCGTTGTCGGTGATCAGCACGTTCTCCGGCTTCACGTCCCGGTGCACCAGCCCGGCCCGGTGCGCCGCGCCCAGCGCCGCCAGCACCGGCTCCAGCACGTCCAGCGCGGCCCGCACCGACAGCGCCCCGCGGTCGTGCAGCACGTCCCGCAGGTTCCGGCCGGGGACGTACTCCATCGCCATGAACACCGCGTGCGGGTCCGCGCCCTGGTCCAGCACGTTCACCACGTTCGGGTGGGCCAGGCGGGCGACCGCCTTCGCCTCCCGGATGAAACGGGCCGTGAAGTCGGCGTCCCCCACCAGCGAGGGGTGCATCACCTTCAGCGCGACCGTCCGGTCCAGCCGGGTGTCCGTCCCCCGGTACACCGTCGACATGCCACCGACGGCGATCCGCTGCTCGACCCGGTACCGGCCGTCCAGCAGCACGCCGTACAGGGGATCGTCGATGGTCATGTCCACCAGAGGAGTGTAGGGGGCGGGCGGTTCGGCGGGGGGTCAGAAGGCGGGGCGCTCGCGGGTGTCGGCGAGGCCGCCGGTGGGGGAGGACGCCTCGGCGTAGTAGCGGCGGGGGATCCGGCCGGCCCGGTGGGCGAGCCGGCCGGCCTCGACGGCGTGGCGCATCGCCCCCGCCATCAGGACCGGCTCCTGGGCCCGGGTGACGGCGGACGCCAGCATCACCGCCGAGCAGCCCAGCTCCATCGCCAGGGCGACGTCGCTGGCGGTGCCCGCACCCGCGTCCAGCACCACCGGGACGCCCGCGGCCTCCACGATCAGCTGGAAGTTGTGCGGGTTGCGGATGCCCAGGCCGGAGCCGATCGGCGAGCCCAGCGGCATGATCGCCGCGCAGCCGACGTCCTCCAGCTTCCGGGCCAGCACCGGGTCGTCGTTGGTGTACGGCAGCACGGTGAAGCCGTCGTCCACCAGGGTCTCGGCGGCGTCCAGCAGCTCGATCGGGTCGGGCAGCAGGGTCCGCTCGTCGGCGATCACCTCCAGCTTGACCCAGTCGGTGCCGAGCGCCTCGCGGGCCAACCGGGCGGTCAGCACGGCCTCGCCTGCGGTGTAGCAGCCCGCCGTGTTCGGCAGCACCCGGATGCGGTTGCGGGCCAGCACGTCCAGTACCGAGCCCCGGGTGGCGGTGTCGACCCGGCGCATCGCCACCGTGGTCAGCTCGGTGCCGGAGGCCAGCAGGGCCTGCTCCAGCACGTCCAGGCTCGGCGCGCCGCCGGTGCCCATGATCAGGCGGGAGCCGAACGCGGTGCCGGCGATGGTGAGCACGTCGTCCGCCATCGGTCAGCCCCCCTGGACGGCGGTGAGGATCTCGACCCGGTCGCCCGCGCCGAGCACCGTGGCGGCCCACGAACCGCGGGGCACCACCGCCTCGTTGACGGCGGCGGCGATCCCGGTGGGGGCGGCCGACACCTCGGCGACCACGGTGTCGAGGGTGGTGGCGGCGGGCACCGTGCGGGGCGCGCCGTTGACGGTCAGGGTGATGCGGTTCATGCGGGGACCTCGGTGCGGAAGCGGCGGGGGGTGAAGTCGGCGGCCAGGGCGGGCAGTTCGCCGGTGGCCAGGTAGTCGGCGAGCAGGTCGGCGGTGACCGGGGTGAGCAGCACGCCGTTGCGGTAGTGCCCGGTGGCGGCGGCCAGCCCGGGCAGCGCGGTCGGGCCGAGCAGCGGCGCGTTGTCGGGGGAGCCCGGCCGCAGCCCCGCGCCCGTCTCCACCAGCTCCAACTCGGTGATGCCGGGCACCAGTTCGTGGGCGTCCCGGAGCAGCTCGTACACCCCGCCGGCCGTCACGGTGGTGTCGTGGCCCTGCTCCTCGGTGGTCGCGCCGACCACCAGTTCGCCGTCGGCGCGCGGCACCAGGTAGATGTGCTGCCCGCGCACCACCGCGCGGACGTTGCGGGACAGGAACGGCGCGTACCGGGGCGGCACGCGCAGCCGCAGCACCTGGCCCTTGACCGGGCGGATCGCCGGCAGCACCCCGTCCGGCAGGCCCGGCAGCAGGTGGCTGCGCGGGCCCGCGGCCAGCACCGTGCACCCGGCGGACAGCTCCGCGCCGGTCGACAGCCGGACGCCGGTGGCCCGGGCCGCGCCCGGGTGCCCACCGGTCAGCAACTCGGCGGCCGCGGCCCGGTGGAAGACCACCCCGAGCCGCTCGCAGGCCGCCACCAGCGCCGCGGCCAGCCGGCGGCCGTCCACCTGGTGGTCGTCGGCGACGTGCAGGCCGCCGCGCACCCCCGGCGCCAGCATCGGCTCCAGCCGGCGGCACTCGCGGCCGGTCAGCCACTCCGAGGACAGGCCCAACCGGGCCTGGAAGGCGTGCAGTTCGCGCAGCTCGGCCCGGTCGTCGGCGTCCAGCGCGACCGCCAGCGTGCCGGTCGCCCGGTAGCCGGTGTCCAGCCCCGTCAGCTCGGTCAGCTCGGCCGTGAACGCCGCGTACCGCTCGTTGGACGCCACCCCCAGCCGCAGCAACGGCTCCTCGCCGTACTGCAGTTCGGTCACCGGGGCGAGCATGCCCGCGGCGACCCGCACCGCCCCGCCGCCCGGCGACGGGTCCACCACCGCCACCGACAGGCCGCGCTGCGCGGTCCGCCAGGCCACGCCCAGACCGATGATCCCCCCGCCGACCACGAGCACGTCGGAATGTGCCACAGCGGCTTCTTCTCCCTTCGCCGGCATGACCCGGATCAGGTTCGGACGGTCGCGGGCCGCCGCAGCCCGCCTCTCAGCCCGGTGCGCCGGGCTCCCGTGATCAAGTGACTCCCCTCCACCTTAACGCCGCGCCGATTCCGCCCCGAAGACGCCTGCCCGCGGCGGACCCCGCTCGGTAGGGTGGACGCCGTGGCTGAGCTGAGGACAACGGACCGGGCCGTCGTGGTCGGGGCGGGCATGGCGGGCGCGCAGGCCGCGCTCAACCTCCGGCAGGGCGGCTGGCGGGGCCCGATCGCCCTGCTCGGCGACGAACCCCACCCGCCCTACGACCGCCCCCCGCTCTCCAAGGACGTCCTGCTCGGCAAGGCCGACCGGACCACCTTCGAGATCGACTGGGCCGGACTGGACGTCGACCTCCTCGCCGACCGCCGCGCCACCGGCCTCGACGACGGCGTCCTGCGCACCGACCGCGGCGAACTGCGCTACGACGCCCTGGTGATCGCCACCGGCGCCGGACCGCGCACCCTCCCCGGCCTGCCCGCCGCCCGCACCCTGCGCACCGTCGATGACGCCCTCGCGCTGCGCGCCGCGCTCACCCCCGGCCGCCGGATCGTGCTGGTCGGCGCGGGCTGGATCGGCGCCGAGACCGCCACCGTCGCCCGCGCCCTCGGCTGCGAGGTCACCGTCGTCGAGGCCGCCGCCACCCCGCTGCCCGGCGCGCTGCCCGCCGAACTCGGCGCCCTGATGGCCGACTGGTACGCCGCCGCCGGCGTCGACCTGCGCCGCGGCGCCACCGTCGCCGGGGCCGCCGACGGCGGGGTGCTGCTCGCCGACGGCACCCACCTGCCCGCCGACGAGGTCGTGGTCGGCGTCGGCGCCCGCCCCGCCACCGACTGGCTGGCCGGCGGCCCGCTCGCCCTCGACCCCGGGGGCACCGTCCCCGTCGACGACCGGCTGCGCACCGCGCTGCCCGGCGTCTGGGCGGCCGGCGACTGCGTCTCCTACCCGTCCGCCCGGTTCGGCACCCGGCTCGCCGTCCAGCACTGGGACCACGCCCTGCACTCCGGCGGGGCCGTCGCCGCCTCGGTCCTCGGCACCCTGGACGCCCCCTACGACCCCGTCCCGTACTTCTGGTCCGAGCAGTTCGGCCGCACCGTCCAGTACGCCGGCCGGCACGCCGGGGCCGACCACCTGCTCTGGCGCGGCTCCCCGTCCGACCCCGCCTGGACGGTGCTCTGGCTGCGCGACGTCGCGCTCGTCGCGCTCCTCGCCGTCGACCGCCCCCGCGACCTCGCCCAGGGCCGCCGGCTGGTCGAGCGCGCCACGGTGCTCGACCCGGCCCGCGCCGCCGACCCGGCCGTCCCGCTGAAGGCGGCCGCCGCCCAGTAGCTGGGTAGGCTGGGGCCGTGAGCACGATTGATCCCAAGACTGACGCCCTGGTCCCCGCGTGGGTGTACCTGCCCGACATCGCCGAGCGGTGGGGGGTGGTGATCACCGAGATCCGCGACATGGTGCGCGCCCGCACCCTGCTGGCCGTCCGGCGCGGCGCGAACAACTCCCTGCAGGTCCCCGCCGACTTCATCGAGGACGACGGCCCGGTCAAGCACCTGGTCAGCACCCTCACGGTGCTCCGCGACTGCGGCTTCTCCGACGAGGAGATCCTGGAGTGGATGTTCACCGAGGACGAGTCCCTCCCCGGCACCCCCATCCAGGCCCTGCGGGAGAACCGCGGCACCGAGGTCAAGCGCCGCGCCCAGGCCCTGGCCCTGTGACGGCCCGTCGGCGACTGGCGGACGCCCGGCTCTACCTCTGCACCGACGCCCGCCGGGAGCAGGGCGACCTGCCCGAGTTCCTGGACGCGGTGCTGGCGGGCGGCGTCGACATCGTCCAGCTCCGCGACAAGGGCCTGGAGGCCAAGCAGGAGCTGGCGCACCTGGAGGTGTTCGCGGACGCGGCCCGGCGGCACGGCAAGCTGCTCGCCGTCAACGACCGGGCCGACGTCGCGTACGGCGCCCGGCCCGACGTGCTGCACCTCGGCCAGGACGACCTGCCGGTGCCCGTCGCCCGCCGCATCCTCGGCGAGGACGTGCTGATCGGGCGCTCCTGCCACGCCGAGGACGAGGTCGACACCGCGCTCGCCGAACCCGGCGTCGACTACTTCTGCACCGGCCCGGTCTGGCCCACCCCCACCAAGCCCGGCCGCCACGCGCCCGGGCTCGACCTGGTCCGGTACGCCGCCGCGGCCCGGCCCGAGCGCCCCTGGTTCGCCATCGGCGGCATCGACCTCGGCAACCTCCAGCAGGTCCTGGACGCGGGTGCGAGCCGGGTCGTGGTGGTCCGCGCGATCACCGCCGCCGAGGACCCGGGCGCGGCCGCCGCCGCACTGGCCCGCCGACTGCGGTAGCCCCGGCCGGGAACCGGGCGGCCCGGGTTCGCACTCCGTGCGGGCATGGAGTCCACCGCACCCGCCGCCCGGCGCGCCCGCCGGGCCGCCCTGCTCGTGCCCGCGCTGCTCGGCGCGGCCGCCGTCGCGTTCCTCGCCCAGCGGCCGCTCGGCCGCCGCGCCGGGTGGCACGGCTGGGTCGGCACCGTCAACGGCGTCGTCTTCCTGACCGCGGCGGCGCTGCCGGTGGCCGCCCTGGCGGTGTGGGCGCTGGCCGCGCGGCGGCGGGCGGCCGGGGTCGGGCCCGGGTGGGCGCGGCGGTCGGCGCTGGCCGAGGTCGGCATGGTCTACGGGACGCTGCCCTGGGTGTGGATGATCCTGCTGCCCGGCGCCGACCCGGGCGGTCCGCGCCGCCGGGTCAACCTGGTGCCGCTGCACGACATCGCGGAGATCGTCGGCGCCGGACCGCCCGCCACCGCGGTGGCGCAGATCGTCGGCAACATGCTGGTCTTCGCCGCGCTCGGCTTCTTCGCCCCGGTGCGGTTCACCGCACTGGCCTCCGTGCGCCGGGTGCTGCTGCTCGGCGCGGCCTGCTCGGTGCTGGTGGAGACCGCCCAGTACGTGCTGCGGCTGGACCGGGTCTCCTCGGTCGACGACGTGCTGCTGAACGCGGGCGGGGCGGCGCTGGCCGCGCTGGCCGCCCGCCGGTGGCGCCGCCCGGCCTGACGCCCCGTCAGTACGCGCGGACGGTCGCCGCGCCGGCCAGCTCCCCGAGCGCCTCGCGGGCGGCCTCGTCGGCCAGCGGGGCGGCGGCCAGCGCGGCCAGCGACTCGGCGAGCAGCGCGTCGATCCGGGCCTCGACGGCCGCCGGGGCGCCGCTGCGGGTGATCAGCGCGCCCAGGTCGGCGATCTCGTCCGGGGTGAGGTCCGGGGCGCCGAGCCGGACGTCCAGGCGGTGGGCGTCGGCGGCGGACAGGCCGCGCATGGCGTGCGCGACCAGCAGGGTGCGCTTGCCCTCGCGCAGGTCGTCCCCGGCGGGCTTGCCGGTGACGGCCGGGTCGCCGAAGACGCCGAGCAGGTCGTCGCGGAGCTGGAACGCCTCGCCGAGCGGCAGGCCGAACGAGCCCAGGGCGTCCACCAGGCCGGGACCGGCGCCGGCCAGCAGCGCGCCGACCTGGAGCGGCCGCTCGATGGTGTACTTCGCGGACTTGTAGTGCAGCACCGTCCGGGCCCGGTCGAGCGCCCCGGCGTCGGCGGAGTCCCCGGCGACCGGCTCCAGCACGTCCAGGTACTGGCCGAGCATCACCTCGGTGCGCATCAGGTCGAAGGCGGGCTTCGCGGCCGAGACCGCCGCCGCCGGCAGCCCCGAGCGGTGGAACAGCTCGTCGCACCAGATCAGCAGCAGGTCGCCGAGCAGCACCGCGGCGGAGGCCCCGTACTGCTCGCGGTCGCCGCGCCAGCCGCTGGCCCGGTGCAGGTTCTCGAAGCGCCGGTGGACGGCCGGCAGGCCGCGCCGGGTGTCGCTGCGGTCCATCAGGTCGTCGTGCACCAGGGCGCTGGCCTGCAGCAGTTCCAGCGCGGCCGCGGCCCGCTCGACGCCGGGCTCGTCCGCGGCGCCGCCGGCCGCCCGCCACCCCCAGTAGCAGAACGCCGGACGCAGCCGCTTGCCGCCGTCCAGCAGGAAGTCGCGCAGCGCGTCGGCGACCGGCCCCAGCTGCCCGGAGACGCCGGAGAGCAGGGCGGTCTGCTCCGCCATGAACGCGCCGAGCGCGGCGTTGACGCGGTCGCGCACGTCCTCCGCGTCGACGGGGTTGCGGGGAAGACGGGTGGAGGAGGGCACCTGGAACTCCGGATCGTGGGCTGACAGTCAGACTAACGCGCCCGATCGGGTGCCCCGGCCCGCCGTCCGGGCCGCCCGCGCCCCGCCCACCCGTTCGAGCAGCTCGGCGGGGGAACGGCGGGGGGAACGGCGGGGGCACGGCGCGATCTCATCCGGTGTCTCACGGGCTGGACGCCGTTTGTCCGGGCCGCGCCGCCGACGGCTAACCTGCCTGCATGGCACTCGGTATTCCCTCCACCAGAAGCGACCGCGCGCAGACCGTGCGCGACCTGCTGGCGGCAGGCGACCGCTCCTTCTCCTTCGAGTTCATGCCGCCCCGCAACGAGGAGGGCGAGCGCAAGCTCTGGGACGCGATCCGCCGGGTCGAGTCGCTGGACCCCAACTTCGTCTGCATGACCTACGGCGCGGGCGGCTCCTCGCGCGGCCGCACCGTCGACCTGGTCGGCCGGATCGCCACCGAGACGACGCTGACGCCGGTCGCCCACCTCACCGCCGTCGACCACTCGGTCGCCGAACTGCGCAACATCATCGGCCAGTACGCGGACCAGGGCGTGCGCAACGTCCTCGCGGTGCGCGGCGACCCGCCCGGCGACCCGATGGGCGAGTGGGTGCGCCACCCCGAGGGCGTCCGCTACGCCTACGAGCTGGTCGAGCTCATCAAGGGCATCGGCGACTTCTGCGTCGGCGTGGCCGCGTTCCCGCAGATGCACCCGCGCTCCGAGAACTGGGACGAGGACATCCGGCACTTCGTCGCCAAGTGCCGGGCCGGCGCCGACTACGCCATCACCCAGATGTTCTTCGAGGTCGAGGACTACCTGCGGCTGCGCGACCGGGTCGCCGCGGCGGGCTGCGCGACGCCGATCATCCCGGAGATCATGCCGGTCACCAACATCCGCCAGCTGGTGCGCTTCCCGCAGCTCTGCGGCTCGGACTTCCCGCCCGGGTTCCGCAGCCGCCTCGAAGCCGCTGCCGAAGACCCCGCCGCCGTCCGCGCGGTGGGCCTGGAGCACGCCACGGCCATGGCCGAACGCCTCCTCGCGGAGGGCGCCCCGGGGCTGCACTTCATCACCCTCAACCACTCCACCTCGACCCTGGAGATCTACCAGAACCTGGGCCTCCACCAGCGCTGACCCCGCCTGCGGCGAGCCGATGGGGGCCGATGGCCGGCGCTTCCTGTGGGGCGGGGACTTCGCCTGCGGCGGGCCGGTGGCGACGACGGATTTTCGGCCTGCGGCCGGGTGCTGCGGTGGGTCGGCGGGTGCCCTCGGCCGTGGCCGGTGCTTCCCGTGGGGCGGGGACTTCGTGTGCGGCGGCCGATGGGCGTGCGGGGTCTTCGGCCTGTGGATGCCCCGCCTGCGGCGGGGGCCGGTGCTTCCCGTGGGGTGGGAGTTCTGCCTGTGGCGGGTCGGCAGGGGTGGGGAAGCCTCGGCTGGTGGCCGGGCGGTCGGGGATGAGGTGGTGTTCGGCCGGAGGCTGTACAGTCGCCCGCAACCGCGCGGTGATGGTGGCAGTCGGAGGTGGCGGGATGGGCATCGGGTACCTGCTCCTCTATGGCGCGCTGGCGGTGGTGGCGCTCTGGCTGACGGCCGAGCTGCTGTTGCAGAACCGGGCCGCGCTGCACTGGCGGGCGTTGGCGCTGGGCGGGTTCCTGGGCGTGGTGCTGGGGATGGCGATGTCCTCGGTGCTGGTGATAGCGGCGGGCGCGGGCGCCTTCGCGGTGGGCCAGGCGATGGTGACGGCCTCGGTGAAGCGGGGGCGTCCGGTGGGCTGGTCGCTGCGCGGGGCGGACGGGGGCCTGCCCGGCCCGCTGGCCCGGGTGCCGCTGCTGGCGGCCGCGACCGGCGGGGCCGCGGTGGTGGCCGAGGAGGCCGCCGCGGTGGAGCCGGTCGGCGAGGTCGGCCCGGTCGAGGACGAGCCGGTCGACGAACAGCCGTACGCCTACCAGGAGTTCCAGGAGCTGGACGCGGGCGTGTACGCCGACGGCCCGGCCGTCCAGCAGGAGTACGTCCAGCAGCAGCAGTGGGTCGCGCAGCCGCAGCTGATCGGCTACGACCAGTACGGCCAGCCGGTCTACCAGTACCTGGACCCGTACGCGCAGCCCGGCTACCAGGATCCGTACGGCCAGCAGCAGTACCAGTACCCGCAGCAGCAGACGTACGTCCCGGAGCAGCCGGGACCGGCCCAGGACCAGCAACAGCAGCAGAACTGGTACTACCAGCAGCAGTACTGACGCACCGTCAGGCCGGGCCGAGCAGGCCCGCGGTGATCGAGGCGGACATCCCGACCCGGGCCAGCCCGCCGCCGGGGTGGGCGTGCGCGCCGATCAGGTACAGGCCGGCCGGTCCGGGCTCGTTGGCCGCGGCGAGCCGGCCCCCCGCCAGCGCGGGCACCGGGACGGCGGGCGTCCAGCGGGTCTCCCGCCAGCGCAGCCGCGGGCGCAGGTCGAGCCCGGCGGCGGCCAGGTGGGACAGCAGCCGGTCGGCCCAGGCGTCCAGCGCGGCGGCGGCCGGGGCGGGCCCGCCCGGCACCGTGACGGTCAGCACGGCGGCCTCCGCGTCCGGGCCGGGCAGCAGCGCGGGGTCGTCGGGGCGCAGCAACTGGACGGTGGGCCGCTCGGGCAGCGTGCCGTCGGTGAAGACCGCGCGGGCCTCGGCGGCCGGGTCCGCGGCGTGCACGACGGTGCGGTGCGCGGTGCCGGCCGGGCGGGCCCCGTCCAGGGCGAGCAGCACGGTGCAGCGGCCGGGCGCGGGCGCGGCGGGCTCCGGGAGGCCCAGGCCGGGGACGGCGGACAGCACCGCGTCGGCGGACAGCACTCCGTCGTCGGTGCGGACGCCGGTGCCCCGGCCGTCGGCGGCGGTCTCCAGGGCGCGCACGGGCGTGCCGAAGCGGAACTCGACGCCGCGCTCCCCGCAGCGCGCGAACACCGCGTCGGCGAGCGCCCGCAGGCCGCCGTCGACGTACCAGACGCCGAAGGACTGCTCCATGTACGGCAGCACCGTCGCCGAGGCGGGCGCGGTCCGCGGGTCCAGGCCGTACCGCAGCGCGTACTCGGCGAGCAGCGCGGCCGGGCCGGGCCCGCCGCCGAGCTCGCGGGCCGCGTCGGCCAGGGTGGGCCGGCCGCGCGGCAGCAGCCGGGACAGGCCGCGGCGCGGCGGCACCGGGTACGGGTCGGCCGGGTCGACGGCCGGGCGGGGCTCCTCCAGCAGCGGGCGGCGGGTCGCCTCCCAGACCGTGCGGCCCCGGTTGACCAGCTCGCCCCAGCGCTCGCCGGCGCCCGCGCCGAACGCGGTGTCCAGCGCCTGGCCGACCCCGCCCCGGGAGGCGTTCGGCAGCACCAGCTCGGTGCCGTCCGGGAACAGGTGCCGGCTCTCCGGGTCCACCGGCCGCAGCCCGACCAGCTGCTCCAGCGGCTCCCGCCCGGTCTTCAGCGCGAGGTCCCGGTAGACGGCGGGCAGCGCCAGCAGGCCCGGCCCGGTGTCGAACCCGAAGCCGTCCCGCCGGTACGCCCCCACCTGGCCGCCGTGCGTGCCGGCCGCCTCCAGCACCGTCACCCGGTGTCCGAGGGTGGCCAACCGGGACGCGGCCGCGAGACCGCCCATACCTGCGCCGACGACGATGATCCGAGCCATGGCAGAAGATCCTAGGGGGTGCCCGCACGACGGTTGCCCGAGCCGGAGAGCGACGCCTCCGGCGGGCGGGGGAGCGGGGACGGTGGTGGGGCGGGGGTGCCCGCACGACAACCACCGAAGCGGGGGCGGCGCCTCCGGCAGGGCCGGCCGACCGGGGCGGGGGCCGTGGTGCGGGCGGGTGCCCGGATCAGGCCGTGGCCGCGCGGGCCCGGGAGAGGCGGCGTTCGCGGCGGCGCAGCCAGAAGCGGCGGATGCGGGAGACCGCGAACCAGACCAGCAGGAGTCCGAGGGCCAGCAGGACCGCCGACACCGAGGCCGCCAGCCAGGGGTGGAAGACCGCCAGGGTGACCAGGCCCGCCACCGACAGGTCCTCGCCCAGGCTGACCGCGATGTTCGAGGCCGGCTCCGGCGAGGTGTTCACCGCCATCCGCAGGCCCGCCTTGACGCCGTGGCTGAGCAGCGCCGTCGCACCGCCGACCGCGCCCGCCGCGACCTCGCCCAGCGAGCCCGGGTCGTGCGCCGCCAGCAGCGCGCCCACCGTGGCGCCCGCGACCGGGCGGACGAAGGTGTGCACCACGTCCCACACGCTGTCCACGTACGGGATCTTGTCGAGCACCGCCTCGCACAGGAACAGCACCCCGGCGGCGATCAGCACGTCGGTGCGCTCCAGCACCGGCGGCACCGACTCGGCCCCGCCGAACCGCCCGAACAGGCCCAGCAGCAGCACCACGGCGTAGG
Source organism: Kitasatospora sp. NPDC088391 (assembly GCF_044753345.1). Lineage (NCBI taxonomy): Bacteria > Bacillati > Actinomycetota > Actinomycetes > Kitasatosporales > Streptomycetaceae > Kitasatospora > Kitasatospora sp. NPDC088391. The sequence goes on from NZ_JBIVNB010000005.1 coordinate 173,792, forward strand.
CGTTGATCCCGCTCGCCCACCCGCTGGTGAAGATCAGCGGCACGGCCTCCACGGCGGCCCCCCTTTTCCACGCGCCCGCCCGCGCCTCGGACAGGACCCGGCCACCGTACCGGGCGCCGCCGACCGGGGCGGGCGTCCGGCGGCCCGGGCGTCTGAGTACCCGTACTCAGATCACCGGTTGAGTACCCGGGCGGATTCCGCCGGACCCGTCCCGGACGGCAGAGTGGTGCGCACCGGGAAGGCCGCCGCAGGGCGGAGCCTCCCGGAGCGCCCGGGGCCGGGTCGCCGCCGTGGGGGATCGGTGGCCGGGACAGGCCCGGGGCGCGCCGACGGCCGGAGAACGGGGGCCGGGCACCGCCGACACGGGGCGGCGGAGCCCGGACCCCTCCCAGGGGGGTCCGGCCGTGGGGACGACCGAAAGGGCCGAAAAGGGCCCGAGTTGTCAGACCCCCCGTTCACGATGGATGCATGCGCGGGCCGACCGGCCCGGGCAAAGGTCCGGAGTGAACGGGGGAGACCCATGACCATCAGTCGTCCTGAGCCTGTCGCCCGCCCTGCCGTCGATCAACCCACCCTGCCCGCCGGTCGCACCGGCGACGTCCACCCGGTGCTGCGCCGGGTCGCGCCGTCGCCCGCCGCGCTCGAACTGCTCCGCCACGCGCACCGCACCCTGGTGCACGCCCGGGGCCGGCAGGATCCGCTGGAGCGCTACGCCACCGCCCACCTCGCCGCACTGCGCGCCACCGCGGCCGTCCTCGCCGTCCGGGGCCGCCCCGAGCGGCACCCGCGCCGCCGCCACGCGATCCGCCCGGCCTGGGAGCTGCTGCCCGAGGTCGCACCCGAACTCTCCGAGTGGGCCGCCTACTTCGCGGCCGGGGCGCGCCGCCGGGCCGCCGCCGAGGCGGGCATCGCCGGTGCCGCCGGCGAGCGGGACGCGGACGACCTGATCCGCAACACCGCCCTGTACCTGCGGATCGTCGAGCGCATCCTGGCCCTGCACCCCTGAGCCCGGGCGGCCGCCCGGGGCCGGCGGCGCGCTGCGCCGGGCCCGGGCGGCCGGGGCGCGGCGGATAAGGTGGTGGCGTTCCCGCCGTGGAAGACCTGCCTAGAGGGGTGCCGCCTTGTATCCGACCCGTCCCCGCAGTGCGCTGCGTACCGCCGTGGTGTGGGAGGTGCTGCGGGCGGCGCTGGAGCGCCGGGCCGCCGAGCTCGGACGGCCGGTGCTGGAGGTCGTCGACACCGGCGGCGGCACCGGCAACTTCGCCGTGCCCGTGGCCCGGCTCGGCCACCGGGTGACGGTGGTCGACCCCAGCCCGGACGCGCTGTTCGCGCTGGAGCGCCGGGCCGCCGAGGCCGGGGTCACCGACCTGGTCCGGGCCGTCCAGGGCGACACCCAGACGCTGCCCGAGCTGGTGCCGGCCGGCTCGGTCGACGCGGTGCTCTGCCACGGCGTCCTGGAGGTCGTCGACGACCCGGCCGAGGCGCTCGGCCACCTGGTCGGCACCCTCGCCCCGGGCGGCCTGGTCAGCCTGCTGGCCGCCAACCGCAACGGCGCCGTGCTGGCCCGCGCGGTGGCCGGCCACTTCACCGACGCCCGGGTGGCGCTGGACGCGCCGGACGGCCGCTGGGGCGCCGGCGACCCGATGCCCCGCCGCTTCACCGGCGAGCAGCTCGACGCGCTCGCCACCGGGGCGGGCCTGAAGGTCGCCGCCGTGCACGGCATCCGGGTCTTCGCCGACCTGGTCCCCGGCGTCCTGGTCGACACCGAGCCCGGCGCGCTGGACGCGCTGCTCAAGCTGGAGCTGGCCGCCGCCGAGCAGCCCGCGTTCCACGCCGTCGCCACCCAGTTGCACCTGCTCGCCGCGGCGGTCTGAGACCCGGCCGGGGCACCATCGCGGCGGTCCGCTCGTTGGGCAGGGCGGGCCGTCCGTGGGGGCGGCCCGAGCCACGCCCGATTGACCACGCCGAACCCGGGCCGTGGACCGTATGATCTGGGTAAAGCCGGTAAGCATGACGGCCAGACCCGTGGGGCATATGGACCACACAGGCCCGAGCCAGGGGTGGCGGACCGGTCGCCCCGCGACCGACGAGTAGGAGGACTCCGTGCCGCTCTCGGAGCACGAGCAGCGACTGCTCGAGCAGATGGAGCGAGCGCTGTACGCCGAAGATCCCAAGTTCGCGTCGGCGCTCGAGGGAACCGGCCTGCGCACCTACACCCGCCGGCGGGTCTACCTGGCCGTGGCGGGGTTCGTGGCAGGCGTCGCGCTGCTGATGGGCGGCCTGGTCGCCCAGGTCATCTGGATCAGCGTGGTCGGGTTCCTGGTCATGCTCGGTTGTGCAGTCCTCGCGGTCACCGCCTGGCGGCGGGGCCCGGTCGGGCACGGTCCGCGGCAGGCCGCGGCGCCACGTCGGCGGACGGGCGTGATGGACCGGATGGAACAGCGCTGGCAGCGGCGCCGCGACGAGCAGAGCGGGCTGTAGCAGCCGGCCGGAGCCCGAGCGGCCCGAGTGGCCCGAGCGGTGGAGAGCCGCGAAGAACCGGAAGAGCACGGAAAGAGCCGCCGGCGGGGAGGACCTCCTCCCCGCCGGCGGCTCTTTCCGTGCCCGGCGCCGGGCGCCCGGCGGGGCTCACCCCTCGTCGTCGGCGTCCTTCCCCCGGCGCAGCGGCCGGGCCAGCGCCTCGCGGAGCCGGGCCGAGCGCTCGGCGGAGCGCTCGCGCAGCGCGGCCGCCCGCTCCTGGGCCCGCCAGCGCAGGCGCACCGCGGACGCCGGGAGCAGCAGGGCGCGCAGCCGGCGGCCCCGGGAGACGCCGTCGAGCAGGCCCTCCCGGACGGTGTGGACGTCGGCGCCGAGCCGCGGCGACGGGTCGCTCTCCCGGGCGTACAGGACCTGCTCGGTGGCCAGCGCGACCCGCCCGGCGGCGGCCGCCGCCTCGGGGGCGAGGCCGCCGTCCTCGGTGAGCCGGCGGACGGCGCTGCGCGGGGTGCGGGCCTCGTCCGGCGGGAGGCCGAGGTCCCAGGCCGAGTCGGTCAGCTCGGCCCAGGCGGCGAGCACCTGCGCGTCGGTCAGGCGTGGCCCGTGCCGGTCGGCCAGGTGCCGGGCGCCGCCGATCCGGCGGCGGCGGAGCCTGGTCCGCCAGAGCATCGGGAAGGCCAGCAGCAGGAGCACCAGCACGACCGCGGCGGCGGCGACCAGCACGACCGGGTCACGCCACCACGGGGTCGCCGCGGTCTTCACCTCGACGACCGCGGTCTCGGCGCCGCAGTCCCCGGTCTTGCGCTGCTGCGCGGTGCAGTTGCTGGACGGGGACGGCCCGGCCGAGGGCTGGTCGGTGGGCGCGGCGGTGGTCGGCGCGGCGCTGGGCGCGGTGGTCGGCGCGGTCTGCGGGACGGAGTAGAGCGGCAGCGAGCCCTGGTTGGGGGTGGGCTCGAAGCGCATCCAGCCGAGGCCGTTGAAGTACAGCTCGGGCCAGGCGTGGTAGTTGGAGCTGCGCACCACCCGGTTCGCGGCGTCGCCGGTGCCGGGGGTGAAGCCGATCGCGACCCGGGACGGGATGCCGAGCGAGCGGGCCATCGCCGCCATGGTGGAGGCGAAGTGGACGCAGAAGCCCTCCCGGTCCTGGAGGAACTTGGCGATCGCGTCCGGGCCGGTGCGGGCCTCGATCTTGGTGTTGTAGGTGAACTGGCCGCCGGTGAAGTACTGCTGGAGGGCGACGGCCTGGTCGTAGGGGGTGGTCCGGCCCCTGGTGACCTGCTTGGCGGTGTCGCCGACCACGGCGGGCAGGTCGGCGGGCAGCGCCAGGTAGCGCTCGGCGATGTCGGCGGGCGGCGGCCCGGCGGCCCGCAGCTGGGCGGCGGTGGCGCCGACGGTGACCGAGCCGACGGTGTACGAGAGCCCGCCCGCCTTCGCGCCGTTGACGGCGTTCACGGTGCGCCCGGTCTTGTCGAAGCGCCAGTTCGTCGTGGACGGCAGCTGCACGTAGGACACCGGGTACGGCATCGGCAGCCAGGTGGTGTTGAGGTTGCCGGAGACCCGGACGTTGGTCCGGACCGTGGTGGTCGCGACGTTCGGGGCCAGCCCCTCGGGCGGGGGCAGGGTGGCCGGCAGCGCCTCGCCGCTCGGCTCGCCGCCGCGCCACTCCTGGCCGTTGAACTCGGTGAGCGCGGCGATCCGCAGGTAGAGCTGGTTGACGTCGGGGGAGTCGGTGGAGAAGCGCAGCAGCTCGGTGTCGTCGCTGGAGCGCAGGTTGGCGGTCAGCGCGACGACCAGGTTGAGCGAGCGCTCGTCGCCCCGGCCGTTGCCGTCGCCCGTCCCGTCGCCGTGCCCGCCCAGGCCGCCGAACAGGCCGGGGCCGACCGCGGGGACGAAGGCCGGCAGCAGGAGGGCGGCGGCCAGCGCGATCACGCCGACCCGGCGGCCGCCGTTGGAGAGCCCCGCGGTGGCGCGGCCGGTGCCGTGGAAGACCCGGCCCCAGCGGGTCAGCCGGTCCTGGCCCTCGGTGTACAGCAGGACGAGGTAGCCGGCGGCCGCGCACAGGAACCACAGCCACATGCCGCCGGGGGCTTCGGCCAGGCCGCTGCCCACCGAGTACAGGGCGAGCAGCGGCAGGCCCGCGGCGGCGGCCCGGCGGTAGGTGACGGCGAGGGCGTCGACCAGGACGGCGACCAGGGCGACCGAGCCGACCACGATCAGCCGCAGGCCGTCGGTGGTCGGGGCCGGGATCGCGTACTCCTGGATGTTGTCGCCGCCGGAGCTCAGCAGCCCGGACAGGGCGTCCAGCGCGCCCGCGCCCGGCAGCACGCCGAAGGCCATCGAGGACTGCACGGTGGTGAGCATCAGCACGTACAGCACGGCGAGCAGCTGGAGCGGCGTCACCAGGGCGCGCGGCAGCGGCAGGACGCGCAGGCCGGCGCCCGCGCCGGCCGTGACGGCGATCATCAGCAGGCCGTGCGGGGCCAGCCCGAAGGAGTCCTTGAACAGCGGGGACAGGCACAGCGCCGCCAGGGCGGTGGCCAGGGCCGCGCAGAGCGTCAACTTGGCCCGGGTGGTCACGCGCCGACCTCGTCTCGGTAGGGAAGGGAGTTCAGGGTGCGGTCCGCGCTCCGCCACAGGGCGGGCAGCGAGTCGCCGGCCCGGACCGGCAGGACCGTCCAGCCGGACTCGCGGAGCCGGGCCGCCCGGGCGGCGGCCTGCTCGTCCGGGGTGTCCGGGAGGACGTGGCGCAGGCCGGACCAGGTGCCGGTGTCCAGCAGCAGGACGACCGCGCCGCCGGTGCGGCGGCGCAGCCGGGCCAGCCGGTCGGCCTGGTCCTCGTCGAGGGTGCCGACCACGGCGACCAGCAGGCCCTCGCCGTCCAGCCGGAGCACCTCCTCGGCGCGGGCCAGGGTGCCCCGGTCGGAGTGCTCGACCACGGCGAGGGCGTCCAGCAGCGCGCCGACGGACTCGGCGGCGGTGCTGCCCTGGGCGCCCTGCCCGGGCACCGCGTGGCCGGTGTCGGTGAGCAGCCTGGTCCGGTAGCCGCGCTGGACCAGGTCGACGCCGATCGAGGCGGCGGCGGACACCGCCCACTCGAAGGAGGAGGCCGGGCCGGAGCCGCGGTGCGCGCTCTCCCGGGTGTCGAGCAGCACGGTGGCGCGGGCCCTGAGCGGCTGCTCCTCCCGGCGGACCATCAGCTCGCCGTACCGGGCGGTGGACTTCCAGTGCACCCGGCGCAGGTCGTCGCCGTGCCGGTACTCGCGCGGGATGACGTCGTCGTCGCCGGCCAGCGCCAGGGTGTGGCTGTTGGAGTCGCCCTGCCCGGCGGACTCGCCGGGCAGCCGGACCGCCGGCAGGTCCTGGACCTGCGGGACGACGGTGAGCACGTCGGCGGCGCTGAACGCGCGGGTCAGCTCGCACATCCCGAACGGGTCGGAGAGCCGGAGCTGGAGCGGGCCGAGCGGGTAGCGGCCGCGCAGGTCGGAGCGGACCCGGTAGGAGACCTCGCGGAAGCCGCGCGGCTCGACCCGGTCCAGCACGAAGCGCGGGCGCGGGCCCAGCACGTACGGGACCTTGTCTTCCAGCAGCAGCAGGCCGGTGGGCACCCGGGAGACGTTGTCCAGCCGCAGGTGCACCCGGGCCTCCTGGCCCGCGGTGGCCCGGTGCGGGCTGAGCCGGCGGCCGGAGGCGACCCGGTAGCGGGTGCGCACCAGCAGGCCGGCGGCGGCCAGCGGCAGCGCCGCCAGCAGCGCGCCGACCTGGAGCAGCGCGCCCTGGCCGAACACGAAGGCGCAGACGGCGGCGGTCAGGCCGGCCGCCAGGAAGGAGCGGCCGCGGGTGGTCAGCCCGCGCAGCGCCGCGCGCAGCCCGGAGACCTGGCCGGAGGCCGCCACCTCAGCGGCCCTGCGGGCGCGGGACGGGCTGTCGGGCCACCAGGTCGAGCACGACCTGCTCGACGGTGCGGCGGCTCAGCTGGGTCTCCGAGGTGGGCAGCAGGCGGTGCGCCAGCACCGGGACGGCGAGCGCCTGCAGGTCGTCCGGGAGCACGTAGTCGCGGCCGTCCAGGGCGGCGTGCGCGCGGGCGGCGCGGACCAGGTGCAGGGTGGCCCGGGGGGAGGCGCCCAGGCGCAGTTCGGGGCAGGTGCGGGTGGCGGAGACCAGGTCGACGGCGTAGCGGCGGACCGGGTCGGAGACGTAGACGGTCTTCACCAGGTCGATCAGCTTGAGCAGGTCGGCGGCGTGCGCGACCGGCTGCAGGTCGTCCAGCGGGTTGGCGGCCGAGTGCAGGTCGAGCATCGCGAACTCGGCGTCGGCGCTGGGGTAGCCGATCGAGATCCGGGCCATGAAGCGGTCGCGCTGGGCCTCCGGCAGGGCGTAGGTGCCCTCCATCTCGACCGGGTTCTGGGTGGCGATCACCATGAACGGCGAGGGCAGTTCGTGCGTGGTGCCGTCGATGGTGACCTGGCGCTCCTCCATCGACTCCAGCAGCGCGGACTGGGTCTTCGGCGAGGCCCGGTTGATCTCGTCGCCGACCACGATCTGCGCGAAGATCGCGCCGGGCCGGAACTCGAAGTCCCGCTGGTGCTGGTCGAAGACGTTGGTGCCGGTGACGTCGGAGGGCAGCAGGTCCGGGGTGAACTGGATGCGGCGCACCGTGCAGTCCACCGAGCGGGCCAGCGCCTTCGCCAGCATGGTCTTGCCGACGCCCGGCACGTCCTCCAGCAGCAGGTGGCCCTCGGCGAGCAGCACCGTCAGGGCGATCCGGACGGCCTCCGGCTTGCCCTCGATCACGCTCTCCACGGAGCCCCGGACGCGGTCCACGACCGCCGCCAGCTCGGCCAGCCCGGCGGGCTCCCGCCGGTCCTGGCGACCCGCCTGCGGCTGCTGCGCGCCCTGTCCGTTGATGGTCGTCACCCGTAACGCTCCCATGTTGCACAGTCGCCGGGCGGCTGGTTCGAGCCCGGTCCACCCCGAATACTTGGCGCATTCTTCCCTGTCGAACGGCCAGAAGTCACCCGCTCGGCCGACACGCGAAGGCTGTCCCGGTTTGGGACGGTCCGGTGGTCCGGACGGTTTCAGGAGATCTCCCGGAGCAGACCGGTGTGCACGTCGAAGACGAAACCGCGGACGTCCCCGGTGTGCGGCAGGAACGGGGAGGTGCGGACCCGCCGCATGGACTGCCGGACGTCCCGGTCCAGGTCGGTGAACGCCTCCACCGCCCACTGCGGGCGCTGGCCGACCTCCTGCTCCAGCTCGTGCCGGAAGTCCTCGGTCAGGCCGAGCAGGCCGCAGCCGGTGTGGTGGATCAGCACCACGGTGCGGGTGCCCAGGGCGCGCTGGCTGATCGTCAGCGAGCGGATGGTGTCGTCGGTGACCACGCCGCCCGCGTTGCGGATGATGTGCGCGTCGCCCAGCTCCAGGCCGAGCGCGGCGAACAGGTCGAGCCGGGCGTCCATGCACGCCACCACGGCGACCCGGCGGACCGGGCGGGCGTCCATGCCGCCGTCCCGGAAGGTCTCCGCGTACGAGCGGTTGGACACCACGAAGCGATCGGTCTCGGTGGGCCGCTCGGGGCCGGGGGCAGTCGCCATGGCGACGACGGTAGTGGGCGCGCGGCCCCGCCGGGGGCGGAACGCGGTCGGGGCCCCGGTCCGGGCCGCATCCCGTTCGGGCGGCTTCGCCCCGGTTCGCCCGGCGCGCCCGCCGGTCGCCCGCGCCCCGGCCCCGCGGACCCGCCGCACCGCCCCGACCTGCGCGAACGGATGCGTCCGCCCGGGTGGTGCACCGTCGCGGAACGTTGACCGGCGGGGTCCGGGCGATAGGCTGGCGGGGCAGCGGAGCACGGCGGACGGCACCCGGGGAACGGGGTGTCCGGCGCTCTCCGCGCCGGGTCGGCCCGCCCGTGCGCAGCCCGCGGCCTCCTCCCGCTCCGTGCCCACCTGGCGCACCTTCCCCGGTGCCGGGCGGTCGCTCCTTCCCCCAGCGAGCGGGCGGGGACCACGGGCGGCGTGCGGCGGGCCCGCCCGGGTGCGGGACAATGGCCCGGCCAGACCGCACCTGAGGAAGGGCCCCGCCCCCGTATGAGTACCGACAGCCCTGCCCCCCGGCACGTCCCGGTGATGCTGGAGCGCTGCCTGGACGCCCTCGCCCCGGCGATCTCCGGGCCGGGCGCCGTGGTGGTGGACGCCACCCTGGGCCTCGGCGGCCACAGCGAGGCGCTGCTGACCCGCTTCCCGGACGTCCGCCTGATCGCCGTCGACCGCGACCCGCGGGCCCTGGAACTGTCCGCCGAGCGGCTCGCCCGGTTCGGCGACCGGGCCACCCTGGTGCACGCCGTGTACGACGAGATCCCGCGCGTGCTGGACGAGTTGGACGTCCCCGAGGTGCACGGCGTGCTGTTCGACCTGGGCGTCTCCTCGATGCAGCTGGACGAGGCCGACCGCGGCTTCGCCTACTCCCAGGACGCCCCGCTGGACATGCGGATGGACCAGACCCGGGGCATCTCGGCCGCCGAGGTGCTGAACACCTACGGGCACGGTGACCTGGCCCGCATCCTCAAGGTCTACGGTGAGGAGCGGTTCGCGGGCAAGATCGCCTCCGCGGTGCTCCGGGAGCGGGCGAAGGAACCGTTCACCACCAGCGCGCGTCTGGTCGAGTTGGTGCGCAACGCCATCCCGGCCGCCACCCGGCGCACCGGCGGCAACCCGGCCAAGCGGACCTTCCAGGCGCTGCGGATCGAGGTCAACGGCGAGCTGGAGGTGCTGGACCGGGCGATTCCCGGCGCACTGGACGCCCTCGCGGTGGGCGGCCGGATCGTCGTGATGTCCTACCAGTCGCTGGAGGACCGCCTGGTCAAGCAGTACCTGCAGGCCGGCGCCACCTCCACCGCCCCGCCGGGCCTCCCGGTGATCCCGGAGGAGCTGCAGCCCTGGCTGAAGCTGCTCACCCGCGGTGCCGAACTGGCCACCGAGGAGGAGATCGAGGAGAACCGGCGCGCCGCGCCCGTACGGCTGCGGGTGGCGGAGAGGATCAGACGGACCCGGAGGTAGCCAGCCGCCGGGAGCAGCGGAGCGAAGGGGAGTGGAGCGGTGCCGGTGGCCGGCGGGCGGACCAGGGGGAGCGTTCCCGGGCAGGGGGGCAGGGCACGGATCACCGTCCGGCCGGGGGTGCGCCAGCTGCGCGGGCGCACCCCGTTCGCGGTACTGGTGGTGGCGCTGCTGTCGGCCGGGCTGCTCGGCCTGCTGATGCTCAACACCGCCCTCAACGAGGGCTCGTTCACGCTGTCCCGGCTGAAGAAGCAGACCACCGACGCCACCGACCAGCAGCAGACCCTGCAGCAGCAGATCGCCGAGCAGTCCGCGCCCGACGCGCTGGAGCAGCGCGCCCGCGGCCTCGGCATGGTCCCCGGCGGCGACCCGGCCTTCCTCAACCCCGACGGCAGCGTCACCGGGAAGGCCCGGCCCGCCGAGGACAGCCCGCCGGTGCCGCGCTCCAGCGCCGAGCCCTGGCAGCGCCCCGGCGGCAGCCCCGCGCCCACCCCCGGCGCCACCGCGAGCCCCGGCGACCCCGGCATCGAACTCGCCCCGGCCCCGCCGGCCGGCTCGGCCGCCCCGTCCGCCTCCGGGACCGCCCGATGACCCGCCCGCCCGCCGACGGCCCCCGCCCGCGCCGCACCCCGCCCGCCGCCGGCCGCCCCGCGTCCGGCCGCCCCGCCGCGCCCCGCCGCCGGGTCGGCGAGCCGCGCCGCGCCGCCGACGGCACCCCGCCGCGCCCGGCCCGGCCGCGCCCCGTCGCCGCCGGGCACCGCCAGGCCGCCCCGCCGCGCCCCGGCGCCCGCCCGGCCCGCCGCCCCGGCCCGCCGCGCCGCCCGGCGGCCCGCCCCGGCCCGCGCTCGATCCGGCTGGCCGACCCGCGCCGCCGGCTGCGGCTGGTGACGGTCTGCCTGCTGCTGGTCTTCGCGGTCTTCGCGGCCCGGCTGGTGCAGCTCCAGCTGTTCGACTCGGACGAGATGGCGGCCGCCGCGGGCGCCAACAAGTACGTCCGGGTGGCGCTGCCCGCCGAGCGCGGCTCGATCTCCGCGGCCGACGGCACCGTGCTGGCGACCTCGGTGGACGCCTACGACCTGACCGCCGACCCGACCATGTTCACCCCCGCCGCGACCCGGCTGCCGGACGCCCCGGAGCAGGCCGCCGCGCTGCTCGCGCCGATCCTCGGCCAGCCGAAGGAGAAGCTGGCCGAGAAGCTGCACCTGAACAGCAAGAACCCGAAGAGCCAGTACGCGCTGGTGATGGCCCGTCAGTCCCCGCAGGTCAAGGGGCAGATCTCGGACCTGCGGGCCCAACTGGCCAAGCAGGTCGACACCGCGGCCTGCCGGGGCCAGCGGCTGCTGCTCGACAAGCCCGCCGACAAGGGCGGCCGGCAGTCCCTGGACGCGTCCTGCGTGAACCCGCTGACCGGCCTGTTCTGGGAGCAGTCCACCCGGCGCAGCTACCCGGCGAACGGCCTGGCCGCGAACCTGGTCGGCTTCGTCAACGCCGAGGGCACCGGCACCGGCGGCCTGGAGCTGCAGTACCAGCAGCAGCTGGCCGGGCGGGACGGCTACGCCACCTACGCCGCGTCGGCCGGCCGCCGGGTCGCCACCGCCGGGGGCAGCCGGGAGGACGCGGTGCCCGGCACCGACCTGCGGCTGACCGTGAACCCCGACATCCAGTGGGCGGCCCAGCGCGCCATCACCGACCAGGTCGCCAACGCCGGGGCGGAGAAGGGCTACGTGGTCGTCCAGGACGTCCGGACCGGCCAGGTGCTGGCGATGGCCACCTCGCCCGGCTTCAACCCGAACGACCTGTCCTCGGCCCGGGCCGACCAGCTCGGCAACGCGGCCCTGCAGGACGCCTACGAGCCCGGTTCCACCGCCAAGCTGATGACCATGGCGGCGGTGCTGGACACCGGCACCGCCAAGTGGGACACCCACGTGACGGTGCCGAACACGCTGCAGCGCGCCGACCGGGTGTTCCACGACGACGTGGACCACGAGACCTGGTACCTGACGCTGGCGGGCGTGCTGGCCAAGTCCTCCAACATCGGCACCATCGAGGCCGCCGAGCACCTGGGCCCGACCCAGGCCGAGTCCAACAAGGTGCTCGCCGGGTACCTCGACAAGTTCGGCATCGGCCGGCCCAGCGGCCTCGGCTTCCCCGGCGAGACCCGCGGCATCCTGGCCAAGCCGGAGGACTGGAACGGCTCGCAGCAGTACACCATCCCGTTCGGGCAGGGCCTGTCGGTGAACGCGCTGCAGGCCACCTCGGTGTTCTCCACCATCGCCAACGGCGGCGTGCGGGTCGCCCCCAGCCTGCTGGCCGGCAGCACCGGGCCGGACGGCCGCTTCACCCCGGTCCCGGCCGGGGCGCAGACCCGGGTGGTGACACCGGAGACCGCGAAGACGCTGACCGAGATGCTGGAGTCCGTCGTCACCGACGAGCAGGGCACCGGCAACAAGGCGCAGATCCCGGGCTACCGGGTGGCCGGCAAGACCGGCACCGCCAACCGGGTGGACCCGAAGACCGGCAAGTACTCCGGGTACACCGCCTCCTTCATCGGCTTCGCGCCCGCCGACCAGCCCCGGGTGACGGTCTCCTGCGTCATCCAGGACCCGGTCAACGGGCACTTCGGCGGGCAGCTGTGCGGGCCCGTCTTCAAGCAGGTGATGGAGTTCACCCTCAAGACCCTCCAGGTCCCGCCGAGCACCAGCGAGGCACCGAACCTGGCCGTCGACTGGAAGCCCTGAGATGAGCGACACCCCCGAGCGCCCCGCGCGCGAAGTGAGCAGCGTCACGGCCGAGCAGGCCCGGTTTGGCCCCGGGGGCCGTGCGGCCGATAGCCTTCCGGCCGTGCCGAAACCCGATCAAATCTCCGCGAGTCCGCCCCGTCCGAGCCGTGCCGCGGCACTGCCCCTCGCCGAGGCGGCCCGGCTGCTCGGGCTGGCCCCCCTGGACGGCCCCGAGGTCACCGGCGTCACCCACGACTCCCGGGCGGTGCGGCCCGGCGACGTGTACGTGGCCTTCCCCGGCGCCAACCACCACGGCGCGGCGTTCGCCGCGGGCGCGGCGGCGGCCGGCGCGGTCGCGGTGCTCACCGACCCGGCCGGGGCCGAGCTGGCGGCCGGCGCCGGGGTGCCGCTGCTGGTGGTGGAGCGCCCGCGCGAGGTGATGGGCGCGCTGGCCGCCGCGGTCTACGGGGCGCCCAGCGAGCGGATGCTGATGATCGGTCTGACCGGCACCAACGGCAAGACCACCACCTCCTACCTGGTCGAGGGCGGCCTGCGCGGGGCCGGCCGGCTCCCCGGCGTGATCGGCACCGTGGAGATGCGGGTCGGCGACGACCGGATCAAGTCCGAGCGGACCACCCCCGAGGCCACCGACCTGCACGCGGTGCTCGGTGTGATGCGCGAGGCCGGCGCCGACGCGGTGGTGATGGAGGTGTCCAGCCACGCGCTGGTCTACGGCCGCACCGACGGCGTGGTCTACGACGTCGCGCTGTTCAACAACCTGACGCCGGAACACCTCGACTTCCACCCCGACATGGAGGACTACTACCGGGCCAAGGCCCGGCTGTTCGAGGAGGGCAAGGCCCGCCGCGGCGTCGCCAACCGGGACGACTCCTACGGCCGTCGGCTGGCCGGCGAGGCCCGCATCCCGATGACCACCTTCTCGGCGGCCGGCGACCCGGCCGCCGACTGGCGGGCCGTCGACGTCCAGCTCGGCCCGGCCGGTTCGACGTTCCGGGTGCTCGGCCCGGACGGCGAGCGGGCCGACGCCGCGGTGCCGCTGCCCGGTCCGTTCAACGTGGCCAACGCGCTCGGCGCGATCACCGCGCTGGTCACCGCGGGCGTCGACCTGGACGCCGCGGTCGCCGGGGTGGCCGCCGTCCCCGGCGTGCCCGGCCGGCTGGAGAAGGTCGAGGCCGGCCAGGACTACGTCGCCGTGGTCGACTACGCGCACAAGCCGGACGCGCTCAGCGCCGTCCTCGCCTCGCTCCGCGAGGTCACCAAGGGCCGGCTGCACGTGGTGGTCGGCTGCGGCGGCGACCGCGACCCCTACAAGCGCGCGCCGATGGGCGCGATCGCCGCCCGGCTCGCCGACACCGCCGTCCTGACCAGCGACAACCCGCGCTCCGAGGACCCGCTGGCGATCCTCGCCACCATGCTGACCGGCGCCACCGAGGTGCCCGAGCAGGAGCGCGGCGAGGTGCTCGCCGTCCCCGACCGGAGCGAGGCGATCGCCCTCGCGGTGTCCCGCGCGCACAGCGGCGACACCGTCCTGGTGGCCGGCAAGGGCCACGAACTCGGCCAGTACGTCAAGGGCGAGGTCCGCCCGTTCGACGACCGTCAGGTCCTGCGGACCGCGATCGAGCACGTGAGGGAGGCGGGGCGATGATTCCCCTGACGCTTGGTCAGGCCGCGCAGGCGGTCGGCGGCACCCTGGACGGCGCCGACCCGGCGGCCGCGATCACCGGCGGCGTGGTCACCGACAACCGGCGGATCGAGCCCGGCGGCCTGTTCGTCTGCGTGCTCGGCGAGCGCGTCGACGGCCACGACTTCGCCGCGAAGGCGGTCGCCGACGGCGCGGTCGCGGTGCTCGCCACCCGCCCGGTCGGGGTGCCCGCGATCCTGGTCGACGACGTGGTGGTGGCGCTCGGCCGACTGGCCCGGGCCGTGGTCGCCGGCGCCCCGCAGGCCGCCGTGGTCGGTCTGACCGGTTCCTCCGGCAAGACCTCCACCAAGGACCTGATCGCCCAGGTGCTGTCCGCGGCCGGCGAGACGGTCTACGCGGACGGCAACGCCAACAACGAGATCGGCCACCCGCTGACGGCGCTGCGGATCTCCCCGACGACCCGTCACCTGGTGCTGGAGATGGGCGCCCGGCACAAGGGCGACATCGAGTACCTGACCGGGATCACCCCGCCCACCGTCGGCCTGGTCCTCAACGTCGGCAGCGCGCACGTCGGCGAGTTCGGCTCCCGGGAGGGCATCGCCGAGGCCAAGGGCGAGATGGTGGAGGCCCTTTCGGCCGACGGCGTCGCCGTGCTGAACGCCGACGACCCGCTGGTACGGGCGATGCGCACCCGCACGAAGGCCCGGGTGGTGCTGTTCGGCGAGAGCCCGGACGCCGACGTGCGGGCCACCGGAGTTCGCCTGGACGCCACCGGACGGCCACGGTTCACGCTCAGCACCCCGGCCGGTTCCGCACCCGTGCAGCTGCGCCTGTACGGTGAGCACCACATCTCGAACGCCCTCGCCGCCGCCGCGGTGGCGGTGGAGCTCGGGATGCCCGTCGACCGCGTCGCCGAAGCACTCAGCGAGGCCGGTGCGCTGTCCCGCTGGCGCATGGAGGTGGTCGACCGGGCCGATGGCCTCACCGTCGTCAACGACGCCTACAACGCGAACCCGGAGTCCATGCGGGCCGCGCTGCGGGCTCTGGCGACGATGGCGGGCACCGGGCCGGAGCGCCGCCGCACCTGGGCGGTGCTCGGCGAGATGCGGGAGCTCGGCGAGGACAGCCTCGACGAGCACGACACCATCGGACGGCTCGCGGTCCGGCTCGACATCAGCAAGCTGGTGGCGGTCGGCGGACGCGAGGCGGCCCGGATGGAACTGGGCGCGAGGAACGAAGGTTCGTGGGGTGAGGAGTCGGTGCTGGTGTCCGACACGGACGCGGCGATCGAGCTGCTGCGCAGTCAGGTCCGGCCGGGGGACGTGGTCCTGGTGAAGGCATCCCGTTCGGCCGGCCTGGAGAAGGTCGCCGAGGCACTGCTCGCGGACGGTGCCGCCCGGTGAAGCAGATCCTCTTCGCCGGCATGATCGGCCTGGTGCTGACCCTGCTCGGCACCCCCGCCCTGATCAAGCTGCTCGCCAAGCACGGCTACGGCCAGTACATCCGCGACGACGGCCCCAAGGCGCACCACAGCAAGAAGGGCACGCCCACCATGGGCGGCATCGCCTTCATCCTGGCGACCCTGATCGCGTACTTCGCCACCAAGGCGATAACGGGCGTGTCGCCCAGCGCCTCCGGCCTGCTGGTGCTCTTCCTGACCGCGGGCATGGGCCTGGTCGGCTTCCTCGACGACTACATCAAGGTGGTCAAGCGCCGCTCGCTGGGCCTGCGGGCCAAGGCGAAGCTGCTCGGCCAGTCCTTCGTCGCGCTGGCGTTCGCCGTGCTCGCCCTGCAGTTCGAGGACAACCGCGGCCTGACCCCGGCCTCCGACCACCTGTCCTTCGTGCAGGACTTCAAGTGGTCGATCGGCCCGGTGCTGTTCGTCATCTTCGCCTACTTCATGATCGCCGCGATGTCGAACGGCGTGAACCTGACGGACGGTCTGGACGGCCTGGCCACCGGCGCCTCGGTGATGGTCTTCGGCGCCTACACCTTCATCGGCCTCTGGGAGCACAGCCAGAACTGCGCCTACGCGATCCAGGCCACCGCCTCCTGCTACGACGTCCGCGACCCGCTGGACCTCGCCGTGGTCGCCGCCGCCCTGATGGGCTCCTGCTTCGGCTTCCTGTGGTGGAACACCTCGCCCGCGAAGATCTTCATGGGCGACACCGGCTCGCTCGCCCTCGGCGGCGCGCTGGCCGGCCTGGCCGTCGTCTCCCGCACCGAGCTGCTCCTCGCCGTGCTCGGCGGCCTGTTCGTGATCATCACTCTTTCGGTGATCATCCAGGTCGGCTCGTTCCGGATGACCGGCAAGCGCGTTTTCAAGATGGCGCCGCTCCAGCACCACTTCGAGCTCAAGGGCTGGAGCGAGGTCCTGATCGTGGTCCGGTTCTGGATCATCCAGGGCCTGTGCGTCGCCGTCGGACTCGGACTCTTCTACGCGGGATGGGTGACCGGATGAACAACCCGGAGTGGGCCGGACTGCCGGTCGTCGTCGCCGGACTCGGCCTCTCCGGGATCAGCGCCGCCCGTGTCCTGCACGGCCTCGGCGCCCGGGTCACCGTCGTGGACGGCGGGGACGGGCCGGGCCTCGCGGCCAAGGCCGCCCCGCTGGCCGAACAGGGTGTCACCGTCCGCCTCGGCGACGGCGCGAGCCTGCCCGAGGGCACCCGACTGGTCGTCACCTCGCCCGGCTGGGCCCCCGGCAGCCCGCTGTTCGCGGCGGCCGCCGCCGCGGACGTCCCGGTCTGGGGCGACGTCGAACTCGCCTGGCGGCTGCGCACCCCGCACCCCGCCACCGGCGAGCCCGCCCCCTGGCTGGCCGTCACCGGCACCAACGGCAAGACCACCACCGTCCAGATGCTCGCCTCGATCCTGACCGCGGCCGGCCGGCGCACCGCCGCCGTCGGCAACGTCGGCGTCTCGGTGCTGGACGCCGTGCTGGCCGAGGAGCCGTACGACGTGCTGGCCGTCGAGCTGTCCAGCTACCAGCTGCACTGGGCGCCCTCGCTGCGGGTGCACTCCGCCGCCGTCCTCAACCTCGCCCCCGACCACCTCGACTGGCACGGCTCGATGGAGGCGTACGCCGCCGACAAGGGCCGGATCTACCAGGGCAACCAGGTCGCCTGCGTCTACAACCTGGCCGACCCCGCCACCGAGGCGCTGGTCCGCGAGGCCGACGTCGAGGAGGGCTGCCGGGCGATCGGCTTCGGCCTCGACGCGCCGCGCGTCTCCCACCTCGGCGTGGTCGACGGCCTGCTGGTCGACCGGGCCTTCGTCGCCGACCGGGCCAACTCCGCGGCCGAACTCGGCGCCGTCGCCGACGTGAACCCGCCTGCCCCGCACAACATCGCCGACGCGCTGGCCGCCGCCGCGCTGGCCCGCGCCTACGGGGTCGACGCCAAGGCGGTCCGCGACGGCCTGCGCGCCTTCAGCCCCGACAAGCACCGGATCGCGCACGTCGCCGAGGTCGACGGCGTGACCTGGGTCGACGACTCCAAGGCCACCAACACCCACGCCACCGCCGCCTCGCTGGCCGCCTACCGGCCCGTGGTGTGGATCGCCGGCGGCCTGGCCAAGGGCGCCGCCTTCGACGAGCTGGTCGCGGGCGCCGCCGACCGGCTGCGCGCCGCGGTGCTGATCGGCCAGGACCGGCAGCTGATCCGCGAGGCGCTGGAGCGACACGCCCCCGACGTCCCGGTGTTCGAGCCCGCCCCGGGCGAGACTGGCGCCGGGGCGATGGCCGCGATCGTCGCGGCCGCGGCCGCCGTCGCCGAGAAGGGCGACACCGTCCTGCTGGCGCCCGCCTGCGCCTCGATGGACATGTTCACCGACTACGGTGAGCGCGGCGACCTGTTCGCCGCCGCCGTCCGCGCGCTGTAGTCCAGGAGCGCACCGCCGGGGGCGGGCGGAACCGCACGCCCCCGCCCGTTCCTCCGGCCCGTTCCCCGAAGCCCGTCCCTCGAAGCCCATTCCCTCGAAGCCCAGGAGGTCGTGGTGCCCACCACGGAGAAGCCGCCGCGCGAGCGCCTGCGGCTGATCTCGGCGACCACGACCACCTTCAAGTCGGCCGGCCCGGTCGCCCGGGCCCGGGCCGCCCGGGAGCGGTTCGGGTACCTGATGGCCCGTCCGCTGACGCCCTACTACCTGATCCTGGGCGCCACCCTGCTGCTGGTGGTGCTCGGCCTGGTGATGGTGTTCTCGGCCTCGCAGTCCTTCGTCACCGAGCACGGCCTGCCGATGACGTTCTTCTTCCGCAAGCAGCTGGTCGCGCTGCTGCTCGGCGGCGCCCTCGCGGTGGTGCTGACCCGGGCCCCGGTCAAGGTGCTGCGCCGGGCCGTCTACCCGCTGCTGTTCGGCGTGGTCGGCGCGCTGGTGCTGGTGGCGATCCCCGGCATCGGCTCGCGGATCAACGGCAACCGGAACTGGATCAGCCTGGGCTTCTTCCAGGTCCAGCCCTCCGAGTTCGCCAAGCTGGCGCTGCTGCTCTGGGCGGCCGACCTGCTGGCCCGCAAGCAGCGCACCCACATGCTGGACCAGTGGAAGCACCTGCTGGTCCCGCTGGTGCCGGGCACCGTCGTGCTGATGATGCTGATCATGATCGGCGGCGACATGGGCACCACCATGGTGCTGGTCGCCATGCTGTTCGGCCTGCTCTGGATGGTCGGCGCCCCGCTGCGGCTGTTCGCCGCCACCCTCGGCATCGCGGTGGTCGCCTGCACCGCGCTGATCATCACGGTGCCGCACCGGCTGGGCCGGCTCTCCTGCGTCGGCATCACCAAGCCCGACCCGAACCTGGACTGCTTCCAGGCCCTGCACGGCCTCTACGCCCTGGCGGCGGGCGGGCCGTTCGGGTCCGGACTGGGCGCCGGCGTCGAGAAGTGGGGCCAACTCCCCGAGGCGCACACCGACTTCATCTTCGCCGCGACCGGCGAGGAACTGGGCCTGGTGGGGACGCTGTCGGTGCTCGCCCTCTTCGCGGCACTAGGCTACGCGGGTATCCGAGTGGCCCTCGGTACCGCGGACCCGTTCGTCCGGTACGCGGCGGGCGCCGCCACCACCTGGATCATGGCGCAGGCCGTGGTCAACCTGGGGTCGGCGCTGGGACTCCTGCCCATCGCGGGCGTCCCGCTGCCGCTGTTCTCGTACGGCGGTTCGGCGATGCTGTCGGCCATGTGCGCCGTCGGGCTGCTGCTGTGCTTCGCGCGCAGCACCCCGGCGGCGAAGGCAGCGCTGGCTGCCCGGCCCCGCAGGTGGCGGAAGGGGGCCAACTCCCGGTTCGGGCCCGTCCTGGGCCGGGTGCTGCCAGGTAGGAAGACCACAGCGCGCGAGGCCGCCCGGCCGCCGCGCAGGGAGCGGTGAATTTCGGTGCATGTCGTACTCGCCGGCGGCGGGACCGCCGGCCACATCGAGCCGGCCATGGCGCTCGCGGACGCGCTGCGCAGGCACGACCCGTCCGTCGGGATCACCGCGCTCGGCACCGAGCGGGGCCTGGAGACCCGGCTGGTCCCGGAGCGCGGCTACGAACTGGCGCTGATCCCGGCCGTCCCGCTGCCCCGCAAGCCCACCCCGGAACTGATCACCGTCCCCGGCCGGCTGCGCGGCACCGTGCGCGCCGCCCAGGAGGTGATCGAGCGGGTCAAGGCGGACGCGGTGGTCGGCTTCGGCGGCTACGTGGCGATGCCCGCCTACCTGGCCGCCAAGCGGGCCGGGGTGCCGATCGTGGTGCACGAGGCGAACGCCCGCCCCGGCCTGGCCAACAAGATCGGCGCCCGCTACAGCGACTTCGTGGCGGTCTCCACCCCGGACTCCAAGCTCCGCGACTCCCGCTACATCGGCATCCCGCTGCGCCGCACCATCGCCACCCTGGACCGCGGCACCGTCCGCCCGGAGGCCCGGCACCACTTCGGCCTCGACCAGCGGCTGCCCACCCTGCTGGTCTCCGGCGGCTCGCAGGGCGCCCGCCGGCTGAACGAGACGGTGCAGGCGATCGCGCCCCGGCTCCAGCAGTACGGGGTGCAGATCCTGCACGCGGTCGGCCCGAAGAACGAGCTGCCGGTCATCGACGACATCCCGGGCATGCCGCCGTACCGGGCGCTGCCCTACCTGGACCGGATGGACCTCGCCTACGCGGCGGCCGACATGATGCTCTGCCGGGCCGGCGCGATGACGGTGGCCGAGCTGGCCGCGGTCGGCCTGCCGGCCGCGTTCGTGCCGCTGCCGATCGGCAACGGCGAGCAGCGGCTGAACGCCCAGCCGATGGTGAAGGCGGGCGGCGGCCTGCTGGTCGACGACGCCGAGCTGACCACCGACTGGGTGCTGAAGAACGTGCTGCCGGTGCTGACCGACCCGGCCCGGCTGTGGGAGATGTCGCGCGCGGCCGCCGAGTTCGGCCGCCGGGACGCCGACGACCTGCTGGTGCAGATGGTCTACGAGGCGATCGAGGCCGCCCGCGGCGGCCGCCGCCGTGGCTGAGCAGGACGACGAGGAGGAGTTCGGGGCGGAGGCCGACGAGGCCCGCCCGCCCCGGCTCCGGCTCTCCCGGCGCGGCGTCACCGTGCTGGTGGCGCTGGGCGCGCTGCTGGTCGGCGGCCTGGTCTGGACGGTGTTCTTCTCCGCCGCGCTGGACGTCCGCCGGGTGGCGGTGCAGGGCCTGGACTCCGGGCAGTTGACCAGCGACGAGGTCGAGCGGGCGCTCGGCGCCACCGCGCGCGGCCCGCTGGCCCGGGTCGACCTGGACGAGGCCCGGGCCGAGGTGGCGAAGGTCCCGCGGGTGGCCGAGGTCGAGGTCTGGCGGGGCTGGCCGCACACCCTGCGGGTCAAGGTGACCGAGCGCCGGCCGGTGGCCGCGGTCAAGGCCGACGACGGCCGGTTCGTCCAGGTCGACGCCCGGGGTGTGGAGTTCGCCACCGAGCCGCAACCCCCGTCCGGCGTCCCGGTGGTGGCCCTGCAGCTGAGCGGGCCGGCCCAGGACGCGCTCCCGGTGGTGGACCGTCCGAGCCTGGTCCGGGCGGCGATCACGGTGGCGGCGGGACTGCCGCCGGCCGTGGCGAAGCAGGCCGGTTCGCTCACGGTCTACTCGTACGACGACATCCGGCTGCAGCTGGCCTCGGGCGCCACCGTGCGCTGGGGGAGCGCGGAGCAGACCGCCCGCAAGGCCGGGGTGCTGACCGCGCTACTGGCCCGGAAAGCCGGGAATTACGACGTGAGTGCTCCGGATGCCCCGGCGGTATCCGGTTGATTTGGTAAGTTCTGTGCCGGGGGGCGGTATTGACGGAGCCACGGCTCCGGTCCGACCCTTGGTGGTCACCCCGGTTTCACCGAGGGGTCGATGATCACATAGGCTCAAAAGAAAAAGGGAAGCTCGGCGTGTTCGTTGAAACACGCGCCGGTTGCGACCTACTGTCCTGTGTCAACGAGCTGTGCTCGACACCGCGGTGACACCGGCACAGCCATAACCCTCAACCTCAAGTTTAGGGTTCGGGTTGGAACCACGTGCTTCCCACCCATCGACATCCGTCGGCCTTCACAATCCAGGGGAGCCGACCCGGAAATTCGAGGCGAGAGGCCCCGACGTGGCAGCACCCCAGAATTACCTCGCGGTCATCAAGGTCGTCGGCATCGGCGGCGGCGGAGTCAACGCCATCAACCGGATGATCGAGGTCGGGCTCAAGGGCGTCGAGTTCATCGCCATCAACACCGACGCCCAGGCGCTGCTGATGAGCGACGCCGACGTGAAGCTCGACGTCGGCCGCGAACTGACCCGCGGCCTCGGCGCCGGTGCCAACCCGGAGGTCGGCCGGAAGGCCGCCGAGGACCACCGCGAGGAGATCGAGGAGGTCCTCAAGGGGGCCGACATGGTCTTCGTGACGGCCGGCGAGGGCGGCGGCACCGGCACCGGCGGCGCGCCCGTGGTGGCCAACATCGCCCGCTCGCTCGGCGCGCTCACCATCGGCGTGGTCACCCGCCCGTTCACCTTCGAGGGCCGCCGCCGCGCCAACCAGGCCGAGGACGGCATCGCCAGCCTGCGCGAGCAGGTCGACACCCTGATCGTGATCCCGAACGACCGGCTGCTGTCGATCTCCGACCGCCAGGTCTCGGTGCTGGACGCCTTCCGCTCCGCGGACCAGGTGCTGCTCTCCGGCGTGCAGGGCATCACCGACCTGATCACCACCCCCGGCCTGATCAACCTGGACTTCGCCGACGTCAAGTCGGTCATGTCGGACGCCGGTTCGGCCCTGATGGGCATCGGCTCGGCCCGCGGCGAGGACCGCGCCAAGGCCGCCGCCGTGATGGCGATCTCCTCGCCGCTGCTGGAGGCGTCCATCGACGGCGCCCGCGGCGTGCTGCTCTCCATCTCGGGCGGCTCCGACCTCGGCCTGTTCGAGATCAACGAGGCGGCCCAGCTGGTCAGCGAGGCGGCCCACCCCGAGGCGAACATCATCTTCGGCGCGGTCATCGACGACGCGCTCGGCGACGAGGTCCGGGTCACCGTGATCGCGGCCGGCTTCGACGGCGGCCAGCCGCCGGCCATCGTCCGCGAGCCGGTGGTCAAGTCGACCTCCTCCGCGGCCGCCGCCCCGGAGCGCCCGACCACCCGCCCGACCTACGGCAGCATCGGCTCGGTCACCCGCGCCGAGGAGCCGGCCCGGCAGTCGGAGCCGGCGGCGCCCGCCCCGGTGACGGCCACCGCCCCGCCGGTGCCGCCGCAGGTGCAGCCGGTCCGCCAGCCCTACGTCGAGAGCCCCGCGGAGGAGCTCGACGTGCCGGACTTCCTGAAGTGATCGACAGATCCTTCCGCGACGGTGCTCACTTCGCCTCCACCACCCGGTGGGGCGGGGTGAGCACCTCGCCGTACGGGGAGCTCAACCTCGGCGGTGCGGTGGGTGATTCGCCCGAATCCGTCAAGCAGAACCGTTTCTTCGCGGCCCGGGAACTGGGCCTGGACCCCGCCGACGTGGTCTGGATGAACCAGGTGCACGGCGCCGGGGTCGCGGTGGTGACGGAGCGCCAGCCCGACGGCACCGCCCCGACGGTGGACGCGGTGGTCACCGACCGCCCGCTCGCCCTCGCGGTGCTCACCGCCGACTGCACCCCGGTGCTGCTGGCCGACCCCGCCGCCGGAGTGGTCGGCGCGGCGCACGCCGGCCGCCCGGGCCTGGCCGCCGGGGTGGTCCCCGCCGCGGTCGAGGCGATGCGCGCCCTCGGGGCCCGCCCCGAGCGGATCATCGCCGTCACCGGCCCCGCGATCTGCGGCCGCTGCTACGAGGTGCCGGCCGAACTGCGCGCCGAGGTGGCCGCCGCCGTCCCGGCCGCGCACGCCGAGACCTCCTGGGGCACCCCCGCGCTGGACGTCCCCGCCGGGGTCGCGGCCCAGCTCGCCGCCGCGGGCGTCCGACAGGTCGAACTCTCGTCCGTCTGCACGCTGGAATCCCCGGACCACTACTCCTACCGTCGGGAGCAGCGGACCGGCCGACTCGCCGGCTACGTCTGGCTGGGGCCCTCACACTCATGACGAACGACATCTACGGTCCGTTCCCGGGCGCCCCCGCCTTCGCGGCCGGGCTGACGGGGGCTCAGCGGGCCCGCTCGGAGCAGCTCGCCGCCAACCTGGAGGTGGTGGAGCGCCGGATCGCCGACGCCTGCGCCGCCGCGGGCCGCCCGCGCGAGGAGGTCACGCTGATCGTGGTGACCAAGACCTACCCGGCCGAGGACACCGCGCTGCTCGCCGGACTCGGCGTCACCGACGTCGCGGAGAACCGCGACCAGGACGCCGGGCCCAAGGCCGAGCAGTGCGTGAACCTGCCGCTGACCTGGCACTTCGTCGGCCAGTTGCAGACCAACAAGGCCCGCTCGGTGGTCCGTTACGCGGACCTGGTGCACTCGGTGGACCGCGGACGGCTGGTCGACTCGCTGGCCGCCGCCGTCCGGGCCGCCGAACGCCCGCCGCTGGGCTGCCTGGTCCAGGTCGCCCTCGACAAGGAGGCCGGGGAGGGGGAGCACCGCGCGGGCGTCGCCCCGTCCGAGGTGCTCGCGCTGGCCGACCGGATCGCCGACACGCCCGGGCTGCGCCTGGACGGTGTGATGACCGTCGCACCGCTGGCCGGGCCGCTGGCGGGCGATCCGGCCCGGGCCTTCGAACGCCTCGCGGAAATCGCAAGCGCCGTACGCGCGACCCATCCGGCTGCCACGATGGTTTCGGCAGGGATGAGTGGGGACTTGGAGCAGGCCATCGGCACCGGGGCGACACATGTACGCGTCGGTACGGCGGTACTCGGAGTGCGGTCACCGCTCGGGTAACGTCACCGAGTAAGTAGATCAGACTGCAGGACAAAATAGGACAGAACCTAGCAGATGATCAGTCTGCTGGTAAACCGTGGATCGCACCGAGCGCACACCTCCGCGGCCTGACGGACCGCCGGCCCGACACACCGTGCGAGGACGTGGGCCCCGGCACCCGCAGGGCGGACGCGGTGGGCGCATGAGCGGAGGAGACAGCAGCATGGCCGGCGCGATGCGCAAGATGGCGGTCTATCTCGGCCTGGTCGAGGACGAGACCTACGACAGCCAGGGGTACGACCCCGACGACGACTACGACAGCGACCCGGAGCCGATCCGCACCGGTCGGACCGAGGACCTCCGGGCCGAGCGGCCCGTCCCCGCCCCCGCCGAGCGGCCGGCCCCCGTGGCCCAGATCGCCCCCCAGTCGGTTCCGGCCGCGGTGCCGATCCGGCAGGAGCAGCCGCGGATGGCTCCCGTGTCGTCCATCACATCCGAGCGCCACCGCAACCTGGAGAAGAGCACCCCGGTGATCATGCCCAAGGTCGTCAACGAACGAGAGCCCTACCGCATCACCACGCTGCACCCGAGGACCTACAACGAGGCCCGTACCATCGGGGAACAGTTCCGCGGCGGCACCCCTGTGATCATGAATTTGACCGAGATGGACGACACGGACGCGAAGCGGCTCGTAGACTTCGCCGCTGGACTGGTCTTCGGTCTGCACGGCAGTATCGAGCGCGTGACGCAGAAGGTGTTCCTGCTGTCGCCTGCTAACGTCGATGTCACGGCGGAGGACAAGGCTCGGATCGCCGAGGGTGGGTTCTTCAACCAGAGCTGACCCGGTCACGACTGCACGTGTGGATCGAGCGACAGTGCGTCACTGACGGAACGTCGGCCAGGGAGAGGGAGACGCGATGATCTTCGGTTCGGTGCTCTACTGGGTGCTGACCGTGTTCCTGCTGATCCTGCTCTTCAGGCTGGTCATGGACTGGGTGTTCCAGTTCGCCCGCTCATGGCGCCCCGGGAAGGCCATGGTCGTGGTGCTGGAGGCCACGTACACTGTCACGGATCCGCCGCTCAAGCTTCTTCGGCGCTTCATCCCGCCGTTGCGTCTCGGGGGCGTGGCGCTCGACCTGTCCTTCTTCGTACTGATGATCATTGTGTATGTCCTGATCTCGCTCGTGCAGCGCCTGTCGTTCTGAACGATGCGACAGGATGCCGGTCCGACGATCACGTTGAGGTGAAGAGATGCCATTGACCCCCGAGGACGTTCGGAACAAGCAGTTCACGACCGTCCGCCTGCGCGAAGGCTATGACGAGGACGAGGTCGATGCCTTCCTCGACGAGGTCGAAGCCGAGCTGACCCGCCTGCTGCGCGAGAACGAGGACCTGCGCGCCAAGCTGGCCGCCGCCACGCGTGCCGCCGCGCAGAACCAGGCGAACATGCGCAAGGAGCAGCAGGCCCCGCAGGACGGCGGCCGCCCCGGCGCCCCGGTGCCCGCCGCCATATCCGGCCCGCCGGTGCCCGGCCAGCAGGGCCCCGGTCCGCAGCAGCTCGGCGGCCCGCAGCAGGGCATGGGCAACCAGCAGGGCATGGGCAACCAGCAGGGCATGGGCAACCAGCCGCTGGGCCTGCCCTCCGGCGCCCCGCAGCTCCCGGCCGGTCCGCAGCAGGGCATGGGCGGCCCGATGGGCAACCCGATGCAGCAGCAGATGGGCCAGACCATGGGCGGCCAGCAGCAGCTGGTCCAGCCGATGGGCGGCCAGATGCTGCAGCCGATGGGCAACCCGATGCAGCAGCAGATGGGCCAGCCGATGGGCGGCCAGCAGCTCCAGCCGATGGGCGGGCAGCTGCAGCCGATGGGCAACCCGATGCAGCAGCAGATGCCGCAGCAGAACCCCGGCGGCGACAGCGCGGCCCGGGTCCTGGCGCTCGCCCAGCAGACCGCGGACCAGGCCATCTCCGAGGCCCGCTCCGAGGCCAACAAGATCGTCGGCGAGGCCCGCAGCCGCGCCGAGGGCCTGGAGCGGGACGCCCGCTCGAAGGCCGACGCCCTAGAGCGGGACGCCCAGGAGAAGCACCGCGTCGCGATGGGCTCGCTGGAGTCCGCCCGCGCCACGCTGGAGCGCAAGGTCGAGGACCTGCGCGCCTTCGAGCGCGAGTACCGCACGCGCCTGAAGTCCTACCTGGAGACCCAGCTGCGCCAGCTGGAGTCGCAGGCGGACGACTCGCTCGCCCCGCCGCGGATCCCCGCCACCGCCTCGCTGCCGCCGGCCGCGTCGTCGATGGCGCCCGCCGGTGCCAGTGCGATGTCCTCCGCGGCGCCGTCGTTCGGGTCGAACCCGTCCTTCGGCGGCAACCAGTCCTTCGGCGGCGCGTCCTTCGGCGGCTCCGGCGCCCCGTCCTTCGGCGGCGCGTCGAACGGCTCGAACGGCGCGATGGCCCCGGCGGGCATGACCCAGCCGATGGCGGCCGTCCGGCCGCAGCCCCCGCAGCCGATGCAGCAGGCGCCCGCTCCGATGCGCGGGTTCCTGATCGACGAGGACGGCGACAACTAGGCGGTCCTGCAACACCAAGATCCGCCCGAGGAGGGGAGTTCCCCTCGTCGGGCGGATCTTTTGTGTCTCCGGTGGCAGCCCGCCGCGCCCCGGGCGGGGCGGGGAAGCGCTGCGCTTCGGCTGCCCGGGGAGTCCGAAGGCCGAGGCGCTGCGCTTTCGGCGATGCCCTGCCGAGGCGCTGCGCTTCGGCGAGGCGGGGCCGAAGCGCAGCGCTCCCGCCGCTGCCCTGCCAGCCGAAGCGCAGCGCTTGGTCAGGCCTTGCGGAGGGTGAACTCCAGGGCGAGGGCCTCGTCGGTGAAGCGCGGGGCGTCGGGGTCGGTGACGGTGAGGCCGAGGGAGTCGGCCAGGACCTCGGCGGCCACCAGGTCCTGATGTTCCGTCAGGGCCGCGAGGACGGCCCGGTCGGTGCTGGTGAGCTGCAGGTGGATGTGGTCGGTGATCTCCAGGCCGGAGTTCTTCCGGGCGTCCTGGATCAGCCGGACCGCGTCGCGGGCCACGCCGAGGTGCTTGAGCTCCGGGGTGATCTCCAGGTCGAGGGCGACGGTGGCGCCGGACTCGCCGGCGACGGACCAGCCCTCGCGCGGGGTCTCGGTGATGATCACCTCCTCGGGGGAGAGGGCGACCGTCTCGCCGTCCAGTTCGACCGAGGTGGCGCCGGTGGCGCGCAGTTCGGCGGAGAGCCGGGCGGCGTCGGTGGCGGCGACGGCCTTGGCGACGTCCTGGACGCCCTTGCCGAAGCGCTTGCCGAGGGCCCGGAAGTTGGCCTTGGCGGAGGTGTCGACCAGCGAACCGCCCGCTTCGGAGAGGGACTGCAGCTCCAGCACGTTGAGCTCGTCGGCGATCTGGGCCCGCAGGTCCGTCGGCAGCTCCTCCCAGCCCTGGGCGGCGATCAGCGCGCGGGACAGCGGCTGGCGGGTCTTGACGCCGGACTCGGCGCGGGCGGCGCGGCCGAGCTCGACCAGGCGGCGGGCCAGCACCATGTGGCGGGACAGCTCGGGGTCGACCAGCGTCTCGTCGGCGACCGGCCAGCTGCTCAGGTGGACGGAGGCCGGGGCGTCCGGGACGACCGGGACGACCAGGTCCTGCCAGACCCGCTCGGTGAGGAACGGGGTGAGCGGGGCCATCAGGCGGGTGACGGTCTCCAGCGCCTCGTGCAGGGTGGCGAGCGCCGCCGGGTCGGCCTGCCAGAAGCGGCGGCGGCCGCGCCGGACGTACCAGTTGGACAGGTCGTCGACGAAGCCGGACAGCAGCTTGCCGGCCCGCTGGGTGTCGTACGCCTCGTAGGCGGCGTCGACCTCGCGCACCAGGGTGTTCAGCTCGGACAGCACCCAGCGGTCGAGGACCGGGCGGTCGGCCGGGGCCGGGTCGTCGGCGGAGGGGGCCCAGCCGGCCGGGCGGGCGTACAGGGCCTGGAAGGCGACGGTGTTCCAGTAGGTGAGGAGGGTCTTGCGGACCACCTCCTGGATGGTGCCGTGGCCGACCCGGCGGGCCGACCAGGGGGAGCCGCCGGCGGCCATGAACCAGCGCACCGCGTCGGCGCCGTGCTGGTCCATCAGCGGGATCGGCTGCAGGATGTTGCCGAGGTGCTTGGACATCTTGCGGCCGTCCTCGGCCAGGATGTGGCCCAGGCAGACGACGTTCTCGTAGGAGTTCTTGTCGAAGACCAGGGTGCCGACGGCCATCAGCGTGTAGAACCAGCCGCGGGTCTGGTCGATCGCCTCGGAGATGAACTGCGCCGGGTAGCGCTGCTCGAACAGCTCCTTGTTGCGGTACGGGTAGCCGTACTGCGCGAACGGCATCGAGCCCGAGTCGTACCAGGCGTCGATCACCTCGGGCACCCGGACCGCGGTGGCGGAGCACTGCGGGCAGGGGAAGGTGACGGCGTCGATGTACGGCCGGTGCGGGTCCAGGCCGGACTGGTCGGTGCCGGTCAGCTCGGAGAGCCGGGCGAGCGAGCCGACGCAGGTCAGGTGGTCGTCCTCGCAGCGCCAGATCGGCAGCGGGGTGCCCCAGTAGCGGTTGCGGGACAGCGCCCAGTCGATGTTGTTGTTCAGCCAGTCGCCGAAGCGGCCGTGCTTGACCGTCTCCGGGTACCAGTGGGTGGCCTCGTTCTCGCGGATCATCGCGTCCTTGACGGCGGTGGTCCGGATGTACCAGGACGGCTGCGCGTAGTAGAGCAGCGCGGTGTGGCAGCGCCAGCAGTGCGGGTAGCTGTGCTCGTACGGGAGGTGGCGGAACAGCAGGCCGCGGGCGTCGAGGTCGGCGACCAGGGTCTCGTCGGCCTTCTTGAAGAACACCCCGCCGACCAGCGGCACGTCGGCGGCGAAGGTGCCGTCGGTCTCGACCGGGTTGACCACGGGCAGGCCGTAGCGGCGGCAGGTCGCGAGGTCGTCGGCGCCGAACGCGGGCGACTGGTGGACGATGCCGGTGCCGTCCTCGGTGGTGACGTAGTCGGCGGTCAGCACGTAGTGCGCGTCCGGGATCTCGACCAGGTCGAACGGGCGCCGGTAGGCCCAGCGCTCCATCTCGGCGCCGGTGAAGGACTCGCCGGTGGCCTCCCAGCCCTCGCCGAGGGCCTTGCCGAGCAGCGGCTCGGCGACCACCAGGCGCTCGTTCCCGTCGGTGGCGACCACGTAGGTCACCTCGGGGTGGACGGCGGCGGCGGTGTTGGAGACCAGCGTCCACGGGGTGGTGGTCCACACCAGCAGGGCGGCGGTGCCGGCCAGCGGGCCGGAGGTGAGCGGGAAGCGGACGAACACCGAGGGGTCGACCACGGTCTCGTAGCCCTGGGCCAGCTCGTGGTCGGACAGGCCGGTGCCGCAGCGCGGGCACCAGGGGGCGACCCGGTGGTCCTGGACCAGCAGGCCCTTGTCGAAGATCTGCTGGAGCGACCACCAGACCGACTCGATGTAGGACGGGTCCATGGTGCGGTACGCCTCGTCGAGGTCGACCCAGTAGCCCATCCGCTCGGTCAGCTCGACGAAGGCGTCGGTGTGCCGGGTCACCGACTCGCGGCACTTGGCGTTGAACTCGGCGATGCCGTACTTCTCGATCTCGGGCTTGCCGGAGAAGCCCAGCTCCTTCTCCACCGCCAGCTCCACCGGCAGGCCGTGGCAGTCCCAGCCGGCCTTGCGGGCCACGTGGTAGCCCTTCATGGTGCGGTAGCGCGGGAAGACGTCCTTGAAGACCCGGGCCTCGATGTGGTGGGCGCCCGGCATGCCGTTGGCGGTCGGCGGGCCCTCGTAGAACACCCACTCGGGGCGGCCCTCGGACTGCTCCAGGCTGCGCCGGAAGATCTTCTGGTCCCGCCAGAAGGAGAGGACCTGGTGCTCCAGCGCGGGCAGGTCGACCTGCGCGGGGACGGCGTTGTAGGTGGGGGACATGGCGGGCTCTCAACCTCCGGCGGATGCGTGGACTGGCTCCGACGGAGGGACGAGGCGGCGAGCCGCCCCGCGGTACCACCCTCCTTGACCGCGCGCGCTGCGGCCCTCTCTTTGGGTTTGCGGCCGGTTCTACTGGGCCCCGGACTGCGGGCCGTTCTTCCGGCGGCTCCGGGGTGATCTTCCCGCCGCGCACACCCCCGGGCTCACACCGCCCCCGGGTCGCTCCTGGCTGCGTACGTCGGTACTCGTCCCATCTGCGCCTTGCAGGGCCCAGTGTATCGGCCTCCGCAAGCCGATTCGCGCACCCGCGAGCCGGGCCCCGGGTGGTTAGCCGGGGGCGATCTGGGCACAACTTGTGCAGCACCGACCCGGCGGCGGCTGCGCGGGTGGGATCGGCGCAACGCTTCGGTATGTCCCGTTGTGGGTGGATTCGATGAGGTTTATCGTTCCGGGACCGGCAAGATCGTCGGGAACCGACGCATCTGATCATTCGTGAATGAGGTCGAAAGCCATGGCGGAGAAGGCGACAGGAAACGTGACCACGAGGTCGCGCGAGGCCATGGCGGGCGACCCAGGGGAGGGGACCGTGAGCACCAGCACCGCACGGCGGAAGACCGGCACCACCGGACGCGAGGCGGCCACCAGCCGCACCCACGTACCCGCGGGCTCCGGCGCCCGCGGCGCCGAGGCCGCGGACCCGGCCGACCTGCCGGTCCGCCCCGGCGAGGACCCGTGGACGGCCGAGGAGGTCACCGAGCTGCACGCCGAGCTGGCGGCCGACCTGCTCCGGCTGCGCGCCGAGATCGAGGCCTCCGAGGCCGCCGTGGCCGGCCTGATGCGCGACTCCAACGACGGCGCGGGCGACGACCAGGTCGACGCCGGCACCAAGAACATCAACCGGGAGAGCGAGCTGGCCCTCGCCAGCAACGCCCGCGACAGCCTGGCCCAGACCGAGCACGCGCTGGCCCGCCTGGAGGGCACCGGCTTCGGCCTGTGCGAGTCCTGCGGCCAGCCCGTCGGCAAGGCCCGGCTGCAGGCCTTCCCGCGCGCCACCCTCTGCGTCAGCTGCAAGGCCAAGCAGGAGCGCCGCTGACGCTCCGCGCCCGTGGGCCCCGGGGCCGCCGCCCCGGGCGGGCCGCCCCGGCGGCCGGGAGGCAATCCCGGCCGCGGCGGCCATCGGGGCGGGCGGTGTCGTACGCTCGTCCCCGTAATGTCGAACGGTTTTCCCCACGGCAGCGGAGCGGATCATCAGCACGCCAGGTTCCCACCAGACCCAGGACGAAGCCGTCCCCACCGCCCGGCCCAGCGCGGCGGGTGAGCCCGTGAGCGCGCCCGAGGAACAGCCGGCCGCCGGCAGCGGGGCGACCGCCGCCGAGGGCACCCGCGCCGTGGTGCGCCGCCGCCGGATCAGCCTGCTGCTGGCCGTCGCGCTGGTCGCCTACCTGGTCGACCTCGGCTCCAAGCTGCTGGTGGTCGCCCGGCTGGAGGGCCGGACCGACCCGATCAAGGTGATCGGCGACTGGATGACCTTCCAGGTGATCCGCAACCCCGGCGCCGCGTTCAGCATGGGCCAGGCGATGACCGTGCTGTTCACCGCCATCGCGGTCGGCGTCATCGTGGTGATCTGGCGGATCGCCCGCCGCCTCTACAGCCTGCCCTGGGCGATCGCCCTCGGCCTGCTGCTCGGCGGCGCCCTCGGCAACCTCACCGACCGGCTGTTCCGCGCCCCGTCGGTGTTCCGCGGGCACGTGGTCGACTTCATCTCGGTCCAGCACTTCGCCGTCTTCAACCTCGCCGACTCGGCGATCGTCTGCGGCGGCATCCTGGTGGTGCTGCTCTCCTTCCGCGGCTCCAACCCGGACGGCAGCACGCACAGCGCCCCCGCGAAGGGCGAGGCGGACTCCCCGGAGGAGAAGCCGGAGTCGGACGGCTCCTGACCCCGTACGCACGAGGGCCCGCCCCGCGCACCGGCTGTTCGCCGGGTGCGGGGCGGGCCCTTTCGCGCGGGGTGCGGGGCGCGGGGTGCGGGGCGCCGGGCTCAGGCGGCCGGGCCGCCGGTGGCCAGCGCGGTGATCTCCGCGGCCAGCCGCGGGCCGAGCCGGCCCCAGCCCTCCTTGTAGCCGTACACCCCCGCCAGGGTGCGGGACTCGTAGTCGCCGTTCATCACCTCGATGTCCTCGGGGGTGATCAGCGACGGGTGGGCCACGCCCAGCGCCGAGGACACCTTCGTCAACTCCCGCCGCAGGGTGCGCAGGTAGACGGCGGCCCGGGTGGCCTTCGAGGCCGGGTCCAGGCCGCGGGCCAGCCACGGGTTCTGGGTGGCGATGCCGGTCGGGCACTTGTCGGTGTGGCACTTCTGCGCCTGGATGCAGCCGATCGACAGCATCGCCTCGCGCGCCACGTTGACCATGTCGACGCCCAGCGCGAAGGCCACCGCCGCGTTCTCCGGCAGGCCGAGCTTGCCGGAGCCGATGAAGGTCAGCTCGTCCGTCAGCCCCTGCTCGGCGAACGCCCCGTAGACCCGGGAGAAGCCCATCCGGAACGGCAGCGACACCGAGTCGGCGAAGATCCGCGGGGCCGCGCCGGTGCCGCCCTCGCCGCCGTCCACCGTCACGAAGTCCACGCCGCGGTCGCCGCGGGCCATCAGGGCGGCCAGCTCCTGCCAGAACGCCATCTCGCCGACCGCGCTCTTGACGCCCACCGGCAGGCCGGTCTCGGCGGCCAGCAGCTCGACGAAGTCCAGCATCGAGTCGACGTCGCCGAACGCGCTGTGCCGGGACGGCGAGGCGCAGTCCACGCCCACCGGGATGCCGCGGATCGCGGCGATCTCCGGCGTCACCTTCGCGCCCGGCAGCATGCCGCCCAGGCCCGGCTTGGCGCCCTGCGACAGCTTGATCTCGATCGCCCGGACCGGGGCGCCCGCCACGACCTCCTTGAGCTTGTCGAGGTTGAAGCTGCCGTCCTCGTTGCGGCACCCGAAGTACGAGGTGCCGATCTGCAGCACCAGTTCGCCGCCGCGCCGGTGGTACGGGGACAGGCCGCCCTCGCCGGTGTTGTGCATCGCGCCGGCCAGCGCCGCGCCCTCGTTGAGCGCGCCGATCGCCGCGCCGGAGAGCGAACCGAAGCTCATCGCCGAGATGTTGACCACGCTGGCCGGGCGGAACGCCCGGGCCCGGCCGCGCGGGCCGCCCAGCAGCTTCGCCGAGGGCAGCGGGGCCTGCGGGTCGTGCGGGTCCGGGAGGGCGCCCGCGAAGGTGCGCTGCTTCAGGTAGGCGTGGCCCTGCACGTGCGCGACGTCGACCTCGGTGCCGAAGCCGAAGTAGTTGTTCTGCTCCTTGGCGGAGGCGTAGATCCAGGTGCGCTGGTCGCGGCTGAACGGCCGCTCCTCCTCGTTGGAGGTCACGATGTACTGCCGCAGTTCCGGGCCGATCCGCTCCAGCAGGTAGCGGGCGTGGCCCACCACCGGGAAGTTGCGCAGCAGCGCGTGCTTCTTCTGGACCAGGTCGCGGGTCGCGAGCGCGGCGACCGCGGCGGCCGCCGCCGCCGTACCGATCGTGCGGGCCTTCATGGACGTTCCCCCCATCGGGTCCGGCCCCGTCCTCGTCGACGGCGCCGTCGTGTGGTGCGAACCGATGCTAGGAGGCCCCGGTGAACGGCCTGCGGCCAGGGGGCGGGGCGCGGGTCGGGCATACTCGGGTGGGTGAGTATCGCAGCGCAGACCCGTAGCCTCCCCGTACCCGACGGCCTGGAGGGCGAGCGGCTGGACGCCGCCCTGGCCCGGATGTTCGGGTTCTCCCGCACCAAGGCCGCCGAACTCGCCGCCGAGGGCAAGGTGACCCTGGACGGCGCGGTCGCCGGGAAGTCGGACCGGGTCACCGCCGGGTCCTGGCTGGAGGTCGAGATCCCGGCCCCGGCGGCGCCGGTGCAGATCGTCGCCGAGGCCGTCGAAGGCATGCGGATCATCCACGACGACGACCACGTCGTCGTCATCGACAAGCCGGTCGGCGTCGCCGCGCACCCCAGCCCCGGCTGGACCGGCCCCACCGTGATCGGCGGCCTGGCCGCGGCCGGCTACCGGATCTCCACCTCCGGCGCGGCCGAGCGCCAGGGCGTGGTGCACCGGCTCGACGTCGGCACCTCCGGGATCATGGTGGTCGCCAAGTCCGAGCGCGCCTACACCGACCTGAAGCGGCAGTTCCACGACCGGGTCACCGAGAAGAAGTACAACGCCCTGGTCCAGGGCCACCCCGACCCGATGTCCGGCACCGTGGACGCGCCGATCGGTCGGCACCCCAGCAGCGACTGGAAGTGGGCCGTCACCCGTGACGGCAAGCCCTCCGTCACGCACTACGACCTGATCGAGGCGTACCGGGCGGCCTCGCTGCTCGACATCAAGCTGGAGACCGGCCGCACCCACCAGATCCGGGTGCACATGTCGGCGCTGCGCCACCCCTGCGTCGGCGACCTCACCTACGGCGCGGACCCGACGCTGGCCAAGCGGCTCGGCCTGACCCGGCAGTGGCTGCACGCCGTCTCGCTGGGCTTCGAGCACCCCGAGGACGGGCGCTGGGTCGAGTTCAGCTCCGTCTACCCCGAGGACCTGCAGCACGCGCTGGACGTCATCGCGGCGGAGAGCTGAGATGACCGACGTCTCGATCCGGGCGGTCGACGGGGACGCGGACATGGCGCTGGCGCGCGGCGTCCGGCACGAGGTGTTCGTGGTCGAGCAGGACGTGCCGCCGGAACTGGAGTACGACGACCTCGACGCGACCTCGCTGCACCTGCTCGCCGTCGGCCCCGACGGGGCGGCGCTCGGCACCGCCCGGCTGATCTCCGGCGCCGAGGCGCTGGCGGTCACCGGCGGCGTCGAGGGACGGGTGCTGCTCGGCCGGCTCGCCGTCGTGAAGGCCGCGCGCGGCACCGGGCTGGGCGTCCGGCTGGTGCGCGCCGTCGAGGAGCTGGGGCGCGGGCGCGGCGCCCGCGAGGTCGAACTGCACGCCCAGGTGCAGGCGCTCGGCTTCTACGAGCGGCTCGGGTACGCGGCCGAGGGGCCGGTGTACGACGACGCCGGAATCCCGCACCGGACGATGGTGCGGGTGCTGTAGCCC
The DNA here is from genome assembly GCF_044753345.1 of Kitasatospora sp. NPDC088391. Lineage (NCBI taxonomy): Bacteria > Bacillati > Actinomycetota > Actinomycetes > Kitasatosporales > Streptomycetaceae > Kitasatospora > Kitasatospora sp. NPDC088391. Next base: position 209,027 of record NZ_JBIVNB010000005.1, read on the forward strand.
GGGCCGGTGCTTCTTCAGTCGGTCTTCACCCGGGGCAGCGCCTCCGGGTGACGGTCCCTCAGGTGGGCCACCAGGTGCTCGCGGACGGCGAACTTCAGCGCTGCTGCCGCGTCCGGGTCGGCGGCCGTCATGCCGGCCCGGAGCACCAGGGTGGACGGGGTGGTGTCGGTGGCGTCCAGCGACCAGGCCCGGCCGTCCCACAGCTCGGTGGAGTCGAGGAAGCGCTTCAGCTCGGCGCGCAGCTCCTCCACCGGGGTGCGGTGGTCCAGGTGCAGCAGCACCCAGGCCAGCAGGGCCGGGTCGCGGCGGCTCCAGTTCTCGAAGGGCTTCGCGACGAAGTACGAGACCGGGACCACCAGGCGGCGGTCGTCCCACAGCCGCAGCACCAGGTAGGACAGGGTGATCTCCTCGACCGTGCCCTGCTGGCCCTCCAGGACGACGGTGTCGCCGATCCGGACGGTGTCACTGAAGGCGATCTGCAGGCCCGCGAAGAAATTGCCGAGGGCGGACTGGGCGGCGATGCCCGCGACGATGCCGATGATGCCCGCGGAGGCGAGCAGGCTCGCGCCGACGGTCCGCATCGCGTCGAAGGTCAGCAGCATCGCGCCGCCCGCCACCACCCAGACCAGGGCCGAGCCGACCCGGCGGACCAGGCCCAGCTGGGTCCGGACCCGCCGCACCCGGGAAGCGTCCTCGGTCACCGTCTCGTAGCGGCTGAACACCGCCTCCAGCACGGCGGCCAGCACCCGGACGGTGAGCCAGCCCAACGACCCGATCAGCAGCAGGAGCACGGCGTGGCGGCTGCCGCTGTCGTCCGCGTGGAAGATCCGGCGGACCGGGCGGGCGGCGAGCAACAGGGCCGACAGCAGGACGAGTTGGAGCGGGATGCGGCAGCGGCGCAGCAGCGCCCAGACCGGGGCGTCCGGGTGGGCGGCGGCGACCCGCTGGAGCACCTGGTCGACCAGCCAGCCGGCCAGCAGGGTGGCGAGGATCGCGGCGAGCAGGCTGAGGAAGGGCCAGAGCACGGGGCACGCACCTCGGGGGCGGGGGATTCGTACTTTAGCGTGCGGTATGTGGGGGTTCGGGGATTTCGCGCCCACCCGCTCGCCCGTGGACGCTTCGGGAGATCGGGGACTTCGTGCCCACCCGCCCACCCGTGAACGCATCGGGAGGTCCGGCGGGACGGCAGGGGGGAGGGGAGGGAGGGGAAGAGAGCTGAGGGAGGGGGCGGCGAAGGGGAGGGGAGGGAGGTGGGGCGGAGAGGGGGAGGGGAAGAGAGGCGAGGTGGGTGGCGGGGGAAGGGAGAGAAGGGGAGAGAGGGGAGGGGGAGGAAGCGGGGTGGCGGGAGGACCGGTGGGGTGTGGGGGTGTCGTGGGGTGTTAACGGGAGTCCTACTTGCCGCACGGCTAGGATCTTCGGCATGGGCTTCGGTGGGGCATGGCGCGGGTGGTTGACGCGGCGTAGGGCGGTGCTGGCCGGTGGGGTGGCGGTGGGGCTGCTGGTCGGGGGTGGGGCGTTCGCGGTGGCGGGTGAGCCCGCGGGGGTGCAGCGGGAGGACCGGTTCCTGGAGATGCCGGACGGGGCGGGGAGCGTCCGGATCGACACCTCGTTCTTCACGTCCGGCGGGGCCGGGCGGCGGCCGGCGGTGCTGTTGGCGCACGGGTTCGGCGGGTCGAAGGAGGATCTGCGGGCGCGGGCCGAGGAGTTGGCGCGGTCCGGGTACGCGGTGCTGACCTGGTCGGCGCGCGGGTTCGGGAAGTCGACGGGGCAGATCGGGCTGGACCGGCCGGACGCCGAGGTCGCGGACGTCTCGCGGCTGGTGGACTGGCTGGCGCAGCGCCCCGAGGTGCAGTTGGACGGCCCGGGCGACCCCCGGGTGGGGGTGACGGGCGCGTCGTACGGCGGCGCGGTCTCGCTGCTGGCGGCCGGGTCCGACCCGCGGATCGACGCCATCGCGCCGCAGATCACCTGGTGGAACCTGGCGGACGCGCTGTTCCCGCAGGCGGCCCAGGGGAGTTCGGCCGCCGACGGGGTGTTCAAGAAGCTGTGGGCCGGGATCTTCTTCACCACCGGCTCGGCCGGTTTCGGCGCCCCCGGCGCGCCGTCGGAGCAGGCGCCGGGCCCGGTGGGCTGCGGCCGGTTCCGGGACGAGCTGTGCGCGATGTACAACCGGGTCGCGGCCGCCGGCCGGCCGGACGCGGAGGCCGTACAGCTGCTGGACGCGTCCAGCCCGTCCTCGGTGGCGGCGCGGATCAAGGTGCCGACGCTGGTGGTCCAGGGCCAGCAGGACTCGCTGTTCCCGCTCGACCAGGGCGACCGGATCGCGAAGGCGGTGGCCGCGAACGGCGCGCCGGTGGCGGTCGACTGGTTCGGCGCGGGCCACGACGGCGGGCAGGAGACCAGCACCCGGGTCGACGCCCGGGTGACCGCCTGGTTCGACCACTACCTGAAGGGCGCGGGCAACGACACCGGCCCGGCGTTCCGGGTCACCAGGACCGGCGGCGTCGACTCGACCGGCTTCCAGGCGGTGCTGCGCGGCGCGGACGCCGACGCCTACCCCGGGCTGGGCGGCACCGCGCGGCGCGAGGTGGAGCTGACGGGCCGTGAGCAGCGGATCGCGAACCCGCCCGGCGGCTCGCCGCCGAACATCTCGACGCTGCCCGGGATCGGGGCGCTGGCCCAGCTGTCCTCGGTCGGCGCGGGCCTGTCGATCGACTTCCCCGGCCAGTTCGCCTCCTTCGAGTCCCGGCCGCTGGACGGGCCGCTGCACCTGACGGGCGCGCCGGAGGTCCAGGTCCGGGTGAAGGCCGACACCCCCGAGGCGGTGCTGTTCGCCAAGCTGTACGACGTCGCCCCCGACGGCAAGCAGTCACTGCCGCAGCAGCTGGTCGCCCCGCTCCGGGTGACCGGCGCGGACGCCGCGGACGGCCGCACCGTGCGGGTGGCGCTGCCCGCCGTCGACCACGAGTTCGCGGCCGGGCACCGGCTGCGCCTGGTGCTGGCCAGCACCGACCTGGCGTACGCCTCCCCGCAGCAGGCCGCCACGTACACCGTCGCGGTGGCCGGGCAGCTGGCCGTCCCGACGGTCGAGCAGCTGCACACCGAGGCCGCGCCGCTGCCGCGGCGGACCTGGGTGCTGCCGCTGGTGGCGCTGGCGATCGGCGCGCTGCTGGTGTTCGCCCGCCGCCGCCGGGACACCGCGCCCGCACCCGATCCGGCGCTGGCCGGGGTGCCGCTGGAGATCACCGGGCTGGCGAAGAAGTACAAGGGCTCGACCGACCGGTACGCGGTGCGGGACCTGTCGTTCCGGGTGGAGGCCGGGCAGGTGCTCGGCCTGCTCGGGCCGAACGGCGCGGGCAAGACCACCACGCTGCGGATGCTGATGGGCCTGATCCGCCCCGACGAGGGCGGGATCCGGGTGTTCGGGCACGCGATCCGCCCCGGCGCGCCGGTGCTGTCCCGGGTCGGCGCGTTCGTCGAGGGCGCGGGCTTCCTGCCGCACCTGACCGGCCGGGCCAACCTGGAGTCGTACTGGGCGGCGACCGGCCGCCCGGTCGAGGACGCGCACTTCGCGGAGGCGCTGGAGATCGCCGGCCTCGGCGAGGCGCTGGAGCGCGCCGTGCGCACCTACTCGCAGGGCATGCGGCAGCGGCTGGCGATCGCGCAGGCCATGCTCGGCCTGCCCGACCTGCTGATCCTCGACGAGCCGACCAACGGCCTGGACCCGCCGCAGATCCGCGAGATGCGGGAGGTGATGGTCCGTTACGCCGCCGCCGGGCGCACCGTCATCGTCTCCAGTCACCTGCTCGCCGAGGTCGAGCAGTCCTGCACCCACCTGGTGGTGATGGAGCGCGGCCGCCTGGTGGCGGCCGGGCCGACCGCGGAGATCACCGGCGCGGGCGAGCAGCTGATGGTGACCGTCGACGACGGCTACCAGGGCGGCGCCGCGGTGGCCGAGAAGCTGGCCGCGCTGGACGGCGTGGCCGAGGCGCGGGCCGTGGACGGCGGGCTGCTGGTCCGCCTGGACGGCCTGCCCGCGAGCCGGCTGACCGCCGAACTGGTGCGCCTGGGCGTGCCGGTGGCCGGGGTCGGGCCGCAGCGACGGCTGGAGGACGCCTTCCTGTCCCTGATCCAAGGAGCGGCATGAGTACTGTGACGCCTGTTGACCGGGGCACCGCCGCGCCCGGCTACCGGCCGGGCCGGACGCTGCCGCTGCGGGTCGAGGCGATGCGGCAACTGCGCCGCCGCCGCACCCTGGTGATCGGCGCGGTGCTCGTGCTGCTGCCGTTCGTGGTGCTGGCCGCCTTCCAGATCGGCGGCACCCCCGGCCGGGAGAACCGCACCACCTTCATCGAGCTGGCCACCGCGTCCGGGGTCAACTTCGCCACCACCCTGCTGTTCATGGGCACCGGCTTCCTGCTGGTCATCCCGGTCGCGCTGTTCTGCGGCGACAGCGTCGCCTCCGAGGCGAGCTGGTCCTCGCTGCGCTACCTGCTGGCCGCGCCGGTGCCCCGGGCCCGGCTGCTGGCGCGGAAGTTCACCGTGGCGCTGGCGTTCTCGGCGGCCGCCGTGGTGCTGCTGCCCGCGGTCGGGCTGCTGGTCGGCACCGCCGCGTACGGGTGGGGCGACCTGAAGCTCCCGACCGGGGCGACGCTGTCCGCGGGCGAGGCGCTGCCCCGGCTGGCGATCGCCGTGCTGTACGTCTTCCTCGCCGAGATCGTGGTCGGCGCGCTGGCGTTCTGGCTCTCCACGGCGACGGACGCCCCGCTCGGCGCGGTCGGCGGCGCGGTCTTCGTGTCGATCATCACCGGGGTGCTGGACGCGGTGACCGCGCTCGGCTCGCTGCGCGAGTGGCTGCCCGCGCACTGGCAGTACGCCTGGGCGGACGCCCTGCAGCCGCAGTTGGAGTGGGGCGGCATGGTGCAGGGCGTGGTGCTGTCGCTGTCGTACTCCGTGGTGCTGCTGGCGCTGTCGTTCCGCGGGTTCGCGGCGAAGGACGTGGTGTCCTGACGGCGCCGCTCCTCCGGCGGGCCGTCAGCGGGCGCCGTCGCGGACCAGCAGCAGGTCCAGGCCGAGGCGGTGGGCCTCGGCGGCCCAGTGCGGCAGGTGCTCGGTGAGGAACCAGGCGGCCTCGTCGAGGTCGTCCTCGTCCAGGCCGTCGAGTTCCTGCTCGGGGATCGACTCCGGGTCCAGGCGCGCGAGTTCGGCGAGCAGCGCGGCGGTGCCGGTGCGGTCGGCGAGGGTCGGGAACGGCCACGGCCAGTCGTCCGCGCCCGGGGTCGGGAAGGCCCAGCGGCGGGACCAGAACGCGGTGAGCGCGGGGAGGTCGAACTGCCGGAACAGTCCGGTGAGTTCGTCCCAGTGCCGACCGGGCACCGTCACGCCGCCGAGCGGTGTTCCGAGCGCGCCCGCCAGGGCGGGCAGCAGCCCCGCGTAGCGGGAGTCGGCCCCGGCGCGCAGCCGCCCGGAGAGCAGTTCGGCGAGGGCGGGGGAGTCGGGCACCCCCGGGAGCGCCGTGCCGGAGCCGGGCAGTCGGAGCAGGGCGGCGGCGTCCACCGCGAAGGCGGCGAAGTGCTGTTCGGCCATGGCCCGCAGTATGCCCCGGAACTGTGACAACTCCGTTGCCCGGCAAGGGAGTCGGCCAGGTTCTGCGACCCCGGTGGCGGGAATCCTGAGGGCAGGTGCACGGAAGGCGAACGGGGGAATTCGCATGGGATTTCTGATTTTCCTGGTGATGTGCGGCGGAATCGTCTGGTTGATCCTCCGGATGACGGGGGAGTCCGCCCGCTCGCGGCGACACGCGCGCTACCAGCGGCGCCGTCGGAGCGGTCGTCGGGGCGGCGGCAGTGACGGGGGCGCGGGTGTCGGCGGCGCTGCCTGCGGCGGCGGCGGCGGTTGCGGCGGAGGGGGAGGCGGCTGTGGCGGGGGTTGCGGTGGCGGTGGCTGACGGCGGGTCGGGCCGGTGAACCGGTGGCGGTACGAGCGGCGGCTCGCCCGGGTGCGGGCCGCCGTGGCGGCGCTGGAGCTGCCCGAGGCGGTCTTCCGGACCTGCCCGTACCGGCCGCGCGCCCTGGTGGAGACCGGGTTGCGGCAGTGGCTGAGCTGCTGCGGGGCCGCGATGCTCGACCGGCAGGTGATCGGCATGCCCTCGCACGCGGTGGACGAGGCCTGGCACGGGCTGATCCTCTGCACCGCCCGCTACCGGGCGTTCTGCCGGGAGGCGTACGGCGGCTTCCTGCACCACCACCCGCAGGGCGGGGAGCCCCCGGGCCCGCGCGGCCGGGCCGGGACGATGGCCGAACAGCTCCACCGGACGGCGGTGGCCTGGGAGTTCGTCGCCCGGCCGGGTGAGGAGTGCGTGCTCTGGGACCTGGACCCGCGGGTCGGCGTCGCGGAGCCGTGGAGCACCGGGCCGCCGCACTGAGCGGGCGTCAGGAGAAGCGGAACAGCTGGGACTTGGCGCCGGGGGAGCAGCTGTCGACGGTGAGCTGCCCGCCGCCGTGGTCGGTGAGGCAGCTCTGCGGGCCGTAGCCGAACTTCAGCTGGAAGGTGCCGGAGCCGGCGTCCGCGAGCGACCAGGCGGTCAGGTCGCCGTAGGAGTTGGGGCCGGCCAGTTCGGTGGAGCTGGGGCTGCCCGCGTAGTTGGCGCCGAGGCTGACGCCGCTGTCGGCCTTGCAGGCGGTGAAGGTGGTCTGGCCGAAGTTGTCGGTGGCCTTGATCCAGCCGTAGGCGGTGTAGCCGCCGGTGACGACGGCGACCCCGGCGCTCACGGCGTTGTCCTTGAGCCCGACGGCTTGGCCGCTGCCGACGTTGACCAGGCGGCCCCAGCCGGAGCCGCCGCAGCCGGAGGCCGGGCCGGGGGGCTTGGGCTGGGTCGGGGTGGTGCCGCTGCCCGAGCCGGCCGAGCCGCCGCCGCCGCCCGCGTTGCCGCCGTTGGCCGAACCGCCGTTGGCGGAGCCGGTGTTGCTGCCCGTGCCGGGGTTCGAGCCGGTGCCGGTGCCGGGGTTGGAGCCGTTGCCGGTCCCGGTGCCAGGGTTGCTGCCCGCGCCGGTGCCGGTGCCCGGGGCGGTGCCCGGGCCCGCGCCGTTGTTCGCGGCCGGGTCGCCGTTCGGCGGGGCCGGGGCCTCGGTGCCGGGCGGGGCGGTGCCGGGCGCGCCGGTGGTGGCGGCCGGGCCGGTGCCGGTGGGGGTGCCCGGGGCGGTGGTGCCGGGGTCGGCCGTCGCGCCGGGGCCCTGGGCGGAGGGCCCGTTCGCGGACTTGTGCTGCCAGGGCAGCAGGTCGAGCTGATGGGCCGTCACGCCGCCGCCGGTGACCAGGATCAGCGGGAGGACCAGGGTGACCAGCCGTCGGCGGCCGTCCGGCCGGGGCGCCCGGCCGGACGGGACGGTCGGGCTCTCCGGGGCGGGCGGCGCGGGCGCGGTGGGCCCGGCGGGGGCGACGGGCTCGGGGAGCGAGACGATCGCGCCCAGCCCGGCGGGGGTGGACATCGCGGCGCGGGTGGCGGCGGCCATCGCGGCGGCGTCCGGGTAGCGGTCCGCGGGCAGCTTGGCCAGGGCCCGGGCGACCACGGCGCGGACCGGCGCGGGGACCGCCTCCGGCAGCTCGGGGACCGGCTCGCGGACGTGCTTGAGCACCACTTCGAGCGGCGTGCCGCCGGTGAACGGGGGCTTGCCGGCCAGGAGTTCGTACAGCACCACGCCGACCGAGTAGAGGTCGGAGACGGCGGAGGCGTCCCGGCCCTCGGCCCGTTCGGGGGCCATGTACAGGGCGGTGCCGATGACCGCGTGGGCGGTGGTGATCCGGGTGTCGGCGAGGGTCCGGGCGATGCCGAAGTCGGTGACGGTGATCCGGCCGTCCTGATCGATCATCAGGTTGGACGGCTTGATGTCGCGGTGCACGATGCCCTGCTGGTGGGCGGCGTGCAGGGCGTCCAGGACCTGGGCGGCGATGTCCAGCGCGCGGTCCGGCGGCAGGCCCTTGCGGTCGCGGGCCTTGTCGAGCGGGCGGCCGGTGAGCAGCTCCATCACGATGTAGGCGGTCGTCGTGCCCGGCTCGGAGTCGTCCTCGCCGTAGTCGTGGATGTGCACCACGCCGCGGTGGTTCATCGCGGCCAGCACGGTGGCCTCGCGGCGGAAGCGGGCGGCGAAGAGCTCGTCCTCCATCAGCGCGGGCAGCACGATCTTCACCGCGACCTGGCGGCCCAGCACCCGGTCGTCGGCCCGCCAGACCTCGCCCATCGCGCCGCTGCCCAGCCGTTCGGCGAGCGCGTAGCGGCCCCCGAGCACCGTCCCCCGACCCCACATGTCCCGCGTCCCCCGAGCGTGTTGTACGACCTGTCAGCAGCGATTCTGACCGTTCGAACGCCGGAGGGGAAGTTCGGCCCCGGTTCCCCGTCCCGACCGGCCGCAGCGACCCTAACACCTGTTGTGTGACACAACTGCTGTGCACGGAGTGATGATTGACATACGGTCGGCCGGTTGCACCCCCGCCTATCCGAGGAGCCCGCAGGTGTCGAACACTCCGGTCGACTTCACCCCCGTCGACCCGGCCCCCGTCGACTTCACCGCCGACCGGCCCGTGATCCGGCCGCTGGACGTCCGGTGGAACCACGGCTCGCCGTCGTCGAAGCACAACACCGACCCCGACCTCCAGGTGTTCGTCCACGACGAGCACACCGTGATCCTCCGGCAGAACATGGCCGTGAACTACGAGGCGCCCTTCCTGTACCTGCTGTTCGGCAACGAGCGCGCGCTGCTGCTCGACACCGGCGCCACCGCCGAGGCCGCCTTCATGCCGCTGCGCGCCACCGTGGACGCGCTGGTCGCCGACTGGCTGGAGCGCCACCCGCGGGAGGACTACCGGCTGCTGGTGCTGCACACCCACTCGCACGGCGACCACACCGCCGGGGACGGGCAGTTCGCCGACCGGCCCGGCACCGAACTGGTGCCGGCCCTCAAGGAGTCGGCCTGGCCCTGGTACGGCTTCGACGCCGACCCGGACGCCGTGGTCACCGTCGACCTCGGCGGCCGGGTGGTGGAGGCGATCGCCACGCCCGGGCACCACGCCGCCGCCGTCACCCACTACGACCCGTGGACCGGCTTCCTGCTCACCGGCGACACCGTCTACCCCGGCCGCCTGTACATCGAGGACTGGCCGGCCTTCGTCCGCAGCGTCGACCGGATGATCGAGTTCGCCGAACAGCGGGCCGTCACGCACGTGCTGGGCTGCCACATCGAGATGTCCACCCAGCCGGGCATCGACTACCCGATCTTCTACACCCACCAGGAGCACGAGGCCCCGCTGGAGCTCAAGGTCGCGCACCTGTACGAGCTCCGCGGGGCGCTCGCCGCGATCGGCGACGAACCGCGGCGGCTGGCGCTGCCGCGGTTCGTCCTGTGGCCGCACGGCTCGTAGCGCCCGGCCCGCCCGGCCCGGCGGTGGCCGCCGCCGTCTCCGCCCCGTCAGCGGCGGAGGCGGGCGTCGGCCGCCAGGGACTCGACCAGCTCCTCGACCCGGGCCGGCGGGAGGCCGCGGGAGACGAACCAGGCGCCGACGTTGCGCACGTCCCGCTCCAGGAAGGAGAGGCCGCGCGGGTTGGCCACCACGTCGACGATCTGCGGCACGTCGATGATCACCAGGCGGCCGCGGTGGACCAGGATGTTGTACGCCGAGAGGTCGCCGTGGGCGTAGCCGTCGAAGGCCAGCACCGCCAGGCTGCGGGCCAACTGCGCCCACAGGTCGTCGACATCGGCCTCCTCGGCGCGGAGCTGGGCCAGCCGGGGCGCGGCCGTGCCCTCCTCGTCGCCGATGAACTCCATCAGGATCTCGGTGCCGGTGATCTGCACCGGGTACGGCACGGCCACGCCGGCCGACCAGAGCCGGCAGAGCGCGTTGAACTCGGCGGCCGCCCACTGGCCGGCGATCGCCTCCTTGCCGAAGGCCGTCCGCTTGGCCATCGCCCGGCTGATCCGGGACTCCTTGTGCTGGCGGCCCTCCAGGTAGCCGGAATCGCGGTGGAACATCCGGTGCTGGGCGTCCCGGTAGCGCTTGGCGGCCATCAGGGTGCGGCGGCCGGTGCCGGGGACGGCGCGCTCCAGCAGGAAGACGTCCGCCTCCTTGCCGGTCTTCACGATGCCGAACTCGGTGTCGACGGCCGCGAGTTCGGTGACGACCCAGTCGGGGCGCGGCTCGGGGCCCTTCTCGGTCGGGGTGGACTGGTCCCAGGTCGACCAGCGGTCGCCGGTGGGCGGGCCGTCCGTCACCGGGGCGGCGGGGAAGTCCGGGAGGAAGTCCCCGGAGCCGTCGTGGGCGTCGTGGCCGTCGGGCTCGGCGGACGGGAAGTACAGGTAATCGGGTTCGTTCGCATCGTCGAAGCGGTCGGCCCTGCGGCCGCGGCGCGACGTGCCCTTGGGGCGGATGCGGGAGAAGGAATCGTTGTCGGCAAAGCGCTCGCGCACTGCGGTGGCTCCTGAGGAGAGGCCCACCGGGGCGCGGAAGTGAGGCGCTGTCAGCCGGTGGGGCGAAGACGAGAAGGAAGGGCGTGTGGCGCGCAGGCGAAGGCGCGCCGCGTCGTGGCGGCAACCATCGGGGCACACCTCCTTCTACTTCTCGTCAGGTCCGCACGCGTCGTGCGTCGAGGACGTGGACCACCTTAGCGGGATGCGCGTCCGGTGCAAGCGATTTATTCGGGCGCCTCCCGGGCCGGGCGTAAATGGACGAGAACTTCCTTTTCCTGCCGTACCATGGGGAGTGATAGGGAAGGATGAGGAATGCGGGAGTTCTACTCCGTCGAGGACGTGGCCGAGCTGCTCGGGCTGCACGTGAAGACCGTCCGCGGCTACGTGCGGGACGGGAGGCTGAAGGCGGTCCGGATCGGGAAGCAGTACCGGATCGCCCGGGCCGAGGTCGAGGCGCTGACCGGCGCCCCGGCGCCCGCCCCGGCGCCGGCGGCGCGGGCGGAGGTCTCGGCGGTGGTGCAGGTCGACGGGGTCGACCGGGCCGGGGCGGACCGGCTGGTGACGGCGGTGCTGGCGGCGGCCGGGGCCCGGTCCGGGGGGTCGCGCCCGCTCTGGGTGCAGGCGGTGCGGGAGGAGGAGCGCGGCGCGCTGCGCTTCGTGGTGCTCGGCCCGCCGCGGCGGGTGGGGGACGTGCTGGTGCTGATCGAGGAACTGACCGGAGGCGGGATCTGATGGACGTTCAGGAGCTGGGCGGGGTCACGGTGCTGGTGTGCCCCGCGGCGGGCGAGCCGGTGGCGGGGGAGCGGCAGGCGCTGGACCTGCTGGGCGACGCGTCCTACCGGGAGGCGTCCTGGGTGGCGGTGCCGGTGGAGCGGCTGGGGGCGGAGTTCTTCCGGCTGCGCAGCGGTGTCGCGGGCGCGGTGGTGCAGAAGTTCGCCCAGTACCGGTCCGGGCTGGCGGTGGTGGGGGACATCGCGGCGCACGTCGAACGCTCGGACGCGCTGCGGGACTTCGTCCGGGAGAGCAACCGGGGCGGGCAGCTCTGGTTCGTCGCGGACCTGCCGGAGTTGGCCGGGCGATTGGCCAACTCGGTGGTTATGCCCGGCAGTTGATCTGACGCGCAGGTCTTCCCGATGCCAGGTGACATGTGTAATTGTACATGTCACCTGGTCGTCGGGCCCCACCCGACGGCTTCCGACCCTCCGCCGTGCCCCCCAACACGGCGTCACCCAGGCCCGGAGGCCCCCACGTGCGAACCTTCCGGATACCGTTCGCGTCCCTGACGCGCACGCTCACCCTGTTGCTGTCCTTCTGCCTGGCCCTCGGCTTCCTCGGCGCGCTGGCGCCCGGGGCCCGGGCCGCGGCCGACCCGGTCAAGCCGGACGGCCGGAGCGCGAAGGCGGCGAACGCGGCGAAGTCCGCGCCCCGCTCCACCGAGGCGGCCGAGCGCCGCAAGGACTCCGCCCGGGACGCCCGCGCGGACGCCAGCAAGCGGCCCCCCGTCACCACCGCGGGCGAGCCCACCGCCGCCGCCCGGCCGCAGTCCCTGGCCGCCGCCGCGACCTGCAACACCTCCGACTTCACCGGCCGGAGCGGCAGCGCCCTGGTGACGGCGATCAAGTCGGCGAGCGTGGACTGCGTCAACAGCCTGTTCTCGCTCCAGGGCAACGACGCCAAGCTGGCCTTCAACGAGTCGCAGATGGTCACCGTGGCCAACGCGCTGCGCAGCGTCTCGGCGAACTACCCCGGCGACGACTCCACCTCGGCCACCCAGATCGTGCTCTACCTGCGGGCCGGCTACTACGTGCAGTGGTACAACCCGGACGTGGTCGGCAGCTACGGCAGCGCCCTGAAGTCCGCGATCGAGGGCGGCCTGGACGCGTTCTTCGCCGCGCCGCACTCGCAGGACGTCAACGACGCCAACGGCGCCACGCTGTCCGAGGCGGTCACCCTGATCGACAGCGCCGCCGAGAACGCCCGCTACCTGAACGTCGTCAAGCGCCTGCTGAACGGCTACAACAGCAGCTACGACGCGTCCTGGTACATGCGCGCCGCCGTCAACAACACCTACACGGTGCTCTGGCGCGGCCACCAGAACAGCGACTTCCCGCCCGCCGTGCAGGCCGACCCGAGCGTGCTCGACGCCCTGCAGTCCTTCGCCTCGCGCAACAACGCGATGCTCGGTGGCGACAACGGCTACCTGGTCTCCAACGCCGGCCGCGAGATGGCCCGCTTCCTCCAGTACCCGGCGCTGCAGGCCAAGCTCCGCCCGATGGTGAAGGGCCTGCTCGACCAGAGCTCGATCACCGGCCGGACCTCCGCGCTCTGGGTCGGCCTGGCCGAGATGACCGACGGCTACGACAAGGCCAACTGCGCCTACTACGGCACCTGCGACCTGGCCAACCGGCTGAAGGCCGCCGTGCTGACCGTCAACTACACCTGCAGCCCGTCGATCCGGATCGTCGCCCAGGCGCTGACCGCCGACCAGCTGAACACCGCCTGCACCAGCCTCAAGGGCCAGGACGCCTACTTCCACAGCGTGGTCAAGGACAACGGGCCGGTCGCGAACGACAACAACACCACCATCGAGGTGGTGGTCTTCCACTCCAGCACCGACTACCAGACCTACGCCGGCCTGATCTACGACATGTCCACCGACAACGGCGGCATGTACCTGGAGGGCGACCCGTCCGCGGTCGGCAACCAGCCGCGGTTCGTCGCCTACGAGGCCGAGTGGGTCCGCCCGGACTTCCAGATCTGGAACCTCAACCACGAGTACACCCACTACCTGGACGGCCGCTTCGACATGGCCGGCGACTTCGACGCCGGCATGGTCACCCCGACCGTCTGGTGGGTCGAGGGCTTCGCCGAGTACGTCTCCTACTCGTACCGCAACGTCGAGTACACCGACGCGATCACCCAGGCCGGCCTGCACACCTACCCGCTGTCCACGCTGTTCGACACCACCTACCAGAACACCGACCAGACCCGGACCTACAACTGGGGCTACCTGGCCGTCCGCTACATGCTCCAGTCGCACCGCGCCGACATGGACGCCGTGCTCGCCAAGTACCGGGCCGGTGACTGGAACGGTGCCCGCACCATTCTGAAGACCACCATCGGCACCCGCTACGACGCCGACTTCAACGCCTGGCTGACCACCTGCAACGCCGGCAACTGCGGTGCCCCGACCACCCCCGGCGCCCCCGAGTGCACCGGCGCCGACACCCGGCAGCTCGACCAGAACTGCCGCCGCTCCAACGCCGCCGCCACCACCGGCAACTACGCGTACTTCTACCTGTACGTCCCGGCCGGCACCGCCAAGCTGACCATCGCCACCGCCGGCGGCACCGGCAACGCCGACCTGTACTACAAGTCCGGCGGCTGGGCCACCACCGGCTCGTACACGGCGAAGTCCGCCACCGCGGGCAACACCGAGACGATCACCGTCAACAACCCGCCCGCGGGCTGGAACTACATCAGCCTCTACGCCCAGCAGGGCTTCGCCGGGACGTCCGTCACCACCTCGTACTGACGGCCCGCCGCACCGAACGGCCCGGCCCACCCACCGGTGGGCCGGGCCCCGGCACGTCCGGCGATGGGAGATCATGGAGGGTCCGAAGCCCGAGCACCGAGGAGCCTCCCCCGTGGCCGAGATCGTCCTGTTCCACTCCGCGTACGGCCTGCGCCCCGCCGTGCACGAGGCCGCCGACCGGCTGCGCGCCGCCGGGCACACCGTGCACACCCCCGACCTGTACGGGGGCCGGACCTTCGACGACCTGGAGGAGGGCATGGCGTACCGCGACGAGATCGGCAACGACGACCTGCTGCGCCGCGCCGTCACCGCCGTCGCCCCGCTGCTGCCCGCCGAACCCGGCCTGGTGTACGCCGGGTTCTCGCTCGGCGGCTCGCTCGCCCAGAACCTGGCCCTCGCCGACGGGAAGGCCCGCGCCCTGGTGCTCTTCCACGGCACCTCGGACCTGCGGGAGGACGCCGCCACCGAGATCCCGGTGCAGCTGCACGTCGCCGAACCCGACCCGTTCGAGTCCGACGACTGGCTGAACACCTGGTACCTGTGGATGACCCGGGCCGGCGCCGACGTCGAGGTGCACCGCTACCGGGGCGCCGGGCACCTCTACACCGACCCCGAACTGCCCGACCACGACACCGAGGCCGCCGAGCGGACCTGGGCCGCCACGCTGGCCTTCCTGGAGGAGGTCGACCAGCAGTACTGACGGGCCGTCGGGGGCGCTCAGGACGCGAACACCACCTCGCGGCGCTCCGCCTCCGGCTCCAGGAAGGCCAGCAGCCGCTCGCCCTCCGCGACCAGCTCGGCGCGCCGCCCGTGCGGCAGCAGCGGGGTGAGGGTGAGGACGGCCGTGCCGCGCCCGCACGCGTGCTCCCAGACGCCCGCGACCAGGCCGTCCACCAGGTAGGAGGCCAGCAGGGTGCCGTTGACCGCCCGGTAGACCTGCCGCTGGATCGCGGCGGGCAGCATCCTGGTCCGGTCGGCGTGCGAGAGCAGCGCGGCGTCCCACTTCGGCAGCAGCCGCACCGGCAGCTCCCGGCCCGGGTCGACGTCCACCGGCGGCGCGTCCGGCAGGTCCAGCAGCTCGCGGCCGTCCTCGGCCCGGTAGCGGACCGGGTCGCCCAGCTCGGCCAGCGCCGCGTCGACCTGGCGCAGCCGCAGGCCCGCGAAGTGCGCGACGTCGGCCCGGGAGGCCGGGCCGTAGCCCGCCAGGTAGCGGCGCACCAGCCGGGCGGTGCCGGCCGGCTCCGGCGGCAGCGCCCCCGGCCACAGCACCATCGACGGCTTGCCGTGCGCCCGCCAGTGCCCGGACGGGGCGACGTGCACCAGCGGGAGCAGCGCCCGCGGCCAGTGCAGCAGGTCCGCGGCGCGGGCCCGGCCGCCGGACGCCTCGGCGGTGTGCCCGCGCAGCTCCTCGGCGGTCCGCGGGACGGCGGCGAACTCCCGCAGCGACGCCTCCAGGGCGGCCTCGTCCAGGCCGCTGTCCCGGTGCCGCCCGCGCAGGTCCTTCAGCCACTGCGCGCGCCAGGCCGCCGCCAGGTGCCCGTAGTCCTCGCCCGGCACCAGGTGCAGGGTGCCGCGCATCAGGGTGGACTTCACCACCGTGCCGTCCAGCAGCGCGGCCTCCAGCTGCCGGTGCCCGAAGCCGGGCAGCCGGGCCCACAGCGCGAGGTGCGGCGAGGGCGAGTACTGCGCCTGCAGCGCGGTCAGCCGGGCGACGGCGGAGGCGGCGTCCGGCGTCCCGGCGCGGTGCAGCAGCTGGCGGTCGAAGTAGGAGACGGTCAGCTCGCGGTCGGACAGGGTGCGGGCGGCGGGCATCGCGGGGCCTCCTGGCGGTCGTACGGGGACGGCACAAACTAACAGCCCGTCAGCAGGGTGCGGCCCCGGAAACGATCTTTTGAAGGGGACTAGACTCGGGGCGCGATCCCGGAAGCCGTGGTCCGAGCCCTGGTGGTGGCTCGGGCCTCACGTGTTTCGGCCCCCACCCAGGACCCCGGAGGCCCCGCCTTGAGCGACCAGCCGTACGCGCACCTGCACGTCCACACCGAGTACTCGATGCTGGACGGCGCCGCCCGGCTGAAGCAGCTCTTCAAGGAGGTCGAGCGGCTCGGGCAGACCCACGTCGCGATGACCGACCACGGCAACATGTACGGCGCCGCCGAGTTCCACAAGCAGGCGACGGCGGCCGGGATCACCCCGGTGATCGGCATCGAGGCGTACGTCGCGCCCGAGTCCCGCTCCAACACCAAGCGCATCCTGTGGGGCCAGCCGCACCAGAAGAAGGACGACGTCTCGGCGTCCGGCGCCTACACCCACAAGACCATCTGGGCCCGCGACAAGCAGGGCCTGCACAACCTCTTCAAGCTGACCTCGCGCTCCTACGCCGAGGGCTGGCTGGTGAAGTGGCCCCGGATGGACAAGGAGATCATCGCCGAGCACGCGGCCGGCCTGATGGCCACCACCGGGTGCCCGTCCGGCGAGGTGCAGACCCGGCTGCGGCTGGGCCAGTTCGACGAGGCGGTCCGGGCGGCCGGCGAGTACCAGGACATCTTCGGCCGGGAGAACTACTTCCTGGAGCTGATGGACCACGGCCTGGAGATCGAGACCCGGGTCCGCGACGGCCTGGTCGAGATCAGCCGGAAGCTGAACATCCCGCCGGTGGTCACCAACGACTCGCACTACACCACCGAGGGCGACGCGGGCGCGCACGACCTGCTGCTGTGCGTGCAGACCGGCAAGAACCTCTCCGACCCGGACCGGTTCCGGTTCGACGGCACCGGCTACTACATCAAGTCGGCCGCCGAGATGTACGGCCTGGACACCTCGGACGTCTGGCAGGAGGGCTGCCGCAACAGCCAGCTGCTGGTTGCCGAGCGGGTCGACACCACCGGCATGTTCGAGTTCAAGAACCTGATGCCGCGCTTCCCGATCCCCGAGGGGTACGCCTCCGAGGCGGAGTTCTTCCGGGCCAAGGTCTGGGAGGGCATGGACCGGCGCTTCCCCGGCGGCTACGACGAGGAGCACCGCAAGCTCGCCGAGTACGAGATGGACACCATCATCCAGATGGGGTTCCCGGCGTACTTCCTGGTGGTCGCCGACTTCATCATGTGGGCGAAGAGCCAGGACATCGCGGTCGGCCCCGGCCGCGGCTCGGCGGCCGGCTCGCTGGTCGCCTACGCGATGGGCATCACCGACCTCGACCCGATCCCGCACGGCCTGATCTTCGAGCGCTTCCTCAACCCCGAGCGCGTCTCGATGCCCGACGTCGACATCGACTTCGACGAGCGCCGGCGCGCCGACGTGATCCGCTACGTGACCGACAAGTGGGGCGCCGACAAGGTCGCCATGATCGTCACGTACGGCACCATCAAGGCGAAGGCCGCGATCAAGGACTCCTCCCGGGTCCTCGGCTACCCGTACGCGATGGGCGACCGGATCACCAAGGCGATGCCGCCGGACGTGATGGGCAAGGGCATCCCGCTGTCCGGCATCACCGACTCCGCGCACCCCCGCTACGGCGAGGCGGGCGAGATCCGCGGCCTGTACGAGAACGACCCGGACGTCCGCAAGGTGATCGACACCGCGCGCGGCATCGAGGGCCTGATCCGGCAGCCCGGCGTGCACGCGGCCGGCGTCATCATGTCCGCCGAGCCGCTCACCGACCACATCCCGGTCTGGACCCGGCACTCCGACGGCGTCACCATCACCCAGTTCGACTACCCCACCTGCGAGGGCCTCGGCCTTCTCAAGATGGACTTCCTCGGCCTGCGGAACCTGACGATCATGGACGACGCGGTCAAGGCGATCGAGAAGAACAAGGGCGTCAGGATCGAGCTGCTCCAGCTGCCGCTGGACGACAAGCCCGCCTACGAACTCCTCGCCCGCGGCGACACGCTGGGCGTCTTCCAGCTCGACGGCGGCCCGATGCGCTCGCTGCTGCGCCTGATGAAGCCCGACAACTTCGAGGACATCTCCGCCGTCCTGGCGCTGTACCGACCCGGCCCGATGGGCGTCAACTCGCACACCAACTACGCGCTGCGGAAGAACGGCCAGCAGGAGATCACCCCGATCCACCCGGAGCTGGCCGAGCCGCTCAAGGAGATCCTCGAACCCACCTACGGCCTGATCGTCTACCAGGAGCAGGTGCAGAAGGCCGCGCAGATCCTGGCCGGCTACTCGCTCGGCCAGGCCGACCTGCTGCGCCGGGCGATGGGCAAGAAGAAGAAGGAGATCCTGGAGGCCGAGTTCGTCCCGTTCCGGCGCGGCTGCCGGGAGCGCGGCTACTCCGACGCGGCGATCCAGGCGGTCTGGGACGTGCTGGTCCCGTTCTCCGGCTACGCCTTCAACAAGGCGCACACCGCCGGCTACGGGCTGGTCTCCTACTGGACGGCCTACCTGAAGGCCAACTACCCGGCCGAGTACATGTCGGCGCTGCTCACCTCGGTCAAGGACGACAAGGACAAGTCCGCGGTCTACCTCAACGAGTGCCGCAAGATGGGCATCCAGGTGCTGCCGCCGGACGTCAACGAGTCGGACGCCGACTTCACCCCGCACGGCAGCGAGACCGTCCGGTTCGGGCTGACCGCGATCCGCAACGTCGGCGGGCCGGTGGTGGAGTCGATGATCCGGACCAGGAAGGCCAAGGGGAAGTACACCTCGTTCCCGGACTTCCTGGAGAAGGTCGAGTCGGTGGTCTGCAACAAGCGCACCGTCGAGTCGCTGATCAAGGCCGGCTCCTTCGACTCGCTCGGGCACACCCGGCGCGGCCTGAGCGCCCAGTTCGAGCCGATGATCGACAACGTGGTCGGGATCAAGCGCAAGGAGGCCGAGGGGCAGTTCGACCTGTTCGGCGGCGACTCCGTCTCGGACGAGCCGTCCTTCGGGCTGGACGTGGTGTTCTCCGACGAGGAGTGGGAGAAGTCCTTCCTGCTCACCCAGGAGCGCGAGATGCTCGGCCTGTACGTCTCCTCGCACCCGCTGCACGGCATCGAGCACCTCCTCGCCGACCGGGCGGACTGCGCGGTCGCCGACCTGGCCGAGCGGCCGGACGGCGCGATGGTGACCATCGGCGGCATCATCTCGGGCCTGCAGCGCAAGATGACCAAGCAGGGCAACGCCTGGGCGATCGCCACCGTCGAGGACCTGGCCGGCTCGATCGACTGCATGTTCTTCCCCGCCAGCTACCAGCTGGTCGCCTCGCAACTCGTCGAGGACTCCGTGGTGTTCGTCCGCGGCAAGCTCGACCGGCGGGAGGACGTGCCCCGGCTGATGGGCATGGAGCTCGCGGTGCCGGACCTGAGCAACATCGGGGCGCAGCTGCCGATCGTGATCACCGTGCCGGAGGACAAGCTGACCCCGCCGATCGTCGGCCGGCTCCGCGAGGTGCTCGTCCACCACAAGGGCAGCACCGAGGTGCACGTCCACCTGCGCGGCGAGAGCAAGACCGTGGTGCTGCGGCTGGACCGGCACCGGGTGAAGACCGACCCGGCGCTGTTCGGCGACCTCAAGCAGCTGCTCGGCCCGAGCTGCCTGGCGGGCTGACGGCCCGTCACCCCGGCGCACGGCGAGGGGCCCCGGCGGAGCGTGGTGACTCCGCCGGGGCCCCTCGGTGTGCGCCGGCTCAGTTCTCCTTGACCACGACGGTCTTGGCGGCCTTGTCGTGGAAGGTCTGCTGGAGCGGCTTGTCCCACAGCTGGGAGAGGCCGTTGACCAGCACGATCAGACCGCCGACGACCGGGATGATGTACGGGCCGCCCCAGACGCCGGCCCGGGTCCACAGCTCGTTGTCGGTCGGGCGGGCGCCGGTGGCGACGCTGACCACCCGCAGCTTCATGGCCTTCTTGCCCACGGTCTGGCAGTGCTGGGTGCTCATCATGACGCCGTCGTACACGACGTAGGCGGCGGCGAACAGCACCCAGTACATGATGCTGAACGGGGTGAACAGCAGGTTGGCCAGGATGGTGATGACCACGCCGATGATCAGGCCGTCGATCAGGCGGGCCACGAAGCGGTCGACCGGGGTGGCCAGGGTCCGGGTGCCCGGGGTCGGCGGCACGCCGGGCGGCGGGGGCGGGGCGATCCAGCCCGGCAGCTGGCCCTGCGGGGCCGCGTAGCCCGGCTGGCCGTAGGGCTGCTGGCCGTAGCCCGGCTGCTGCTGGTCGTACCCGGGCTGGCCGTAGCCCGGCTGCTGACCAGGGCCCTGCTGACCGTAACCGGGCTGCTCACCGTATCCGGGCTGCGGCTGGCCGTAGCCCGAGGCCGGCGGCTGCTGGCCGTACGGGTTGGGGTCCTGCGGCTTCTGGTACGGATCCTGCGACGGCCCGTAGCCAGGAGGGGTGTTGCTGCTCATGCTGCCGACTCCAGGTCAACTGTTGGGAATGCTGCTGCCGTTGTACCCGGAATCGGGTGAACTACGGAAGATGATCCGACAATCGTTACTCAGTGCCATTGGTAACGGCGCTTCAACGAGTCGATCACCAGCTGGAAACGGGCCCGGTCCAGGGCGCACGCCTCGCGCCGCATCCCGCCGTCGTGCACCCGGAACACCCGGTCCAGGGCGACCCAGGAGTCCCGTCCGCTGCGGTCCCACGGGCCCGCGCCCAGCGGCACCCAGTCCGCGTCGTGGTCGTGGCCCTTGCTGGACAGCATCACCGTCAGCAGCGAACCGCCCGACTCCCGGGCCACCACCAGCACCGGCCGGTCCTTGCCGCGCCCGTCGTTCTCCTCGTACGGCACCCAGGTCCAGACGATCTCGCCCGGGTCCGGGTCGCCGTCGTGGTCCGGCGCGTACTCCGTGCGCACCCCGCCCATCCGCTCGGCGCGCACCTCCACCGTGGCGTCCGTCCCGAACCGGCCGGGCTGTTCCGTCTGCTCGTTCGACTCATGCATGGCGGAAGGCTACCGACCGTCCCCGACGCCGTCCCCGGGGGTGCGGGAAAGCCGTTCAGGACGCCCGCAGCCCGGCCGGCACCACCGCGTGCAGGGCCGCCGCGAACGCCGCCACCGCCGGATGCGCCGCGCCGCCCGCCCGGAACGCCGTCCTGGTCCGGCGGTGCACCGGCAGCCTGGTCAGCACCACCCCCGGCGGGCACGGCTCGGCCCCCAACTGCGGGACCAGCGCCACCCCCTGACCCACCGCCACCAGGGCCAGCTGGGCCGCGAAGTCGTCCACCCGGTGCCGGACCCGCGGGGCGAAACCGGCCGCCTGGCAGACCCGCAGCGTCATCGCGTGGCAGAGCGTCCCGACCGGGGCGGTGATCCACGGGCCGTCCCGGTGGTCGGCCGGCGAGCCCGCGCCCCGGGCCGCCAGGTACATCGGCTCGGCGAACACCGGGCCGGTCAGCGCGACCCCCTCCTCCGGCTCGGCCGGCACCAGGTCGTACTCGTGCACCAGCGCCACGTCCAACTCGCCCGCGCGCAGCGCCCCCGCCACCGCCGCCGGGTCCACCTCGCTCACCATCGCCTCCAGCCCCGGGTGCCGGGACGCCAGCTCGGCCAGCGCCGCGGGCACCAGCGCCCGCACCGCCGACGGGTAGGCGCCGATCCGCAGCGGGCCCGCCAACCCCCGCCGGGCGTGCGCGAGTTCGGCGTCCGCCCGCTCCAGCAGCTCCAGCACCGCCTCGGTGTGCCGGACCAGGTTCCGCCCCGCCGGGGTCAGTGCCACCCGCCGCCCGGTCCGCTCCAGCAGCGGCACCCCCGCCTCCCGCTCCAGCACCGACAGCTGCTGGGACACCGCCGAAGGACTGAACGCCAGGGCCTCCGCCACCGCCGCGATCGTCCCGTGGTGGGCCAGTTCGCGCAGCAGCCGCAGTCGTCGCACATCGAGCATCGGCCCAGCTTACGAGAAGCATCGGAAACGTGAACTGGACCCGCACGGTCACCGCCCGGCAGGCTTCCCGCATGGAACTCCACGGCATCCACGTCCCGCTGGTCACGCCCTTCACCGCCGACGGCGGCCTCGCCCTCGACGCGCTGGAACAGCTCGCCCGCGACAGCCTGGAGGCCGGCGCGGCCGGCCTGGTCGCCCTCGGCACCACCGGCGAACCCGGCTCGCTGAGCACCGCCGAACAGGACGCCGTGATCGAGGTCTGCCGCCGCGTCACCACCGAGCACGGCGCCGTGCTGACGGTCGGCGCCGGCCACGGCGGCACCGCCCGCACCGCCGAGGCGCTGGCCGCCCTCGGCGGCCGCACCGACGCCGCGCTGGTCGCCGTCCCCGCCTTCGTCCGCCCCGGCGAGGCCGGCGTCCTCGCCCACTTCCGGACCCTCGCCGCGCACTCGCCCGTGCCGCTGGTGATCTACCACATCCCGTACCGCACCGGGCAGCCGCTCGGCGCCGCCACCCTGCTCGACCTGCTGGCCACCCCCGGCGTCGCGGGCGTCAAGTACGCGCCCGGCGGCATCGACGAGGAGACCGTCGCCCTGCTGGCCGCCGAGCCGCGCGGCGTCCTGGCCGGCGACGACCTGTTCCTCTCCCCGCTGCTCGCGCTGGGCGCCGACGGCGGCATCCTCGCCTCCGCCCACCTGGAGACCGCCCGCTTCGTCGCCCTGCACCGGGCCTGGCAGGACGGGGACGCCGCGCTCGCCCGCAAGCTCGGCGCCGAACTCGCCGAGGTCTCCCGGGCCGCCTTCGCCGGCCCCAACCCCACCGCGCTCAAGGCCCTGCTGCACCGCGACGGCCGGATCCCCACCCCCGCGGTCCGGCTGCCACTGCTCGCGCACGCCTGACCCGCACGCAGATTTTCCCGTTCCGGAGCGCCCCGGCAGGAGGGCTTGTCGAGCTGGACGGCGAGCGTTCACGCTTTGGGACGGCTCCGCGAAAACCCGCTCTGACAAGGCATGATGAGTGGGCAGAACCGCTAGGAGGAGGAGACTGATGAGGATCGGCATCGTAGGAGCCACCGGCCAGGTCGGCGGCGTGGTCCGCGAGATCCTGGCGCAGCGCCAGTTCCCGGTCGAGCAGCTGCGGCTGTTCGCCTCGGCCCGCTCGGCGGGGCGCACCCTGCCCTGGAAGGACACCGAGGTCGCCGTCGAGGACGCCGCCACGGCCGACTACAGCGGCCTCGACATCGTGATCTTCTCGGCGGGCGGCAGCACCTCCAAGGCCCTCGCCCCCGAGGTCGCCGCCGCCGGAGCCGTCGTCATCGACAACTCCTCCGCCTGGCGCCGCGACCCCGAGGTCCCGCTGGTCGTCGCCGAGGTCAACCCCGACGCGATCGCCGACCGCCCCAAGGGCATCATCGCCAACCCGAACTGCACCACCATGGCCGCGATGCCCGTGCTGCGCCCGCTGCACGAGGAGTCCGAGCTGGTCGCCCTGGTGGTCTCCACCTACCAGGCGGTCTCCGGCTCCGGCCTGGCCGGCGTCTCCGAACTGCACGAGCAGGCCCGCAAGGTCGTCGACGGGGCCGCCGCGCTCGTCCACGACGGCGCCGCCGTCGAGTACCCCGCCCCCGGCGTGTACCGGCGCCCGATCGCCTTCAACGTGATCCCGCTGGCCGGGTCGGTCGTCGACGACGGCAGCAACGAGACCGACGAGGAGCAGAAGCTCCGCCACGAGAGCCGCAAGATCCTCGGCATCCCCGAGCTCAAGGTCTCCGGCACCTGCGTCCGCGTCCCGGTCTTCACCGGCCACTCGCTCCAGGTCAACGCCCGCTTCGCCCGCCCGCTCGCCCCCGAGCGCGCCGCCGAACTGCTCGCCGACGCCCCCGGCGTCGTCCTCACCGACATTCCCACCCCGCTCCAGGCCGCCGGCCAGGACCCGAGCTACGTCGGCCGCATCCGCGCCGACGAGACGGTCGACCACGGGCTGTCGCTGTTCCTCTCCAACGACAACCTGCGCAAGGGCGCGGCCCTCAACGCCGTCCAGATCGCCGAGCTGGTCGCGGCCGAACTGCGCGGCTGACACCCGGCCGACACGCGGCCGCGCGCGGAACACAGGGGCGCGGGGAACCGCGCGAAGCGGAGGAGGGCCGTCGGCAGGACCGCGGCACGGGCAGTGACCTGCCCGTGCGGGCGACCACGCCGACGGCCGCCGCTCGCGCCGGACCCCGCGCCCCGCTGTGCTCTACGCTCCGTCACAGCACGTGGAACGAAGCCGAGTTGGGGGCAGCATGAGCACCGAAATCGTCCAGCTGGTCGAACAGGCCGGCCCGTACCTCACCGCCGCCGTCGGCAGCTACGGCGCGGCCGTCCTCACCCGGGCGGAGGACGCCGCCGCCGACGCCACCGCCAACCTGGGCCGCCGCCTGCTGCAGACCGTGCTGGGCCGCCGCCCCGACCGGGCCGCCGCCCTGGAGACCGCCGTCGGCCACGCCGTCCAGCTCCCCGGCGACCAGGACGCGGCCGCCGCGCTCCGCCTCCAGTTCAAGCTGGCCCTGCTGGAGGACCCCGAACTGCGGCGCGCCATCACCGAGTTGCTGCCCGCCCAGGCTCCCGGGTCGATCACCGTCACCGCCTCCGGCGAGCGCTCCGTCGCCGCCTACCACATCGGCACCGCGATCACCGGCGACGGACACCCCACCGCCCGCTGAGCCACCGGGGCCCCGCCGCGGCGGGGCCCCGGGCGCGGTTCGCCGGGCGAACGAGGGGGAAAGGTGTGCCCAACGGTCGCCGGACCGCCGCGCGGCGCCCCCACCGCCGGGGCCGGGCCGAGGAGGAGGTTCCGGAGATGGACCGCTGCGTCGTCCTGGTCGACGCGGGCTACCTGCTGGGAGCGGCCGCCAGCCTGCTCGCGGGCGAACCCGGCCGGTCCCGGATCGCCGTGGACCACCCGGTGCTGATCAACGCGCTGCGCGACCGCGCCGAGGAGGAGACCGGCCTGCCGCTGCTGCGGATCTACTGGTTCGACGCCGCCGTCGACCGCCGCCCCGCCCCCGAGCACCGCCGCCTGCGGGTCCTGCCCCGGGTCACCGTCCGGCTCGGCGCGCTCACCCGGGCCGAGGGCCGCTGGGTGCAGAAGGGCGTCGACGCCGCCATGCACGCCGAACTCAGCGAACTCGCCCGCAACCACGCCTGCGCCGACGTCGTGCTGGTCACCGGCGACGGCGACCTGCTGCCCGGCGTCGCCTCCGCCAAGGAGCACGGGGTGGCCCTGCACCTGTG
The DNA here is from genome assembly GCF_044753345.1 of Kitasatospora sp. NPDC088391. NCBI lineage: Bacteria > Bacillati > Actinomycetota > Actinomycetes > Kitasatosporales > Streptomycetaceae > Kitasatospora > Kitasatospora sp. NPDC088391. Next base: position 234,116 of record NZ_JBIVNB010000005.1, read on the forward strand.
GGCGCTGGAGGCCGCCGACGGGGACTTCAACCAGTCCGAGGAACTGGTCGGCGAGGCCGACGAGCGCCGGGTGCTGGACCGCGCCTGGATCGAGCGCTGGGCCCGCCCGCGCGAACCCGCCGCCGCGCCCGCCGCCCTGCCGGTCGCCCCCGTCGCCGTGCTGGCCCCGACCCCCGCCGCGGTCGCCGTCGCCGTGCTCCCGGTCGCCGCGCCGCGCCCCCGCCCGGCGCCCGCCCCGCCCGCGCCCGCCGCCCGCCCCGCCCCGCTCCGGGTCATCCCCACCCCCAAGGACCTGGCCGGCCGGGCCGCCACCGCGCCCCCCGGCCCCGCCGGCGCCACCGGCGGCCCGGTGCTGCGCTGGTCCTCCGACCGCGGCTGGGTCGACCACCGGGCCGACACCGCCACCGCCGCCGACGCGCTGCCCACCCTGGACCGGCTCACCACCTCCGCCCAGCGCTGGGCCGACCGCGAGGAGGACATCACCAGCGTCGGCGGCGACCCGCAGGAGGTCGGCCAGGTGTTCGCCCGCCGCTGGCTCGACCGCCTCCCCGCCGACGGCCACCCCGCCCTGCTGTGGACCGACCACCCGCGCATCCCGCACCGCCTGGACGGCGAACTGCTGCGCTACGCCGCCCGGTTCGGCCTGCTCGCGCACAAGGAGGACCAGATCGACGAGCAGGACAGGTACGCCATCCGGGAGGGCTTCTGGAAGGAGCTGGCCGCCCGGGTCCCCGACACCCGGCAGCCCGCCGCCGTCCCGGAGGACAGCTGACCGCCGCACCCCGCGTGCCCGGAACGCCCGTTGCGGCGCGTAGAGTCTTCCGTCGTGAGCAAGGCACCTCAGGGCTGCTGCACGGTCAGCGGCCTGGTCAAGACCTACCGGACGGGCGCCGCGGTGGTCCGGGCCAACGACGGCATCGACCTCGCCGTCCGGCGCGGCGAGGTGTTCGGGCTGCTCGGGCCCAACGGCGCCGGCAAGTCCACCCTGGTCCGCCAGCTCACCGGGCTGCTCCGGCCCGACGCCGGGCGGATCGAGCTGCTCGGCCACGACATCGTCCGGCACCCCGAACGGGCCGCCCGGCTGCTCGGCTACCTCGGCCAGGAGTCCACCGCCCTCGACGAGCTCACCGTCGCCCTCGCCGCCGAGACCACCGGACGGCTGCGCGGCCTCACCCGGGCCGCCGCCCGCGCCGAGACCGCCGAGGTGATCACCGAACTCGGCCTGGAGCCGCTCGCCCACCGCCCGCTCGCCAAGCTCTCCGGCGGCCAGCGCCGCCTCGCCTGCTTCGCCGCCGTCCTGGTCGGCGAACGCCCGCTGCTGGTCCTGGACGAGCCCACCACCGGCATGGACCCGGTCGCCCGGCGCGCCGTCTGGGACGCCGTCGACCGTCGCCGGGCCGAACGCGGCACCACCGTGCTGCTGGTCACCCACAACGTCATCGAGGCCGAGACCGTCCTCGACCGGGTCGCCGTCGTCGACAACGGCAAGGTGATCGCCTGCGACACGCCCGGCGGGCTGAAGGCCCTGGTCGACGGCCACGTCCGGCTCGACCTGGTGTGGCGCGCCGACGCCCCGCTCGGCGTCCCCGCCGTCGCCGCGCTCGCCGAACGCGCCGAGCGCACCGGCCGCCGCTGGACCCTGCGCACCACCCCCGACGAGGCCCGCGACCTGGTCGCCGCCGTCACCACCGGACCGGCCTTCGCCGCGCTCGACGACTTCACCCTCGCCACCCCCACCCTGGAGGACGCCTACCTCCGGCTCGGCGGCCGGCACGGAGGACTCGCCCGATGACCCTGCTCGACACCCCGGCGCTCACCACCGGCCCCGCCCCGCTGGCGCCCGCCGCCCGGCTGCTGCCCGCACTGGCCGCCGTCTACCGGGCCCAGCTGGCCCGGGCCAAGGTCTCCCGGATCCCGCTGCTGTTCGTCGCGACCTTCCAGTCCGTCGGCATCCTGGTGATGATGCGCGGCGTCGTCGACCCCGGCGACAACCCGTCCGCGCACGCCGTGGTGGCGGGCTCCGCCGTCCTGGTGGTCGCCTTCGTCGCGCTCAACCTGCTCGCCCAGTACTTCGGCCGGCTCCGCGCCACCGGCGGCCTCGACCACTACGCCACGCTGCCGGTGCCGCCCGCCTCGGTGGTGCTCGGCACCGCCGCCGCGTACGCCTCCTTCACCGTGCCCGGCGCCCTGGTCACGGCCGGCCTCGGCGGCTGGATGTTCGACCTGCCGCTCGGCCGGCTCTGGGTGCTGCTCCTCGTCGTCCCGCCGGCCGGCGCCGCGCTGGCCGGGCTCGGCGCCGCCCTCGGGCTGCTCGCCCCCCGGCAGGAACTCGCCACCCTCGCCGGACAGCTCGGCATGTCCGCGGCCCTGCTGCTCGGCGTCCTGCCCGCCTCCCGGCTCCCCGAGCCCGTCCAGTGGCTGCGCGACCTGCTGCCCTCCAGCTACGGCGTCGACGCCTTCGCCCGCACCTTCGCCCCCCGCCCCGACTGGGGCCTGGTCGCCCTCGACCTCGGCGTCTGCGCGGCCGTCGGCCTGGTCTCCCTCACCCTCGCCACCTGGGCCTACCGGCGGGCCGCCCGCTGAGGCGCTCCTGCTCCGGGGCACTTCGGTGACGGCATCGACAGGTGCGGGTTCGGTCGTGAAACGATGGGGACGTGACCGTACCGAACACACCTGCGGGTAGCACGCCCGGGCCGGACCCGTTCGCGGCCCCGCCGCACCCGTCGCAGCAGCCTCCCCACGCCGAGCGGCCGCAGCTCGGGCCCGAGTTGCGGATCGGCGCGGTCATCACCGTGGTCGGGGCGGTCCTCGGCGGTGTGCTCGGCCTGCTGTGGCTCTGGCTCGCCCCCCGGATCGGCTACCAGGTCTCGGGCAACCGGATCCTCTACCGCGACCCCGAGGGCGAGGAGCTGATCGGCGCCGTCGGCGTCTTCTCCACCCTGGGCCTGGCCTTCGGTCTCGCCACCGCCCTCGCCGCCTTCCTCTGGACCCGGTCCCGCGGCGGCGGCATCGCCGTCGCCGTCGGCCTCGCCCTGGGCGGCCTGCTCGGCTCGCTGGGGGCCTGGCAGCTCGGCGTCCGGCTCGGCCCGACCTCCGACCTGCGGGCGCACGCCCTCGCGGTCGGCGACGGCGGCCGCTTCGACGGGCCGCTGGAGCTCTCCGCGCACGGCGCGCTGCTGGTCTGGCCGATGACGGCGATGATCGCGCTGCTCGCCCTCTCCGCGACCTTCGGCAAGCGCGAGCCCGACCGCCCGCCGTACTGGGCGATGCCCCCGCAGGCGCCGCAGGTGCCGCAGCCCCCGGCGGACCACGCCTGAGTGCAGGCCCTGCTCAGTCCCGGTCAGTCCCGGGAGATCGGGGCGGTGACGGCCGCCGTGAGCCGGACCAGGTCGGCGGGGGAGAGCTCCACCTCCAGGCCGCGGCGGCCGGCCGAGACGTAGACGGTGGGCCAGTCGTGCAGGGTGCGGTCGACGACCGTGCGCAGCCGCTTGCGCTGGCCGAGCGGCGAGATGCCGCCCAGCACGTAGCCGGTGGAACGCTCGGCGGCGGCCGGGTCGGCCATCGCGGCGCGCTTCGCGCCGAGCGCGCCGGCCAGCGCCTTGAGGTCGAGCCGGCCGGAGACCGGGACGACGGCGACGGCGAGCACGCCGTCGGCCTCGGCGAGCAGGGTCTTGAACACCCGGCCCGGGTCGACGCCCAGCACCTCGGCGGCCTCGGCGCCGTAGGAGGCGGCGGCCGGGTCGTGGGTGTACTCGTGGACGGTGAACGGGACGCCGGCGGTGTCGAGGGCGACGGTGGCGGGCGTGCCGCCGGCGGTCTTCTTCCTGGCCATGGGCAGTGGGTCCTCAGTTCGGGCTGAATGCCTGGCGGGTGAGGTCGGCGGCGGGCAGCGAGGGCAGCCGGGCGATGACGGCGCTCTCGTGCCGCAGCAGTTCGAGTTCGCGGGCCAGCCGGTGCGCGGTGTCGGGGCTGGCGAGCAGCTCCTGCTTGACGTGGGTGGGCAGCGCGGTGGCGGCCGCGACCAGGTAGGAGAGCACCTGCGGGTCGTCGGGCAGGTCCGGCTCGGCGGCGAGGGTGGCCTCGCGGGCGCCGACCAGCCGCTTCTGGTAGGTGCGGAAGGCCCGTTCGACCCCGGCCGAGAGCGCGCCGGAGCCCTCGCCGGGCTGCTCGGCGAGGGCGGAGACCTCGCCCACCAGGTAGGCGCCGGTGGCGTCCAGCGAGCGCAGCCGGAACCGGGTGGTGCCGGTGACCAGCAGCTCGTAGTGGCCCTCGGGCTGCTCCTGGACGGAGGCGATGTCGGCGACGCAGCCGACCGGGTGCAGGGCGTCGAGCGGGTCGCCGCCGGGCGCGCCGAGGCCGTCCAGCGGGCCGGCCGGCTCCTCGCTCTCGCGGACCGGCGCGATCTCGCGCCCGTCCCGGATCGCGACCACGCCGAAGCGGCGCGGCGCGTCCTCGGGAAGTTTCTGCAGGTCCGCGACCAGGCGGCGGTAGCGCTCCTCGAAGACGTGCAGGGGCATCACCAGGCCCGGGAAGAGGACCGTGTTCAGCGGGAAGAGCGGGAGCCGATCAGTCACGGCGGACAGCGTAGTTGGCGACGGGCCGCCGCCGCGCCGCAGTTCCCGGCACGGGTCGGCCCGGCGGGGCGGTCAGCCGCGCTGGAGCAGGCGGGTGGCGCCGGCCACGGCGGTGGTGGCGAGCACCCAGCCGGTGAGCACCAGGGCGGCGGCGACCCACTGGCCGTGGCCGTCCGGGTTCCAGCCGGACTGGCCGAGGTCGACCAGCGGCAGCACCTTGCTCGCGGCGTACAGCGCGGCGTTCCAGGTGGGGACCTCGTCGGCCTTGAGCGGGCCCGGCGGGTGCGCGGCGAAGTAGGCGGTGCCGAGCGCCCAGGCGAGGACCAGCCAGGCGGCGGCCCGGCCGGGCCGGTAGCCGTAGCCGATCGCGACGTCCTGCAGGTGGCCCCAGATCCGGCCGGGCAGCGGGAGGGTGCGCCGGCGGCGGCGCTGCTTGGCGTGCAGCACGGTGCGGGCGTCCTCGTCGGCGCCGTCGCGGCGCAGGGCGGCGGCGAGCTGCTCGTACGCCTCGGGCCGGAACTCCCGGCCGGAGTCGACCCAGGCGATCCGGCGCCCCAGCGGGAAGGGCTCGGCGGGGCGGAGCGCCTCGTAGGTGAAGCCGGTGAGCGAGACGTGGTGGTCGGTGGGCCAGCTGCCCGGGGTGTCGATCAGGTTGCCGATCCGGGCCCGGCTGAGCGAGACCGCGCCGGTCGGCGGGACCTCGCAGGTGAAGCGGAGCTCGGGGGACTGGATGCGGCTGAGCGAGAGCTCCTCGCCGGGGCCGAGGTGGAACTCGGCGAGCGAGATCAGGCAGGCGTTCTCGAAGCGGGCGTCGGAGAGCCGGACCCGGCCCCAGGAGCGGAACGGGGTGTAGACGACGGTCCGGCGGTCGACGACGGTGGCCGCGGGCGCGCCGTAGCCGGAGCCGTACACCGAGCGCGAGGCGGTCCAGTCGGCGTCCTCGGAGCTGGCCAGGTACAGGGTGTGGCCGATGCTGATCCGGGCGGCGTCCAGCGCGTTGGGGTTGCCGGGGGCGGCGTGCAGCTGGGCCCCGCGGAGCGCCAGGCGGCCGCCGATCCGGGCCGAGCGGAGGCTCAACTCGCCCTTGAGCTCCAGGCGTTCGGCCTCGACGTCCTGGTTGACGGTCAGCCCGTCGGCGGAGATCGCCCGGCCGTACAGGTCGGGGCCGACAGCGCTCTGGTTGAGCAGCAGGTCGGTGCCGATCCGGGCGTCGGTGAGCCGGATGCCGTCGCGTACGCCGCAGCGGGCGAGGTGCACGTCGCCCTCGCTGGCCAGCCGGGACGCCTCGATCCGGGGGAGGCGGCAGGAGACCAGCCGCAGGGTGCCGATCGCGGCCTCGGAGATCAGCAGTTTCCGGTCGAAGCGGCAGAGCTGGAACTCGACGTAGCTGTCGATCCGGCCGCCGGCCAGCCGGAGCGGTCCGGTGATCTCGGCGCCGGTGAGCTTCAGCGAGGCGACCTTGCCGGGGTGGGGCGGCGGACCGGCCAGCAGCAGCCGGGAGATCACCTCGGCCCGGACGGTGCGCCCGGCGCCCCAGGGCTCGTCGGCGAACGGGTCGTCCGGGCCCTCCGCCGCGCCGTCGGCCCGCACGGTCTTCCCGGCGGGCGCGGGCAGGTAGAGCCGGGCCTGGCGGCGCGGCCGCTCGGCCCGCAGGTCGTACACCTCGCCGTTGCGGAACGCCTCCCAGAGGCCGCGTTCGGTCTCGGTCCAGTCGTCCGGAGCCTGCTCCACCGTTCCCCCATGATGATCTTGAAGCCGTCTCACCTTTCGTATCACGGACTGAAATGCCCGGCTGCCGCTTTTCACCACTCCTTACACTTGGCGCTGTGATCTCTCGAATCGACCTCCGCGGCTCCTCCACGGACCCGCGAGACGTGCTGCCCCGTGCCGAGTTCGACGTCGAGGCCGCCCTGGAGAAGGTGCGGCCGATCGCGGAGGACGTCCGCCATCGCGGCGTCGCGGCGCTGATCGAGATCACCGAGCGCTTCGACGGCGTCCGGCTGGAGTCGACCCGCGTCCCGGCCGGGCAGATCGCCGAAGCCCTGGAGCAGCTCGACCCGAAGGTCCGCGCCGCGCTGGAGGAGTCGATCCGCCGCGCCCGCGCCGTCCACGCCGACCAGCGCCGGGTCGGCCACAGCACCCGGGTGGTCCCCGGCGGCACCGTCACCCAGCGCTGGGTGCCGGTCGACCGGGTCGGCCTGTACGTGCCCGGCGGCCTCGCCGTCTACCCGTCCTCCGTGGTGATGAACGTGGTGCCCGCCCAGGAGGCCGGGGTGGCCGGCATCGCCGTCACCTCGCCGCCGCAGAAGGCGTTCGGCGGCCGGGTCCACCCGACCATCCTGGCGGCCTGCGCGCTGCTCGGCGTCGACGAGGTGTACGCGGTCGGCGGCGCCCAGGCGGTCGCGATGTTCGCGCTCGGCACCGAGGAGTGCGCGCCCGTCAACCTGGTCACCGGCCCCGGCAACATCTACGTCGCCGCCGCCAAGCGCCTGTTCGCGGGCCGGATCGGCATCGACTCGGAGGCCGGCCCGACCGAGATCATGGTCCTCGCCGACGACACCGCGGACGCCGCCGAGGTCGCCGCCGACCTGATCAGCCAGGCCGAGCACGGCCCGACCTCCGGCTCGGTGCTGGTCACCGCCTCCCCGCTGCTGGCGGACGCGGTCGAGGCCGAGCTGAAGACCCAGGTCGCCCGGACCAAGCACAGCGAGCGGGTGGCCGAGGCGCTGGGCGGCCCGCAGTCCGGCATCATCCTGGTCGACGGCCTGGAGCAGGGCCTCGCCGTGGTCAACGCCTACGCCGCCGAGCACCTGGAGATCCAGACCGCCGAGCCGCACGCCGTCTCCGAGCGGGTCCGCAACGCGGGCGCGATCTTCCTCGGCCGCTACACCCCGGTCTCGCTGGGCGACTACGCGGCCGGCTCCAACCACGTGCTGCCCACCGGCGGCTGCGCCTGCCACTCCGCCGGCCTGTCCGTGCAGACCTTCCTGCGCGGCGTCCAGGTCGTCGAGTACGACCGCGAGGCGCTGGCCGGCATCGCCGCGCACGTGGTCACCCTGTCCGAGGCCGAGGACCTGCCCGGTCACGGCGACGCTGTGAAGGCCCGATTCGACTGGACGGTTCCCGGCACGTGACCAAGATCGACGACCTCCCCGTCCGCGACGAACTGCGCGGCCAGTCCCCGTACGGCGCACCGCAGTTGGACGTGCCCGTGCAGCTCAATACCAACGAGAACCCGTACCCGCTGCCCGAGCCGCTGGTCGCCCGGATCGCCGAGCGGGTCGCCGAGGCCGCCCGCACCCTCAACCGCTACCCCGACCGGGACGCGGTCGAGCTGCGCACCGGCCTGGCGAAGTACCTGAGCGACACCACCGGCTTCGAGGTGTCGAAGGACCAGGTCTGGGCCGCCAACGGCTCCAACGAGGTCCTCCAGCAGCTGCTGCAGACCTTCGGCGGCCCCGGCCGCACCGCGATCGGCTTCGAGCCCTCGTACTCGATGCACGCCCTGATCGCCCGCGGCACCGGCACCGGCTGGGTCTCCGGCCCGCGCAACGCCGACTTCACCATCGACGTGGACGCCGCCCGGGCCGCGATCGCCGAGCTCCGCCCCGACGTGGTGTTCGTCTGCTCGCCGAACAACCCGACCGGCACCGCCGTCGCGGCCGACACCGTGCTCGCCCTGTACGAGGCCGCGCAGGCCGCCGGGCCCAGCATGGTGGTGGTCGACGAGGCGTACGTCGAGTTCTCGCACCGCGCCTCGCTGCTGCCGCTGCTGGAGGGCCGCCCGAACCTGGTGATCAGCCGCACCATGTCGAAGGCGTTCGGCGCGGCCGGGCTGCGGCTCGGCTACCTCGCCGCCGACCCGGCCGTGGTGGACGCCGTCCAGCTGGTCCGGCTGCCCTACCACCTGTCGGCCGTCACCCAGGCCACCGCGCTGGCCTGCCTGGAGCACACCGACACCCTGCTCGGCTACGTCGACCGGCTCAAGTCCGAGCGCGACCGGGTGGTCACCGCGCTGCGCGGGCTCGGGCTCGACGTCACCGAGTCCGACGCCAACTTCATCCAGTTCGGCCGCTTCGAGGACACCCACGCGGTGTGGCGGGCGATCCTCGACCAGGGCGTGCTGATCCGCGACAACGGCGTCCCCGGACGGCTGCGCGTCACCGCCGGCACCCCCGCCGAGAACGACGCGTTCCTCAGCGCCGTCTCGCTCGCAACCAAGGAGCTGTAACCCCGCATGTCCCGCATCGGCCGCGTCGAACGCACCACCAAGGAGACCTCCGTCCTGGTCGAGATCGACCTCGACGGAACCGGAAAGACGGACGTCTCCACGGGCGTCGGGTTCTACGACCACATGCTCGACCAGCTCGGCCGCCACGGCCTCTTCGACCTCACCGTCAAGACCGAGGGCGACCTGCACATCGACACCCACCACACCATCGAGGACACCGCCCTCGCGCTCGGCGCCGCCTTCAAGCAGGCGCTCGGCGACAAGGTCGGCATCTACCGGTTCGGCAACTGCACCGTCCCGCTGGACGAGTCGCTCGCCCAGGTCACCGTCGACCTCTCCGGCCGCCCGTACCTGGTGCACACCGAGCCCGAGAACATGGCCCCGATGATCGGCGCCTACGACACCACGATGACCCGGCACATCCTGGAGTCCTTCGTCGCGCAGGCGCAGATCGCGCTGCACGTGCACGTGCCCTACGGCCGCAACGCCCACCACATCGTCGAGTGCCAGTTCAAGGCGCTCGCCCGGGCGCTGCGCTACGCCTCCGAGCACGACCCGCGCGCCGCCGGCATCCTGCCCTCCACCAAGGGCGCGCTCTGATGGCGACGCTGCTGATCGTCCTCGGCCTGTTCTTCGCGGGCGGCGTCTGGTCGTTCTGGAAGCAGAAGCTGCCCAAGGGCGTCGTCCTCGTCCTCGCCTTCGCCTCGGCCATGTGCCTGGCCGCCGGCATCATGCGCCTCTAGGAGACTCCCCATGGCCAAGAACGTCGTGGTGCTGGACTACGGCTCCGGCAACCTGCGCTCCGCCCAGCGCGCGGTCGAACGCACCGGCGCCACCGTCACCGTCACCTCGAACTTCCAGGAGGCCCTGGACGCCGACGGCCTGCTGGTCCCCGGCGTCGGCGCCTTCGAAGCCTGCATGCGCGGCCTGAAGGCCGTCCGCGGCGAGCAGGTGATCGGCCGCCGGCTGGCCGGCGGCCGCCCCGTGCTCGGCATCTGCGTCGGCATGCAGATCCTGTTCGAGAAGGGCGTCGAGCACGGCGTCGAGACCGCCGGCTGCGACGAGTGGCCCGGCGTCGTCGAGCCGCTGGACGCGCCGATCGTCCCGCACATGGGCTGGAACACCGTCGACGCCCCCGAGGGCACCCGGATGTTCGCCGGGATGGACGCCGACACCCGGTTCTACTTCGTGCACTCCTACGGCGTCCGGCACTGGGTGCTGGAGACCCACTCGGAGAAGATCCGCGCCCCCAAGGTGATCTGGGCGACCCACGGGCAGCCGTTCGTCGCCGCCGTGGAGAACGGCCCGCTCTGGGCCACCCAGTTCCACCCCGAGAAGTCCGGCGACGCCGGCGCCGCCCTGCTGACCAACTGGGTCGACACCCTCTGACGACGGAAGAGTCCTCCACACCATGACCAACCGCCTCGAACTGCTGCCCGCCGTCGACGTCCGCGACGGCCGGGCGGTCCGCCTGGTCAAGGGCGCCTCCGGCACCGAGACCTCCTTCGGCGAGCCGCTCGCCGCCGCCCTGGCCTGGCAGAACGCCGGCGCCGAGTGGCTGCACCTGGTCGACCTGGACGCCGCCTTCGGCACCGGCAGCAACCGCGAGCTGCTCCGCGAGGTCACCGGCCGCCTCGACATCAAGGTCGAGCTGTCCGGCGGCATCCGCGACGACGAGTCGCTGGCCGCGGCCCTCGCCACCGGCTGCACCCGGGTCAACCTCGGCACCGCCGCCCTGGAGGCCCCCGAGTGGGTCGCCAAGGTCATCGCCGAGCACGGCGACAAGATCGCCGTCGGCCTCGACGTGGTCGGCACCACCCTGCGCGGCCGCGGCTGGACCCGCGACGGCGGCCAGCTCTACGACGTGCTGGCCCGCCTCGACGCCGAGGGCTGCGCCCGCTACGTGGTCACCGACGTCAACCGCGACGGCACCCTGACCGGCCCCAACCTGCAGCTGCTGCGCGACGTCTGCGCCGCCACCGACAAGCCCGTGGTCGCCTCCGGCGGCGTGTCCTCGCTCGACGACCTGCGCGCCATCGCCACCCTGGTGCCGGAGGGCGTCGAGGGCTCGATCGTGGGGAAGGCGCTCTACGAGCAGAAGTTCACCCTCGAAGAGGCCCTGGAGGCTGTGTCCCGATGACCGACGAAACCCCGGCCGCCCCCGCCCGCACCGCCGCGCCGTCCCCCGCCGAGGACCGCTACGGCTCCTCCCGGGCGGTGGCGGCCGGGGACTTCGTCCTGGTCGCGGGCTGCACCGCCCGCCGCCCCGACGGCGTCGTCGACCACGAGGGCGACCCGTACGGGCAGACCCTCGCCGCCTTCGCCGCGGCCCTCGACGCCCTCGCCGCACACGGTCTCGGCGCCGCCGACGTGGTCCGCACCCGGATGTACCTCACCCACCTCCGGGACCGCGACGAGGCCGCCCGCGCCCACAAGGAACTCTTCGACGCGGTCCGGCCGGTCACCACCATGGTGGTGGTCCAGGCCCTGACCGACTCCCGGACGATGGTCGAGGTCGAGGTCGACGCCCACCGACCCGGCCCGGTCCGCACTTTGGAAGGCACCCAGCCGTGACACTCGCAGTACGCGTCATCCCCTGCCTCGACGTGGACGCCGGACGCGTCGTCAAGGGCGTCAACTTCCAGAACCTGCGCGACGCCGGCGACCCCGTCGAACTCGCCAAGCTCTACGACGCCCAGGGCGCCGACGAGTTGACCTTCCTCGACATCACCGCCTCCTCCGGCTCCCGGGAGACCACCTACGACGTGGTCCGCCGCACCGCCGAACAGGTCTTCATCCCGCTCACCGTCGGCGGCGGCGTCCGCGCCGTCGAGGACGTCGACAGGCTGCTCCGGGCCGGCGCCGACAAGGTCGGCGTCAACACCGCCGCGATCGCCCGCCCCGAACTTGTCCGCGAGATCGCCCGGCGCTTCGGCCGCCAGGTGCTCGTCCTCTCGGTCGACGCCCGGCGCTGCCCCGAGGGCACCGAGACCGCCTCCGGCTTCGAGGTCACCACCCACGGCGGCCGCCGCGGCACCGGCCTCGACGCGATCGAGTGGGCGGTGCGCGCCGCCGAACTCGGCGCCGGTGAGATCCTGCTCAACTCGATGGACGCCGACGGCACCAAGGACGGCTACGACCTGGAGATGATCCGGGCCGCCCGCAAGGCCGTCTCCATCCCCGTCATCGCCTCCGGCGGCGCCGGCAAGCTCGCCGACTTCGCCCCCGCCGTCGACGCCGGCGCCGACGCCGTCCTCGCCGCCAGCGTCTTCCACTTCGGCGACCTGACGATCGGCCAGGTCAAGGACGAACTCCGGGCCACCGGGCACCCCGTCCGCTGACCCGACCCGACCCGACCCGATCCGCCCGGTCCCGCGCCCCGCCGTCTCAGCCGCGGCGGGGCTCCGGCTCCAGGAGCGCGAACTGGGCGCCGAAGGGGTCGGCCAGGACCGCGATCCGGCCCACCGTGGGGACCGGCTCCGGCGGGACCAGCACGCTGCCGCCGGACCGGCGGACCAGATCGGTCGTCAGCAGCGCGTCCGCGACCGCGAAGTGCGGCAGCCAGCCCACGTCCACCCGCGGGTGCACGCCCGCCACCCCGCCGAACGAGGCCGCGAACCCGTCCGCGCCCTCCGCCGTCCGCAGCACCGTGTACGCCGCGTCCGGCACCCCGCTGTCCCGGGTCCGCCAGTCGAACAGCCCCTGGTAGAACCGCAGCGCGCCCGCCGCGTCCGGGGTGTGCAGCTCGGCCCAGCACAGCGCGCCGACCCCGCCCACCACGTCCAGGCCGACCGTCCCGCCCGGCTCCCACACCGCGAACCGGCCGCCCGCCGGGTCGGTCAGCTGCGCGAACCGCCCCTGCCCCGGCACCGCCGAGGCCGGCACCCGCACCGTGCCGCCCGCCCGCTCCGCGGCCGCCGCGGCGTCCGCCGCGTCCGCCGTCCGGAAGTACACCGTCCACGCGGGCAGCGCCGCCACCTCGGTCAGCGGCCCCGCCGCCGCCACCGTCCGGCCCGCCAGCCGGAAGTACCCGTAGCCGCCCGCCTCCGGCCCGCCGACCGGGTCGAACGACCAGCCGAACACCGCCCCGTAGAACAGCGCCGACTCGGCGACGTCCGGACTGCCGAGATCGATCCAGTTCGGCGAACCGGGCCAGTATTCGGTGCTCACCATGCGCGCACGCTCCTGAAGCAGGACGGGAAACCGGGGTGCCGCCAGGCTGGCACACCACCGGCCCCGCCCCACCGCCCGACGCGCCGTCAGGCCACCGGCAGCGGCAGCACGTGCGCCAGCGCCTCCACCGCGCCCGGCTCGCCCTCCGCCACCACCGCGGTCCGCTCGCCCCGCCCGTACAGGAACAGCACCAGCTCGCCCGGCCCGCCCGTCACCGTCACCACCGGCGCCCCCTTCCGGCGCACCGTCACCTCCCGGCCGTCCGGGTGCACCAGCCGCAACGAGACCGGCGACCGCGCGTCACCGAACCGGGCCACCATCGGCACCCGCTTCCACAACGCCTCCGCCAACTCCTCCTCCAGCGGCTCCGGCCCGAACTCCACCGCCCGCCGCACGTCCTCCGCGTGCACGAAGAACTCCACCAGGTTCGCCGCCCCGTCCACCCCCGGCAGATTGAACGGCGACCAGGCTGGCGGCCCCGACCGGAACGACTTCACCAACTCCCCGAACGGCCGTTCCGCCGCCCTCCCCTGCACCCGCCCCGTCCACCCCGCCAGCCCCCGCACCCGAATCCCCACCGCCGCATCCGGCCGCCCCTCCCGCACCACCAGATGCGCCGCCAGATCCCGCACCGCCCACCCCGCACACAACGTGGCCCCCTCCGGCCCCGCCCCCACCATCAACCCGCTCAACCGGGCCCGCTCACGCTCCACAAGGCTCACCATGCGAGCCACCTTACGGGCGGCGGGCGGTCAGCGGAGCGGTGCGGCGGGGTGCGGCCCCTTGGGCCACTGGGAGAACGTCACGGTGCAGTTCACGTCCCGGTAGCCCTCGTTGTAGAAACCCATGAGCGGACCGATCGGGTTGTTGAAGTACGGGCCACCGCCGTTCTGCCGTTTCTCCACCTCTTCCACGACGGGCTTGCAGAGCTGCACCAGGGTCCGGCCGAGCGTGGTGTTGTCCGTCAGCCCTTCCGGAAGCCTGATGGCCGCGACGGTCTGGGCATCGTGCGGCTGGTCGCACGGGACGACCGTGTAGTCCTTGACGTCGCTGTACGACGGGATCAGGAAACAGGTGTTCACCGGATAGAACGGATACGGGTACGTCTTGGTCGGGGACGGTGAAGGTGTCGGGGAGGCGCTGGGGGGAGGAGGTGGAGGGGCGGCGGCCTGGTGGTGGGGGGCGGGCCAGAGCAGGACGGTGGCGGCGGCGGTGACGGCCGCGGCGGCGGATGCGAGGAGCGCCTTCTGGCGACGAGTCATGTCAACCCCCTGGATTCGTGGCCATTCTGCTGGGGCGGCGGGGGGTGCGTCAGCCCTTCCGGGAGATCTGTTTGCGAAGCCTTTGCGTGATGATCAGTACGATGACCGGCCTGTTGCGCGGTCATCTGCGTGGTCATCGAGGAAGGGCAACTGGCATGGGGGACAGCGGGTTTCGGGTGGAGCCAGGAGCGCTCGACCGGTATTCGGCGCTGCTGGCGGAACAGGCCGAGCTGTTGGACCGGATAGCCTCCGCGACGGCGGCGATCAGCATCTCGTCGGACGCGTTCGGCCACCTGCCGAACGCCCAGCACCTGGCGTCGGCGTACCAGGAGCACGCGAGCGCGAGCCGGGAGAACCTGGGCGGGCTGGGGCGGGCGGTGCACGGGACGTCGCAGGGGCTGACCGGGGTGGCGCAGAACTACACGGAGAACGAGCAGTACCTGGGCAGCACGATGGGCGGTGGCCGCTGATGGCCCGGCACAGTTCGCACGGCGGCAACTCCGGCGGCTCGCACGGCTCGTCCGGTTCGTCCGGCGGCTCGCACGCCCCGGCGCAGCACACGCCGTCCACCCACACGCCGCCGCCGTCGCAGCCCGCCCCGGCCCCGTCGCACCCGCAGTCGCCGGCGCCGCACCCGCAGCAGCCGGGCCACCCGGCGAACCCCGAGAACCCGACCCACCCGACCCGTCCGGCGGACCCGGCGACCCCGGCGGACCCGGCGGCCGGCGACGCGGGCGGCGACGCCCCCGCGGACCCGCGGACCGGCTGGTTCGGCGGGAAGCTGCAGGAGGCCGGGTCGGCGGCGGCCGGGAAGCTGGGGGAGCGGGCCGGCGACTGGGCCGGCGACCAGATCTTCGGCCCGGCCGACCCGGAGGGCGGCGAGGCCGCGGGTGGACCCGAGGGTGAGGGCGGACCCGAGGGCGAGGGCGCGGGGGAGGCCGCCGGCGAGGTCGGGACGGGCGCCGTGCTGGGCCGGGTGGCCGGCGGGTTCGTCGGGACGGCGCCGATGCCGTACCCGGCCGGGCCCGGCGGTCTCGGGCCGGTGGCCGACCCGTTGGGCGGCAGTGACGCCTACGCCTGGGCGCACGCCCAGGTGCAGCGGGAGATGGAGGCGCTGGCACCGGCCGCGCACCCGGACCGGGACGGCCTCGGCGGGATGCTCGACGAGGCCGTCGAGTACGCGCTGGAGCAGTCCGGCCTGATCGAGATGCTGGAGAAGGTCACCGGCAACCTCGCGGAGCTGAACGCGGCGGCCGAGGAGTGGCAGGTCCAGGCGTCCGCGGTGCGCTCGGTCGCGGCGGAGGTCCGCTCCGGCGCGGTGCCGCTGGCGGAGGACTGGGCGGGCGGCGCGAGCGACGCGTTCGGCGGCCACATGGGCGAGGTCGCGGACGCGCTCGACCAGACCGCGGACGGGATGCTGGAGACCGCGCGGATCATCAACTCGGCGGCGCAGGAGTGCGCGATGGCCGAGGGCATGGTGGTGCAGATCATCAGCGAGGCGATCGAGGCGCTGATCGTGTCGCTGGCGGCGGAGGCGGTGATCGCGGTGGTGACGGCGGGCATCGGCCTGATCGCGGACGCCCTGCTGACCGAGGCGGAGATCGCCGTCTTCGTCGCCCGGGTGGGCCGGGTGTCGACCCAACTGGCCGAGAAGCTGGAGGAGTTGCTGAAGGCGCTGAAGGAGCTCGGCAGCGCGGTCAAGGCGGTCCGGAACATCGACACGGCGCGCAAGGCGATCACCGAGCTGAAGAACGTCAAGACCGCCGTCCAGGGCCTGCGCGAACTGGAGGAGGGCGAGGGGTTCGCCGCGAAGGCGGCCAAGTTCGCCGACGACCAGGTCACCGACCACGTCCGGTCGGCCTTCGACGACGCGATCGGCGCGGGCGACGACGGCGTCGAGCACGGCGACGGCACCGTGAAGGGCACCCTCAAGGCGGCCGGCCAATCCGCCTGGGGAGCCGCCAAGGAGGGCCTGACCGGCGACACCAACAAGGAGGCCGTGCAACAGGAGTTGCTGCACGACCTCGGCCTGGCCGACGACCCGGCGCCGTACCGGGTGGACCAGTCGCGGATCGCCACCGCCTTCGGCTGATCCCGCCGGGCCCGCCTGCCCACCAGCCCGCAGGCCCCGCGCCCCGACGGGCCGGCCGTCCGACCACCGGACGGCCGGCCCGTCCCGCTGTCCCGCCGTCCGGACACCGCCCCGGCGGACCCCGGCGGCCTGCGAGAATGGGCCGCATGTCGACCACCCCCGCCGCCCCCGGCAGCACCGCCCTGGACCCGGCGATCGCCGCCCGCCTCAAGCGCACCCCGGACGGCCTGCTGCCGGCCGTCGCCCAGCAGCACGACACCGGCGAGGTGCTGATGCTCGGTTGGATGGACGACGAGGCGCTGCACCGCACCCTGACCACCGGCCGCTGCACGTACTGGAGCCGCAGCCGCAGCGAGTACTGGGTGAAGGGCGACACCTCGGGGCACGTCCAGCACGTCAAGCAGGTCGCGCTGGACTGCGACGGCGACACCCTGCTGGTGAAGGTCGACCAGGTCGGCGCGGCCTGCCACACCGGCGACCGGACCTGCTTCGACGCCGACGTGCTGCCGCTCGCCCAGTAGCCTTTCCCCAGCCCCTCCCCGACCAGCCCGCCCTCTCATCCGATCGGTGCCCCATGGAACTCGAGGCCTTCCGCACGCTCGCCGCCGACACCCGGGTCATCCCCGTCACCCGCAGGCTCCTCGCGGACGGCCTCACCCCGATCGGCGTGTACCGCAGCCTGGCCGCCGAGCGGCCCGGCACCTTCCTGCTGGAGTCCGCCGAGCAGGGCCGCAGCTGGGCCCGCTACTCCTTCGTCGGGGTCCGCTCCGGCGCGGTCCTGACGGCCGGTCAGGACGGCGCCGCCCGCTGGCTGGGCGAGCCGCCGGTCGGCATCCCCACCACCGGCGACCCGCTGGAGGTGCTGCGCGCCACGCTGACCGCGCTGCACACCCCGCGCCACCCCGACGACGGCCTGCCGCCGCTCACCGGCGGCCTGGTCGGCTACCTCGGCTACGACATGGTGCGCCGCCTGGAGAAGCTGCCGAACCTCACCCCGGACGACCTGAAGCTCCCCGAGCTGACCCTGCTGCTCGCCACCGACCTGGCCGTCCTCGACCACGTCGACGGCACCGTGCTGCTGATCGCCAACGCCGTCAACCACAACGACCTGGCCACCGGCGTCGACGAGGCCCACGCGGACGCCGTCGCCCGGCTCGACGCGATGGAGGCCGACCTGCGCCGCCCCGTCGACCCCGGCCTCGCGACGTACACCCCGACCGCCGTCGAGGCGCACTCGCCGTTCGGCGGCGAGCCGTACCGCAAGGCCGTCGAAGTGGTGAAGGAGCGCATCCGGGCCGGCGAGGCGTTCCAGGTCGTCCCCTCGCAGCGCTTCGAGGCCCCCTGCCCGGCCTCCGCGCTCGACGTCTACCGGGTGCTGCGCACCACCAACCCCAGCCCCTACATGTACCTGTTCCGCTTCCCCGGGCCGGACGGCGGCGCCGAGGGCGGCTTCGACGTGGTCGGCTCCAGCCCGGAAGCACTGGTCAAGGTGACCGGCGGCGAGGCGATGCTGCACCCGATCGCCGGCACCCGGCACCGCGGGGCGACCGCGCACGAGGACGCCGAACTCGCCGCCGAACTGCTCGCCGACCCCAAGGAGCGGGCCGAGCACCTGATGCTGGTCGACCTGGGCCGCAACGACCTCGGACGGGTCTGCGCACCCGGCTCGGTCGAGGTGGTCGAGTTCATGACGGTCGAGCGCTACAGCCACGTCATGCACATCGTCTCCACCGTCACCGGCAAGGTCGCCGAGGGCCGCAGCGCCTTCGACGTCCTCACCGCCTGCTTCCCGGCCGGAACGCTCTCCGGCGCGCCCAAGCCCCGCGCCATGCAGATCATCGAGGAACTCGAACCCACCCGCCGCGGCCTCTACGGCGGCTGCGTCGGCTACCTCGACTTCGCCGGCGACTCCGACACCGCGATCGCCATCCGCACCGCCGTCATCCGCGACAACACCGCCTACGTCCAGGCCGGCGCAGGCGTCGTCGCCGACTCCGACCCCCACTCCGAAGACACCGAGTGCCACAACAAGGCCGCCGCCGTCCTCCGCGCCGTAGCCACCGCCAACACCCTCCACTGACCCCCCGCCGACCACGCCTCCGGCGGGAAGCGCCTTCCCGCTGCGCGGGCACGGGGCGGTCGTTCTCCCGCCTGGCTCGGCCGTCCCCTGCCGGGGGCGTTTGCCTGCCCGGTTTCGCTGACCCCGCCGGAGCCGCCTGCCCGCTGCGCGGGGCGCGAAGCGGTCGTTCTCCTGGCTGGCCCGGCCGTCCCTCACCGGAGGCGTTTGCCTGCCCGGTTTCGCCGACCCCGCCGGAGGCACCCGCCCGCTGCGCGGTGCGGCCGTTGTCCTACCTGGCTCCGCCCTCCCTCGCCGGAGGCGTCGTCCTGCCCGGTTCTGCCGACTCCGCCGGGGCGGGTTTCGGGGCTGTGTGCGTGGGGGCGGTGGGGTGGTGCCTCGGCAGGGTGTTCGGTCGGGGACACTGGACGGGTGAGTGAGACCTCCGCTGTTCCTAATTCCCGGCGCACGCTCGGGATGATGCTGCTGCTGACCGCGCTGGGTGCTGTGCTGGTGCTGACCTCGGTGGGTCGGACCTGGGTGGAGGGGGTGGCGCCCGGGATGGGTGGGGGGCGGATCGCGGTGAGTGCCAGCGGGAGCCGGTTGACGGCGCTGCCGACGGGGATGGCGCTGGTGGCGATGGCGGCGGCGGTCGCCGTGTTCGCGGTGCGCGGCCGGGCCCGGGTGCTGGTGGGCGCGTTGACGGTGCTGGCGGGTGCGGGGGTCGTCGTCGGGGCCCTGATCGGGTGGACCGACACGGCGGGCCTGCACGCCGTCGCGGCGGGTCAGCTCGCCCTGAGCAGTGGCCGGGCCGAGGAGATCACCCGGACGGCGTGGCCGTGGGTCGCGTTCGTCGGCGGCCTGCTGCTGGCGGCGGCCGGCGCGCTGACGGCGCGGTTCGGGGCGGGCTGGCCGGCGATGGGGTCGCGGTACGAGGCGCCGACCCGGAAGGCGGCGCCGGGCGCCGGTGGCCCGGCCGACCTGTGGAAGGCCCTGGACCGGGGCGAGGACCCGACGGGCTGAGTGTGCGCGGGACCACGGCCGCCCCGGCTTGGGGGTGCCGTGTTCGGCCCGGCACAATGGAGGGGTCAACCCGTCGAGCGCCGCCCAGGACCGCCCGACCGGGCCCCGGAGAAACAAGGAGCACCAAAAAGATGGCTGCAGCAGCGCACGGCCACACCCCCGCCGCGTGGACCGGAGTGGTCATTGCCTTCGTCGGCTTCTGCGTGTCCGGCGTCGCCATGATCATCCCGAACGTGGTGCTGGTCATCGCGGGCCTCGTCGTGGTCGTGATCGGCGGTGTGGTCGGCAAGGCGATGGCGATGGCGGGCATGGGCAAGCAGCCCAGCAAGAACTTCGCCCCGCTGCCCTCCGAGGAGCGCAGCGCGGTCACCGCGGGCTGACCGGGCGGACCGATCGACGAGGACGGCGGGCCGGCGGCCCGCCGTTCGGCGTTCCCGGGACAGGGACAGGGACAGGGACAGGGCCACGGACAGGCCCCGGCCCGGACCCGCCGGGCGAGGGGGTGTCCCGCCGGGAGGGGGTCCGGGGGCACAATCGTGCCCGTGAACGCTCCCGCCGCCTCCCAGCCGGTCCCGCCCCGTCCCGTCGGCCCGGCCGGCCCCGCCGCCGCGCTGCGCCGCCTGGCCCGCCCGCTGGCCGCGCTGGCGGCGGTGGCACTGCCCACGGCGTTCGTCGCGGCGGTGGACCCGAACACGCCCGGCCACTACCCGGTCTGCCCGCTGCTGCGGGTGACGGGCTGGTGGTGTCCGGGCTGCGGGGGGCTGCGCTGCGTGCACGCGCTGACGCACGGCGAGCTGCTGACGGCCGCGCACGACAACCTGTTGGTGACGCTGGCGGCGTTCGCCGCGCTGGCGCTGTGGGCCCGCTGGGCGGTCCGGGCGGCGCGCGGGCGGCCCGCGCCGGGGTGGCGGATCACCGGCCGGCAGGCGGCGGCGCTGGTCGCGGTGCTGGTGGTGTTCGCGGTGGTGCGCAACCTTCCGGCGGGCGCGCTGCTGGCGCCGCCGGTGGTCTGAGCGCGCGCCGGGCGGTCCGCTGGTCGAGACGCGCGCCGGACGAATGCGGAACGCGCCCCCCGCGCCCGATACCATCGAGGTGCCGGGCCGGTTCCGTCCGCCCGGCGCACCGGCACAGCAGGCCGTACCCGCGGAACGACCGGCGGGACGACCTGCGGAACTTGATGAGGGGCGCACGCGTGACTGTGCTCGACGAGATCATCGACGGGGTCCGGGAGGACCTCGCCGAGCGACAGGCCCGGGTCTCGCTGGACGAGCTCAAGGAGCTCGCCGCGAAGGCGCCCGAGGCGAAGGACGGCGTGGCCGCGCTGCGCGGCGACGGCGTCCGGGTGATCTGCGAGGTCAAGCGCTCCAGCCCGTCCAAGGGCGCGCTGGCGGCGATCGCCGACCCGGCCGCGCTGGCGGTCGACTACGCGGCGGGCGGTGCCGCCGCGATCAGCGTCCTCACCGAGCAGCGCCGCTTCGGCGGTTCGCTGGCGGACCTGGACGCGGTCCGCGCGGCGGTCGACACCCCGGTCCTGCGCAAGGACTTCATCGTCACCGCGTACCAGCTCTGGGAGGCCCGCGCGCACGGCGCGGACCTGGCGCTGCTGATCGTGGCCGCGCTGGAGCAGCCGGCCCTGGTCTCGCTGATCGAGCGGGCCGAGTCGATCGGGCTGACCCCGCTGGTCGAGGTGCACGACGAGGAGGAGATCGCCCGCGCGGTGGACGCCGGCGCGCGGATCATCGGCGTGAACGCCCGCAACCTGAAGACCCTCGAGGTCGACCGGAACACCTTCGGCAACGTGGTGGACGCCATCCCGGCGCACGTCGTGAAGGTCGCCGAGTCGGGGGTCCGCGGGCCGCACGACCTGATCACCTACGCCAACCAGGGCGCCGACGCGGTGCTGGTCGGCGAGTCGCTGGTGACCGGCCGCGACCCGCGGGCCGCGGTCGCCGACCTGGTCGCCGCCGGGGCCCACCCGGCGCTGCGCAACAACGGGCGGGGCTGACCCGCCGCCATGTCGATCGCCGCCCGCCTCGCCCCCGGCTGCCGCCCGCGCGGCTGCCGCGCGCCCGCACGCCGGGTGCTGGGGCGGCGGGTGCGTTACGTGATCGGCTGCGAGCCCGGACAGGTCCCCGGACGTCGATGGCACGGAACCCGCGGCTGAAGCACGCCGCCCGTTCCGCTTTTTCCGCCGTCAACTTCCAGACAGAGGACGAGTCATGTCCGAGTTCCACCTTCCGGGTACCCAAGTCCCGGACGCACGCGGTTACTTCGGCGCCTACGGCGGCCGCTTCATCCCGGAGGCGCTGGTCGCCGCGGTCGAGCAGGTCGCCGAGGAGTACGAGAAGGCGAAGACCGACCCGGCGTTCGCCGCCGAGCTGGACGGTCTGCTCAAGGACTACACCGGCCGGCCCAGCGCGCTCACCGACGTCCACCGGTTCTCCGCGGAGGCCGGCGGGGCGCGGGTCCTGCTCAAGCGCGAGGACCTGAACCACACCGGCTCGCACAAGATCAACAACGTGCTGGGCCAGGCGCTGCTGACCCGCCGGATGGGCAAGACCCGGATCATCGCCGAGACCGGCGCCGGCCAGCACGGCGTGGCCACCGCCACCGCCTGCGCGCTGTTCGGCTTCGACTGCACCATCTACATGGGCGAGGTCGACACGGAGCGGCAGGCGCTGAACGTCGCCCGGATGCGGATGCTGGGCGCCGAGGTCGTCCCGGTGACCTCCGGCAGCCGCACCCTGAAGGACGCCATCAACGAGGCGTTCCGGGACTGGGTCGCCAACGTCGACTCCACCCACTACCTGTTCGGCACCGTCGCGGGCCCGCACCCGTTCCCGATGATGGTCCGCGACTTCCACCGGGTGATCGGCGTCGAGGCCCGCCAACAGGTGCTGGACCGCACCGGGCGGCTCCCGGACGCGGTGGTCGCCTGCGTCGGCGGCGGCTCCAACGCGATGGGCATCTTCCACGAGTTCATCCCGGACGCGGGCGTCCGCCTGATCGGCTGCGAGGCGGCCGGCGAGGGCGCCGAGACCCCGAAGCACGCTGCCACCCTGACCAAGGGCGACCCGGGCGTGCTGCACGGCTCGCGCACCTACGTGCTGCAGGACGAGGACGGCCAGACCATCGAGTCGCACTCGATCTCGGCCGGCCTGGACTACCCGGGCGTCGGCCCGGAGCACGCCTGGCTGAAGGACACCGGACGGGCCGAGTACCGCCCGGTCACCGACGCGCAGGCGATGGAGGCGCTGCGGCTGCTGTCCCGCACCGAGGGCATCATCCCGGCCATCGAGTCGGCGCACGCGCTGGCCGGCGCGCTCGAACTGGGCCGCGAGCTGGGCCCGGAGGCGACCATCCTGGTGTCGCTGTCGGGCCGCGGCGACAAGGACATGCACACCGCCGCCGAGTACTTCGGCCTCTACGACGCCGAGGGGACCAACTGACATGGCCGACACCAAGCTCACCACCGCCCTGGCCGCCGCGAAGGCGGAGGGCCGGGCGGCCCTGATCGGCTACCTCCCGGCGGGCTTCCCGACCGTGGACGGCGGCATCGCCGCGATCGACGCCCTGATCGAGGGCGGCTGCGACGTCGTGGAGATCGGCCTGCCGCACTCCGACCCGGTGCTCGACGGCCCGGTCATCCAGACCGCCGACGACATCGCGCTGCGCGGCGGCGTGAAGACCAAGGACGTGCTGCGCACCGTCGCCGAGGTCGCGGCCGCCCACCCGGCCGTCCCGGTCCTGGTGATGACGTACTGGAACCCGGTCGACCGCTACGGCACCGCCCGGTTCGCCGCCGACCTGGCGGCGGCCGGGGGAGCGGGCTGCATCCTGCCCGACCTGCCGGTCGAGGAGTCCGCGGAGTGGCGCAAGGCCGCCGCCGAACTCGGCCTGGACACCGTGTTCGTGGTCGCCCCGTCCTCCAAGGACCCGCGGCTGGCCGAGGTCACCGCGGCCGGCTCCGGCTTCGTGTACGCGGCCGCCGTCATGGGCGTCACCGGCACCCGGGCCGCCGTCGGCGACCTCGCCGAGGACCTGGTCGCCCGCACCCGGGCCACCACCGACCTGCCGGTCTGCGTCGGCCTCGGCGTCTCGAACGCCGACCAGGCCGCCCAGGTGGCGTCCTTCGCGGACGGCGTGATCGTCGGCTCCGCGTTCGTCCAGCGCCTGCTGGACGCCGAGAGTCCGGAGGCCGGCACCGCCGCCGTCCGGGCGCTCGCCGCCGACCTGGCCGAGGGCGTCCGCCGGAAGTAGCGCGCCGGACGCCGCGACGACGGTGCCCCGCCGCCCGCCCCGCAGGGGGAGGGCGGCGGGGCACCGCCGTTCCGGGAGACCGGCCGCCGCCCTTCCATGACGCGCCGTCACCGGAATGTCACGCGATTCCGCCGCGCCGCCCGGAATCACCGGCCGAATTCCGCGCCGAATTCCCGGGCGGCGCCCGGCCGCCGAATGCGGGCGGTCATCGAATCCTCACGCGCCGCTTTCGCCCGCCGGGCGCGGATCAGACCGCCAGCTCGGCCTCGATGCGCTTCAGGCCGTGCCGGGCCAGCGCCAGGTTGCCGCGCGAGCGGTCCAGCGCGAGGTACAGGAAGAACGGGCCCCGGCCGGAAGCCAGCGGGCGGATCAGGTGGTACTGGCCGCCCAGCGTGATCAGGATGTCCTCGATCGTCTCGTCCAGCGACAGCGCGGCCAGCGCCCGCAGCTTGGCCCGGACCACCTCGGTGTTGGCGGCGCCCGCCACCTCCAGGTCGAGCGCCTGGCCGCCGCCCGCGAAGCCGAGCGACATGCCGCTCTCGTAATCCACCAGGGCCACCCCGAGGGCACCGTCGATGGCCATCGCCTCCGCGAGCGCGCTGTCAATGTTCATGCGTTGTTCGTCCTTTGCGTGACTTTCGGGCGGAACTCCCGCGTGCTGGGGACAAAGTAGCAAGAAGGCACCTCCGCGGGCACCGCGCGGAATTCGTGCAATAAAGTACGCTGCACGGGAGTTCGAGAACGAAGGGGGGCGCGGTGCGCGCGGTCGAGGCGTTCCTGGCCGAACTGCTCGGGTCCCCGGGCACGGTCGGCGCGGTCCTCGCCGACGCCGTCACCGGCCTGGAGCACGGGGCCCTCGGCGAGCACCGGCCGCTCGGCGCCGGGGCCGAACTCGCCGAACTGGCCGCCCTGGTGGGCGAGGGCCTCGGCGCGGCCGGGGCCGCGGGCGAGCTGGAGAGCGTGGTGATCACCACCGCCCGGCACCACCAGGTGGTCCGGCTGATCCCCCGTCAGGGCGACCCGCTGCTGCTCGCCGTCCTGCTCGACCGGACGCGGACCAACCTGGCGCTGGCGATCCGGCGGAGCACCGACGAGGCGGAGGACCTGCTGGCATGACGGGCGACCACCACCACGACCACGACCACGACCACGACCGCGACCACGACCGCGCCGGGGCTGGCGCACCGGGCTCCGCCGCCCGCAACGTCCCGGCCCTGCTGCTGGCGCTGAGCGCCGAGGGCTTCACCGGCTCGGTCGCCCTCGCCAGCACGCCCGGCGGCACGATCCACCTGGAGCACGGGCTGGTCACCGCCGTCGATACCCCCGCCGCCCCGGGCCCGCAGACCCTGCTGCTGAAGTCCGGCCGGATCACCGAGGCCGACTGGCGGGCCGCCGCGGCCGCGCTCCCGGCCGGGCCCGCCGCCGACCTGGGCGCGCTGCTGGTGGCCCGCGGGGCGATCGGCGCCGCCGAACTGGAGGCCGTCTGCGCCTCCGCCGTCTTCGACGGGGCGTTCGCCCTGGTGCTGGCCCGCCCCGGCGAGTGGCGCATCGCGGCGGCGGACGCGCCCGCCCCGCTGGCGCTGCGCCCGGGCGTCGAGCCCCGGCGGATGTTCGAGGAGACCGCCCGGCGGACGGCCCTGCTGACCGCGCTCGGCGGCCCGCCCGCCGCGCGGGCCCGGCTCCGGCCGCGCCCCGCCTCCCCGGCCCCGGCCGCCGCCGGGCGGCTCCCGGCCCGCCAGCGGGAGCTGCTGGCCGCCGCCACCGGCCGGCGCACCGCCCGCGACCTCGGATTCGCCCTCGGGCGCGGCCTGTTCGCGGTGCTGCTGGACCTGGCCCGGCTGGACGCCCGGCGGCTGCTGCACCGGGAGGCCGAGCCGCCCCCGGGCGTGCCGGGCGTCGCGCCGCGCACCCCGCCGGACGGGCCGCCGCCGGCCGCCACCGGCCCGCTGCCGCGCCGCGTCCCGGGCGGCCGGGCCCCGGCCGCCCGCGCACCGCAGTCCCCGCCCGTCCCGCCCGCCGGGCCGACCCGACCGACCGAGAGAAGCGAGAAGACCGCACCATGAGCAGTCAGACGTCGCCCACCGCCCTCGTGGACGAGCTGAAGTCCCTCCGCGACCGGGTCCTGGGCATCACCGAGAGCGTGGTCGCGACCGCGGACGGCCTGCTGGTCGCCGCGGACACGGCCGCCGTGCACCCCGAGTCGGCCGCCGCGCTGTCCGCCGCGATGCTCGGCCTCGGGCAGCGCACCGCCGCCGAGGTCGGCCTCGGTGGCCTGCGCGACGTGGTGACCCGCTGCCACGGCGGCTACGTGGTGGTGCTGGCGATCGGCGACCGGGCCCTGCTGATGGTGCTCGGCGACGAGGGCCTGGACATCGCGGCCCTGCACCGGGAGTCCCCGGCGGCGATCCGCCGGCTGGGCGAACTGCTGGGCCTGGCCCCCGCGTTCTAGCCCGCCGCACCGCCGCTGTACCAAGGCCGCACCGCCGCCGCACCGCCCCCGGACGGGGCCCCGACCCCACCGGTCGGGGCCCCGTCCGGCGTTCTGCCGCACCGCCGGACGGCCGGTCACCGGTACGGGTGAAATCCCGGGCTCCGGGCCACCCGGGGCGGTCCGCCCCCGTTGACCGGGAAGACGGTTCGTCGACGGAAGGAGATCCGGATGGTGCGGGTGCAGCGGCCGGTGCTGGCGCGGGCCGCCGCGGCCGGGCTGGCGCTCGGCCTGGCGTTCGCCGGAAGCTCCGGGGTGGAGCGGGAGTTGGCCAGGCGCGGTGCGGAGCGGGCCCAGCGGGAGGCGGTGGTGTGCGCCCAACCGCCGTCCTGGGAACAGCCGGTGCCGCGCTGCGGGCCGCCCGGACGATGATCCGAAGAGTCGGACATCTGACCGCACACCATCCCCCATAAGGCTTAACTCCCCAAAGCGGAGGAACCACCCGCCGTCCCCTACGGTTCATCAGGCAGCGAACGTCCGGAACACGCCCGATGGGGGAACCGATGGCCAGTCAGCACGCCGACCGCGGCCGGGTGAACGGCCTGCGCCGGGTGCTGGACGGCCCGGCCGCCGAGTGGATCGGGCTGGTGGTGCGGCTGGGCCTGGCCGTGGTGTGGGGCTGGGCGGGCCTGGCGAAGGTCGCCGACCCGGCCGAGGCGGCGCAGGCCGTGCGGGCCTACGAGATCCTGCCCGAGTCGCTGGTGAAGCCGGTCGGCTGGGGCCTGCCGTTCCTCGAACTGGCGCTGGCCGTCCTGCTGGTGCTGGGCCTGGGCGTGCGGATCGTGGCGGTGGTCTCCGCCGTGCTGCTGCTGGTCTTCATCGCCGGCATCTCCTCCGCCTGGGCGCGCGGCATCTCGATCGACTGCGGCTGCTTCGGCGGCGGCGGCGCCGTGGACGAGTCGCAGACCGAGTACCTGCAGGAGATCCTGCGCGACTCCGGCTTCCTGCTGCTGTCGGCGTGGCTGATCCTGCGCCCCCGCACCAAGCTCTCGCTGGACGCCTGGCTGGCGGCCTGACCGGCCCCGCCCCGACCCGCGAGCGCCACCCCGACCAGAGCCGCCCCCCGGACCGGCCCGAGCACCGATGAGCGACGAGAACATGAGCGACAAGAACCGAGAAGGCAAGCGCAACGCCCGCGAGCGGATGCAGGAGGCCCGGGCCGCCGACGAGGCCAAGGCCCGGCGGAACAAGAAGCTGGTGGTCGGCGGCGTGGTGGTCGCCGTGATCGCGGCGGCCGTCGGGATCGGCGTGGCGGTGCAGAACCAGCGTTCCAAGCCGGAGACCCCGCAGGCCGCCCCGGCGGGCACCATCGGCGACAAGAACCTGGTGATCCCGGTCGGCGGCTCCGACGCCCCGTCCACGCTGACGGTCTACGAGGACCCGCGCTGCCCGGCCTGCGGCAGCTTCGAGCGGAGCTTCTCGCCGACGATCGACCAGCTGGAGGACGCCGGCAAGATCTACGTCAACTACCACATCGTCTCGTTCATCGACCGCTCGCTCGGCGGCAACGGCTCCAAGTACGGGGCGAACGCGCTGGGCTGTGCGCAGGACGCCGGGCACTTCCGCGACTACCACGACGTGCTGTACCGCAACCAGCCGGACGAGACCGAGGACACCTTCGGCAGCAAGCAGACCCTGATCGACCTGGCCAAGCAGGTCCCGGGCCTGGACACGCCGGCCTTCCAGTCCTGCGTGAAGGACGGCAAGTTCTCCGGCTGGGTCTCCGCCGTCCAGCAGGACTTCGACAAGTCCAGCTACAAGTCGACCCCGACGGTGCTGCTCAACGGCCAGCCGGTGTACCCGAAGAAGGGCGAGGAGCAGATCAGCCCGGAGAGCCTGGTGAAGTGGGTCGACGAGGCCAACCAGGGCAAGAAGCTCGGCACCCCCGGCTCGCACGGCCAGAGCCCGGCGCCGTCCTCGACCGCCGGCGAGTCGAACACCCCGCCCTCCCCCTGACCTCGCGGGGAGGAGTGACGCGACCGTGACCCGCTCCGGTGCCGGTGCGGCGGGCGGGACACGGTAGCGTCGGGCTTGCCATGGAACTCGCATACATTCCGAGCCCGTCGCGGGGCGTCCTCGACCTGGGGCCGATCCCGCTGCGCGCCTACGCCTTCTGCATCATCATCGGTGTCGTCGTGGCCGTGTGGCTCGGCAGCAAGCGCTGGGTCGCCCGCGGCGGCGGCAAGCACACCGTCGGCGACATCGCGGTCTGGGCGGTGCCGTTCGGCCTGGTCGGCGGCCGGCTCTACCACGTCATCACCGACAACCAGCTCTACTTCGGCGAGGGCAAGCACCCGATCGACGCCCTGAAGATCTGGCAGGGCGGCCTCGGCATCTGGGGCGCCATCGCCTTCGGCGCGGTCGGCGCCTGGATCGGCGCCCGCCGCCGCGGCGTCCCGCTGCCCGCCTACGCCGACGCGATCGCCCCCGGCATCGCGCTGGCCCAGGCCTGCGGCCGCTGGGGCAACTGGTTCAACCAGGAGCTGTACGGCCGCCCCACCACGCTGCCGTGGGGCCTGGAGATCGACAAGACCCTGCCGAACGGCGAGGTGATCAAGGGGGTCTTCCAGCCGACGTTCCTGTACGAGTCGATCTGGTGCGTGCTGGTCGCCGTCCTGGTGATCTGGGCCGACAAGCGCTTCACCCTCGGCCACGGCCGGGCGTTCTGGCTGTACGTCGCCGCCTACACGGTGGGCCGGTTCTGGACCGAGTGGCTGCGGATCGACGAGGCGCACCGCTTCTTCGGCCTCCGGCTGAACGACTGGACCGCGATCCTGGTCTTCGTCGGCGCGATCGTCGCCTTCGTCGTCACCGGCAGGCTCCGCCCCGGCCGCGAGGACCCGGACGCGATCGACCCGCAGGCCACCAAGGAGCGCGCCGAGGCCGCCGAGGCCGCCGCCGCGGCCACCCTCGGGACCGAGGCCGCCGCGCCGCCCGCGGACGGCGCCGAGGAGTCCGCGGCCACCCCCGTCGACATCGGGAAGAGCACTCCGAAGGACGTCGAGAAGCCTTCCTGAGCAAGCGCGCCGCCCACCCCGGGGCCGTTCCCGCCGATCGCGCGGGGGCGGCCCCAACTGCCTTTGGGCAGGCTTACTTTGCTGGAACGTCGCAGGTGGAACGGCTAGGTTCGAGGGGCACTAGCAGACCCGAGCCCGGCCGACGCGCGGCCAGGGGGATTCGCCGTGCCCGGAAGGGGAGCCGCCGCATGAGCACCATCACCACCGACCAGCCCACCGACAGTCCGCAGGCCCGGATACCCGACGCCGACCACCACCGGGACGTCAACGGCGGCTGGCTGCGCCCGGCCGTGTTCGGCGCGATGGACGGCCTGGTGTCGAACTTCGCGCTGATGACGGGCGTGGTCGGCGGCGCCGCCGCCCCGAGCACCGTGGTGCTGACCGGCCTGGCCGGCCTGGCGGCGGGCGCGTTCTCGATGGCGGCCGGCGAGTACACCTCGGTGGCCTCCCAGCGCGAGCTGGTCGAGGCCGAGCTGGAGGCCGAGCGGATCGAGCTGCGGCGCAACCCGCAGGGCGAGCTGGCCGAGCTGGCCCAGCTGTACGTGGCCAAGGGCGTCGACCCGGAGCTGGCCCGCGAGGTGGCCCGCCAGCTGTCCGCCGACCCGGAGACCACACTGGCCGTGCACGCCCGCGAGGAGCTCGGCGTCGACCCGGACGACCTGCCCTCGCCGCTGGTCGCCGCGGTCTCCTCGTTCGGCTGCTTCGCGCTCGGCGCGCTGCTGCCGGTGCTGCCCTACCTGCTGGGCGCCACCACGCTCTGGCCGGCCGCGCTGCTGGCCGTGCTCGGCCTGTTCGCCTGCGGCGCCGTGGTGGCCCGGGTGACCGCCCGCAGCTGGTGGTTCAGCGGGCTGCGGCAGCTGGTGCTGGGCGCCTCGGCGGCCGGCGTGACGTACCTGCTGGGTCGGCTGATCGGCGGCGCGATCGGCTGACCGGCCACCCGGACGGGCCTGTACGAACACCCATAACACTGCATGGTTATGCTGCGCGCCGCGTGATGTTCCGCACAGCGTCGAGCCGGGTCGCCTTGCCCTGGTCTCGTCATCCGGTCACCGACCCGCACATTCCCACCCGGGGCCGGTGGTCCGCCGAGGAATCGCAGGTCGGCGGGGCCGAGCGGGTGCAACGGGAGCGTTTCGCCCCTGTTTCGCCCGCTCGGGCGAAGGGCACACTGGTGGGGACGCGCGACGCTGCGCCTCCCCCCATCCGGCCCGTGACCTGCGGATTATGTCCGGGATGTGGACGACGAATCCCACTTCCCGGCCGGTTGGGCATCATGTAACCTGCACGAAATCGCATCAGGGCCAACGTCGTCCCTTTGCATAGAGCAACTGTTTACGACGACGGGAGAGCCGATGCTGTCCGCATCCACGCCCTCCGGCCACGAGAACGCGAAGGCCGCCGGCCCGTACGCCCTCGTTCCGGACGCGCGCCCCCAGGCCCAGGGTCTGTACGACCCGCGCAACGAGCACGACGCCTGCGGCGTCGGCTTCGTGGCCACGCTGACCGGCATCGCCGACCACAAGATCGTCGAGCAGGCGCTGACCGTGCTGCGCAACCTGGAGCACCGCGGCGCCACCGGCGCCGAGCCGGACTCCGGCGACGGCGCGGGCATCCTGACCCAGGTCCCGGACGCCTTCCTGCGCGCCAAGGTCGACTTCGAGCTGCCCGCCGCCGGCTCCTACGCCGTCGGCATCGCCTTCCTCCCCGAGGACGACGAGGCCGCCGCGGCCGCCGCCGCCCGGATCGAGGTCATCGCCGCCGAGGAGGACCTGACTGTCCTCGGCTGGCGCGACGTCCCCGTCACCCCCGACCTGCTGGGCGCCACCGCCCGCTCCGTCATGCCGCGCTTCCGCCAGCTCTTCGTGGGGCACGGCGAGCGCACCGGCGTCGAGCTGGACCGGGTCGCCTTCGTGCTGCGCAAGCGCGCCGAGCGGGAGGCCGGGGTGTACTTCCCCTCGCTCTCCGCCCGCACCCTGGTCTACAAGGGCATGCTGACCACCGGCCAGCTGGAGCCCTTCTTCCCCGACCTGTCGGACCGGCTCTACGCCTCCGCGATCGGCCTGGTGCACTCGCGCTTCTCCACCAACACCTTCCCGTCCTGGCCGCTCGCCCACCCGTACCGCTTCGTCGCGCACAACGGCGAGATCAACACGGTCAAGGGCAACCGGAACTGGATGACCGCCCGGGAGTCCCAGCTCGCCACCGACCTGATCCCCGGCGACCTGGACCGGATCTTCCCGATCTGCACCCCCGACCACTCCGACTCGGCGTCCTTCGACGAGGTCCTGGAGCTGCTCCACCTCGGCGGCCGCTCGCTGCCGCACGCGGTGCTGATGATGATCCCGGAGGCGTGGGAGAACCACGCCACCATGGACCCGGCCCGCCGCGCGTTCTACCAGTACCACTCCAACCTGATGGAGCCCTGGGACGGCCCGGCCTGCGTCACCTTCACCGACGGCACCCGGATCGGCGCGGTCCTGGACCGCAACGGCCTGCGCCCGGCCCGGTACTGGATCACCGAGGACGGCCTGGTCGTGCTCTCCTCCGAGGTCGGCGTGCTCGACATCGACCAGGAGAAGGTCGCCAAGAAGGGCCGCCTGCAGCCCGGCCGGATGTTCCTGATCGACACCGCCGAGCACCGGATCGTCGAGGACGAGGAGATCAAGTCCGCCCTCGCCGCCGAGCACCCCTACGAGGAGTGGGTCGCCGCCGGGCAGATCCAGCTCGCCAAGCTCCCCGAGCGCGAGCACATCGCGCACACCCACGCCTCGGTGACGCGCCGTCAGCAGACCTTCGGCTACACCGAGGAGGAGCTGCGGGTCATCCTCGCGCCGATGGCCAAGACCGGCGGCGAGGCGCTCGGCTCGATGGGCACCGACTCGCCGATCGCCGCGCTCAGCGAGAAGCCGCGCCTGCTGTTCGACTACTTCACCCAGCTGTTCGCCCAGGTCACCAACCCGCCGCTGGACGCGATCCGCGAAGAGCTGGTCACCTCGCTGCACAGCAACCTCGGCCCCGAGGGCAACCTGCTGGACGCCTCCCCGGCGCACTGCCGCTCGGTCGGCATCACCTTCCCGGTGATCGACAACGACGAGCTGGCCAAGCTCGTCCACGTCAACGCGGACGGTGACCAGCCCGGCCTGAAGGCCGTCACGCTCTCCGGCCTGTACAAGGTCTCCGCGGGCGGCCAGGGCCTGGCGGCCCGGCTCGCCGAGATCGCCGCCGAGGCCGACGCCGCGATCGCCGACGGCGCCCGCATCGTCGTGCTCTCCGACCGGCACTCGGACGCCGAGCACGCGCCGATCCCGTCGCTGCTGCTCACCTCGGCGATCCACCACCACCTGATCCGCACCAAGCAGCGCACCCAGGTGTCGCTGCTGGTCGAGGCCGGCGACGTCCGCGAGGTGCACCACGTCGCGCTGCTGGTCGGCTACGGCGCCGGCGCGGTCAACCCGTACCTGGCCATGGAGTCCGTCGAGGACCTCGTCCAGCAGGGCGTGTTCGTCCAGGGCATCGAGCCCGAGAAGGCGATCCGGAACCTGATCTACGCGCTCGGCAAGGGCGTCCTGAAGGTGATGTCCAAGATGGGCATCTCCACCGTCGCCTCCTACCGCGGCGCGCAGGTCTTCGAGGCCATCGGCCTCGCCCAGGACCTGGTGGACGCCTACTTCGCGGGCACCACCACCAAGCTCGGCGGCATCGGCCTGGACGAGATCGCCAAGGAGACCGCCGCCCGGCACGCCAAGGCGTACCCGGCCTCCGGCATCGCCGCCGCGCACCGCGCGCTGGAGATCGGCGGCGAGTACCAGTGGCGCCGCGAGGGCGAGCCGCACCTGTTCGACCCGGAGACGGTCTTCCGCCTCCAGCACTCGACCCGCACCAAGCGCTACGACATCTTCAAGCAGTACACGGACCGGGTGAACGCCCAGTCCGAGCGCCTGATGACGCTGCGCGGCCTGTTCCAGCTGGACGGCCTCGGCCGGACCCCGGTCCCGATCGACGAGGTCGAGCCGGTCTCCGAGATCGTCAAGCGGTTCTCCACCGGCGCGATGTCCTACGGCTCCATCTCGATGGAGGCGCACGAGACCCTCGCGATCGCGATGAACCGGCTCGGCGCCAAGTCGAACACCGGCGAGGGCGGCGAGGACCCGGAGCGCCTGTACGACCCCGAGCGCCGCTCGGCGATCAAGCAGGTCGCCTCCGGCCGGTTCGGCGTCACCTCCGAGTACCTGGTCAACGCCGACGACATCCAGATCAAGATGGCCCAGGGCGCCAAGCCCGGCGAGGGCGGCCAGCTGCCCGGCCACAAGGTCTACCCGTGGGTGGCGAAGACCCGGCACTCGACCCCGGGCGTCGGCCTGATCTCCCCGCCGCCGCACCACGACATCTACTCCATCGAGGACCTGGCTCAGCTGATCCACGACCTCAAGAACGCCAACCCGAAGGCCCGCGTCCACGTGAAGCTGGTCTCCGAGGTCGGCGTCGGCACCGTCGCCGCGGGCGTCTCCAAGGCGCACGCCGACGTGGTGCTGATCTCCGGCCACGACGGCGGCACCGGCGCCTCGCCGCTCACCTCGCTCAAGCACGCGGGCGGCCCCTGGGAGCTCGGCCTCGCCGAGACCCAGCAGACCCTGCTGCTCAACGGCCTGCGCGACCGCATCGTGGTGCAGACCGACGGCCAGCTGAAGACCGGCCGCGACGTCGTCATCGCCGCCCTGCTGGGCGCCGAGGAGTTCGGCTTCGCGACCGCCCCGCTGGTGGTCTCCGGCTGCATCATGATGCGGGTCTGCCACCTCGACACCTGCCCGGTCGGCGTCGCCACCCAGAACCCGGTGCTGCGCGAGCGCTTCACCGGCAAGCCCGAGTTCGTGGTCAACTTCTTCGAGTTCATCGCCGAGGAGGTCCGCGAGATCCTCGCCGAGCTGGGCTTCCGCTCGATCGAGGAGGCCGTCGGCCACGCCGAGCACATCGACGCGCAGGCCGCCGTCGAGCACTGGAAGGCCGCCGGGCTCGACCTGGCCCCGCTGTTCCACGTCCCGGCGCTGCCCGAGGGCGCGGCCCTGCACAACACCACCGGCCAGGACCACGCGCTCGACAAGGCCCTCGACAACCAGCTCATCGAGCTGGCCGAGGACGCCCTGGAGCGCGGCGAGGCCGTCCGCATCCAGCTGCCGATCCGCAACGTCAACCGCACCGTCGGCACCATGCTCGGCCACGAGGTGACCAAGCGGTACCGCGGCGCAGGCCTGCCCGAGGGCACCGTCGACGTCACCTTCACCGGCTCGGCCGGCCAGTCCTTCGGCGCCTTCGTGCCCAGCGGCGTCACGCTGCGCCTGGAGGGCGACGCCAACGACTACGTCGGCAAGGGCCTGTCCGGCGGCGTCATCGTGGTCCGTCCCGCCCGGGACGCCGCCGCGATCGGCGCCGACGCGCAGAACCACGTCATCGCCGGCAACACCATCGGCTACGGCGCCACCTCCGGCCGGATCCACCTGCGCGGCAAGGCCGGCGAGCGGTTCGCGGTCCGCAACTCCGGCGCCACCCTGGTGGTCGAGGGCGTGGGCGACCACGGCCTGGAGTACATGACCGGCGGCCGGGTGCTGATCCTCGGCGAGACCGGCCGCAACCTGGCGGCGGGCATGTCCGGCGGCATCGCCTACGTGCTCGACCTCCGCCCGGCCAACGTCAACAGCGGCATGGTGGGCATCGAGGCCCCGAGCGCCGACGACCGCGAGTGGCTGCGCGAGACCGTCCAGCAGCACTACGAGGAGACCGGCTCCACCGTCGCCGCCGAGCTCCTGGCGGACTGGGGCAGCGGCGTCTCCCGCTTCTCCAAGATCATGCCGACTGACTACAAGGCCGTGCTCGCCGCCAAGGACGCTGCCGAGCGCGACGGCCTCTCCGAGGCCGACACCACTCGCAAGATGATGGAGGCGGCACATGGCTGACCCCAAGGGCTTCCTGACCACGCCCAAGCAGCTCGCGGAGCGCCGTCCGGTGGACGTCCGGCTCCGGGACTGGAACGAGGTCTACGTCGAGCGCAGCCTCCTTCCGATCATCACCAAGCAGGCCGGCCGCTGCATGGACTGCGGCATCCCGTTCTGCCACAACGGCTGCCCGCTCGGGAACCTCATCCCCGAGTGGAACGACCTCGCCTTCCGGGACGACTGGGCCGGCGCGATCGAGCGGCTGCACGCCACCAACAACTTCCCGGAGTTCACCGGCCGCCTGTGCCCGGCTCCGTGCGAGTCGGCGTGCGTCCTGGGCATCAACCAGGACGCGGTGACCATCAAGAACGTCGAGGTCACCATCATCGACAAGGCCTGGGACCGCGGCGGCGTCGCCGCCCAGGTCCCGGAGCGGCTGTCCGGCAAGACCGTCGCCGTGGTGGGCTCCGGCCCGGCCGGCCTGGCCGCCGCCCAGCAGCTCACCCGGGCCGGCCACACCGTGGTGGTGTACGAGCGCGCCGACCGGATCGGCGGCCTGCTGCGCTACGGCATCCCCGAGTTCAAGATGGAGAAGCGCCACATCAACCGCCGCATCGAGCAGATGCGTGCGGAGGGCACCCGGTTCCGCACCGGCGTCGAGGCCGGCGTCGACATCAGCGGCCAGGACCTGCGCTCGCGCTTCGACGCGGTCGTGATCGCGGCCGGCGCCACCACCGCCCGCGACCTGCCGGTCCCCGGCCGGGAGCTGAACGGCGTCCACCAGGCGATGGAGTACCTGCCGCTGGCCAACAAGGTCCAGGAGGGCGACTACGTCGACTCCCCGATCTCGGCCAAGGGCAAGCACGTGGTCGTCATCGGCGGCGGCGACACCGGCGCGGACTGCGTCGGCACCGCGCACCGCCAGGGCGCCCTGTCGGTCACCCAGCTGGAGATCATGCCGCGGCCCTCCGAGGAGCGCCCGGCCGGCCAGCCCTGGCCGACCATGCCGATGACCTACAAGGTCACCTCCGCGCACGAGGAGGGCGGCGAGCGGGTCTACTCCGTCTCCACCACCCACTTCGCGGGCGACGAGGACGGCAACGTCCAGGAACTGCACCTGGTCGAGGTCGAGTTCAAGGACGGCAAGTTCGAGCCGGTCCCCGGCAGCGAGCGGTCGATCCCGGCCCAGCTGGTCACCCTGGCGATGGGCTTCACCGGCACCGACGTCAAGAACGGCCTGGTGGAGCAGCTCGGCGTCGACCTCGACGCCCGCGGCAACGTCGGCCGGGACGGCAAGTTCGGCACCAACGTCGACGGGGTGTACGTTTGCGGTGACGCCGGTCGCGGTCAGTCGCTGATCGTCTGGGCGATCGCGGAAGGCCGTTCGGCCGCCGCGGCGGTCGACAAGTACCTGGGTGGCAAGACCCCGCTCCCCGCCCCGATCAAGCCGACCGACCGTCCCCTGGTGGTCTGACCGACCACCGCCCCCCGAACGCCCGGGCCCCCCGCACGGGGGCCACGGCCGACAAACACCGACCCGCCAGAGCCGCCGGGACCGGTTATTACGACGCCTGCCCATTCCCCGACCAGGTAAGGGCAGGCGTCGCTGTCGTTCCCGGGCCCGTGCGTTCAGGCCGCTGGGACCTTGTCCAGGAAGCCGACCACGGTGGCGATCCGGCCGTCCGGCGCCGCCGTCAGGACGTCGAAGCCGACCACCAGCGGCTCGGCGGCACCCGCCGGGGCGAGCTCCCAGGTGAAGCGGGCCACGTCGTGGTGGGCGTCGACCGGGCCGAGGGTGAAGACCAGGCCGGCGAACTGCGCCTGGACGGCGGCCAGGGTGGCGTCGAACTGCTCGTGGCCGCGCACCGCGACCAGCGGGTCGGTGTAGGCGCCGTCCGCCGCCCAGGTCTCCTCGACCAGCTTGCGGCGGGCGGCCGGGTCGGTCTCGTTCCAGGCGGCGAGGTAGCGCTCGGCGAGGTGCTGCAGGTCCATGGTGTTCTCCTTCTGAGCTGCGGTTTCCCTGGCAGGACACGAAGGTACGCAGATCGCCGCCCCGGGGAATCGGTCACGTATCGGTAGGGTCGACCCATGCTGTACGGACGGGGGACGGAACGCGCGGCGCTCGACCGGCTGCTGGCCGGGGCGGCGGACGGGCGGGCCGGGGCGCTGGTGCTGCGCGGCGAGCCGGGCATCGGGAAGACCGCGCTGCTGGCCGCGGCGGCGGAGGCGGCCCGGGGGTGGCAGGTGCTGCGGGCCGCCGGGGTGGAGTCGGAGGCCCGGCTCCCGTACGCCGTGCTGAGCCAGCTGCTCGGGCCGGCGCTCGACCGGGCCGCCGGGCTGCCGGGACCGCAACGGGCCGCACTGCAAAGGACGTTGGGGCTGGCCGACGGACCGGTGGGGGACCGGCTGCTGGTCGGCCTGGCCGTTCTCACCCTGCTCGGCGACCTCGCCGAGGACGCGCCCGTGCTGGTCCTGCTGGACGACCTCCAGTGGGCCGACCAGGAGTCCGCGGAGGCCCTGCACCTGGCCGCCCGGCGGCTCGGCGCGGAGCGCGTCGCGCTGCTGCTGGCCACCAGGGCGGACGGGCCGGAGCCGGCCGGCCTGCCCGAGCTGCGGGTCGGGCCGCTGGACGAGGCCGCGGCGGCCGAACTGCTGCGCCGGGCCGCGCCCCGACTCGCCGACCCCGCCGGGGTGCTGGCCGCCGCGCGGGGCAACCCGCTGGCGCTGGTCGAGCTCCCGGACGGCGGCGCACCGGGCGGGCTGCCACCCGCCGGACGGCTCCGGCTGGCCTACCACGGGCAGGTCAGCCGACTGCCCCGGGCCGCCCAGCGGTGGCTGCTGCTGGCCGCGCTGGAGGAGACCGGCGCGCCGGAGGTGCTGCTGCGGGCCGCCGCCGAGTGCGGGCTGACCACCGAGGACCTCCGGCCGGCCGAGGAACAGGGCCTGCTCCGGATCGACCTGACGGCGGGTCGGGCCGCCTTCCGCCACCCGCTGCTGCGCTCCGCCCTGGTGGACCGCGCCCCGCTCGCCGACCGGCTGGCCGCGCACGCCGCGCTGGCCCGGGCGCACGGGCCGGGGGAGCCGCTGCGGCGGGCCTGGCACCTGGCGCTGGCCGCCACCGGCCGGGACGACGCGGTGGCCGAGGAACTGGCCGCCGCCGCGGCCGGCGCCGCCCTGCGGGGCGGCCACACCGGCGCCTCGGCGGCCTACGAGCGGGCCGCCCGGCTCAGCCAGGACCCCTCCCGGGCAAGGGAGTTGACGGTGCAGGCGGTGGAGGCCGCACTGGAGGCGGGGGAGACCGACCGGGCCGAGCGGCTGGCGCTGGCCGCCGACGGCCCCGGCGCCGACCCCGTCACCCGGGCCCACCTGCTGCACGCCCGCGGTGTCGCCGAGTTCTGGCGCGGCGAGCACCGCACCGCCCACCGGCGGCTGCGCGAGGCCGCCGCGCTGGTCGCCGCCACGGCCCCCGGCCCGGCCGCCCGGGTCCTGGTGCAGGCCGTGCACGCCGCCTGGTACGACGACGCGGCCGCCGTCCGGGACACCCTCGGCGCGCTCACCGCCCTCGAACTCCCGGCCGACGACCCGCTGGTGCCGCTGGTCGCCCAGCTCGCGGCCGCCCTCGGCGAGCACACCGGCGAGCCCGCCGGGCGGAACCCGGCGGCGCGCCCCGCCGAGCCGGGACTGCCGGAGGCCGAGCGCGCCGCCCGGGCGGCGGGCGCCGCCGTCCCGGTCGACCTGGTGCTGCCCTGCGGCGCCGCGCTGGTGCCCGGCCACGACGAGGAGGTGCTCGACCTGTCCCGCCGACTGGTCCGGGAGGCCCGCGCCACCGGGGCCTTCGGCACCCTGCCCACCCTGCTGTTCTTCCTCGCCGAGGCCGAACTCTTCGACGGGCGCCCCGGCCCCGCCGCCGAGCACGCCGCCGAGGCGCTGGCCCTGGCCGAGGACAGCGGACAGCCGCTGTGGGCCGGACAGTTGCACGGCTTCCTCGCCCACCTGGCGGCGCTCCGCGGCGCGGAGGACGCCTGCCGGGCGCACGCCGCCGAGGCCCGGGCCCGCGGTGGCGCCGGTACCCCGTGGGCCCAATGGGCGCTCGGCCTGCTGGAGTTGGGCGCCGGCCGGGCCGAGGACGGGTACGCCCGACTGGCCGCGCTCAGTGGCGGCGCGCAGCACTTCCAGGTGGCGGCGATCCGCTCGGTGCCCGACCTGGTCGAGGCCGCGGTCCGGCTGCGGGCCGTCGACCCCTCGGCCGTCGAGGCGCTCGCCGGGCCGGTGGCGCGCTTCGAGCGCTGGGCCGCGCACAGCGGCCGGCCCTGGGCCCGCGCCCTGGTGCACCGCTGCCGGGCACTGCTCGCCCCCGACGAACTCGCCGAGCGCTGCTACCGGGACGCGCTGGCCGCGCACGCCGAACAGCCCCGCCCCTGGGAGCAGGCCCGCACCGAACTGCTGCACGGCGAGTGGCTGCGGCGGGCCCGCCGCAAGACCGAGGCCCGGGCGCCGCTGCGCTCCGCCGAGCGGACCTTCCGCCGGCTCGGCGCGCCGTCCTGGGCCGAGCGGGCCCGGCTGGAGCTGGACGCCACCGGCGCGTCCCCGGCCGGCGCCCCGGCGGGCGCGGTGGCCGGGCTGACCCCGCAGGAGTCGCAGATCGTCCGGCTGGCCGCGCAGGGCCTGTCCAACCGGGACATCGCCGCCCAGCTGTTCCTCAGCGCCCGCACCGTCGGACACCACCTGTACAAGGCCTACCCCAAGCTCGGGGTGGCGTCCCGGGCCGAACTGCCGGGCGTGCTCCCGGCGCTGTCCTGACCGGCGGCGAAACCCGCGGTCCACAACGGACTCGGCCAAATACCGGAAGGCCCTCGCGGAGTGTCGCCGCGCAGTGGCAGACTGCATCCCACGGGATTCCGACGGTCGCTCCTGGGCGGAGGTTTGCATGACTGGCCTGCAGACGGGCAGCGGTGCGACCGCGCGTCGCATCCAGCTCGGCGCCCAACTGCGCCGCCTGCGCGAGTCCCGGGGCGTGACGAGGGAGGACGCGGGCTACTCGATCCGGGCCTCGGAGTCGAAGATCAGCCGGATGGAGCTCGGCCGGGTCGGCTTCAAGCAGCGCGACGTCGCGGACCTGCTGACGCTGTACGGGGTGGAGGACGAGGAGTCCCGGGCCGCCCTGCTCGGCCTGGTCGGCGAGACCAACACCCCGGCCTGGTGGCACGGTTACGGGGACGTCATCCCGGGCTGGTTCCAGACGTACCTCAACCTGGAGGACGCCGCGAACCTGGTCCGCAGCTACGAGGTGCAGTTCGTGCCGGGCCTGCTGCAGACCCCCGAGTACGTGCACGCCGTGATGCGGGCCGGCAGCCCCGCCGCGCCCGAGGAGGAGATCGAGCGCCGCGCCGCCGTCCGGCTGCGCCGCCAGCAGCGCTACCTGGCGGCCGGGACGGCGGCCCGGCTGGAGCTGATCGTGGACGAGACGGCGCTGCGCCGCCCGTGCGGCGGCGAGGAGGTGATGCGGGCCCAGCTGGAGCGGCTGGCCGAGCTCTCGCTGCGGGAGACGATCAGCCTGCGGGTGCTGCCGCTCGGGATGGGCGCGCTGGCGGCCGACAGCGGGGCGTTCACGCTGCTCTGCTTCCCCGAGCCGGACCTCG
Organism: Kitasatospora sp. NPDC088391; assembly: GCF_044753345.1. Taxonomy (NCBI): domain Bacteria; kingdom Bacillati; phylum Actinomycetota; class Actinomycetes; order Kitasatosporales; family Streptomycetaceae; genus Kitasatospora; species Kitasatospora sp. NPDC088391. The sequence goes on from NZ_JBIVNB010000005.1 coordinate 274,858, forward strand.
CGGACGTGGTCTACGTCGAGCAGTTCACCACCGCGCTGTACCTGGACAAGCCGGCCGAGGTGGAGGAGTACGCCGAGGCGCTGGACCGGGTCGCGGCGGCCGCGCTGTCCGAGGACGGAACCCGGGAGCTTCTCGCGGAGATCCTCCAAGAGGGCTAGTGCGCAATTAAGATGATGATCCGTCAGTAGGTGATCATCAGCGCCGAAAGGGTCCTCCGATGTCCTTGATCGCGGAACTCGCCCAGCAGTACATCGACGGCCGCTGGCAGCCGGGCAGCGGCTCCTGGGACATCGTCGACCTCGACCCCTACACCGGCGAGAAGCTGGCCTCCTTCACGGTGGCCACCGCCGAGGAGATCGACCGGGCCTACCGCGCCGCCGAGCGCGCCCAGCCCGCCTGGGCCGCCACCAGCCCCTACGAGCGGCGGCTGGTCTTCGAGCGGGCGCTGCGGGTGGTCGAGGAGCGCGAGGAGGAGATCCTCGGGGCGATGACCGCCGAACTCGGCGGCACCCTGCTCAAGTCCGCCTTCGAACTCTCGCTGGTCCGGGAGATGCTGCGGGAGGCCGGCTCGCTCGCGCTGCGCGCCGAGGGGAAGATCCTGCCCTCGCCGGTGCCCGGCAAGGAGAACCGGCTCTACCGGCTCCCGGTCGGCGTGGTCGGCGTGATCAGCCCGTTCAACGCGCCGGTGTTCCTCTCGCTGAAGGCCGTCGCCCCCGCGCTCGCCCTCGGCAACGCCGTCGTCCTCAAGCCGCACCAGGACGCCCCTGTCACCGGCGGCACCCTGATCGCCAAGGTCTTCGAGGAGGCCGGCCTGCCCGCGGGCCTGCTCAACGTCGTCCTCACCGACATCGCCGAGATCGGCGACGCCTTCATCGAGCACCCCGTGCCCAAGGTGATCTCCTTCACCGGCTCCGACTCGGTCGGTCGGCACGTCGCCACCGTCGCCGCGGGCCACCTCAAGCGCACCGTGCTCGAACTCGGCGGCAACAGCGCCCTGGTGGTGCTCGACGACGCCGACCTCGACTACGCCGTCGACGCCGCGGTGACCAGCCGCTACCTGCACCAGGGCCAGATCTGCATGGCCGCCAACCGCATCCTGGTCGACCGCGCCGTCTTCGCCGAGTTCAGCGAGAAGTTCACCGCCAAGGCCGCCTCGCTGGTGGTCGGCGACCCGGGCGACCCCGCCACCCAGCTCGGCCCGCTGATCAACTCCGCCCAGGCCGAGGCGATCACCGGCGAGGTCGAGCGGGCGATCGCCGACGGCGCCCGCCCGCTGCTGCACGGCAGCACCGTCGGCACCCTGGTCCGCCCCACCGTGCTGACCGACATCCCGGCCGACGCGCCGATCCTGCGCCGCGAGGTCTTCGGCCCCGTCGCGCTGCTGATCCCGTTCGACGGCGAGGACGAGGCCGTCCGGATCGCCAACGACACGCCGTTCGGGCTCTCCGGCGCCGTGCACACCGCGGACGTCGAGCGCGGCGTCCGGTTCGCCCAGCGGATCGACACCGGCATGATGCACGTCAACGACGGCACCATCGCCGACGAGGCGGTGGTCCCGTTCGGCGGCGAGAAGAGCTCCGGCACCGGGCGGCTCAACGGCGACAGCAGCATCGAGGCGTTCACCACCGTCAAGTGGATCTCGATCCAGCACGGGCGCTCGCAGTTCCCGTTCTGACGCTCCGTCACCGCGGGGCCGCGCCGTCGAGGGCACGGTCCCGCAAGCGGGTTCAGTGCTCCGCGCGGAGCACGAAAGCCTCCAGCTCGGTGCCGTACCAGCGGTCGGTGCGGCCCAGCGGCGTCATGCCCAGGCGGCGGCAGACCGCGATCGAGGGGTCGTTGCCGGGGCGGACCACGGCGTGCACCTCGGGCAGGCCCGCCCGCTCCAGGACGGCGCGGGCCGCCTCCGTCGCGTAGCCGCGGCCCCAGCTGTCGGGGTGGAAGTGCCAGCCCACCTCGACCTCGCCGTCGCCGCCGGGGATCGGCACCAGCAGCACCGAGCCCGCCACCACGCCGGTCTCCCGGACCTCGACGGCCCAGACGCCGAACCGGCCGTCCGGCGTGCAGCGGTCGGCGAAGCGCCCGACCAGGGCGTCGGCCTCCTCGGGCGAGGCGAGCGCGCGGGGTTCGGCGCCGAGCCAGCGGGCCACCTCCCAGCGCGAGTAGATGTCGTACGCGCGGTCGCGGTCGGCCGGGCCCCAGGGGCGCAGCAGCAGGCGGTCGGTGGTGGTCGTCGGCATGGCGGCAGGCTACTGGGGCCGGACGAGGGCTGTCAGCGGGATTTGCGGCCGCCCGTCGGCGAGTCCGAGGACCACCCGGGTGCCGAGCGGGCGGGCGAGCCGGAACTCGACCGGGACCGAGTACAGGGCGGTGGCGCACGCCTCGTGCGGGCCGAGCCTGCGCGGGGTGGCGTGCCCGATCAGCACCACCGCGAGGTCGGTCTCGTAGACCGTGCCGGGGTCGGGCGTCGCGCAGCCGAACGGGACGCCGGCGGTGAGCACCAGCCCGTCGGCGGAGACCGAGCGCAGGCCGGTGGCGATGCCGTCGCCGGACCAGGTCGGGACGGTGGCGGGCGGCGGCTGCTGGGGGCGCACGGCCGGGTAGCGGAACGGCGCGGCGTAGCCCTCGATGGTGAACTCCCAGGTGGCGATGGTGGCCCGGCCGCGGCTGGTGGTCACCTCGGCGGTGCCGGGCCGGACGGCGGTGACGGTCAGCCGGGCGCCGCAGTCCCCGGAGCAGGCGCCGTGGTGGGTGAGGTCGTCCAGCACGTCCTGGGCGGAGCGCTGCGGCAGGGCGAGGGTCGAGCCGTCGGCGAACCGGACCTCGGAGAGGCCGGAGACCGAGACCGGCAGCGCGGTGCGCAGCTCCAGGTGCCCGTTGAGGTAGGCGGCCTTGTCGGTGCCGCTGTGGAAGGCGTCGGCGGGCAGCCACTCCGCGGAGGCGTCGACCGGGTAGTAGCCGTGCTCCCAGGCCTGCTGGGCGGCCGAGCCGGGCCAGGCCGCGGCCACCCGGGCGGCCTGCTCGGCGGCCGAGCCGGTGGCGGGTCGCACCTCGGGCCCGGCGGTGAGCAGCGTCGGCAGTGGCGCTCCGTCAGGTCGGTCCGGCCCCGCCGGTCCGGCCGACCCGCAGCCGCTCAGCAGCAGCGCCCCCAGCGCCGCCGCCAGGATGGTGCTCCGTCCGCGCATCGCGCGTCCCCCGTTCAATGGCCGTCTCCTTGACGGGAGTTGGACGGGGCACCCGGTCGGCCGGTTCCCGGGGCGCCGGGGAAACGCCGCGGGGGCCGCCCCGGCGGTCCGGAACGGCCCCCGCGCGCCGGGGACTAGAAGACCGGCACGCCGGCCCGGACCAGGCGCCAGGCGCTCTTGCCGAAGAAGTCGGCCGGGTCGATGACGCCCTTGGCCTTCACCCAGGCGATCATGGTGTTGCGGATCTCGTCGGAGTTCGCCCACACCTGCTGCGCCTTGGCGACGTGCGGGAAGTTGCCGCCGCCGTTGGCCCGGTAGTTGTTGACCGCGAGGACGAACTGCGCGGCCGGGTCGACCGGGGCGCCCTGGTACGACAGGTTGACGATCCGGCTGCCGACCGGCTGCGCGATGTCGATGTCGTAGCTGACGCCGTAGATCGCGTCGTAGTTGTAGTCGGGCGTGTTGTTGGCCTGGTTGGTCAGGGTGTCCGGGTCGATCGGCGCGCCCGGGGCGACCTGGGCGTAGTACTTGGCGGAGTACTCCAGGTAGTCCTTGATCTGGGCACCCGTCAGGAGGCGGGCCTCCAGGGTGTTCTCGTAGATGTACAGGCCGGCCGCGTCGCGCAGCTTGACCTGGCCGGACGGGATGGCGGCGGTCCGGTTGAACGGCGCGGCCTGGGCCAGCACCGGCAGGCCGGCGTACTGGCCGCCGGCCAGCGCGGTGCGCACCGCGTCGGCCTGGACCCGGCCGATCAGGTCGATGATCGGGGTGTCCTTGAACCGGGCCTCGGCGATCGAGAGGGTCTCCTTGCAGGTGCCGATGACCTGGTTGACGTAGGCCACGACCTTCTTGTGCTGGGCCTCGACCAGCTTGGTGATCTTCGGGTCCTCGGCGACCGTGTTGGAGTTCAGCAGGCTCGCGGTGACGCCGGTGACGGTCCAGTGGCCGCGGGAGAACTCGACCTCGAAGTCGAAGCAGGTCAGCCGCTCGCCCCAGAGCGCGGGCTCGGACAGCACCACGTTCTTGCCGGTCTGCTGGTTGACCACGACCCGCTGCGGGATCTCCTTGTGGGCGTGGCCGACCAGGATCGCGTCGATGCCCGGCACGGTGGCGGCCAGCGCGGCGCCCGCGTTCTCCGCGTAGGGGAGCTGGTCGCCCCAGGAGGACGGGTCGTCGATGCCGGTGTGGGCGGTGACCACGACCACGTCGGCGCCGGCGGCGCGGACCTTCGGCACCCACTTGGCGGCGACCTCGGGGATGCCCGGGAAGGTCAGCTTGCCCTGCACGTTGGCCTTGTCCCAGATCGCGATGCCCGGGTTGGTCAGGCCGAGGATGCCGACCCGGATCGGGCGGCCGTGGCCGAGGTGCAGCTCGCGGATCACGTACGGCGGGAAGGCCGGCTTCTCGTTCTTGGCGTCCAGCGCGTTGGCGCCCAGCAGCGGGAAGCACAGCTGGTCCTGGTAGGCGCGCAGCAGCGGGATGCCGTAGTTGAACTCGTGGTTGCCGAGGGCGGCGGCGTCGTAGCCGATCGCGTTCATCGCGGCGGCCATCGGGTGGCGCGGGGCCTTCTTGCCGGTGATCGGCTCGACCCGGGCGAAGTAGTAGGCGAGCTGGGTGCCCTGGATGGTGTCGCCGGCGTCGATCAGCAGGGTGCGGCCGCGGCCCTTCGCCGCGCGGACCTGCTCGACCAGGGTGGAGATCTTGGCCAGGCCGACGTCGTTGTGCGCCTTGTCGTCGTACTCGGAGTCGGTGAAGTACTCCCAGTTGAGGACGTGGCCGTGCAGGTCGGTGGTGCCCATCACGGTGAAGTTCGCCTTGAACGGGGCGTGGCCCCGGCCGTGGGACTCGTCCCGGTCGAGGTCCGCGGCTGCGGCGGGGGTGGCCGCGGCGGCGGACAGGCCGCCGGCCAGGGCGGCCCCGGCCGCGGTGGCGGCGGAGCGGGTGACGAAGTCACGGCGGTTCAGGGTCATCGAGGACTCCAAGTCGGGGCGTGCGGGGCGTGCGGGCCGCGTCGACCGGGACCGGTGGGAGGGCAGGTGACACCCCGCCACCCGTGGTGACGCGCGTAGAAAACGCGTCTGGCAGTCTGCCCGGTTCTCGCCGCCGGGACCAGCCCCGCGGGCTTTCCAACAGGTGAGATCCGGGTGACCCGCCCGTGACGAGGTCCGACCGGGCCGCACGCGCGTGCGTCAACGGCGCGGGTCGCGGACCACCCTGCCGCGACCCGCCCCGGCAGCGGGGTCCGTTCACCGGATATTTCGCCAACTGCCATGGCAGGACTGGCCGGAACCGCGCTGTTACGGCCCGGTAATGCCTAGGCTCTGCGGTATGCGCCGAGCAAAAATCGTTTGTACTCTCGGGCCCGCCGCGGACTCGTACGACCAGATCAAGGCCCTGGTCGACGCCGGCATGGACATCGCCCGACTGAACCTCAGCCACGGCTCCCACGCGGAGCACGAAGACCGCTACCACCGGGTCCGCAAGGCCTCGGACGAGACGGGCCGCAGCGTCGGCGTGCTCGCCGACCTCCAGGGCCCGAAGATCCGGCTGGACACCTTCGCCGACGGGCCGGTCCTGCTCGAACGCGGGGACGAGTTCACCATCACCGTCGAGGACGTCCCGGGCGACCGGGAGATCTGCGGCACCACCTACAAGGGCCTCGCCGCGGACGTCTCGCGCGGCGAGCGCATCCTGATCGACGACGGCCGGGTCTGCCTGGAGGTCACCCACGTCGAGGGCCCCCGGGTGCACTGCATCGTCATCGAGGGGGGCCTGGTCTCCGACCACAAGGGCCTCAACCTCCCCGGGGTCGCCGTCTCGGTGCCCGCGCTCTCCGACAAGGACGTCGAAGACCTGCGCTGGGCCCTGCGGACCGGGGCCGACATCATCGCGCTGTCGTTCGTGCGCAGCGGGAAAGACGTCGAGGCGGTCCACCGGATCATGGCCGAGGAGGGCCGCCGGGTCCCGGTCATCGCCAAGATCGAGAAGCCGCAGGCGGTGGAGGACCTCGAATCCATCGTGGACGCCTTCGACGGCATCATGGTCGCCCGCGGCGACCTGGGCGTCGAACTCCCGCTGGAGCAGGTGCCGATCGTCCAGAAGCGGGCGATCAAGCTGGCCAAGCGCAACGCCAAGCCGGTGATCGTCGCCACCCAGATGCTGGACTCGATGATCAACGCCTCCCGGCCGACCCGCGCCGAGGCCTCCGACGTCGCCAACGCGGTGCTGGACGGCAGCGACGCGGTGATGCTCTCCGGCGAGACCTCGGTCGGCAAGTACCCGGTCGAGACGGTCAAGACGATGGCCCGGATCGTCGAGGCCGCCGAGGAGGACATCCTGGCGGCCGGCCTGCCGGCCCTCACCGCCAGCAGCAAGCCGCGCACCCAGGGCGGCGCGGTCGCCCGCGCGGCCGCCGAGATCGGCGACTTCCTGAACGCCAAGTACCTGATCGCGTTCACCCAGAGCGGCGACACCGCCCGCCGGCTGACCCGCTACCGCTCGCCGATCCCGGTCCTGGCGTTCACCTACGAGCCCGCCGTGCGCAGCCAGTTGTCGCTCACCTGGGGCGTGGAGACCTTCCTCGGCCCGTTCGTCACCACCACCGACGAACTGGTCGCCCAGGTCGACGCCGCGCTGATCGGCCTGGGCCGCTGCAAGCCCGGCGACGTCGTGATCATCACGGCCGGCTCCCCGCCCGGCCTGGCCGGCTCCACCAACCTGGTCCGGGTGCACCACGTCGGCGAACCCGCCAACTGACGCACCGTCACCGCATGCCGAGGGGCCGCCCCGTTCGGGGCGGCCCCTCGACGCGCAGGACGCGTCAGCCCGACGTCCCGGCGGTTTCGTTCTTCCCGCGGTCGCGGTCCCGCAGGTCGATGAGCGCGCCCCGGAGACCGCGCCGGAGGGCTATCGCGGTGGGCTGCTCGATCAGCCGGTGGATCAGCCACGCGAACGCCAGCATGCCGACCACCAGTGCACCCACCAGCACGTAGGCGTTCACCCGGCCGTGGAAGTGGTGGATGACGTGCCAGCCGAGCTGCTCGTGGACGAGGTACAGCGGATAGGTCAGGGCACCGGCGGTGGCGAGCCACCGCCACCGGACCCAGTCGAACCAGCCGACGGCCACCCCGATCATCACCACGAACATCACCGTGATGATGGTGAAGGAGACGTTGTAGGAGATCTTCTGCCAGTAGTAGTCGGCGACGATGTACCGCAGCTGGTCCTGTGCCAGCAGCCAGGAGAAACCGACGATCCCCCACAGCAGCAGGTTCGAGCCGAACCGGTGGATCATGTACAGGGCGACGCCCGCGATGAAGTAGGGCGCGTACCGGGGGAAGAAGAAGAAGTCCAGCAGCGGCAGCTTGGAACCGGCGGCCACGATCGCGAGGACCAGCCAACTGCCGCAGAACGAGACCACCTTGCGGTAGGTGAGTCCGCCGATGGCCAGCAGGCCGAACAGCACGTAGAACCGCAGCTCGACCCAGAGGGTCCAGTAGACGCCGTCGATGTCCGGGACGCCGAGGCCCTCCTGCATCATCGTCATGTTGGTGATGACGCTGGAGTAGGAGCCCTTCAGGACGTCCTTGCTCCAGGGCGCCCGGGCGTAGAACGTCACGGCGGCGATCAGCAGCACGCTGAACCAGTAGGCGGGGAACAGCCGGGTGATCCGGGAGTTCACGAAGTGCCCCAGTGGGCGGCCCCAGGACGACATGCAGATGACGAAGCCGCTGATCAGGAAGAACAACTCGACGCCGGTCCAGCCGTACGCGGCCAGCACGTGCAGCTTCGGCATGATCGCGCTGACCCGGCCGCCCCAGATCGAGGTGTCGCGCTCGATGCCGGCGTAGTGCCAGCCGACCACGGCGAGGGCGGCGATCAACCGGAGCCCGTCGAGCACGTACAGGCGCGGACGGCGCCGGGTCGGCTCGGGCGGAGCAGCAGGGGCCGGCACTCCGGCGTGTACCGAGCCGACCGGTATCTGCTCGACGACGGCACTGTCCGATGACATGGGACGGGGCTCCTGGAGGGTGTCACTGTGAAGGTGTCCCCGCTGATGGCGCGGCGGGTTCACGAGATCGTACCGAAAGGAATCGCGGCCGCCGATAGTTTGTCCGGCCCGGCACGGCGGGCGGCGCTGAGGGGCGGGGCAGGGCGGGGGGATGTCCGGAAAAGCGGAGCGCCGCCGTGGTGGAAGTCACCGCGGCGGCGTGCGGGCGAGGCCGACGGCCCCGGAACGTGAAGGGAGGTGGAGGGGAGTGCCCCGAGTGGGATTCGAACCCACACCGGACGGTGTTTGAGACCGTTGCCTCTGCCGATTGGGCTATCGGGGCGCTGCGGATCGAGGGCGCAACCCCCCACCGCGGTGAGGCAAACATACCGTGTCTGGGTAGGCTCATGCATGCAGCACCCCGCCGGACCGAGGAGCCCCGTGAGCACCCCCGACGAGCAGCCACAGCCGCTTGACACCGACTCGCCCCAGATCACCCGAATCGTCATCGCCGAGGACGAGGCGCTCATCCGCCTCGACCTGAAGGAGATGCTGGAGGAGGAGGGCTACACCGTCGTCGGTGAGGCCGGTGACGGCGAGACCGCGGTGAGGCTGGTGGAGGAGCTCAAGCCCGACCTGGCCATCCTGGACGTCAAGATGCCGGTGCTGGACGGCCTCTCGGCCGCCGAGCGCATCCACGAGCAGCACCTGGCGCCGGTGCTGATGCTCACCGCGTTCTCCCAGCGCGAGCTGGTCGACCGGGCCCGGGACGCCGGCGCGATGGCCTACATCGTCAAGCCGTTCAGCAAGAGCGACCTGGTTCCGGCGATCGAGATGGCGGTCTCCCGCTACACCGAGATGCGCACCCTGGAGCAGGAGATCGCGGACCTCTCGCAGCGGCTGGAGACCCGCAAGCTGGTCGACCGCGCCAAGAGCGTGCTGCAGACCAAGTTCGGCCTGAACGAGCCCGCCGCGTTCCGCTGGATCCAGAAGACCTCGATGGACCGCCGGATGACCATGGCCGCCGTCGCGGAGGCCGTGATCGAGGAGGGCGCCGCCCAGGACCGCAAGAAGGCCGAGCCCGCCGAGGGCTGAGCCCGCCGACGACCGGGCCCGCACGCGAGAGTGCCCCGACCCCCGCGAGGGGTCGGGGCACCGTGCTGACGGGGGGTCAGTCCTCGCCGAGGTACTGGCGGCGCACCGAGTCGTCGTGCAGCAGCTCCGCGCCGGTGCCGGAGAGGGTGATCTCGCCGGTGGTCATCACGTACGCCCGGTCGGAGAGCGAGAGCGCGGCCTGCGCGTTCTGCTCGACCAGCAGGACGGTCATGCCGGCGGCCTTCAGCTCCACGATGGTCGCCATGATCTTCTGCATCATCAGCGGGGACAGGCCCATCGAGGGCTCGTCCAGCATGAGCAGCCTGGGCCGGGACATCAGGGCGCGGCCCATGGCGAGCATCTGCTGCTCGCCGCCGGAGAGCGTGCCGGCGGCCTGCCGGCGGCGCTCGCCGAGGATCGGGAAGAGCGTGTAGGCGCGCTCGACGTCCTCGGTGATGCCGGCCGCGTCCTTGCGGAGGAACGCGCCGAGGAGCAGGTTCTCCTCGATCGTCATCCGCGGGAAGATGTGCCGGCCCTCGGGGGAGTGGGCCAGGCCCAGCGACACGATCTTGTGCGCGGGGACGGTGTCGATCGCCGCGCCCTCGAACAGGATCCGGCCCGAGGTCGGCCGGAGCAGGCCGGACAGGGTCCGCAGGGTGGTGGTCTTGCCGGCGCCGTTGGTGCCGATCAGCGTGGTGACCTCGCCCTGGTTCACCGTGAAGCTGATGCCCTTGACGGCCTTGATCTTGCCGTACGCGACGCGGAGGTCCTCGACCTCGAGCAGAGCGGTCACTGGTCGTCCTCCGTACCGGCGGTGGTGCCTTCGAGCGGGGTGCCGAGGTAGGCGGTGATCACGCGCTCGTCGTTCTGGACGGTCTCCTTGTCGCCCTCGACGATCTTCTGGCCCTGGACGAGCACGGCGGTGCGGTCGCACAGGTTGAAGATGAACTTCATGTCGTGCTCGATGACCAGGATCGCGATCCCCTTGTCGCGGATCGCGAAGACCAACTCCTCGGCGGCGTTGGTCTCCTGGGGGTTCATGCCGGCCGTGGGCTCGTCCAGCAGGAGCACCCCGGGCTCGCTGGCGAGCGCGCGGGCGATCTCCAGCTTGCGCTGCTCGCCGTAGGGCAGGTTGCGGGCCAGGTGCTCGGCCTTGCGGGCGAGGCCGCAGAACTCCAGGAGCTCCATGGCCTTCTCGCGGCTCTCGGCCTCGGCGCGCTTGTAGCCGGGGCCGCGCAGGATCGCCGAGAACAGGCCCTCCTTGGTGCGGGTGTGCCGGCCGACCAGGACGTTCTCCAGGACGGTCATGTTGGCGAACAGCCGGATGTTCTGGAAGGTCCGGGCGATGCCCGCCTGGGTGACCAGGTGCGGCTTGGGCGGCAGCACGGTGCCCTTGTACTTCACCGTGCCCTCGGTGGGCACGTACAGGCCGGTGAGGCAGTTGAAGAAGGTGGTCTTGCCGGCGCCGTTGGGGCCGATCAGACCGACGATCTCGCCCTCGCCGACGGTCAGGTCGACGTTGTTGACGGCGGTGAGGCCGCCGAAGCGCATGATGACGCCGCTGGCTTCGAGCAGGGGGGTGGGCCCCGGGGTGCCTGCCGGGCGCGGGCCCGGGACGGTCTGGGTGGTCATGGTGTGTCTCACGCCCCTGCGGTGGTGAGGCCGGCGGGGCCGGGTTCGGTACGGGCGGCGTCGTCGGCCCCGGCGGGGGCCGCCGACTCGTCGTGCTCGTGGAACTCCAGCCGGGCGCGGCGGTTGGCGATGAGGCCCTCGGGCCGCAGGCGCATCAGGAGGACGAGGGCGATGCCGAAGACGAGGAGCTGGTACTCCTTCAGGAAGACCAGCTTCTCCGGGATCAGGTAGAGCAGGGTGGCGCCGAGCAGCGGGCCGGCGATGGTGCCCATGCCGCCGAGGACGACGGCGGCGACCAGGAAGGCGCTGTTGGGCGGGACGGCGCCGGCGAACTGGTAGGGGTCCGGGACGACGCTGTAGCTGACGTGGGCCATGACGGTGCCGGCCAGGCCGGCGAGCGCGGCGCCGAGGGCGAAGGCGAGCAGCTTGAGCTTGAAGCCGTTGATGCCCATCGCCTGGGCCGCGGTCTCGTCCTCGCGGATGGCGACCCAGGCGCGGCCGATCCGGGAGTCGTTGGCCCGGCTGAAGACCGTCACGACGAACGCGGTGACCAGCAGCATCAGCAGGAAGTAGTTGGCGAAGCGGCCCAGGGTGAAGGAGCCGAAGGTGTGCGCCTGGCCGAAGTCGAACCCGAGGATGTCGAGGTCGGGGATGTTGCGGATGCCGTTCGGGCCGTTGGTGACCTTGGGGCCGGAGACGCCGTCGAGGCTGTTCACCGCGATCCGGAAGATCTCTCCGAAGCCGAGCGTCACGATGGCGAGGTAGTCGCCGCGCAGCCGCAGGGTGGGGGCGCCGATGACGACGCCGAAGACCAGGGCCGCGGCCATGCCGACCAGGGCGGCGCCCCAGAACGGCAGGTGCAGGCCGACGGGGGAGCTGGTCGAGCCGGAGACCAGGGCGGCGGCGTAGGCGCCGACGCCGAGGAAGGCGACGTAGCCGAGGTCGAGCAGGCCGGCCAGGCCGACGACGACGTTCAGGCCGAGGGCGACGGTGGCGAAGATCAGGATGTTGACGCCGACCGAGGCGAAGTGGTCGTCGCTCTGGGTGAACGGGAAGGCGGCGGCCGCGGCGAAGGCGGCCCCGGTGGTGGTGCCGCGGTGGCGGGCGGTGAGGGCGGTGAGCCGGGAGATGAGCCCGGCGCGCATCAGGGCCCAGGCGCCGAGGCCGGTGAGGACCAGGAAGCCGATGAACAGCTCGCCGTACTCGGTGACGATGCCGTAGGTGAACACGGTCAGGCCGAGGGCGGCGACCGCGATGATGATCAGCGTCTCGACCCAGCGGTTGAGCGGCTTCACCGGGGCCAGGTCGGGGTTGGGGCCGACCAGGCGGGCGAAGGCGCCCAGGTAGTGCCGGACGGTGGCGGACACGCCGCCGGCGGACGGGCGCCCGACGGCGGAGCCGCTCTGCGGCAGGCCGAGCGCGCCGATCAGCGGGAGCAGGGAGGCGACGCCGGCGATCCAGCCGCCGGGCTCCAGGTTGGCGAGGCCGCCGAGTTCGGTGGCGATCGCGATCAGGGTGAACCAGGTGGTGGCCGCGGCGGCCGCGCCGAGGACGAGCGCCGGCGCGTTCGGTCCGGCGGGGGTGAGCCAGCGGGTGCCCTTCACGCCGTACAGCGGCAGCGCGAAGAGCGCGCCGAGCAGCCCGGCCACGAGGGTCAGGATCTGCAGGCCGCCGGGGTAGCCGTCGACGGTCAGGTCGCCGGGGAACTCCGAGGTCCAGGTCCAGTGGATGAACGTGGAGGCGGCGGTGGCGAGGCCGCCCGCGAGGACGAGCGCCTTGGCGGCCGGGAGCGGCAGCGGGAGCGCGGGGCTCTTGGTGGTGGTCATGGTGGCTGCTCCGTTCCTCAGGCTCGGTCCGCGACGCGCTCGCCGAGCAGGCCTTGTGGCCGCACGAGGAGGACGACGATCAGGAGGACGAAGGCCCAGACGTTGGCCCAGGAGCCGCCGCCGAGCTGGTGCATGCCGGGGATCTCCTGGATGTACGCGGTGGCGAGGGCCTCCGCGACACCGAGGACGAGGCCGCCGAGCATGGCGCCGTAGATGTTGCCGATGCCGCCGAGGACGGCCGCGGTGAAGGCCTTGAGGCCGGCGAGGAAGCCCATGGTGGGGGCGACCTGGCCGTAGCGCAGGCCCCAGCCGATGGCGGCGACCGCGGCGAAGGCGGCGCCGAGGGCGAACGCGATCACGATGATGCGGTCGGTGTTGATGCCCATCAGCTTGGCGGTGTCCGGGTCCTGCGCGGTGGCCTGCATGCCGCGGCCGGTGCGGGTCTTGCCGACGAAGGCGGCGAGCGCGCCCATGCAGAGCGGGGCGGCCACGAACAGGAAGATGTCGGCGGGCTGCAGGGTGACGCTGCCGATGTGGTACGGCCCGCCGGGCAGCTGCGGGAAGCTGCGGCCGGACTTGGCGCCGGGGTAGAACTGCTCGACGACCTGCTGGAGCGCGAGGGAGAGGCCGATCGCGGTGATCAGCGGGGCCAGCTTCGGGGCGCCGCGCAGCGGGCGGTAGGCGAAGCGCTCGGCGGCCACGGCGACGATGACGGAGACCAGCACGCCGCCGAGGAGCATGAGCGGCAGGGCGAGCCAGATCCCGATGCCGTCGGGCAGGACCATGTAGGTGGTGAGGGCTCCGAACCCACCGGTCATGAAGATCTCGCCGTGGGCGAAGTTGATGAGCTGGACAATGCCGTAGACCATTGTGTAGCCGATCGCGATCAGCCCGTAGAGGGAGCCGAGGATCAGGCCGTTGGCCAGCTGCTGCGGCAGTTCGTGCACCGCTGGGCCTCCGAGTGGATTCGGGGTAGGGGGGTTCGGTTGCGGGGTGGGACGAACCGTTGTGGAACGGCGGGGGCGCTGGTTCTCAGCGCCCCCGCCGGTGGTTCGTTCAGTGCGTGGACCGGGCCGCCGCCGCGGGGGCGGCCGGCCGCCGGGCCGCGGTGGGTCAGCCCGAGTAGGTGCCGGTCTTGGCGACCGTCCAGGCACCGTCCTTGACGGTGTAGACGGTGAGCTGCTTGTTCACGGCGTCGCCGTACTCGTCGAAGCCGACCTTGCCGGTGACACCGGAGAAGCTGACCTTGCTCATCGCGGAGACGACCTTGGCGCGGGCGTCGGTCGGCAGCTTGCCGCCGTTGTCGGCGACGCTGGCCTTGACGGCCTGGATGATCGACCAGGCGGCGTCGTAGGAGTAGCCGCCGTAGGCCGCGTACGGGTCGGAGTAGCCGGCCGCCTTGTAGTCGGCGACGAACTTCTTGGCGGAGTCGAGGGACTCGACCGGGGCGCCGACGGAGGTCGCGAAGTCGCCGTTGGCGTTCTTGTTGGCCTTGTTGATGTACTCCGGGTCGTACATGCCGTCGCCGCCGAAGACGGGGGCGGTGACGCCGGCCTTCTTGAGCTGGTCGGAGAGCGGGCCGGACTGCGGGTACTCGCCGCCGTAGTAGATCACGTCGGCGCCGGCGGCCTTGGCCTTGGTGACCACGGCCGAGAAGTCCAGGTTGTTCTCGTCGATGTGGTCCTGGCCCTTGATGCTGCCGCCGAGCTTGGTGAACTCCTTCTGGAAGGCGCCGACCAGGCCCACGCCGTAGGTCTTCTTGTCGTCGATCAGGTAGGCGGTCTTCTTGCCGAGGTCGTTGTAGGCGTACTGGGCGGCGAACGGGCCCTGGATGGCGTCCGTGGTCGCGGTGCGGAAGTACGTCTTGAAGGGGCGCTTCTTCTCGGTGTCGAACTTCTCGCCCTGGGTCAGGGCGGGGTTCGTGTTGGCCGGGGAGACCTCGACCAGGCCGGCCGACTCGAAGACCTGCTGCATGGACTGGGCGACGCCCGAGTTCAGCGGGCCGACGACGCCGAGGACGGTCTTGTCGGCGACCAGGGCGGTGGCGTTCTGTTGGCCTTCCTGCGGCGACTTCTTGTCGTCCAGGGCCTTCACCTTGAAGGTGACGCCGGGAACTTCCTTGTTGTCGTTCGCGATCTTGGCGGCCAGCTCCACGGAGTGCTGGATACCGAGGCCGAGCGCGGAGAGCGGGCCGGTCAGCGGCGCGTCGACGCCGATGGTGACGACGGTGGTGCCACCCGCGTCGCCGCCGGCGGCGGGCTTCTCGCCGCGCGAGCCGCAGGCCGAGAGGGTGAGCGCCCCGGTAACTGCAATGGTCACGACAAGCAGTGAGCTCTTTCGCACGACGAGGGTCTCCTTCGGGACTGGAGGACACGCGCACAGGGCTGGCGGTGCCGGAACGCGTCGACCGTGCCCGGAAATCGGACAGTCGGTGACTGGCCGTGACTCTAGACCGGCCACGGCGTCCGAGACAGGGGGGTGGGAGAGGCTGTGATTCTCTTGTTATGGCGACACCCCCGTCCGGTCTCACATCGTGAGCAAAAGGCGCAGGTGGGCCCGGAATTGCGGGCTCCGTCCCGAGGTGTGGATGGTTGTCCTCCCCAACTCCCTGGTCACACCATGGTTCTCCGATTATCGGACTGGACTGTCCGGGGCTGTCGGGCTGGGCGCAGGTGTCCGATTATCGGGAATGTCGCAGGCGGAATGCAGGGCGGCGGAAAGGTCGCGGGCGTACGGGTCGCCGAGAATCTGACTCGCCGTCTCCATTGCGCGCGTATTACGCAGCGTTACATCCAGGAAAGGAAGTCCCGCGTCCGGCGGGGCGGCCGAGCAGTCCGTCACCCGCAGTCCGACCCGCAGCGTCACCGTCCGTCCGGCCGGCACGGTCTGCGGCAGCCACCCCGTCACCGACACCGACAGCCCCTGGTAGCCCTGGCTGATCCCGAGCACGTCCACCGAGGTCGGGCCGGTGTTCTGCACCGCCAGCCAGAGCGCGAAGGAGTCCTGCCAGCGGTCCGCCGGACCGCCGTAGGTGATCCTGGTGGACTGCGAGGGGACCGGCACCGTCGTCGCCGGCGGCGAGTTCGCGGCCTGCTCCGGCCGGTTCGCGCCGTGACGGATCGTCAGGAAGAAGGCCAGCGCGAGCAGCAGGAGCGTCAGCGCGTACTTCTGGCGGCGGCTCAGCAGCGGCGGCTCGACGGGCAGCGCGAGCGGCGTCCAGGTGCCCTCGCCCGGCTCCACCGGACCGAGCAATCCCGCTGGCGCGCTAGGCAGTTCGCGCTCTCCGGACATGGTGGCGCCCCCTCGTCCAGCCGAGACTGCCCCTGGCGGGGCGCGGCCAAACCCGAGGGGGCGCACGAGGTGCGGGCGGGGGCGTGCGGAGGGCGTCCGGCACCCGCGGCCGGACCGGACTACAGGTCGCGCAGCATGCAGGTGAGGCGGCAGGAGGTGATCCGGCGGCCGGTGTCGTCCGTCACCGCGATCTCGTACGTCGCCGCCGTCCGGCCCTTGAACACCGCCGTCGCCACGCCCGTCACCAGGCCGGAGGTCGCCGAACGGTGGTGGGTGGCGTTCAGGTCCACGCCCACCGCGTACCGGCCCGGGCCGGCGTGCAGCATCGACCCGATCGAACCCAGCGTCTCCGCCAGCGCCGCCGACGCCCCGCCGTGCAGCAGCCCGTACGGCTGCTGGTTGCCCTCCACCGGCATCGTCCCGACCACCCGGTCCGGCGACGCCTCGACGATGGTGATGCCCAGCTTCTCGCCCAGGTGCCCGCCCGAGAAGGTCTCCGGGCTCACCCCCAGCTTGGCGAAGTGGTCCAGCACGTCCTGGGGCACTTTCAGTACGGGCGCCGCGTCGGTCATGGTGCTCCCTGCTTCCGGGTTCGCTTCGTTGCGCGTCGATCGTACGACTGTCTACCCGCCAGTAGGGCGGTGCTCCGCGCCGCGCCGGAGATGTCGGTCGCGGGCCCTAGGATCGGGGAGGCAGTGCAACCGGCAGGACGGGACGTGACGTGGCGACACAGGGTGCGGGCAAGAGTGCGGCCGGACGGCCCAGGCTGATGCTGCTGGACGGGCATTCGATGGCCTACCGGGCCTTCTTCGCCCTCCCGGTGGAGAACTTCTCCACCGCCACCGGGCAGCACACCAACGCGGTCTACGGCTTCACCTCGATGCTGGTCAACACCGTGCGGGACGAGCGCCCCACCCACCTCGCGGTCGCCTTCGACCTCTCCCGGCAGACCTTCCGGTCCGCCGAGTACCCCGAGTACAAGGCCAACCGCTCCGCCACGCCGGACGAGTTCCGCAGCCAGATCCCGCTGATCGGCGAACTCCTCGACGCCATGCGGGTGCCCCGGCTCACCGCCGAGAACTTCGAGGCCGACGACGTGATCGCCACCCTGGCCACCGCCGCCGCGGCCGAGGGCTTCGAGGTGCTGATCGTCACCGGCGACCGGGACTCGCTCCAGCTGGTGAACGAGAACGTCACGGTGCTCTACCCCACCAAGGGCGTCTCCGAGTTGACGCGCTACACCCCCGAGAAGGTGGCCGAGAAGTACGGCGTCCGCCCCGACCAGTACCCGGACCTCGCCGCGCTCCGCGGCGACCCCTCCGACAACCTGCCCGGCATCCCCGGCGTCGGCGAGAAGACCGCCGCGAAGTGGGTCAACCAGTACGGCTCCTTCGAGGAGCTGGTGAACCGGGCCGACGAGGTCAAGGGCAAGATCGGCGAGAAGCTCCGCGAGCACCTCGACTCGGTCAAGCGCAACCGCTTCCTCACCGAACTCGTCCGGGACGTCGAACTCCCGCTCGACGTCAACGAGTTGGAGCGCGGCCCGTTCGACAAGGAGGAACTCGCCCGGCTGATGGAGACGCTGGAGTTCCGCAACCCCGGCTTCCGCGACCGGGTCGCCGCCGTCGACCCGGCCGGCGCCGCCGCCGAAGCGGCCGCCGAGGCCGCCCCCGGCCTCACCGTCGACGGCGACCTGCTCACCGAACCCGGCGCGCTCGCCGCCTGGTTGGACGAGCACACCGCCGCCGGCGACCGCACCGCGCTCGCCGCCGACTACAGCTGGGCCCTCGGCAGCGGCAAGGTCGAGCAGGTCGCCCTCGCCACCGGCGAGGCCGCCGCCTGGTTCGACCCCGCCGCCCTCGCCGAGGACGACGACCGCGCCTTCACCGCCTGGCTCGCCGACCCCAAGCGCCCCAAGGCCCTGCACATCGCCAAGCAGGTCATGCGCGCCTTCGCCGAGCAGGGCTGGCAGTTCACCGGCGTCACCGCCGACACCGCGCTCGCCGCCTACCTGGAGAAGCCCGGCCGCCGCGCCTTCACCCTCGACGTCCTCGCCGAGGAGTACCTCGGCCGCTCGCTCGCCCCCGCCGCCGCCCAGGCCGAGACCGGCCAACTCTCCTTCGACGCCGAGGAACCCGACCCCACGGCCGGCGCCCAGGCCCTGATGACGCAGGCCCGCGCCGTGCACGACCTCGCCGGGATCTTCGACACCCGGCTCGCCGAGGTCGGCGCGGTCGAGCTGTTCCACGACATGGAACTCCCGATCGCCGAACTCCTCGCCCGGATGGAGCGCCACGGCATCGCCGCCGACCGCGCCTGGCTGGAGGGCCTGGAGGCCCAGTTCGCCGTCGAGATCCAGCGCTGCGTCGAGGAGGCGCACGCCGCCGCCGGCCGCGAGTTCAACCTCGGCTCGCCCAAGCAGCTCCAGGAGATCCTGTTCGGCGAGCTGAACCTCCCCAAGACCAAGAAGATCAAGACCGGTTACACCACCGACGCGGACGCCCTCACCTGGCTGGCCACCCAGACCACCAACGAGCTCCCGGTCATCCTGCTCCGCCACCGCGACCAGGCCAAGCTCCGCACCACCGTCGAGGGCCTGCTCAAGACGGTCTCCCCGCAGGGCCGCATCCACACCACCTTCAACCAGATGGTCGCCGCCACCGGCCGGCTCTCCTCGCAGGACCCCAACCTGCAGAACATCCCCGTCCGCACCGAGGAGGGCCGCGCCATCCGCCGCGCCTTCGTGGTCGGCGAGGGCTACGAGACCCTGCTCACCGCCGACTACTCGCAGATCGAACTCCGCATCATGGCGCACCTCTCCGAGGACGCCGCGCTCATCGAGGCGTTCGCCTCCGGCGAGGATCTGCACACCACCGTCGCCTCCCAGGTCTTCGCCGTCGACGCCGGCGACGTCGACGCCGAGATGCGCCGCAAGATCAAGGCGATGTCCTACGGCCTCGCCTACGGCCTCTCCGCCTACGGCCTCTCCCAGCAGCTCGGCATCAAGCCCGCCGAGGCCCAGGGCCTGATGGACACCTACTTCGAGCGCTTCGGCGGCGTCCGCGACTACCTGCACAACGTGGTCGAGGAGGCCCGCGCCGTCGGCTACACCGAGACGCTGCTCGGCCGCCGCCGCTACCTGCCCGACCTCACCAGCGACAACCGGCAGCGCCGCGAGATGGCCGAGCGGATGGCCCTCAACGCCCCCATCCAGGGCTCCGCCGCCGACATCGTCAAGATCGCCATGCTCCGGGTCGACGAGGCGCTCCGCGAAGCCGGCCTGACCACCCGGATGCTGCTCCAGGTGCACGACGAGATCGTGCTGGAGGTCGCCCCCGGCGAGCGCGAGCAGGTCGAGGCGCTGGTCCGCGAACAGATGGCCGGCGCCTACCCGCTGCGCGCCCCGCTGGACGTCTCGGTCGGCGCCGGCCCGAACTGGGAGGCGGCGGCGCACTAATCGCGTTGCGGGCGTCCGGCCGGTCCGCCGAGACTGGCCGGATGCCCACCTTCTCCGACAAGCCCACCCTGCTCGGTACGAAGACCCTGCTCCGGCCCGTCCGGCCGGAGCAGGACCTCCCGATGCTCCGCGTCATGCTCGACGACCCGGACGTGCTCCGCTACACCTCGGACTCCTGGACGCCCGAACCCCCGGAGTGGACCGAGGAGATGGAGCAGCGCCTCGTCGACTGGTACACCACCCGCAACGACCAGCCCGACCGCCTCGACCTGATCGTGGTCGACCGCGCCACCGACCGCGGCGTCGGCGAGATCGTCCTCAACGAGTGGAGCGAACCCAACCGCTCCTGCAACCTCCGGATCGCCCTCGGCCCCGACGGCCGCGACCGTGGCCTCGGCACCGAAGCCGTCCGCCTCCTCACCGACCACGCCCTCCGCACCCTCGGCCTCAACCGCGTCTCGCTCTCCGTCTACGCCTTCAACCCCCGGGCCCGCCGCGCCTACGAGAAGGCCGGCTTCAAGCTCGAGGGCATCCGCCGCCAGGTCCTCCGCCACGGCGACCGGTGGATCGACGACATCGACATGGCTGCCCTGGCGGAGCACTGGAACCAGCACGAAGCCTGACGGACCGTCACTTGCGCGGGTTGGCGCGGCGGGTGGGGGTGGCGGTGGTGGGGTCCTCGGGCCAGGGGTGGCGGGGGTAGCGGCCGCGGAGGTCGGCGCGGACGGCGCGGTAGCCCTCGTGCCAGAAGGTCGCCAGGTCGCCGGTGACGGCGGCCGGGCGGCCGGCGGGGGAGAGCAGGTGGACGGTGAGCGGGACCAGGCCGCCCGCGAGGGCCGGGGCGGCGGGCCAGCCGAACAGCTCCTGGAGCTTGGCCGCGAGGACCGGCCGGTCCGGGTCGGAGGCGTAGTCGACCCTGATCCGGCTGCCGCTCGGCACGGTGATCCGCTCCGGGGCGAGTTCGTCCAGCCGCCCGGCCAGGCCGCCCGCCCAGGGCAGCAGGCGCTGCAGCGCGGCGGCGGTGTCGATCCGCTCCAGGTCGGCGCGGCGCCGGGCCCGGGACAGCTCCGGCTCCAGCCACTGCCCGGCGGCGGCCAGCAGCGCGGCGTCCGAGACGTCCGGCCAGGGCTCGCCCAGCGCCCGGCGCAGGAACGCCAGCCGCTCGCGCAGGCCGCTCGCGGCCGGGGGCCAGCGCAGCAGCGCCGAGACGCCCTCCCGCTCCAGGCCCTCCAGCAGCGCGGCCCGCAGCAGCGCCGGGTCGGGGTCCGGGAGCGGCACGGCGGCCAGTTCGATCGCCCCCAGCGCCTCCACCCGCCGGGAGGCCACCTCCCGCTGCCGCACCGACCAGCGCACCTCCTCGCGGGCGTCCAGCAGCGGCGCGGCCGCCCGCCGGGCGGTCGCCTCGTCCACCGCGACCGCCCGCAGCACCCGCGCCGACGGCGACCCGGCCGGCCGGTCCGCGACCGCGACCGCGAGCCACCCGCCGGACGGCAGCCGGGTGCCGGCCGGCAGCTGCGCGGCCGTCCCGGACGCCATCAGGTACGCCCCGTCCCCGCCCTCCCGGGCCCGCGCCACCCGCTCCGGGTACGCCAGCCCGACCACCAGCCCGGCCGCGACGGCGTCGGACGGCCCGGACCCGGCACCGGCCCCGGTGTCGGACCCGGTGCCGTCCAGCGCGCGCTCCAGGCGGCGGGTCTCGTCCTTCCAGCGCCGGGCGTACGGGTCGGCGGGGGAGCGGCGGACGGTGCGGTGGATCTCGGCGAGGTCGTCGCCGAGGGTGCGCGGCGGCTCCTCGGAGAGCAGCGCGACCAGTTCGGCGGCGCGGCGCGGGCCGACGGCGGGGGCGCCGTCGAGCAGCGCGCGGGCGAGCCGGGGGTGCAGGCCGGTGCGGGCGATGGCGCGGCCGCGGTCGGTGGGGCGGCCCGCGCCGTCGACGGCGGCCAGGGCGCGCAGCACCTCCCGGGCGGCGGCCATCGCCCCCGCGGGCGGCGGGTCGGGCAGGGTCAGCCCGGCGGCGTCCGGGTCGCCCCAGCAGGCGGCCTGCAGGGCGAAGGAGGTGAGGTCGGCGAGCGCGATCTCGGGGGTGGGGAAGCGGGCCGCCCGGGCGTCCTCGGCCTCCGCCCAGCAGCGGTACACCGTGCCCGGCGCCTCCCGCCCGGCCCGGCCGGCCCGCTGCCGGGCCGCGGCCAGCGACGTCCGGACGGTGACCAGCCCGGACAGGCCGCGGGCGTGGTCGGTGCGCGGCTCCCGGGTCAGCCCGGAGTCCACCACCACCCGCACGCCCGGCACCGTCAGCGAGGACTCGGCGACCGAGGTGGCCAGCACCACCCGCCGCCGCTCGCCGGGGGCGAGCGCCGCGTCCTGCACGGCCTGCGGCGCCTGCCCGTGCAGCTGCAGCACCTCGACGCCGTCCAGCTGCCCGGCCACCCGGGCGATCTCCCCGACGCCCGGCAGGAAGCACAGCACGTCGCCGTCCCGCTCGGCCAGCGCCCGGCGCACCGTCGCCGCGACGTGCGCCAGCAGCGCCGGGTCGACCCGCGTGCCGTGCGGCGGCCGGACGGCGGCGGGCGGCGGCGCCCACACCGTCCGCACCGGGTGCGAGACGCCCTCGGCGGCCACCACCGGCGCGCCGCCCAGCAGTTCGGCCCAGGCGTCGGTGTCGGCGGTCGCCGAGGCCAGCAGCAGCCGCAGGTCGGGGCGGAGCGCGGCCCGGACGTCCAGCAGGAAGGCGAGCGCGGTGTCGGCGTCCAGGTGCCGTTCGTGGCACTCGTCGAGCACCACCGCGTCCACGCCCGGCAGTTCGGGGTCGCGCTGGAGGCGCTGCAGCAGGACGCCGGTGGTGACCACCTCGACCCGGGTCTCCGGCCCGGCCCGCCGCTCGCCGCGCACCGTGAACCCGACCGTCCGGCCGACCGGTTCGTCCAGCAGCCAGGCCATCCGGCGGGCCGCCGCCCGGACCGCGAGCCGGCGCGGCTCGGCGACCAGGACGCGGCGCGGCGCGCCGCCGAGCAGCCCGGCGAGGGCGAGGGGCACCAGTGTGGTCTTGCCGGTGCCGGGCGGTGCCGACAGCACCGCCGCGCCGTGCTCCTCCAGTGCCGCGGCGAGCGCGGGGAGGGCGGCGCGGACCGGCAGTTCGAGCCCCCCGGGCCGCACCGCGCTCAGCCGTTCCGGACGGCGACGAAGATCGCGGTGCCGGGGATGTGCTCGCCGCGCAGCGGGCTCCAGCCGCCCCACTCCTGCTCCAGCTCCTCCGGCCACTCCGGCTCCACCAGGTCGACCAGCGCGAACCCGGCCGCGACCAGCTCCCGCACCCGGTCGCCGAGCGTCCGGTGGTGCTCGACGTAGGTGGCGACGCCGTTCTCGTCCTGCTCGACGTACGGGGTCCGGTCGAAGTACGAGGAGGTCGCCGTCAGGCCCTCCACCCCCGGCTCGTCCGGGAACGCCCAGCGGATCGGGTGGGTCACCGAGAACACCCAGCGCCCGCCCGGCCGCAGCACCCGGTGCACCTCGCGCATCAGCCGCCCGGTGTCCGCGCTGAACGGCACCGCGCCGTACGCCGAGCAGGCGTGGTCGAAGGAGCCGTCCGCGAACGGCAGCACCGCCGCGTCCGCCTGCACCACGGCGACCGGCTCCAGGCCGCGGCCCAGGTCGATCCGGCGGGAGTGCTGCAGCTGCCGGTAGGAGATGTCCAGCGCGACCGGGCGGGCGCCCCGCGCGGCCAGCCAGCGCGAGCACTGGGCCGCCCCCGAGCCGATCTCCAGCACGTCCGCGCCCTTCAGCGCCGCCGGGTCGCCGAGCAGCCGGACGTCGGCCTCGTCCACGCCCTCGGGGCACCAGGTGAACCGGTCGTCGCCGAGGAACTCCCCGTGCTCGTCCTGGTAGTCGTCGGCGTTCCGGTCCCACCAGTGCCGGCTGGCCCGGCTCGACTCCTGCTCCCCGGCCTCCCGCCGGAGCGCCTCGTCGTCGTCCTCCGCGTCCTCCGCCCCGTCGACCCCCTCGTACACGGAGGGGACGTCGTACCCGGCCGGGTCGTAGTCGCGGGGCTCGTCGGTACCGGGGGTGGTGGAGTGGGTCATGTGATCCGTCACGTAGGCTGTGGGCTTGCGGAAGCGCTGCTGCTGCGGAGCCGGTCCTCCAGGGGACCGGGTCGGGCGGTGGCATCCGGGGTAGGGCCGGTTGTCCAGGCCGCCGCGAGGTGCGCCATCGGAGGATATGGCCTGATCCGTCCCGGCCTCTACCGGTCTCGTCGGCTTCGGCGTTGACCGTGCCCGGGTGTCCCCGTATGCTACAAGTTGCGCTGCGGGCCTGCGCGCCTCGGACGGAGCAGGTCGCGCTCGCATCTGTCGAAATGACCCCACGGTCGTCAGACGGACACCGGATTCCGGTTCAGGAATCTTCGGTGGGCCGTTTTCTGGCCTGCACGGCTTTCGGTGGGAGCGATCAGGGCCCCCCGCGTGGCAGTACCTACGACTTCATGTCCGTACCGGAGCCCTTTTCCTAATGACGAGCCCCACCGACACCTCTGTCAGCACCACCCCGCAGGTCGCGATCAACGACATCGGCGACGCGGAAGCTTTCCTCGCGGCGATCGACGAGACCATCAAGTACTTCAACGATGGCGACATCGTCGAGGGCATCATCGTGAAGGTCGACCGTGACGAGGTGCTCCTCGACATCGGTTACAAGACCGAGGGTGTCATCCCGTCCCGTGAGCTCTCGATCAAGCACGACGTCGACCCGCACGAGGTCGTCAAGGTCGGCGACGAGATCGAGGCCCTGGTTCTCCAGAAGGAGGACAAGGAGGGCCGTCTGATCCTGTCCAAGAAGCGCGCTCAGTACGAGCGTGCCTGGGGCACGATCGAGAAGATCAAGGAAGAGGACGGCATCGTCACCGGTACCGTCATCGAGGTCGTCAAGGGTGGTCTCATCCTCGACATCGGCCTCCGCGGCTTCCTCCCGGCCTCGCTGGTCGAGATGCGCCGCGTCCGCGACCTCCAGCCCTACGTGGGCAAGGAGCTCGAGGCGAAGATCATCGAGCTGGACAAGAACCGCAACAACGTGGTCCTGTCCCGCCGTGCCTGGCTGGAGCAGACCCAGAGCGAGGTCCGCCAGACCTTCCTCACCACCCTGCAGAAGGGCCAGGTGCGCTCCGGCGTCGTCTCCTCGATCGTCAACTTCGGTGCGTTCGTCGACCTCGGCGGCGTCGACGGTCTGGTGCACGTCTCCGAGCTGTCCTGGAAGCACATCGACCACCCGAACGAGGTTGTCGAGGTCGGCCAGGAGGTCACCGTCGAGGTTCTCGACGTGGACATGGACCGCGAGCGCGTCTCCCTGTCGCTGAAGGCGACCCAGGAGGACCCGTGGCAGCAGTTCGCCCGGACCCACCAGATCTCGCAGGTCGTCCCGGGTAAGGTCACCAAGCTGGTTCCGTTCGGTGCGTTCGTCCGCGTGGACGAGGGCATCGAGGGCCTGGTCCACATCTCCGAGCTGGCCGAGCGCCACGTCGAGATCCCGGAGCAGGTCGTCCAGGTCGGCGACGAGATCTTCGTCAAGGTCATCGACATCGACCTCGAGCGTCGTCGCATCAGCCTCTCGCTGAAGCAGGCCAACGAGTCCCTCGGTGCCGACCCGGCGTCGGTCGAGTTCGACCCGACCCTGTACGGCATGGCCGCGTCCTACGACGACCAGGGCAACTACATCTACCCGGAGGGCTTCGACCCCGAGGCGAACGACTGGCTGCCCGGCTTCGAGAAGCAGCGCGAGGAGTGGGAGCGGCAGTACGCCGAGGCCCAGGCCCGCTTCGAGCAGCACCAGGCCCAGGTCATCAAGTCCCGCGAGGCGGACGCGGCTGCTGCCGCCGAGGCCGGCGAGGAGGCCCCGGTGTCCGGTGGCGGCTCGTACTCCTCCAGCAGCGACGAGGGCTCCGGCGCGCTCGCCTCGGACGAGGCCCTGGCCGCGCTCCGCGAGAAGCTGGCCGGCGGCCAGAGCTGAACAGGCTCCGTGCTTCGGCAGCCGTGTAGCTGACTGAGCAGCAACCCCCCTTCCAGGGTTTCCCTGGGCGGGGGGTTGCTGCTTTTTTGCGTCCGTTCACATGGGGGTGCTGTGGGGCTTAAGTGGCGTTTATGTGAAGGGAATTGTGAGATGAGGCTCATCGTCCGGCTATAGGACGGGCAGGTGGTCGCACATACATTGAGGGGACTTGTCCGAAAGGTTCCCCCGCATGCGCAGCTCCCGCTCCACCGCAGCAGAGGTCCAGGCATTCCAGGTTTCCGGCCGGTTGGCCGCGCTCGGGCGGTGGTGCTTCCGGCACCGCCGCTGGGTGCTGGCGTTCTGGGCGGTGGTGCTCGCGGCCGGGGTGCTGATCGGCGGACGGGTGTTCGAGGGCTCGGTGGCGGCGACCGGCAGCGGCGGCTCGGAGTCGGCGCGCGGCACCTCGGTGGTGCAGGCCGCCGACCCGGTGCAGGGCACCGTCACCGCCGTGGTGGACGGCCCCGCGGTCGACGACCCGGGCGTCCGGGCGGCCGTCGAGCAGGCGAGCGCGGAGATCGGGAAGCTGCCGGGCGTGGTCTCGGTCGCGGACACCTACGCGAGCGGCGGACAGCTGACCGCCGGCGACGGCCGGGCCTCGCTGGTGAACGTGCGGATGGCGGACGGCTCGACGGCCCGGCAGCTCACCGCGGTGACGGACCGGCTGGAGCGGATCACCGCCTCCGGCGCGCACACCGTGGTCGGCGGCGACCTGGTGCTGCAGCAGGAGGTCAAGGACCAGACCGCGAAGGACACCCGGTTCGGCGAGATCGTCACGCTGCCGCTCACCCTGATCGTGATGGTGCTGGTGTTCGGCGGCCTGGCCGCGGCCGGGCTGCCCGCGATCGGGGCGATCGCCTCGGTGGGCGGGGCGCTGCTGGCCATGTTCGGGTTCAGCCGGGTCATGGACATCGACACCTCGGTGCTGCCGATCGCCACCGTGCTCGGCCTCGGCCTGTCGATCGACTACGCGCTGCTGATGGTCAACCGGTTCCGCGAGGAGCGCGGCCACGGCGCGGACATCGCGCAGGCCGTGGAGCGGACGGCCGCGACGGCCGGTCGGACGGTCGCGTTCTCCGGCCTGACGGTCGCGGTCGCGCTGAGCGGCCTGTTCGTCTTCACCAGCCCGGTGTTCCGGGCGGTCGGGGCGGCCGGCGTCAGCGTGGTGGTGATCGCGGTGGCGGCGGCGCTGACGCTCGTCCCCGCGCTGCTGGGCTTCATGGGGCGCCGGATCAAGGCGCCGACCGCGCCCGTCCCCGACGAGGGCTTCTTCTCCCGGACGGTGCGCCGGGTGCAGCGCCAGGCCGTCCCCGTGATGCTGGCCTGCGTGGCGCTGCTGCTGGCCGCCGGGGCGCCGTTCCTGGGCTCGGAGTTCCGCAACTCCGGCGCCGACGTGCTGCCGAAGAGCTTCGCCTCCCGGCAGGTCGCCGAGACGGTGCAGGACCGCTTCCCCGCACAGGCCCCCGCCGCCGTCCAGGTCGTCGTCGAGGGCGGCGCGCAGCAGGCCCAGGACTACGCCGACCGGGTGGTCGCGAAGCTGCCCGGCGTCTCCGGGGTGCGCGCCGTCACGCCGCTCTCGGACCGGGTCGCCACCGTCGACGTGCTGGTGCACGGCGACCCGCAGGGCGAGGGCGCCGAGCGGGTGGTCGGCGAACTGCGCGCGGACCGGGGCGGCCTGCGGACGTACGTGACGGGCGACGCGGCCTCGCTGGTCGACTTCCAGCACGAGATCGGGACGCGCGGGCCGTGGGCGCTGGGTCTGGTCGCGGCCGGGACGCTGGTGCTGCTGTTCCTGATGACCGGCTCGGTGGTGCTGCCGGTCAAGGCGCTGCTGATGAACGTGCTCTCGCTGGGCGCGTCGCTGGGCGCGCTGACCCTGGTGTTCCAGCACGGCTGGTTCAGCGGGCTGCTCGGGTTCACCCCGACCGGCGGCCTGGAGACCGTCATCCCGGTGCTGGTGTTCGCCTTCGCGTTCGGGCTGTCGATGGACTACGAGGTGTTCCTGCTCGCCCGGATCAAGGAACTGCACGACCAGGGGCACGACTGCGCCCGGTCGGTGGAGCTCGGGCTGCAGCGCAGCGGCCGGATCATCACCTCGGCGGGCCTGCTGATGGTGATCGTGTTCGCCGGGTTCGCCGCCGGGCAGATGCTGATGGTCAAGCAGATGGGCATCGCGCTGGCGGTGGCCGTCGCGGTGGACGCCACCCTGGTCCGCACCCTGCTGGTGCCCGCCACCATGACCCTGTTCGGCCGCCTCAACTGGTGGGCGCCCGCGCCGCTGCGCCGCCTGCACGCCCGCATCGGCCTGGACGAGCACGTCGAGCTGCCGCCGCTGGCCGCCGCGGTGCTGCCCGCGCAGCGGCCGGTGGCGCCGGAAGCAGGGGCGCCGGAAGCAGGGGCGTCGGCGGGGCGGCCGGCCGGGGAGTTGCTCGGCGCGCCGTAGCTCGGGTCCGGCGTCGTAGTCTGGGCGGCATGCGACTGACGAAGTTCGGCCATGCCTGCGTCCGGATCGAGCACGCGGGCGGGGCGGTGCTGATCGACCCCGGCATGTTCAGCGGACCCGAGGTGGTGGCGGGCGTGAGCGCGCTGCTGATCACCCACGAGCACGCCGACCACTTCACGGAGGAGCGGGTCCGCGCCGCCGTCGAGGCCAACCCCGGGCTGCGGGTGTTCACCAACGGGGCGGTGGCCCGGCAGCTGGAGGGGATCGGGACGAAGGTGACGGTGGTCGGCGACGGCGACGCGTTCGACCTGGAGGGGCTGCCGGTCACCGTGCACGGCGAGTGGCACGCCGAGATCCACCGGGACATCCCGCGCATCCCCAACATCGGCTTCCTGCTCGGCGGCCGGGTCTTCCACCCCGGCGACGCGCTGACCGCCCCGCCGGACACCGTCGACACCCTGCTGCTCCCGCTCGGCGCCCCCTGGCTGCGGGCCGGCGACCTGGTCGACTACCTGCGCGACGCCCGCCCCCGCCAGGCGGTCGCCATCCACGAGGCCACCCTCAGCGAGGCCGGGCAGGCCGTCCACGGCCGTCTGCTGGGCCCGCAGGGGCCGGGCACCGGCGGCGTGGAGTACCGCACGCTGGCGGCGGGTGAGACCCTCGAACTGGTCTGACGGGCCGGTGGGGGGCACGGGAGGGGTTCGCGGGAGCGGGAGCCTCTCGCGGAGGCTAGTACCTGTCGCAGAGGTTGGAGCCTCTCACGATAGTGACGCCCTGTTGTGCCGGTGAACGCATCCCGCTTCGGGTGGAAGCTCTGGCAATAGTGAGACCCTCTCACTCTCGTGACGGATCGTCGGGGAGTGAGAGGGTCTCACCGGTGTGACGGCCCCTCAGCTGTGCGACGGGGTGTCAGGCGCTCGCCCCGGCAGGGGTTTCGGCGGCGACCGCCGTCGGGAACGGCCGGCCGTCCAGGGTCCAGTGCGGATCGGGGACGATCTCCA
Source organism: Kitasatospora sp. NPDC088391 (assembly GCF_044753345.1). Classification (NCBI taxonomy): domain Bacteria; kingdom Bacillati; phylum Actinomycetota; class Actinomycetes; order Kitasatosporales; family Streptomycetaceae; genus Kitasatospora; species Kitasatospora sp. NPDC088391. The sequence continues at coordinate 303,802 of NZ_JBIVNB010000005.1, forward strand.
GGGCCGCGTAGACGTGGGCGGCGACGTCGGTGTGGTGCAGCGGGCCGACGGGGGCGCCGGGGGTGATGCCGGGGCCGGCGGCGGCGATCCAGGCGGTGCGCTCCAGGGCGGTGCGGCCGCCGTGGCCGCCCGCGTCGACGTGGCCGTGGTCGGTGACCACGATGACCGTCCACTCCTCGGCGGCGTACGTCGGGCGTGCGCGGAGGGCGGTGAGCAGGCGGCCCAGGCGGGCGTCGGCGGTCTCGATCGAGCGGCGGTAGTCCTCGCCGCAGCCGCGGAAGTGGGCCGTCTCGTCGACCGCGCCGAGGTAGACGAAGCTGGCCTGCGGGTCGTCGTCGGAGCGGGCCAGCACGTACTCGGCCTCGGCGGTGACCCGTTCGTCGCAGACCTCCCACGCCTCGGGGGTGTCCTCCAGCGGGGCGATGTACGAGAGCCGGCCGGGGGCGGCGAACAGCGGGCCGCCGTCGCGGGCCAGGAACAGCGGCTCCCAGCCGCCGACCGCGAAGGTGCGGCGGCGGTGGGTCCCGGCCAGGCGGGTGGTGAAGTCCGGGAACACGTCGAGCCGGTGGCCGCCCAGGTGGTTGCCGTAGACGCCGTGCTTGGCGACGCCGACGCCGGTGGCGATCGTCGCCCAGCAGGGCCCGGACATGGTCGGCGTGGCGTCGTCCACCTCGACGGGGGCGAGGAAACCGGCCGCGGCGACCGCGTCCAGGTGCGGGGTGCGCAGGCTCGGCAGCAGGTCGAGGCGGACGCCGTCGATGCCGACGACCAGGACCCGGCGCGGGCCGGCGGGCCAGAGGCTGGACACGGGTGGTGCTCCGATCGTTCGGGGGTGGCTCGGCTGTGCGGCACCTTAACCCGTGCGTCCGGACCCGCGAAGCTGTACGGACAACCGCCGCCGGACGCCCCTTGGGGGACCGGTCGGAGTGTTCCCGTGAAGTTCTCCCGTCGTTCTCCTCGCCGGCGCCCCGTGCGGCGGCCCCGCCGCCCGGGCCGCCGTACGGGCCGGTAACCTGGCGGCATGCTGAGGATCGGACTGACGGGCGGGATCGGCGCGGGCAAGAGCGAGGTCTCCCGCCAACTGGCCGCGCACGGTGCGGTGATCGTCGACTCGGACCTGATCGCCCGGGAGGTGGTCGCCCCCGGGACGCCCGGACTGGCCGCCGTCGCCGCCGAGTTCGGGCCGGAGGTGCTGCTGCCCGACGGCGCGCTGGACCGGCCCGCGCTGGGCCGGATCGTGTTCGCCGACCCGGCCCGGCTGGCGAAGCTGAACGCGATCGTCCACCCGCTGGTCCGGGCCCGCTCGGCCGAACTGGAGTCCGCCGCCGGGCCGGACGCGATCGTGGTGCACGACGTCCCGCTGCTCGCCGAGAACGGGCTCGCCCCGCTGTACGACCTGGTCGTGGTCATCGACGTGCCGGACGAGGAGCGCCTGCGCCGCCTGGTCGCCCTGCGCGGCATGCCCGAGGACGAGGCCCGGGCCCGGATGGCCGCCCAGGCCACCCGCGAGGACCGCCTCGCCGTCGCCGACCTGGTCCTCGACAACAGCGGCGACCTGGACCGACTCACCGACCGGGTCGACGAGTTGTGGCGGCAGCTGGAGCGGCGCGCGGCCTGACCCGGGCCCCGGCCCGGGCGGCGGACCGGCACCCGTCCGGCGGTAGCCGGTAGCCCCCGGAACGGGCGGGGCCGGACCGTGGGCCGGTCTGCCTGCGGAATTGGCAACGGGAAACCGCAGAGTAACGCTCCGGAAGCGATCAGTCGCATGCCAAGATTCCCTCGGAGCGCCGGGGAGCGCTCCTCATCGGTCTCCCGGCGTGTGCCAGGGACGTACCCAGGGGGTGGTTTGGCATGCTGCTGTCCCATCGCTTCGGGGCCGAACTGCGCCGGTTGCGCGAGGAGCGCGGCCTCTCGCTCGAAGGGCTCGCCCGGCAGCTCAGCTACAGCAAGGGCTACCTCAGCAAGGTCGAGAGCGGCCAGCGCCGGGCCTCCCAGGAGCTCGCCCGCCGCTGCGACGCGCTGCTCGGCGCCGACGGCCGGCTCCAGCGACTCGCCCTCCGGCCCGGCCCGGACGGCTCCGGTTCCGACGGCTCCGGCTCGGGCTCGGCTTCCAGTGGTTCCGGCGGCCGCGGCGACCGGGCGTCGGCGCTCGTGGTCCTGCCCGGGCCCGGCGTGCTCGCCGACCTGCCGTCGCGCCCCACCGCGCTCGCCCCCGAGGTCCCGGCGCTGCTCCGGGCCCAGCTCGCCCACTACCGGGCGCTCGGCCAGCACCTCGACCCGGCCCTGCTGGTTCCCGGGCTGCACGCGCAGAGCGAGACGACGGTCCGCCTGGCGCTGCGCTGCGAAGGCCGGGTCCGCTCCGAACTGCTGCTGATCGCCGCGCACTTCATCGAGTTCGGCGGCTGGATGGCGCAGGAGGCGGGCGACCGGCGGACCGCCCTGGCGCACACCGAGCGGGCCGCCGAGCTCGCCCGGGCGGGCGGCAACCGGCACTTCGCCGGGTACGCCCTGGTCCGGCGCGCCCTGATCACCTTCTACGCCGGGGACGTCGCCGCCACCGTCGGGCTCGCCACCGCTGCCCAGGACCGCCGGCTGCCGCCCCGGATCCGCGGCCTCGCCGCGCTCCGCGAGGCGCAGGGCCACGCCCTCGGCGGCGACCGGACCCGCTGCCTGCGCAGCCTGGAGCGCGCCGAGGTGCTGCTGGACACCGCCGCGGCCGTCCACGAGGACGGGCCGCCGATCGGCACCGGGAACCTCGCCGACCCGGCCGCGATGACCACCGGCTGGTGCCTGTTCGACCTCGGCCACGCCCGGCGCGCCGCCGAGGTGCTGGACCACGAGTACGCCCGGATTCCGCCGGGCGCGACCCGGGCCCGGATCCGCTACGGCCTGCGCCGGGCCCTGGCCCACGCCGGCGCGGGCGAGGCCGAGCACGCTTGCGCCCTCGCCGCCGGGGAGATCGGCGCGCTCGCCGACGTCCCGTCCGCGACGGTCCTCGCCGACCTGCGGCGGCTCGACCGCGAACTGCGGCGCTTCCGGGCCAACCGGGCGGTGCGCGCGTTCCAGCCCGCGCTGCTGCGCGCGCTCACCGGCTGCTGACGGACCGTCAGGCCGTTTCCCCTTTCCCGGGCGGGACCACCGCCGGGACACCCCCGCACAGAGAGGTCGACGCACCATGCCCGCGATCTTCGTGAACTACCGCACCGGCGACCAGGAAGCGGTCGCCGCCCTGCTCGACCACGGGTTGTCGTACCGGTTCGGCAGCGAGCGGGTGTTCCGGGCCAGCAAGTCCATCGCGCCCGGCAGTTGCTACCCGCAGGAGCTGATCGCCGCGGTGCGGGGCTGCGCCGTGCTGCTCGCGGTGGTCGGCCCGCGCTGGTTCGACATCCAGGGGCGGGACGGCCGTGCCGCGGTCGAGGACCCGGAGGACTGGCCGCGCCGGGAGATCGTCGAGGCGTTCGCGGTCGGCGCGCTGGTCGTGCCCGTCCTGGTGGGCGACACCCCGAGGCTGCGCCGGGAACGGCTCCCCGAGCCGCTCGCCGCCCTCGCGGACTGCCAGCACCGCCGTCTGGACCTGCGCAGCTCGCACGCGGACCTGAACCGGATCGCCGACGAACTGGCCGCACTGGTGCCGGAGTTGGCGGATGCGGACGCGGGTGTGCGGGGGCGGTGAGCGCGCGCGCTCAGGGCCCGGTGCGGACGGGGAGGCCGGTTTCGGGGCGGCCCCAGTCGGACCAGGAGCCGTCGTAGACGGCGGGGGAGGGGTGGCCGGTGAGGTGGGCGGCGAAGGCGAGGACGCAGGCGGTGACGCCGGAGCCGCAGGAGGCGATCAGGTGGGGGCGGCCGGCGGTGGCGGCGGCGAGGCGGGCGCGGAGTTCGGGGAGGGGGAGGTAGCGGCCGTCGGGGCCGAGCAGTTCGGTGAAGGGGAGGCCGGTCGAGCCGGGCAGGTGGCCGCGGCGCAGGTGCGGGCGGGGCTCGGGGGCGGCACCGGTGAAGCGCTCGTGGGAGCGGGCGTCCAGGACGGCGGTGCCGGGGTCGGTCAGGGCGGCGGCCACGGCGTCCCGGTCGAGCAGCAGGCCCGGGCGCGGGCGGACGGTGAAGTCGCCCGGCTCGCAGGGGAGTCGCCGGTCGGTGACGGGGTGTCCGGCGGCCCGCCAGGCGGGCAGTCCGCCGTCCAGGACGGCGGCCCGGTCGAAGCCCGCGGCGCGCAGCATCCACCAGGCGCGCGGGGCGGAGTACACGCCGGCCCCGTCGTACAGCACCGCGGTGGAGCGTGCGCGCAGGCCGAGGGCGCGCAGTTCGCGCTGGAGGTCGGCGGGGGACGGCATGGTGTGCGGGAGGTCCGAGGCGTGGTCGGAGAGCGCCCCGTCGAGGTCGAAGGGCCGGGCGCCGGGGATGCGGGCGGGCGCGTCGCGGTGCGCGCCGACGCCGGCGTCGAGGACCACCAGGTCGGGGTGGTCGAGGTGGGCGGCCAGCCAGTCGGCGTCCACCAGCGGGGAGGGCAGCGGCAGTGCGGTCATGGCGGGCGGCTCCGTCGAACGGGGTCGGTGCGGAGCCCCATGATCGCACCGCCGCCGGGAGGGCCGGTACGGGAGGGGAGCGGCGGTCAGGGCTTGCGGGCCACGCCCGCCCAGATGGCGACCTGGGCGTCGGTGTCCCGCGGTTCCTGGTCGGGCCGCCACTGCGGGGCGGTGACCAGGCCGGGCTCCAGCAGTTCCAGGCCGTCGAAGAAGCGCAGCACCTGCTCGCGGGTGCGCATGGTGAGCTGGGCGGTGGCGGCGCGGTAGATGGCGGGCCCGCGGTCGGCGTCCTCCTGGGGGACGAAGTCGCCGGTGGCGTGCGAGAGCGCCAGGTAGCTGCCGGAGGGCAGCGCGTCGACCAGGGTGCGGACGATCGCGTACGGGTCGTCGGCGTCGTCGATGAAGTGCAGGATCGCGAAGAGCTGGAGCGCGACCGGGCGGTCGAGGTCGAGCAGGTCGCGGACGGCCGGGTCGGCGAGGATCGCCTTCGGCTCGCGCAGGTCGGCCTGCAGGACGCTGACGCTGCCGGGTTCGGCGCCGGCCAGCAGGGCCCGGCCGTGGACCAGCACGATCGGGTCGTTGTCGAGGTAGGCGACCCGGGCGGACGGGTCGACGGACTGCGCGATCTCGTGGGTGTTCCCGGCGGACGGGATGCCGGTGCCGATGTCCAGGAACTGGCGGACGCCGGACTCGGCGAGGAGCCGGACGGCCCGCTGCAGGAAGGCCCGGTTCGCCTGCGCGCTGATCCGCACCAGCGGGCTGAGCGCGACGACCTGTTCGGCGGCGGCCCGGTCGGCGGGGAAGTTGTCCTTGCCGCCGAGGTAGTAGTCGTACATTCGGGCCGGGTGCGGGATTTCCGGGCGGAGCTCGGCGGACGGCGGCGGGCTCTGGTCGCCGGACATCCAGTCGAGCGAGATTTCCTGATGGTCGGTCACAACTGCTCCCCCGTCAGCGGAACGCGCTTTCGGGGGCAGCATAGACGGCCCGGAATCCGCCGTGACAACGGACCGGCAAAGTGGGCGGTGGGGCAGTGGATCGTCCACGATGTCCGGCGGAATTCCATTCGTATGGATGTTCGAATAAAGGGGCGGCGACCGCCTTTCCGGGAATTCCCGCCGGCTCAGCCCGCGGGGGTGTCCGCCCCCTCCGGTTCGGGCCCCGAGTCCGGTCCGGGGCCCTGGTCCGGTTCGGGCCCCGAGTCCGGGTCGCGGGTCAGCAGGTAGCGGGCGCCGGGGCCGGTGCGGGCGGCCCGGTCGTCGGCGTTGTAGAGGCCGCAGCGGGTCAGCGAGAGGCAGCCGCAGCCGATGCAGCCCGTCAATTTGGCCTTCATCAGCTGGAGTTCGGCGATCTGCCGGTCGATCCGGTGCTGCCAGGCGGCGGCCACGGTGTTCCACTCCCGGTTGCTGGGCGCGCGGTCCTCGGGGAGCCGGGCGAGCGCGGTGGCGACCTCCTCCAGGCTGAGGCCGACCTGCTGGGCGGCCCGGACGAAGGCGATCCGGCGCAGCGCCGAGCGCGGGTAGCGGCGCTGGTTCCCGGCGGTGCGCGCGGAGTGGATCAGCCCGAGGCTCTCGTAGTAGCGCAGCGCCGAGGTGGCCAGGCCGCTGCGTTCGGCGAGTTGGCCGATGGTGAGGACGTCGTGCCGGGAGGGTGCCATGGGTCCGCAGGATACCCGGGGAGCGGCGCTTGACTTCAAGCGCGCTTGAAGTCCGATGCTCTTCCCATGACGAGCGAAGCGACGCGCACTCCCGGCGGCGGGCTCGGCGGATTCGCCGAACTGCCGCACCTGATCTCCCTGATGGCGGGCGACGAGAAGCACTCCCCGGCCGCGCACTCCACCCTGGACGCGCTCTGGGTGCTGTACGACCGGGTGCTGAAGGTCGGCCCGGAGAACGTGGACGCGCCGGACCGGGACCGGTTCCTGCTGTCCAAGGGCCACGGCCCGATGGCCTACTACGCGGTGCTGGCGGCGAAGGGCTTCTTCCCGGCCGAGCTGCTGCCCAGCTTCGGGTCCTACGACTCGCCGCTGGGCCACCACCCGGACCGGCTGCTGGTGCCGGGCGCGGAGATCGGCTCCGGCTCGCTGGGCCACGGCCTGCCGCTGGCGGTCGGCACCGCCCTCGGCCTGCGCGCCCAGGGACTGGACGCCCCGGCGGTGTGGGTGCTGATCGGGGACGCCGAGTTCGACGAGGGCTCCAACCACGAGGCGGTGGCCTTCGCCGGGGCCTACGGGCTGGACCGGCTGCACACCCTGGTGATCGACAACTCCTCGGCCACGCACGGCTGGAGCGGCGGCATCGCGGCCCGGTTCGCCGGCGAGGGCTGGTCGACGGCCACCGTCGACGGCCGCGACCACGAGCAGCTGTACCGGGCGTTCACCGCCCCGCACCCGGGCCGCCCGCACGTGGTGGTGGCCCGCACCGAACCCAAGCACGGCTGACGAGAAGGGGAGCAGGAACCATGGAGACCCAGGACCTCACGATGCGGGAGCAGTTCGGCCGCACGGTCACCGAACTGCTGGACCGGGACCCGCGCACCGCGCTGGTGCTCGCCGACATCGGGGTGGCGCAGTTCCCGGAGGCGGCCCGCGCGCACCCCGACCGGGTGGTGAACGTCGGCATCCGCGAACAGCTGCTGATCGGCGCGGCCGGCGGCCTGGCGCTGACCGGGCTGCGCCCGATCGCCCACACCTTCGCCAGCTTCCTGATCGAACGGCCCTTCGAGCAGGTGAAGTTGGACCTGGTGCACCAGGGCGTCGGCGCGGTCCTGGTGAGCGCGGCCGGCTCCTACGACTGGCCGGCCGGCGGCCGCACCCACATGGCGCCCGGCGACGTCGCGCTGCTGGACACCCTGCCCGGCTGGCAGGTCCACGTGCCCGGCCACCCGGCCGAGGCCGACCTGCTGCTGCGGCACGCCGTCGCCGACGGCGACACCCTGCAGTACGTGCGGCTCTCCGCGCACCGCAACCGGGAGGCGCGACCCGTCGCCCCCGGCAGGTTCCTGACGGTCCGCCAGGGGTCGCGCGGGGTGGTGCTGGCGGTCGGCCCGATGCTGGACGCGGTGCTGGAGGCCACCGAGACGCTCGACGTCACCGTGCTGTACGCGGCCACCGTGCGCCCGTTCGACGCGGCGGGCCTGCGGGCGGCGCTCGGCGGGCGGGCCGACGTGGTGCTGGTCGAGCCGTACCTGGCGGGCACCTCGGCCGCCGAGGCGCACCGGGCGCTGGCCGAACTGCCGCACCGCGTGCTCGGGTTGGGCGTGCCGAAGGAGGAGCACCGGCACTACGGCTCGATCCCCGAGCACCTGGCCGCGTACGGCCTGGACGCCGCCGGGCTGCACCGGGGCATCGGCGGCTTCCTGGCGTAGCGTTCAGGCGGTGCGGAGCACCGCCACCGAGTCCGGGCCGAGCAGCACGCTGCCGGCCGGGCCGGGCCGGGCCTCGCCGAAGCAGGCTTCCAGGCCGGCGAGTTCGCCGTCCAACGGCACGGCGCACACTCCGGCGCCGAGGTGCACCAGCACCCGGTAGCGGCCCCGGTGCACGGCCAGCCAGCCCGCCGCCGCGTCGTACCGGACCCGGACGGCGCCCAGGTCGCCGTCCGAAAGCTCCGGGGCGGCGCGCCGCAGCCGGATCAACTCCCGGTACCAGGCGAGCAGTTCGGCGTGCGGCTCGCGCCCCGGCTCGGACCAGTCCAGGGTGGAGGCGCGCACCGTCGCCGGGTCCTGCGGGTCGGGGACGTCCTCGGCGCGCCAGCCGTGCTCGGCGAACTCCCGGCGCCGGCCCTGCCGGACCGCCTCGGCGAGCTGCGGATCGGTGTGGTCGGTGAAGTACTGCCACGGCGTGGCCGCGCCCCACTCCTCGCCCATGAACAGCATCGGCGTGAACGGCGAGGTCAGCACCAGCGCGGCCGCCGCCGCGAGCCGGCCCGGCGGCAGCGACGCCGACAGCCGGTCGCCGGTGGCCCGGTTGCCGACCTGGTCGTGGGTCTGCGCGTACCCGAGCAGCCGGTGCCCGTACTCGGCCGGGAACGGGCGGCCGTGCGCGCGGCCGCGGAACGAGGACCGGCTCCCGTCGTGGAAGAACCCCCCGGTCAGGGTCTTGGCGACGGCCGCGTACGGGTCGGCGGCGAAGTCCGCGTAGTAGCCCTGGGACTCGCCGGTCAGCAGGCAGTGCAGGGCGTGGTGGAAGTCGTCGCTCCACTGCGCGTCCAGGCCCAGGCCGCCCGCCGGGCGCGGGGCGGTGGTGCGCGGGTCGTTCAGGTCGGACTCGGCGACCAGGAACAGCGGACGGCCGGTCGCCTGCGCCAACTTCTCGACCTCGGTGGCCAGTTCCTCCAGGAAGTGGACCGCCCGGGTGTCCACCAGGGCGTGCACCGCGTCCAGCCGCAGACCGTCGATCCGGTAGTCGCGCAGCCAGGCCAGCGCACTGCCGACCAGGAACGCCCGCACCTCGTCCGACCCCGGCGCGTCCAGGTTCACCGCCGACCCCCACGGCGTCCGGTGCCGGTCGGTGAAGTACGGGCCGAACCGCGGCAGGTAATTGCCGGACGGGCCCAGGTGGTTGTGCACCACGTCCAGCACCACGCCCAGCCCGCGCCGGTGCGCCGCGTCGACGAAGCGCTTCAGCCCGTCCGGGCCGCCGTACGGCTCGTGCACCGCCCACAGCGCCACCCCGTCGTAGCCCCAGCCCGCACGGCCGGGGAAGGTGCACACCGGCATCAACTCGACGAAGTCCACGCCCAGTTCGACCAGGTGGTCGAGCTTCTCCACCGCCGCGTCGAAGGTCCCCTCCGGGGTGAACGTCCCCACGTGCAGCTCGTACACCACCGCGCCCGGCAGCGGGCGGCCCCGCCACGCCGTCCCCGACCAGGCGAACGCGGAATGGTCGACCGCCCGGCTCAACCCGTCCGGCCCGAACGGCTGCCGGGCCGAGCGCGGATCGGGCAGCGCCCGGCCGCCGTCGATCCGGAAGCCGTAATCGCCGTCCGGGCCCTCCCCGCGCCACCAGCCCGGCCGGGCCGGATCGCGCTCCAGCAGGTACGGGATCGCCCCGACCTCGACCTCGACCACCTTGGCGTCCGGCGCCCACACCTGGTACAGCATCAAGCCCCCTCCGACAGCAGCGCCACCGGCGACTGCTGGAACAGATACGACAGTTCGACCGGGCCGCCGACGAAGTGGCGGCCCGTCAGCAGGTCCGTCCAACGGCCCGTCGGCAGCTCCACCGCGGTGTCCCGCCAGCCGCCCGCCCGGTGCAGCCCGTACGGCAGCCGGGTCGCCGCCGCCAGCACCCGCTCGCCCCGCCCGAACGCCACCAGGTGCTCCGCCGCCGGACCCTGCGCCGCCACCGGCCGGTACGAGCCCAGCGGGCCCGCACGGCGCAGGCGCAGGGCCGCGGCGGTCAGGTGCAGCTTCTCCCGGGCCAGGTCGCCCGGGCGCGGCTCCGGCGAGTCCGCCAGCCGCACCGCCAGCGCCCCCAGGTCCACCGGCGCCCGGTTGTCCGGGTCGACCAGCGTGTACAGCGGCTCCTCGCCGCCCTGGAACACGTCCGGCACCCCCGGCGCCAGCAGGTGCAGCAGCGCCGCCGACAGCGAGTTCACCCGGGCGAACGGCTCCAGCAGCCGGACGAACCCGGCGATCCGCGGACCCAGCACCGGATCGGCCGCCGCCCCGCGCGCGTACCGCGTCAACCGGCCCTCGAACCCCTCGTCCGGCTCCTTCCACGAGGTGCGCAGCTTCGCCTCCCGCGCCGACTTCACCAGCACCCCGACCAGCCGCTCCACCGGCAGCGGCCAGGCCGCCACCAGGGTCTGCCACAGCAGCCACGCCGAGGACCGGTCCGGGCACGGCCCCGCCGCCGACGTCCACGCCGCGCACTCCGCCGCCCACACCTCCGGCAGCTCCGCCAGCACCGCCAGCCGGGCCCGGGCGTCCGCGCTGCGCTTGGTGTCGTGCGTGGACAGCGCCGTCATCCCGCCCGGCCACTCCCGCTCCTGCTCCGCGCACCAGGCGTGGAACGCCTCCGGCGACACCCCCGGGCGCTCCGGCAGGCCGCCCACCTCGTTCAGCGACAGCAGCGCGTTGAACCGGTAGAACGCGGTGTCCTCCACGCCCTTCGCCGCCACCGCCGACGCCGTCTGCCCGAACCGCAGGCAGAACTCGTCCCGGGCCGCCGACCGGCCCAGCCGCCCCAGCGCCAGCTCCCGCACCAGCCGCTCGGTGTCCGACGCCCCCTCGGGCGCGGCCAGCGCCGCCACCGCCTCCGGCGGGGCCGGCTCGCCCGGCACCACGTACGGCCGGTACACCGGATACCCCGTCAGCAGCCCCTCCAGCGCCCGGCGCACCGCCAGCGGCGAGTGGTCGGCCAGCTCCGGCCCCTCCGCGCAGATCCGGCCCACCAGCCGCGCCAGCCGCGCCGTCTCCGCCGACAGCGCCCCGCCCGGCGCCACCATCTCCGCCCGCCCCGCCCGGCCCGACCCCGCCGCGTCCAGCGGCTCCCCGACGTCCCGCCGGTAGGCCGCCGCCAGCCGCTCCGCGCCCCGACGGTCCGTCAGCACCCCGTCGATCCGGCGCAGCGCGTCGTACCCGGTGGTGCCCGCGCACGGCCAGTCCGCGGGCAGCCGCTCCTCGCCGGTGAGGATCTTCTCCACCACCGTGTACGCGCCGCCGCTCGCCTCCGCGAGCCGCCGCAGGTAGCCGCGCGGATCGGCCAGCCCGTCCGGGTGGTCGATCCGGAAGCCGTCCAGCACCCCCTCCCGGTGCAGCCGCAGCAGCACCCCGTGGGTGGCCTCGAAGACCTCCGGCACCTCCGGCCGCACCGCGATCAGCTCGTTCACGGTGAAGAACCGGCGGTAGTTGAGCTGCTCGTCGGCCAGCTTCCACCAGGCCAGCCGGTACCACTGGCGGGCCAGCAGCTCCGGCAGCGCCAGGCCCGCGGTGCCGGGTCGCAGCGGGAACGCGTGCTCGTGGTAGCGCAGCACCTCCCCGTCGACCGCCAGCTGGTCCAGCACCGCGCCCAGCCGGTCGCCCAGCAGCGGCAGCAGCAGCCGCCCCCGCTCCGGGGCGTCCACCGGCCCCCGCTGCGACGTCCAGTCGACGTCGAACCAGGCGGCGTGCGGGTCGTCCGGGCCGTTGCGCAGCACCTCCCACAGCGGGCCGTTCAACCGCTCCGGGACCGGCAGCGCCATGTGGTTCGGCACCACGTCCGCGATCAGGCCCAGGCCGTGGTCGTGCGCCTGGGCGGCGAGGGCGCGCAGCGCGCCCTCGCCGCCCAGCTGCTCGCTGACCCGGCCGTGGTCGACGGTGTCGTACCCGTGCGTCGACCCCGGCGCGGCCTCCAGCAGCGGCGACAGGTGCAGGTGCGAGACGCCGAGCGCCGCCAGGTACGGCACCGCCCGGCGGGCGTCGTCGAAGGTGAACCCCGGCTGCAGCTGCAGGCGGTAACTGGCCGTCGGAGGGCGTGCGGCGGCTGACGTCATACCCGATCCCTACCCGGGCGGGGGGAGGCGTACCGCGCACTGCGCCGAACGGGCGCGCCGCGGCCCGCCCCCGACCGGGGGCGACCCGCCGTCAGACCGGGTCGGGCGCCGCCTCGGCGAGCGCCCGGGCCGCCGCCAGCTCCGCGGCCTCGCCCGCCAGCGCGGCCTCCATCATCGCGTACGCGTCCGGCCCGACCGGCAGCCGCACCGGGCCCGACTCCGCGGCCACCGCCCGCAGCACCAGCTGCGCGAACACCTCCGGACGGTTCAGCACCCCGTCGCCCGCCATGCCGCGCAGCGCGGCCCGCATCGGCGCCAGCGCCTGCGCGTACTCCGGGAGCGCCGTCGCCGCCTCGGTCAGCGAGGACCCGTACGAGGTCGCGAACCCGCCCGGCTCCACGGCGGTCACCCGCACCCCGAACGGGGCCGCCTCCGCGGCCAGCGCCAGCGTCATGCCCTCCAGCGCGAACTTGCCCGCGACGTACGCCCCCAGGCCGGGGAAGGCCATCCGGCCGCCCACCGAGGAGACGTTCACGATGTGGCCGCCGCCCTGGGCGCGCATCAGCGGCAGCACCAGCCGGGCCATCCGCCACGGGGCCACCGCCAGGACCTCCAACTGCTCGCGCAGCTCCGCGTCGGAGACCTCCTCGACCGCGCCGAACAGGCCGACGGCGGCGTTGTTCACCAGCACGTCGACGCCGCCCAGGCGCTCCTGCGCGAGGGCGACGGCCGCCGCGCACTGCTCCGGGTCGCGCAGCTCCAGCCGGGCCCGCACCAGCCGCTCCGGGAACTCCTCGGCGAGGGCGTCCAGCGGCGAGTCCCCCCTGGACGTCGCCACCAGCACGTCCCCGGCCGCCAGCACGGCCCGCGCCAACGCCAGCCCGAGACCGGACGAACAGCCCGTCACCAACCATCTGCGAGACACTTCGTACCCCCCTTGATCTGCGGCTTCTTGCCGAACGGGGGAGGTACCCGGATTGCCGGCGGGGAAACCGGGGCGGACGCCTCAGGCCGGGCGCTGGAGCACCATCAGGGAGCGGTCGAGGAGGCGCAGGGTGTCGCCGGCCTTGACCCGGGTGCCGGTGCCGGGCGGGGGGAGGGTGGGGAGGGAGGTGTCGACGACGAGTTGCCAGGCGTCGCCGTGGTCGGCGGGGACGGTGAAGGCGAGCGGCTCGAAGTGGGCGTTGAAGAGCAGCAGGAAGGAGTCGTCGACGATCTTGCCGCCGCGGCGGTCGGGTTCGGAGATGGCGTTGCCGTTGAGGAAGACGGTCAGCGACTTGGCGTAGGAGGTGGACCAGTCCTGCTTGGTCATCTCCTCGCCGGCGGGGGTGAACCAGGCGATGTCGGTGAGGTCGTCGTGGGTGCCGGAGACCGGGCGGCCGTGGAAGAAGCGGCGGCGCCGGAAGACCGGGTGGTCGCGGCGGAGCCAGATCATGCCCTGGGTGAACTCCAGCAGCGCGGTGTCGGCCGGGTCGGGCTGCTCGGCGGTGGCGGGGGTGCCGGGCCAGCGCAGCCAGGTCAGTTCGGAGTCCTGGCAGTAGGCGTTGTTGTTGCCGCGCTGGGTGCGGCCCAGCTCGTCGCCGTGGGCGAGCATCGGGACGCCCTGGGAGAGCATCAGGGTGGCGATCATGTTGCGCTGCTGGCGGGCCCGCAGGTCGAGGACGGCCGGATCGGTGGTGTCGCCCTCGGCGCCGCAGTTCCAGGAGCGGTTGTGCGACTCGCCGTCCCGGTTGTCCTCGTGGTTGGCCTCGTTGTGCTTGTCGTTGTAGGAGACCAGGTCGCGCAGCGTGAAGCCGTCGTGGCAGGTGACGAAGTTGATCGAGGCGATCGGGCGGCGGCCGTCGTCCTGGTAGAGGTCGGAGGAGCCGGTCAGCCGGGAGCCGAACTCGGCCATCGTCGCGGACTCGCCGCGCCAGAAGTCGCGGACGGTGTCCCGGTACTTGCCGTTCCACTCGGTCCACAGCGGCGGGAAGTTGCCGACCTGGTAGCCGCCCTCGCCGAGGTCCCAGGGCTCGGCGATCAGCTTGGTCTGCGAGACGACCGGGTCCTGCTGGACCAGGTCGAAGAAGGACGACAGCCGGTCGACCTCGTGGAACTGGCGGGCCAGCGTCGCCGCCAGGTCGAAGCGGAAGCCGTCCACGTGCATCTCGGTGACCCAGTAGCGCAGCGAATCCATGATCATCTGGAGTACGTGCGGGCTGCGCATCAGCAGCGAGTTGCCGGTGCCGGTGGTGTCCTCGTAGAAGCGCTGGTCCCGGGCGAGCCGGTAGTAGGAGGCGTTGTCCAGGCCGCGGAAGGAGAGCGTCGGACCCAGATGGTTGCCCTCGGCGGTGTGGTTGTAGACCACGTCGAGGATCACCTCGATGCCCGCCGCGTGCAGCGCCTTCACCATCGACTTGAACTCCTGCACCTGCTGGCCGCGGTCGCCGGTGGAGGAGTACGAGGAGTGCGGGGCGAAGAAGCCGATCGTGTTGTAGCCCCAGTAGTTGGACAGGCCCAGGTCGCGCAGTCGGTGGTCGCGGACGAACTGGTGCACCGGCATCAGCTCGATCGCGGTGACGCCGAGCTTCGCCAGGTGCTCGATCACCGCCGGGTGGGCCAGGCCCGCGTAGGTGCCGCGGATCTCCTCGGAGATGTCCGGGTGCAGCCGGGTCAGGCCCTTGACGTGCGACTCGTAGACCACCGTGCGGTGGTAGTCGGTGCGCGGCGGCCGGTCGGTGCCCCAGTCGAAGTACGGGTTGATCACCACCGAGTGCATGGTGTGCGCCGCCGAGTCCAGGTCGTTGCGGCGCTCCGGCGCCCCGAAGTGGTAGCCGTACACCGACTCGTCCCAGTCGACGTGCCCGCTCATCGCCTTCGCGTACGGGTCGAGCAGCAGCTTCGAGGCGTTGTGCCGCTGCCCGAGACCGGGCTGGAACGGGCCGTGCACCCGGAAGCCGTAGCGCTGCCCCGGCTGGACGCCCGGCAGGTAGGCGTGCCGGACGAAGGCGTCGGTCTCGCGGAGTTCGACCACCGTCTCGGCGCCGTCCTCGGCGATCAGGCAGAGTTCGATCCGGTCCGCGCTCTCGGAGAACACGGCGAAGTTGGTGCCCGCCCCGTCGTAGGTGGCGCCGAGCGGGTACGGTTGCCCCGGCCAGACCTGCATGTGTCCTCAACTTCCTTGTACCGGACGTGAACTGGCGCTCGCGCGGGGTCTTCCCGGCCGGGCGCCCGGCCATGTGCGGGGCGGCAGCCAGGTGACGCACGGCACATCCGCATACTCACCGACGGCGGCCCGAACTCCGCGCCCATCCGCGCGTGGTTCGCCCGAACGGGTGTCCTGGCGGGTGGGTCCGTCGGCGCGGCGTGGCCGCCCGGTGACGGACCGTCGAGAGCCGGTCCGGTTGCTGTCGAGAGGGCTGCGGCCCGGCCGCACCGGGCGATACCCTTGATCGTCCGGAACGCGAGCCCCGGGCCCGTGCGGCGCGCCAGCGGCGCCGCGGTGGAGGGATTCCAGCGGACGCGCCGTCACCCGGTGGGCGGCGAGCGAGAGGTGAGGTAGCGGATGGGGTTCCCCTCCGGCGACGGCCAGGACCCGCGCGCCGGGAGCAGCGAGGCCCCGACGCTGGTGGTCCGCGGCGGACGCGGCCCGCTGCCCCCGCAGCCGGGCGCCGCCGAGGGGATGCCGCCCGGCTGGGCCGTCGACCGGTGGGACGACGCCTACCGCCGGGTCCGGCTGGCCGGCCGCGCCTACGTCTGGCTCAACCTGGTCGAGCAGCGGATGCGCGCCCTGGTCGACGAGGTGCTCCGCCCGCTGTACGCGCCCGCGCACGGCGAGGAGTGGGTGACCGCCGCGGCCGGCCCGGCCGGCGAGGAGTGGGTGCACCGGGCCGCCGCGATCCGCGAGGTCTCCCGCCGCAAGGGCTACCTGCTCGACCCGGTGGACGACGACCCGCTGGTCTTCCTCACGCTGCCCCAGCTGCGCGAGCTGATGGTGCAGCACTGGCCGTGCTTCGAACCGCACCTGGTGGACCGCCGGGAGATCGAGCTGGCACTGGACGAACTGGAGGTCGCCCGGCACGTGGTCTCCCGCAACCGGGCCCTGTCGCAGACCGTCCTCGACCAGACCGAGCGGGCCGCCGCCCGGCTGCTGGCGCTGCTCGACGGCGCGCACGGCGGGGTGCCCGCCGACGTGGTCGAGGAACTGGTCGCCGGCCGGTACGCCGACGTGGTCGCGGTGCACGCCGACCGGGTCCGGCTGCAGCGCGACCTGCCGGTGGAGGACCTGCTGGAGGGCGCCCGCCGGCTCGACGCGGTCGGCATCGGCCTGGGCATGCTCTGCCAGAACTACACCGGCAAGCGGCTGGTCCGACTGGCCACCGAGGGCTGCCGGGTCCGGCTGCTGTTCCTCAACCCGGCGAGCAGCGCCGTCCGCCGACGTGAACGCGAACTCGGCATCGGGCGGGGCGAGTTGGGGCGCTCGGTGGAGATGAACATCATGCACGTGCGGCGGGTCAGGTCCCGGCTGCGGGACCAGGGCAGCTTC
This sequence comes from Kitasatospora sp. NPDC088391, assembly GCF_044753345.1. NCBI lineage: Bacteria > Bacillati > Actinomycetota > Actinomycetes > Kitasatosporales > Streptomycetaceae > Kitasatospora > Kitasatospora sp. NPDC088391. The sequence goes on from NZ_JBIVNB010000005.1 coordinate 320,319, forward strand.
GAGATCCGGGTGTTCGACGAACTGCCCCGGTTCACCGCCTACCTGGTCGAGGGCCCCCGGGTGGCCGGCGCGGGCGGCCGCCGCCGCTCCACCGACCTCGGCGTGGTCCAGCCCTACCTGCGCAAGGCCCGCGGCATCGAGTCGCCCGCGCTGGTGCTGCGCGGCGGCGCCGGACAGGAGTCCGGGGGCACCGAACCCGGCCTGCTGGAGGTCTATCGCGAGGAGTTCGAGGGCCTCTGGGGCGACTCCCGGCCGGTGTCCTGACCTGCGCCGGGACCGGCCGCCGACCCGGCCGCGGGGCGGACGCGCCGTGGAGGCTGTCACTGCGGCAGGCGATGATGGACGGAATGTGGCAGTGCCGACGGAAGGACACACCCCCATGACCTGGTGGAAGGGGCCGCTCACCGGTTTCGACCTGGAGACCACCGGCACCGACCCGGAGGAGTCGCGGATCGTCACCGCCGCGGTGGTCGACACCCTCGGCGGGGGCGTCGAGACCGTCACCAGCTGGCTGCTCGACCCGGGCGTCCCGATACCCGCCGACGCCGCCGCGATCCACGGCATCACCGACGAGCGGGCCCGCGCGCAGGGCCGGCCCGCCGCCGAGGCGATCGAGGAGATCGCCCGCGCCCTGGCCGAGCGGCTCGCGGCCGGCCGGCCCGTGGTCGCCTTCAACGCCCCGTTCGACCTGTCGCTGCTCGACGCCGAGCTGCGCCGCCACGGCCTGCCGACGCTGGCCGACCGCCTCGGCGGCCCCGTCACCCCCGTGGTCGACGCCATGGTCGTCGACCGCGCCCTGGACAAGTACCGCAAGGGCTCGCGCACCCTGCAGCGGGTCTGCGAGGTCTACGGCGTCGAGCTGCGCGACGCGCACGAGGCCGGCAGCGACGCGCTGGCCGCCGTCCGGGTCGCCGTCGCGCTCGGCCACCGGTACCCGGCCCAGGCCGGCGACCTGCCGCTGGACGAACTGCACCGGCGGCAGATCGACTGGTACCGGGCCTGGGCCACCGACCTGCAGAGCTGGCTGCGCCGCAAGGACCCGGAGGCCGTCGTCGACCCGCGCTGGCCGCTCAAGGTCGCCTCCTAGGGCGGTTTCCGGGCGCGCCTGTCGAGAGGGCCCGCCGAGGGGCCGTGACGGGCCGTCAGGACTGCGGGAAGTCGAAGGTGTAGCCCTGCGCGACCAGCCAGGGCAGCAGCTGCTGGAGCGCCGCCACGGTCTGGCTGCGGTCGCCGCCGCCGTCGTGCATCAGCACCACGCCGCCCGGGCGCAGGGTCTGCTGCACGGTGGAGACGATCGCCGGCACGCCCGGGCGCGACCAGTCCCGCGGGTCGACCGTCCAGCCCAGCGACTTCATGCCCAGGTCGGCGCCGATCCGCTCGTTCTCGGCGGTGAAGTCGCCGCCCGGGGCGCGCCACCAGGTCACGGCCGGGTCGTTCCCGGCCGCGTTCACGATCATGGCCCGGGCGTCGGCGATCTCGGCGACCTGCTGCTGGTGCGACTGCTTGTGCATCGGCTGCGGGTGGTCCACCGTGTGGTCGCACAGCCGGTGGCCCTCGGCGACGATCCGCTGCACCGCCGCCGGGTGCGCCTTCGCGTTGGCGCCGATCTCGCAGAACGTCGCCTTGGCGCCGTACTGCGCCAGCAGGTCCAGCACCTGGCCGGTGGCCGGGCCCGGGCCGTCGTCGAAGGTCAGCGCGACGGTCTTCCCACCGGAGGCGGTGTGCCGCAGCACGCCGCCGGCCGGGGCCGGGTTCGGGTTCGGGTCGGTGGGGGTGGAGGCCGGGCCGGTGCCGGTGGCGGTCGGGGCGGACGGGTTCGCCGGGGTGCGCGGCGCGGTGGGTGTCCGGTGCGGGGACGGGGTGTCCGAGGAGCGGTCCCCGTCCGGGTCGGCCGAGGGGGCGCCGTCCTCGTGCGGCGTCGGCCGGGCCGCCACCGAGCTCCCGCCCGCCGCGCCGGTCGCACCCGTACTCGTGCTTGCGCTCGCGCTCGGCGTGCCCGTGCGCTGCGCGGCGTCCCCCGCCGCGGAGGGGGAGCCGGACGCGCCGCAGGCCACCAGCAGGGCGGGGGCGAGCAGCGCGCAGGCGCCGAGCAGAAGAGGACGACGGCGGGCGGATATGCGGGACTTCACCATGGGACGACTCCTGACGTCGTACCGGCCGCCCTGGGACGGGGCGTCTGGTCGGATACGACGCCAGGTACGAACGAGGTGGTTCCGTCCGGGTGTGGGCCGCGCCACAGGGCGGGCTCCGGACGGAAGCGGTCAGAACGCGAACCAGCGTACGTCCGTCGCGCCGTCACGCAGCGAGTCCACCCGGCGACGGAACTCGGCCCGCGCGGAAGGGTTTCCGGGCGCCTGCTGGGCCACCCACGCGGCGCTCGCGGTCTCCCGCGCGCCGCGCAGCACCGCGAAGCCCGGCCACTCCCGGACGTCCCAGCCGTAGGCCGCGTCGAAGGCCGCGACCTCCTCCGCCGGTACGCCGTACCGGTCCTGACTGAGCGCCAGCACCACCAGGTCGTGCTCGCGCAGGTCGTCCGCCATGTACTCCAGGTCGAGCAGCACCGGCCCGTCCGGCGTGACGTGCACGTTGCGCGGCAGCGCGTCGCCGTGGATCGGGCCGGGCGGCAGGACCGGGGCCAGCTCCCCGATCGCGGTGACAAAGGTCTCTTTTCGGACACGGAGGAAGGCGGCGTCCGCCGGGTCGACGTGCCCCTCGGCCGCGGCGAGCCAGCCGTCCACCGGGGCGAGCAGGTCGCGCCGGCCGAGCGGGACGGGAGGACCGGGCGGGAGGGCGGGACCGGCCGGGACGGGTGCGGCGGGCAGCGCGTGCAGGGCGCGCAGCAGCGGCGCCAGGTCGGCGGGGCGGGCCGGTCGGACCGGGTCGCCGAGCCGGTGCCACAGCGTGACGGGGTGCTCCCGGACCAGGCGCACCGCGGGGTCGGCGGGGCGGACCACCGGCACGCCCGCGCCGTCCAGCCAGCCGGCCAGGGCCAGTTCGCGGGCGGCCCGGTCGGCCGCGCCGGGCGTCCGGCCGACCTTGGCGACCAGGCCGGCGGCCGGGAGGTCGAACACCGCGTTCTGGCCGAGAGCGAGCAGCACCGCCCCGGCCGGGTCGACCCCGGCCGGGGCGGCGGCTTCCTGCAGGAGGGCGCGGGCCCTCGGTTCGTCGAAGATCACCCGCTCATTGTCGGGGAGAGCGGCCCCGGCGTCCGGGTCTCTGCGGCTCCGGCGGCCCCCGGGGCGTCCTCGACCGCCGTCCCGGACTCCAGCCGCGGCAGCCAGCGCAGCCAGCGCGGCAGGTACCAGTTCCGCTCGCCGAGCAGCGACATGACGGCGGGCAGCAGCACGGCGCGGACCACCGTCGCGTCGATCAGGACGGCGACGGCGAGGCCGACGCCCATCTGCTTCATGGACTGCATGGAGAGCGTGCCGAACACCGCGAACACCCCGACCATGATCACGGCCGCGCTGGTGACCACGCCCGCCGTGCTGCGGATGCCGTGCGCGACGGCGGCCCGGGTCGGCAGGCCGCGGTCGTGCGCCTCCTTGATCCGGGAGACCACGAACACGTGGTAGTCCATCGAGAGGCCGAAGAGGATCACGAACAGGAACAGCGGCACCCAGCTCTCCACCGCGCCGACGCCCGCGGTGCCGATCAGCGCGGCGCCGACGCCGTGCTGGAAGACCAGGGCGAGCACGCCGTAGGCCGCGCCGACCGAGAGCAGGTTGAGCAGCACCGCGGTGACCGCGACGGCCGGCGAGCGGAAGGAGACCAGCATCAGCAGGAAGGCGAAGACCACCACGAAGCCGAACACCGGGAGCAGCGAATCCGACATCTGCCGGTTGAAGTCGACCGAGCCGGCCGTGCTGCCGGTCACCGGGGCCTCGGTGCCCGGGACCTTGCCGACCGTGGCCGGGACGACCTCCTCGCGCAGGGCCTTCAGGGCGGCCGCCGAGGTCTCGTCGTTGCCGCTGCCGTAGAGCGGGATGTCGACCGTCGCGACGTTCTGTTCGGCGTGCACCTTGACCTCGGTGGGGCCGTGCATCTTCCCGGTGGCGAGGGCGCGGGCCTGCAGGTCGGCGAGGGCCCGGGTCATCTCCGGGGAGGTGATGTCCTTCGCCCGGACCACCACGGTCGCGGGGGAGGGGCTGCCGGGGAAGGCGGCCTCGATCCGCTGCGAGGTGGCGACCAGCGGATTGCCCTTGGGGAGCTGCTGCTGGAACGTCAGGTTCGCGGTGTGCATCGTCAGCGTCGGCGCGGCGAGCGCCAGCAGGGCGGCGGTGGCCAGGCCGGCCGCGACCGCCGGGCGGCGCAGCACCGGCCGCAGCACCGCGTTCCAGAACCGGCCGCCCTCGCCGCCGGTGCGGCGCAGGCGGTGCAGGAGGGGGATCTTCCCCTTCTCGACCCGGTCGCCGAGCATCGAGAGCAGCGCGGGCAGGACCGTCAGCGACCCGAGCACGGCGGTGACCACCACCACGATGGTGGCCCAGGACATCGCCTTGAAGTCGGCGATGCCGGTGAGGAACATGCCGGCCATGGCGACCACGACCGTGACGCCGGAGACCAGCACGGCGCGGCCGGAGGTGGCGGCGGCGATCCGCAGCGCGGTCTCCCGGTCGCGGCCGGCGGCGCGCTCCTCGCGCTCGCGGCGCAGGTAGAACAGGCAGTAGTCGACGCCGACGGCCAGGCCGACCAGCAGCATCACCGAACTGGCGTCGTTGCTGGTGTGCAGCACCCCCGAGGAGAGCGCGACCAGGCCGGACGCGGCCACGAAGGCCGTCATCGCGAGCACCACCGGCAGGACGGCGGCGACCAGCGCGCCGAACGCGACCAGCAGGATGCCGAGGGCCAGCGGCAGGGCCGTCCACTCGGCGCGGGCGAAGTCGTTCTTGAACTGGTCGTCGAACCACTTGCCGGCGCTGGCCTCGCCGTACTCCTCGATCAGCAGCTCGCCGTGCCGCTTCTGCACCCCGGCCACCGCCTCCGTCACGGCGGGCACGTTGGCGACGGCGGCGGCGCGGTCCGCGCCCTCCACCGTGAACTGGAGCAGGGCGGAGTGCCGGTCGGCGGAGATCGCCTGCGTCTCGTACGGGCTGTGCAGGGCCCCGGCCCGGCCGGTGCCCCGGACGGCGGCGGCCACCTCGTCGACCGCGGCGCGGAAGGACGGGTCGTCGGCCGTCAGGGCACGGCTCTGGACCAGCACCGTCTCCCCGGCCGGGGACTTGACGCCCGCCTCGTCGAGGATCCGGGCGGCCTGCGCGACCTGGCCCGGCATCGACTCGGAGTCGGTGACCGTGGTGGAGCCGTGCACGCCGCCCAGATAGGCGGCGAGGACGACGAAGAGCAGCCAGCCGAAGACCGCGGTCTTCCGGTGGCGGGCGCTCCAGACGCCCATGGTGGCGGCGATTCCTTGCTTCACGAGTGGTTCCCCCAGGATGGCGGGCGGCGGCGGGGCCGCCCCGGTCGGTGGGCCGCGGCGCTGCTCCGGCGGCACAACAGACGTTAGAAAAGCCCGACCTGACGGACCATCCGGCTGGTCACCCACTTCTCCCTGGTCCTTCCCCCAGGGCCGACCCTGGTGCTACCCCCACCCCGGAGGTGAGGCCCTCCTCCTTGAGGGCGGCCCCGGCTCCACCCTGAGGGGGAGCGATCTCCACCCGGAGCACGAGGTGGCGCGGGGTGTCCGCGGGTGACGATGGTCCGGGGCCGGCTCCGTGGCCGTCCCCGGGGCTCCCCGGAAAACCCACTTGCCGGTCGGCAAGTAAGGTCCCGTAGGATGCCCACTAGTTCCTTACCTGCCGACCGGCTAGAGCCCCATCGGGCCGTCCGCCGGTCAGAGCCGTTGCCCGGTCCCCGTCCCCCGGCGGCGGTGAACCATGCCCAGGAGGCATCACGAGCATGTTCCACCGAATCGGACAATTCGTCGTCAAGCGGGCCTGGTGGGTCATCGCGGCCTGGGTGGTCGGCATGATCGCCGTCGCCGCCACCGCGCCGACGATCAGCGCACAGACCGACGAGGCGTCCTTCCTGCCGAAGCACTACGAGTCGATCCAGGCCGCCACCGTCCAGGAGAAGGCCTTCCCGACCAGCTTCACGCCCTCCGCGATGGCGCTCTTCGAGCGCAACGACGGCGCGCCGCTGACCGCGAAGGACAAGGACGACATCGCCAAGGTCGTCCAGGGCCTCACCGCCAAGAAGATCGAGTCGGTCGAGAAGATCGTCCCGGTCAGCGAGCAGACCACCTCCAAGGACGGCAAGTACGCGCTGTCCATGATCGCCATCGACAAGGCCAAGCAGCAGGACTCCAAGGCGTTCGGCGACGTCGCCAAGAAGCTGCGCGAGGACGGCAAGTCGCTGGCCCAGGGCAGCGACGTCAAGTTCCAGCTCGGCGGCAGCGCCGCCCAGGCGCTGGACCAGACCGAGTCCTCCGGCAACGCCGACGCGGTCATCGCGATGTCCACCGTGCTGCTGGTGGCGATCATCGTCGGCATCATCTTCCGCAGCGTCCTGGCGGGCATCCTGCCGCTGCTGATCACGCTGATGTTCGCCTACCCCACCTCCAACGGCGTGATCGCCTACGCGACCAAGGCGTTCGACCTGGACAGCACCCCGATCCTGTCGGCGATCCTGATCGTCGTCGTGCTCGGCGTCGGCACCGACTACTTCCTCTTCCTGCTCTTCCGCTACCGCGAGCGGCTGCGGGCCGGCGACGACCGCAAGACCGCCGTGGTCAACGCGGTCGGCCGGGTCGGCGAGGCGATCGCCTCGGCGGCCGGCGCGGTCACCATCGCCTTCGCGGCGCTGATCCTCTCCAGCCTCGGCATGTTCAAGGCGCTCGGCCCGGCGCTGGCCATCGCGGTCGTGGTCACCGCGTTCGCCGCGCTCACCCTGGCGCCCGCGCTGCTCGCCGTCCTCCCGGCCCGCGCCGTCTTCTGGCCCGGCAAGAAGTGGCTGGACGAGCCGAGCGACGCCCGCTTCACCGCACTCGGCAAGGTCGTCGAGAAGCGCCCGGCGTTCGTGGCGATCGCCTCCGGCGCCGTGCTGGTCGCGCTGTCGGCCGGCGCGCTCAACTACAACGGCATCTTCGACCTCGCGGGCAGCTCGATGCCCAAGACCGCGGAGTCGATGGTCGTCCAGGACAAGCTCGCCAACGGCTTCTCGGCCGGCGCCGCCCAGCCGACGCACGTCTACCTGAGCGGCACCGCGGGCGCCAAGCTCGACCCGGCCGCCTTCGAGTCGTACGCCGGCAGGCTCGGCGCCGTCCCGGGCATCGCCCAGGCCGTGCCCCAGCCGCAGCTCAGCACCGACGGCAGCACCGCCGACTTCACCGTGATCATGAAGGACGCGCCGGACAGCAACGCGGCGATCGACGCCGTCACCGAGCTGCGGGACGTCGCGCACGCCTCGGCCCCGGCCGGCACCGAGGCCAAGGTGGGTGGCCTGAGCGCCATCTACAAGGACATCAACCTGGCGATGACCCACGACTACGAGCTGGTCTTCCCGGTCGCGGGCCTGCTGATCCTGCTGATCCTGGGCCTCCAGCTGCGCAGCGTGGTCGCGCCCTGGTACCTGATGGCCTCGGTCGGCCTCGGCTTCACCGCCACCCTGGGCGCCGCCACCGTGCTCTTCCAGAACATCAAGGGCGAGCCCGGCATGATGTTCATGCTGCCGATCCTGATCTACCTGTTCGTGGTGGCGATCGGGACCGACTACAACATCCTGATCATCGCCCGCCTGCGGGAGGAGGCCCGGGAGGGCCGCAGCCCGCGCGAGGCGGCCCGCGAGGCGCTGCGCCACGGCGGTCCGACCGTCGCGGCGGCCGGCTTCATCCTGGCGGCCTCGTTCGCCACGTTCATGCTGGCGGGCAACGTCTTCATGCTGGAGTTCGGCTTCGCGATGGCCTTCGGCATCGCGGTGGCGGCCTTCGTGATGGCGATGTTCTTCACCCCGGCGATCACCGCGCTGCTCGGCAACCGGGCCTGGTGGCCCGGTCACGGGGCGATGCCCGGGCACGGGGCCGCCCCGGTCGGGGAGCGGACGCCGGAGCCGGTCGGCCGGGGCTGATCCGGCACCCACCGGAACGGTCCGGTGGCGTGGAGTGACGGGGGCGGGTGGTCCGGACGGATCGCCTGCCCCCGGTGGCGTCCGGTGAAACACGGTGTGACCAGCGCAACCTTTGCCGCCGTTGACGAGGGTGGGCGTGCTATTGTCGAAGCAGTTGCAGTATTGGTTCCCATGAACGTGTGTGTGCGCCTGCTGGTTCCAACCGACAGGCGCATTTGTTTTGTCCGGTGTTTAGTCTCCGGATGGGGATCGCGGCTACGTGGGGCGCACGAGGTGTGTGTCCCAATGCCCCAGTGAAAGTGGAGACGGTTATGGCTACCGGCACCGTGAAGTGGTTCAACAGCGAAAAGGGCTACGGCTTCATCGAGCAGGACGGCGGCGGCGCCGACGTTTTCGCTCACTACTCGAACATCCAGTCGACCGGCTTCCGTGAGCTGATCGAGGGCCAGAAGGTCGAGTTCGACGTCACGCAGGGCCAGAAGGGCCCGCAGGCGGAGAACATCCGCCCCATCTGAGTCCCGGCTCACCGCCGACTCACTGATGTTGCAGGCGAGGGCCCGTGCCTCCACAGGGTGCGGGCCCTCGTCCATGCCGCCCGACGGCCGGGGCGGCCCATTCCTCTGCGGCCGATCCGTCCCAGCCCATCCGCGCACAGTCCGCGGTCGGCCGACGGCCCCCAGAGAGTGGAACACGCATGTCCGAACAGTCACGTCCGCGCACCGAGCAGTCCCGCACCGACAAGCCGCGCGGCGGCCGCCCCCGCGGCGGGGCCCCGCGCTCCGGCGCCCCCCGGGGCGAGCAGCAGCCGCGCGCCGGGGGGACCCGCCGGCCGCGCCGGGCCGCCGCCCCGTCGGCCGCCCCCGCCGAGGACTTCACGCACGTGCAGGGCACCCCGTCCCGCCCGCCGGCCGCGAGCTTCGCCGAACTGGAGATGCCCGGCGGGCTGTTGAAGGAGCTGGGCGCGCAGGGCGTGACCGAGCCCTTCCCGATCCAGGCCGCCACCCTGCCGGACGCGCTGGCCGGACGCGACGTCCTCGGCCGCGGCCGGACCGGCTCCGGCAAGACCCTGGCGTTCGGCCTGCCGCTGCTGGTCCGCACCCACGGCAAGCGGGCCTCCGCGCGCCGCCCGCTGGCCCTGGTGCTGGTGCCGACCCGCGAGCTGGCGCAGCAGGTCACCGACGCGCTCGCCCCGTACGCCGGGGTGCTGAACCTGCGGATCACCACCGTGGTCGGCGGCATGTCGATCACCCGGCAGTCCAACCAGGTCCGGCGCGGCACCGAGGTGCTGGTCGCCACCCCCGGCCGGCTCGACGACCTGATCCAGCGCGGCGACGTGTTCCTGGACGAGGTCGCGATCACCGTCCTCGACGAGGCCGACCAGATGGCCGACATGGGCTTCCTGCCGCAGGTGGTCAAGCTGCTGGAGCAGGTCGCCGAGGGCGGGCAGCGGATGCTGTTCTCCGCCACCCTGGACCGCAACGTGGACCGGCTGGTCAACCGTTTCCTCACCGACCCGGTCACCCACTCGGTCGACCCGTCGGCCGGGGCGGTCACCACCATGGACCACCACCTGCTCCAGCTCGAACCCGCCGACAAGGCCGAGACCACCGCCCGGATCGCCGCCCGCGAGGGCCGGGTGATCATGTTCGTGCACACCAAGCACGGCGCGGACCGCCTCGCCAAGCAGCTGCGCGCCCACGGCGTGGTCGCCGCCGCGCTGCACGGCGGCAAGTCGCAGCCGCAGCGCAACCGGGTCCTCGACCAGTTCCGCGAGGGCGAGGTGACCGCGCTGATCGCCACCAACGTCGCGGCCCGCGGCATCCACATCGACGGCCTCGACCTGGTCGTCAACGTCGACCCGCCGATCGACCACAAGGACTACCTGCACCGCGGCGGCCGCACCGCCCGGGCCGGCGAGTCCGGCACCGTGGTCACCCTGGTGCTGCCCGAGCAGCGCCGCGAGGTCAACCGGCTGATGAGCATCGCCGGCATCCGGCCGACCGTCACCAAGGTCCGCCCCGAGGACGGTGAGCTCAAGCGGATCACCGGCGCCCGGACGCCCTCCGGCGTGGCCGTGGTCCTGCCGGTGCCCGCCGCGGCGGTGCCCGCCGCCGCGCAGCAGTCGGCGGCCGGCGGCGAGGGCGGCGGACGCGGCCGGGGCCGCGGGCGCGGCGGCGCGAAGCCGGTGGACGGGGAGGCCCGCCGCCGTCCGGCCAGGCGCGCCGACGCCGGCCTGCCCAAGGACGTCGACCTGAGCGGCAACCCGCGCCGCCCCCGCCCCAAGCAGCGGATGGGCGCCGGGACTTCGCAGATGGCGGCGGGCTTCATCGGCAAGTCCTCGGACCGGGCGAAGCCGGGCTCCGGCTCGAAGACCGGCTCCAACTACGGGACGGGCCGGCAGCGGCGCAAGCCCGAGTAGTCGTGCGGCGGGGCCGCGTCCGGACCGGTGTCTCCCACCGGTCGGGGCGCGGCCCCGCAGTGCGTTCCGGGTGAGGCCCGGGGCGGGTCTCAGCCGGTGGTGGCCGGGGCGGCGCCCAGGGTGCGCACCACGGCGGCCAGCGGGGCGAGTTCGGGTCGCTGCTCGGCGGCGTCCAGCGCCTCGGCGAGGGCGCGGTCGTTGGTGGGCCGGGCCGCCGCGAGCAGGGCGAGGCCCGCCTCGGTGACGTTGGTGTAGATGCCGCGCCGGTCGGTGGGGCAGAGGTAGCGGCCGAGCAGGCCGCGGTCCTCCAGCCGGGTGACCAGGCGGGTGGTGGCGCTCTGGCTGAGCACGACCGCGTCGGCCAGCTGGTTCATCCGGAAGTGGCCGCCGGTGTCGTCGTGCTGGCCGCTGAGCACGTCCAGCACCGAGAACTCCCGGACGCTGAGCTCGTGTTCGGCCTGCAGGGCGCGCTCGACGTGCGCCTCGATCCGGCCGTGCAGGGCGGTCAGGGCGCACCAGCCGTGCGCCAGGGCGGGGTCCGGTCGGGTCATGGCCGTGCTCCCTTCGGTGGGTGGGTCGTACCTTGACGACAAGCGTAGTCGAGATGTGCAAATTCCCGCGCGTGCAAGTATCGCGCGGATCGGCGGGATGAGGAGGCGGTCCCCGATGGAGCGAGCGGCCCGGCTGGACGCGCAGGAAGCCGCGCTGGACGCCCTGCTGGCGTCCCTCGGTACGCGGGTCGAACCGGTCGAGGACGCCCGGGTGGCCCGGCTCGACGCGACCGCCCCCGGCTACGCCCAGTACCACCGGATCGGCCACAAGCGGCAGGCCGCGTACCGGCTGCTGCTCGTCGACCGGGCCGCCGCCCACCGCGACTACCCGCTGGTGCTGGACGCGCTGCTGGCCGACGACGACCTCTCCTCGCCGCGCTGGTTCGCCCAGGTGCTGGCGGGCTGCGGCGAGGGTTGAGGCCGGGGCTGCGGGGGCCGGGGAGTGCGGAGCGGCGACCGGGGCTGTCTCGGCGAGTTGGCGGCGTGTTAGTTTCTTTGCCAATTCATGGCATCCGCATGGTGCGAGGGATACCTGCGGGCCTGGCAACGGGGAGAGGTACGCCGACATGGCGGGGGAGTTCACGGTCGATCCGGACGCGCTGCGCCGGTTCGCCCGCACCAGCAGCGAACGGGCCGAGCGGCTGCGGGCGATCCGCGCCGAACTCGGCGGCCACCAGCTGTCGCCGTCCGCCTTCGGGAAGCTCCCGGAGGCCGACGGGACCGCCCGCGACTACGCGGAGCGCTCCGAGGCGGCGATCGAGAACACCGGCGCGGGCGCCGACACCATGGACCGGATCGCCGAGTACGCGAACGGCACGGCCACCGCCTACGAACGCACCGACGAGGACACCGCGCGCGCGATGACCGCGATTGCCGGAGGGCTGGGCGGATGAGCGGGCCGGTCGCGGGCGCCGTCGACGCCTACACGAAGGTCAACGACTGGATGAGCCCGCTGGGCAGCGTGATCGACGAGATCATGCGCCCGATCGTCGAACCGCTCGCCGAACCCCTGGAGTTCGTCACCGGCGACCCCGAGGGCCTGGAGGAGGCCGCCGCGCTCTGGCAGCGGCAGGCCGAGCGGCTGCGCGACCTGGTCGCCGACCAGCGCCGCGACCGGGCCGCGCTGGCCGGCGAGTGGCAGGGCGCGGCCGCCGACGCCTTCCAGCGCGAACTCGACGAGTACGAGCAGGCGTTGGAGGCCGAGGCGGAGGACATGGCGGCCACCGCCGAACTCCTCGCCGAGGCCGCCGCCGAATCCCGGACGGCCCAGGACCTGGTCGAGACGGTGATCCGCGAACTCATCGAGTGGGCGATCATCACGCTGGCCGCCTCGCTCGCCTTCAGCGTCATCACCGCCGGCGTCTCGCTCGCCGCCGAGGCCGCCGCGGCCGCCGCCGAGGGCGCCATCGCCAGTGCCCGGATAGCCAACCTGGTGCGCAAGCTCGCCACCGCCCTGAAGAAGATCGCCGACGCGATGAAGGCCCTCAAGGCCGTCTCCAAGCGCCCGCACCTCAACCCGAAGAAGCCCTGGACCTGGAACAAGCCCCTCGACATCGAGGCGTACCTGGCCAAGCAGGGCGTCAAGACGGTCGGCAAGGCCGGACTGCACGGCATCGGGCTCACCGGCAACCCGGTCGGCGAGACGCTCCAGCAGGCCGCGCAGAGCGGCGCCGGCATCCTCGCCGACGAGGCCGACGACCGGATCGCCGGCAACCCCGGCCCCAGCACCGCGCTGCGCGGGCGCACCGGCCTCGCCCAGCCCGCGCAGCCGCCCGCGCTCGACGCCGAGGAGCGCCGCCGCCGCTTCGAGGACGCGTTCGGCTGACAGCTGGTCAGCTCCCCTGCCCTGAGAGCGTGTTGACCGAGGAGGAGTACCGTGCTCGACCGGGACCGGCAGTTCGCCACGCCGTTCCTCGCCCCCGGCGAACAGCTGCGGGCCGCCGCGCCCGTCTCGCTCGCGCCCGGCGTCCCCCGGCCGCCCGAGGAACTGCTGACGCCCCGTCGGCCGGGCGAGCTGGAACAGCGGCTCGCCCGGCCGTTCGGCCTGCTGCGCCGCGCCTACGCCGTCGTCAACCCGGCCTCGGCGGCGGTCGGCGCCGTCGAGGACCGGCTGATGGACGCGGTCCCCGACAGCGTCTGGCACGGCAGGGGCATGGACGGCGGCTGGCCGTCCACCGCCGGGCGGCTGGTCGTCCGGCTGCACGAGGACGGGGCCGACGGCAGCGCGCTGCTCGCCCTCACCGACCGCCGGCTGCTGCTGATCGCCGACCGGGCCAAGCTCTGGCAGTTCACCGAACAGCACGCCCTGCAGGCCGAGTTGCCCCGCCACGAGATCACGGCGGCCCGCCGCAACGCCAAGGGCGTCACCCAGCGCGGCCGGGTCGACCTGCACTTCCGCGACGGCTCCTGGCTCGGCCTCACCACCCCGCTGCCGTCCGCGGCCGACGAACTCGCCGCCGCGTTCTGAGGGAGGGCGTCCGCCGATTCCCGGGCGGTGCCGGGTCAGGCGGTGCGTGCCGCCGGGGAGTCCGTCGCCTCCGCGGCCTTGGCGGCCTCGGCGTGGCGGGCCAGGACGAGCCGGGCGAGCTCCGGGGCCGGGCCGAGGACCTGGGCGAGGTGGTCGGCGCCGTGGGCGGTCGCGGCGGTGGCGATCCGGTCCGGGAGCAGGCCGGGCGCCAGCAGGTACGGGGCGACGGCGGTGGCGCGGACGGCCGGGTCGGCGCGCAGCGCGGCCAGCGCGTCGGCGACGGTCGGGCCGCTGCCGGAGGCGTGCGCGACGGTGACGGCGGCCCAGCCCCGGGAGCGCTGCCACTCGGCCGCCACCGCGCGGGTGGTGGCGTTGGCGGCCGGGTCGGAGGAGCCGGCGGCGGCCAGGACCACGCCGGTGCGGGCGCGGACGGCCGGGTCGGTGGTGTCCTGGCCGGACTCGGCGAGGCGGCGGTCGAGGGCGTCGAGGAGCAGGGGCGAGGGCCCGAGGACGTCCGCGACCGGGATCGCCGAGCCGGCGGCGTGCAGGGCGGCCGGGATGTCGTGCTTGGCGTGGAAGGCGCGGTTCAGCAGGAGCGGGACGGCGACCGCGTCGGCGCGGCGTGCGGCGACCTGGGCGATCCGGGGCGCGCAGTGGTCCAAGTAGGCCGTGGCGACGTCGAGTTCGGGGCGCAGGGCGCGGACGGCGGCGGCCAGGGCCTCGACCGTGGCGGCGTGGCGCGGGTCGCGGGAGCCGTGCGCGAGAAGCAGCAGCGGCGGGAGGGGTGAGCCGGCTGCGGAGGACGTACGGCGTGCGGGGCGCGAGGCGGTGCCCGGCTGCGGCAACTGCCCTTCCGCTGCGCGCAGTTCCCCGCGCCCCTGGCGGGGCGCGGGGGGTGCGGTGGTGCGGGTGGTCACGGGGTCAGCGGGTGGTGACGAGGAGGCCGCGGCTGCGCAGGACGCGGCGTTCGACGGGGGAGAAGACCAGCAGGTCGATGGCGACGCCGACGACCAGGATCAGGATGATGCCGAGCAGGACGCCGGACATCTCATTGAACTCGCGCTGGTTCTCCAGGTAGCGGCCGAGGCCGAGGCCCAGGTCGGGGGAGGAGGCGATGAGTTCGGCGGCCATCAGCGAGCGCCAGGAGAAGGCCCAGCCCTGCTTGAGGCCGGCCAGGTAGCCGGGGAGCGCGGCGGGGAGCAGGACGTGGCGGGCGCCGCGCAGGCCGGTCGCGCCGAGGGTCTGGCCGGCCCGGAGGTAGATCGGGGGAACCTGGTCGATGCCGGAGATCAGGCCGTTGGCGATGGACGGGACGGCGCCGAGCAGGATGACGGCGTACATCGCGGAGTTGGTGATGCCGAGCCAGATGATCGCGGCGGGCACCCAGGCCACCGAGGGCAGCGACTGGAGGCCGGACAGGACCGGGCCGAGCGCGGCGCGGACCGGCTTGACCCGGGCGACCAGCAGGCCGATCGGGGTGCCGATGACGACGGAGAGCAGGAAGCCGGACAGGCCGCGCCAGACGCTGGTCCAGATGATGGAGAACAGCGTTCCGGCGTACCAGAGTTCGCTGAGCGAGTCCCAGACGTCGGCGGGGCTGGGGAGCTTGTCGGGGGTGGTGAGTTCCAGGCTGTAGGCGAGCTGCCACAGGGCCAGCACCAGGACGACGCCGAGGATCGGCGGCAGGACCTTCTGCCGGAGCACCACGGCGACGGGGGTGCGCTGGGCGTGGACGGTCTCCAGGGCGTCGAGGCCGGCCTCGACGCTGGCGGAGTCGGCGGCCCCGTCCTTGGCGAGGGGGACGGCTGCGGTGTCAGTGCTGGACATGGCGGCGGATCTCCCCACGCAGTTCTTCGGTGATCTCGATGGACAGATCCGCGACCCCGGCGGACTCGATGCGGCGCGGCTGCGGCATGTCGATCCGCCACTCCTTGGCGACCCGGCCGGGGCGGGAGGAGAGCAGCACCACGCGCTGGGCGAGGCGGACGGCCTCGCGGACGTTGTGGGTGACGAACAGGACGGTGAGGTTGCGCTCGGCCCAGATCCGGGTGATCTCGTCGTGCAGGACGTCCCGGGTGATGGCGTCGAGCGCGGCGAACGGCTCGTCCATCAGCAGGACGGAGCTGCCCTGGGCGAGCGAGCGGGCCAGCGCGACGCGCTGGCGCATGCCGCCGGAGAGCTCGTGGACGCGCTTCTTGTAGGAGCCGCCGAGGCGGACCAGGTCGAGCAGTCGCTCGGCCTCGGTGACGCGCTCGGCCTTGCCGACGCCGGCCAGCCGGAGGGCGAGTTCGATGTTCTTGCCGGCGGTGAGCCAGGGGAACAGGGCGTGGTCCTGGAACATCAGCGCGGGGCGGCCGCCGGGCACCTCGATGGTGCCGGAGGTCGGCCGGTCGAGGCCGGCCACCAGGTTGAGCAGGGTGGACTTGCCGCAGCCGGAGGCGCCGAGCAGCGTGACGAACTCACCGGGCGCGACGGTGAGGTCGATGTCCTCCAGCACCGGTGCGGCGGTGCCGGGGCGGCCGAAGGTCTTGTGCACGTGCGAGAGCCGGACGGCGATCGGGCCGTCCGGGCGGCCCGCGCCGGCGGCGTCGGGCGAGGTGGTCAGTGCCGTGGTCACGGGCACCTCCTGCGGGTGTGGTTCCGGGCAGGGCGGGAAGCTCGGGTGTCCGGGGTCCGGCCCCGCGCCCGCCCGCTGAGTGGGCATCGGGTGGGCGGGCGCGGGGCGGACCTCGGGGCCTGGGGGCTACTTGGCGCCGAGGCCGGCGTCGGCGACGGCGGGCCGGCCCGCGTCCTTCAGCACCTTGTTCAGCAGGGTCAGGTCGTAGATCCCGGCCAGGTTGGGCTTCTTCAGCAGGCCCGCGGTGACGGCGTGGTCGGCCTCGGCCTGCAGGGTGTTGGCCAGCGGGTCGTCCAGGAAGTCGATGTCCTGCCAGGCCGGGTCGAGGACCGCGGCGTCCAGCGAGTTGCCGGCGTCGGCCTTGATCTGCTCGTTGGCGACGGCCTTGGCCTGGTCGGAGTTGGCCTTGATCCAGGCGTTGGTCTTCACCGAGCCGCGCAGCACGGCCTCGACCACGTCCGGGTGCTCCTTGAGGAACTTCTGCGAGACGATCAGGTTGGTGATGACGAACTTCTTGTCCGGCCAGACGTCCTTCTCGTTGAGCAGGACCTTCGCGCCGAGGGTGACCAGCTTGGAGGCGGTCGGCTCGGGCACCCAGGCGCCGTCGATGGAGCCGGACTTGTAGGCGTCGGGGGTGACCTTGTTGTCGGTGCGCAGCACCTTGACGTCGCCGTCGCCGGAGTTGGCGTCGACCTTGTAGCCCTTCTCCGCCAGGTAGTTCAGCAGGGCGACGTCCTGGGTGTTGCCGAGCTGCGGGGTGGCGAGCTTCTTGCCCTTGAGGTCGTCCAGGGTCTTGATCTTGTCCGGGTTGACGACCAGCTTGACGCCGCCGGAGGCCGAACCGGCGATGATCTTCAGGGACTTGCCGTCGGACTTGGTGAAGCCGTTGATCGCCGGGGAGGGGCCGATCCAGCCGATGTCGATCGAGCCGGCGTTCAGCGCCTCGATCTCGGCGGGGCCGGCGTTGAAGACCTGGGTCTTGATCTGGGTGCCGCCGAGCTCCTGCTGCAGGATGCCCTGCTTGAGGCCGACCAGCGCGGTGCCGTGGGTGAGGTTGGCGAAGTAGCCGATCTTCACGGTGTCGGCGGAGAGCTTGGCGCCGGAGGCGGCGGGCGCGGCCGACGCCTTGTCGGTGCTCTTGGCGCCGTAGGAGCAGGCGGTCAGCAGGCCGGCGGTGGTGGCCACGGCGACGGCGGCCACGGCGGCGCGTCTGATCCGGCCGGCGTTCGGGCGGACGCGGGTATGGGTGTGCTGGGTGCTCGGTGCCATGAGAGGTGTCCCGTTCGAAGAGAAGTGAAGGTTCGTGCCTGACCGGGGCCGGGGCCGGCCGTCGTGCCCGCTGTGGGAAGGCGCGACGGGCCGGGCCCGGTGACAGGGGATCAGTGCCCCTGTCCGCCCCCACATCGCGTCAGGCCGCCCTGGCCGCTGCCGAGGACGCCGCTGCCGATGCGGCCGCCTTCCTTGTCCATGCCCGAGAACGCCTCGCTGGGCATCAGACCCAGTCCTCCTCTGGGGAAGCGTCGGTGGTGCTGACGGTGTCGAACGCCTCGCCCGCCATGCCGGCGGTGAGGGTGGTGCCGTCGGACGGGTCGATCAGGACGAACGAGCCCGTGCGGCGGTTGTCGGTGTAGGGGTCGAGGGCCAGCGGCTCGGCGGTGCGCAGCACCACGTGGCCGATGTCGTTGACGTTCAACCCCTCGGCGCCGGAACGCTGTTCGAGCGTGTCGATGTCGATCCGGTAGCTGATCTCCTTGACGAGCGCGCGCACCGTGCGGGTGGTGTGCTTGAGCAGCACCTTCGCCCCGACGTGCAGCGGACGCTCGTTCAGGTGGCAGACGGTGGCCTCGACGTCCTTGGTGGGGACGGGGGCCGGGGCGCCGGCGATCAGGTCGCCGCGGGAGATGTCGATGTCGTCCGCGAGGCGGACCGTCACCGACTGCGGGGCCCAGGCGAGGTCGGTCGCCGTGCCGAGCGCGTCGATCGCCGCGACGGTGGTGGTGTGGCCCGAGG
Source organism: Kitasatospora sp. NPDC088391 (assembly GCF_044753345.1). Lineage (NCBI taxonomy): Bacteria > Bacillati > Actinomycetota > Actinomycetes > Kitasatosporales > Streptomycetaceae > Kitasatospora > Kitasatospora sp. NPDC088391. The sequence continues at coordinate 338,447 of NZ_JBIVNB010000005.1, forward strand.
GCAGCACCGTCACCGGGTCGCCGACCCGCAGCACGCCGGAGGCCAACTGGCCCGCGTAGCCGCGGTAGTCGTGGAACTCCTCGCTCTGCGGGCGGATCACGTACTGGACCGGGAACCGGGCCGGCTCGGCGCTCGGGTCGGTGCCGACCGGCACCGTCTCCAGGTGCTCCAGCAGGGTCGGGCCGCCGTACCAGTCCATGTGGGCCGAGGGCTCGACCACGTTGTCGCCGGCCAGCGCCGAGATCGGCACCGCCACGACGTCCTTGACCCCGAGCGAGGCCGCGTACGCGGTGAACTCGGCGGCGATCGCGGCGAACACCGGCTCCGCGTACTCGACCAGGTCCATCTTGTTGACCGCGAGGACGACGTGCGGGACGCGCAGCAGGGCGGCGACCGCGGCGTGCCGGCGGGTCTGCTCGACCACGCCGTTGCGGGCGTCGACGAGGACCACGGCCAGCTCGGCGGTGGACGCGCCGGTCACCATGTTGCGGGTGTACTGCACGTGCCCCGGGGTGTCGGCGAGGATGAACCGGCGCCGGGCGGTGGCGAAGTAGCGGTACGCCACGTCGATGGTGATGCCCTGCTCGCGCTCGGCCCGCAGGCCGTCGGTGAGCAGCGCCAGGTCGGGGGCCTCCTGGCCGCGCCGGCGGGAGGCGTGCTCGACGGCCTCCAACTGGTCGGCCAGCACCGACTTGGAGTCGTGCAGCAGCCGGCCCACCAGGGTGGACTTGCCGTCGTCGACGGAGCCCGCGGTGGCGAAGCGCAGCAGCGAGGTGGCGGTGCCGGTCTGAGTCGTACCGGCGTGGGTGGTGCTCATTGCTTAGAAGTACCCCTCGCGCTTGCGGTCTTCCATCGCGGCCTCGGACATCTTGTCGTCGGCGCGCGTCGCCCCTCGTTCGGTGAGGCGGGAGGCGGCGATCTCGGTGATCACGGCCTCGATGGTGTCGGCGTCGGAGTCGACCGCGCCGGTGCACGACATGTCGCCGACGGTGCGGTAGCGCACCAGCCGGGTCTCGACCGTCTCGGTGGCCTTCGGGCCGCCCCACTCGCCGGCGGTCAGCCACATGCCGTCGCGCTTGAACACCTCGCGGCGGTGGGCGTAGTAGATCTCGGGGAGCTCGATGCCCTCGCGCTCGATGTACTGCCAGACGTCCAGCTCGGTCCAGTTGGACAGCGGGAACACCCGGACGTGCTCGCCGACCGCGTGCCGGCCGTTGTACAGCGACCACAGCTCGGGGCGCTGGCGGCGCGGGTCCCAGGCGCCGAACTCGTCGCGGAGCGAGAAGACGCGCTCCTTGGCGCGGGCCTTCTCCTCGTCGCGGCGGCCGCCGCCGAACACGGCGTCGAACTTGTTGGACTCGATGCCGTCCAGCAGCGGGACGGTCTGCAGCGGGTTGCGCAGCCCGTCGGCGCGCTCGCGGAGCACGCCGCGGTCGATGAAGTCCTGCACGGAGGCGACGTGCAGCCGCAGGTTGTGCTTCGCGACCGCGCGGTCCCGGTACGCCAGCACCTCGGGGAAGTTGTGCCCGGTGTCGACGTGCAGCAGGGCGAACGGCACCGGCGCGGGCGCGAACGCCTTCAGCGCCAGGTGCAGCATCACGATGGAGTCCTTGCCGCCGGAGAACAGGATCACCGGCCGCTCGAACTCGCCCGCGACCTCGCGGAAGATGTGCACCGACTCCGCTTCGAGGGCGTCCAGGTGGGACAGCGCGAAAGGCGTGTCCTCGGCCCGGATCAGGCGCTGCGTGGTGACGGTCATGCGAGGCCCCTCTCGGTCAGGAAGGCGTGCAGTTCGGCGGCGGACTCGGCCACCGTGCGGCCCTGCGTCTGCAGGCGCAGCTCCGGCTTCTCGGGGGCCTCGTACGGATCGTCGACCCCGGTCAGGCCGGAGATCTCACCGGCCGCCTGCTTGGCGTACAGGCCCTTGACGTCCCGCTCGGAGCAGAGCTCGACCGGGGTGGCGACGTGGATCTCCAGGAACTCGGTGCCGTTGCCGGCGTGCCGCTCGCGGACCGCCGCGCGGGAGTCCGCGAACGGGGCGATCACCGGGGCGAGCACCTTGACGCCGTTGGCGGCGAGCTTCTCGGCGACGAAGCCGATCCGGGTGACGTTGGTGTGCCGGTCCTCGCGGGAGAAGCCGAGGCCCTTGGAGAGGAACTCGCGGATCTCGTCGCCGTCCAGCACCTCGACCCGGTGGCCCTCGGCGCGCAGCCGCTCGGCGAGCGCGAACGCGAGGGTGGTCTTGCCCGCGCTGGGCAGCCCGGTCAGCCACACGGTGGCGCCGCGCTCGCGGCCCGCGGCCAGAGTGTCGGCGGTGGTCACGGTGCTTTCTCCTGACGGTCGGTGACGGTGGTTCGGTGCGGGCGGCGGGTTCAGAGGTGGATGCCGCACTCGGTCTTGCCGGAGCCGGCCCAGCGGCCGGCCCGGCCCTGCTCGCCCTCGCCCGGCTTGGCGGTGCAGGACAGCGGCGAGCAGCCGATCGAGGTGTACCCCTCCCACAGCAGCGGGTTCAACAGCACCCCGTTGGCCTGCACGTAGGCGTCCACGTCGTCCTGGGTCCAGCGGGCGATCGGGGCGATCTTCACCTTGCGGCGCTTGGCGTCCCAGGCCACCACGGGGGTGTTGGCGCGGGACGGCGACTCGTCGCGGCGCAGGCCGGTCGCCCAGGCGTCGTAGCCGCCCAGGCCGCGGTTGAGCGGCTCGACCTTGCGCAGGGCGCAGCACTGGTCCGGGTCGCGGTCGTGCAGCTCCGGCCCGTACCGGGCGTCCTGCTCGGCCACGGTGAGCTTCGGGGTCAGCGTGATCACGTTGACCGGCATGGTCGCGGCGACCGCGTCCCGGGTGCCGATGGTCTCCGGGAAGTGGTAGCCGGTGTCCAGGAAGACCACGTCCACGCCGGGCAGCGCGGTGGAGGCCAGGTGGGCGACCACCGCGTCCTCCATCGAGGACGTCACGCAGAACCGCTTGCCGAAGGTGTCGGCGGCCCAGCGCAGCACTTCCTGCGCGGTGGCCTCCTCCAGCTCGCGGCCGGCGGCGACGGCTATCGCCTCGTAGTCAGTCGCGGTCGTCATGTCCGGTACCCCCGTCGGTCGTGGAGAGCAGTCCGAGGAACTTCAGCTGGAAGCCCCGGCGGCACGCCCGGCACTCCCACGCGCCGTGGCCGCTCTCGGACGGGCGCAGGTCCTCGTCCCCGCAGTACGGGCAGTAGAAGGGCGCGGCGCGCTCGGTCATGACAACTGCTCCTCGGTGGCGCGGACCGTCCACTGGGCGAAGCGCTCGCCGTCCTGGCGGTCGGCCTGGTAGCGGGTCAGCAGGCGCTCGACGTAGTCGGGCAGTTCGGCGCTGGTGACCTTGAGGCCGCGGATCTTGCGGCCGAAGCCGGCGTCCAGGCCGAGCGCGCCGCCCAGGTGGACCTGGAAGCCCTCGACCTGCTCGCCGTCCGCGTCGGTGACCAGCTGGCCCTTGAGGCCGATGTCGGCGGTCTGGATGCGGGCGCAGGCGTTCGGGCAGCCGTTGATGTTGATGCTCAGCGGCTCGTCGAACTCCGGCAGGCGGCGCTCCAGTTCGTCGATCAGGGACTGGCCGCGGCCCTTGGTCTCGACGATCGCCAGCTTGCAGTACTCGATGCCGGTGCAGGCCATCGTGCCGCGGCGGAAGGTGGACGGGGTGACCCGCAGGTCCAGCGCCTCCAGGCCGGCCACCAGCGACTCGACCCGCTCCTCGGCGACGTCGAGCACGATCATCTTCTGCTCGACGGTGGTGGCGAGGCGGCCGGAGCCGTGCTCGGCGGCCAGGTCGGCGATCTGCGAGAGCAGCTTGCCGTTGACCCGGCCGACCCGCGGCGCGAAGCCGACGTAGAAGTTGCCGTCGTTCTGCCGGTGCACGCCGACGTGGTCGCGCCAGCGGTTGCTGGGCTCCTGCGGGCCGGGGCCGTCGACCAGTTCGCGCTTCAGGTACTCGTCCTGCAGGACCTGGCGGAACTTCTCCGGGCCCCAGTCGGCGACCAGGAACTTCAACCGGGCGCGGTTGCGCAGGCGGCGGTAGCCGTAGTCGCGGAAGATGCCGATCACGCCGGCCCAGACGTCCGGGACCTCCTCCAGCGGCACCCAGGCGCCGAGCCGGACGCCCAGCTTCGGGTTGGTGGAGAGGCCGCCGCCGACCCACAGGTCGAAGCCCGGGCCGTGCTCGGGGTGGACCACGCCGACGAAGGCGACGTCGTTGATCTCGTGCACCACGTCGAGCAGCGGCGAGCCGGAGATCGCGGTCTTGAACTTGCGCGGCAGGTTGGAGAATTCCTTGCTGCCGATGTAGCGGCGGTTGATCTCGTCGATCGCCCAGGAGCCGTCGACGATCTCGTCCTCGGCGATGCCCGCGACGGGGGAGCCGATCACCACGCGCGGGCAGTCGCCGCACGCCTCGGTGGTGGACAGGCCGACGGCCTCCAGCTTCTGCCAGATCGCCGGGACGTCCTCGATCCGCACCCAGTGGTACTGGACGTTCTGCCGGTCCGTCAGGTCCGCGGTGCCGCGGGCGTACTGCTCGGAGACCTCGCCGATCGCCTTCAGCTGGGCCGTCGTCAGCTGACCGCCGTCGATGCGCACCCGCATCATGAAGTACTCGTCGTCCAGCTCGTGCGGCTCCAGGACGGCGGTCTTGCCGCCGTCGATGCCCTGCTTGCGCTGGGTGTAGAGGCCCCACCAGCGCATCCGGCCGCGCAGGTCGTTCGGGTCGATCGAGTCGAAGCCGCGGTGCGCGTAGATCGTCTCAATGCGTGTCCGCACGTTGAGACCGTCGTCGTCCTTCTTGAACTGCTCGTTGCCGTTCAGCGGGGTGAAGTGCCCCATGCCCCACTGGCCCTCGCCGCGGTGGCGGGTCACCTTGCGGGCGGCGGGGCGGGCCGCGGGGGCGGCGCCGGCCTGAGGCTCGACCGTTTCGGGAGTGCGGGCCATGGTGTTCAGTCCTTTGAGCGGCTTGGCAGGTGCGAGGGTGGCGGACCCCGGACGCGCTCCGCTCCCACCTGCGGATCTCGGCAGGCGGTGGGAGGGGGTGACGCTGGGCCGGGTGCGTCGTCCGGGCATCCGCGACGGCGGGGATGTGCGGACCGTTCGCCGGTGGTGGCGGCGCGGGGATGGGGCTCAGGTCACCGGACAGATGGCGCTGGACACGCGAAGGAGGTCGACGTGGAGTCGGCCAACTAGGGTGGTTCCGGCGCTAGACATGGCAAGAGATTCGCACGGCGAACGACTCGCGGTCCACTAACGTCCGCATGCTGGACCTCACTGTTCCGCATGATGGGACAGCAGGCGAAGCGGGGCCGGTCCTGGCGGTGCGGCCCTCCGGTTCCGGGCGGCTCCGCCCCGGTCCCGGAGCCCGGGCCGATACCGTAGAGGCGTGCAAGCAGCAGGCAGTGCCCCCCAGCCGCCCGACGGGCCCGGGCCGAACGGCGGCCGGGCCGCCCGCAGACGCGGCGGACGGCGCCGCGCCGCGAAGCGAAACACCTGGTACCACACGCTCTGGGGGCTGTTGAAGGACACCACCAACACCTGCGTCGAGTACCGGGTCACCGGCCTCGCCGCCGAGGCCGCCTTCTTCACCCTGCTGTCCATCCCGCCGCTGCTGCTCTGCCTCGCGGGCACCCTCGGCTACCTCGACGACATCCTCGGAGCGGGCACCATCGACAAGCTCAAGCAGGACATCGTCTCGGCATCCGGGACGGTGCTCTCACCGAGCTCGATCGAGCAGATCGTCCAACCCCTGCTGCACGACGTCTTCGACAACGCCCGGCCCGACCTGATCTCGATCGGCTTCCTGCTCTCGCTCTGGTCCGGATCGCGGGCGCTCTACATCTTCATCGACACCATCACCGTGATGTACGGCCTCGACGGCAAGCGCGGACTGGTCAAGACCCGGCTGATGTCGCTCGGCCTCTACCTGGGCGCCCTGGTGATCGGCTCGCTGGTGCTGCCGCTGCTGCTGGCCGGCCCCGGCCTGGTGATCGGCGCCTTCCAGGGCTCCGCCGGAGTGGTCGACGCGCTCTACTGGCCCGCCGCGATCCTGCTGCTGATCGTCTTCCTCACCACCCTCTACCACGTGGCCGTCCCGGTCTCCACGCCCTGGCGCGAGGACATCCCCGGCGCGCTGGTCGCCCTGCTGGTCCTGGTGGTGTGCAGCGTCGCGCTGCGGCTGTACCTGGTCAGCTCGGTCGAGGGCCACTCCGTCTACGGGCAGCTCGCCGCGCCGGTCGCCGTACTGCTGTGGATCTTCGTGGTGGCGCTGGCCGTGCTGATCGGCGCCGCGATGAACGCCGCGACGGACCGCCGCTGGCCCACCGTCGAGACCGCCGACGCCCGGGCCGAGAACGAGCGCCTCGCCGAGGACGAGGCCGTCCGGCGCGGCCGCGAGGCCGCCGCCCGGCGGGCCGTCGAACGCGCCGAACGGGCCCGCCGGTTCGGCCTCGCCGAGGGCCACGACGAGGACCTCTACGGCGAGTACGGCGAGTACGGCGAGGAGTCGGACGGGGACGACCTGCTGCCGCCCAGCGAATACCCAGAACGGTGGGCCGGCTTCCTGCCGCCCGAGGACGTCCGGCACCGCCTCGGCGGCGTCCGCCGCCGCCCCCCGGGACCGCCCGAGCCGCCCGGCCCCGCCGGGCCCTGACACCCGGACGGCCCGGGCCGTCGCCGTTCCCCGTCCTGCATCCCGTTCTGTGTCCCGGCCGTCCGGCCGGTCGCGGCGGGCCGCCGCCGACAGCAGGGCGTGCACCAGCGAACCGGCCAGCGCCGCCGGATCGGCGGCGGCCGGGAGGCCGACCGGGCGGAGCGTCAGCGCGCCGCCCCGGAACCGGACGCGCACCAGGCCGTCCGGGCCCGCCGCCGCCAGCACCGCGCAGCCCGGATGCCGCCGCCACGCCTCCTCGACCCCGTCCGGGCCGCCGCCGTGCAGCACGTCCGCCAGGTGCCGGACCCGGTCCGGCTCGTCCAGCCGCGCCGCCAGGTGCCGGTCGTACCGGGGCCGGCCGCCGGGCCCGCCCGGCAGCCGGACCGTCACCGTCACCGCCACGGCGCACCCCCGAACAGGGGGGCCGGGCACGGCAGCGGCGGCTCCGCGGCCGGGACGGCCGGCTCGCCCAGCCCCAGCACCCGGTACAGCAGCCGGCGCACCAGGGCCAGGTACCGGCCCGGCTCCGAGGAGATCCGGGCCCCGATCTCCGCGTACGCCTCCGGCCGGTACGCGGCGTCGGCGTACGCGAGCTGGCGGTCCAGCGGGTGCGCCGGGTCCAGCGCCGGGGCGGTCCGGGCCAGCTGCACGCCCGGCGAGCGCGGATTGACCTCCAGGTGCGGGAAGCGGGCCAGCAGGATGCGCGCCCCCGTGAGCGTCGCGTACAGCGTCACCGAGCCGTGGTCGCCGATCACGTGGTCCGCCGCCACCAGCAGCGGCCGCCAGTCCGTCTCCGGGGTCACCAGCGCGACCGACCCGCCGGACACCCCGTCCGCCCACCGGCGGACCTGCCAGCCGCCGTGCCCCGCCGAGACGTTCGGGTGCACCACCAGCGCGGTCCGGAACCGGTCCGCGGGCAGCTCCCGGACCAGCCGCGGCAGCAGCGCGTCCAGCCCGCCGAACACCGAGTCCGGCCCCCAGGTCGAGCAGAGCAGCACCAGCCGCTCCCGCTCGCCCAGGCCCAGCGCCGCCCGGTACTCGGCCCGCCGGGGCAGCGCCGCGACGATCCGGTCGTGGTCGCCGTCGCCCACCACCTCGGCCAGCGGCAGCGCCTCCGGGCAGGTCCGGGCCAGCTCCGCCAGGTCGGAGCGGTGCGCGAGCGCGTACGCCGCCGCGTTCGGGCGGCCGTCCCGGAGCAGGTGGTCGCGGTCGAGGCCGGCGATCCCGCGCTCGGGCCGCCCGCCGTTCGGGGCGGTGCCCAGGCTGCCGTCCGGGCCGCCGTTCGCCCGGGGTGCGTGGTGGCCGGTGATCGAGCCGGCCGGCGGCCGGGTCCGGGCCAGCTTCAGGTGGCCCGCCCCGTGCGACAGGCGCACCAGCGGGCCGCGGACCTGCTCGATCCCCTGCGAACCGGCCGCCAGCACCAGGTCGAACTCGGTGGCCACCGCCTGCTCCCAGGGCACCACCACGCCGCCCAGCCCCGCCAGGAACGCCGCCACCCCCTCGTTGAACGCGTGCGGCGCGACGGTGAACACCACCTGCACCCGCAGGTCCGAGGCCAGCAGCTCGCAGACCTCGCGCAGCCGCTGCCCGTACACCACCGTGTGCACGACCGCCAGCACCCGCTTGCGGCCGGGCAGAGTCGCCCAGGACATCACGCTTCCCCCCTCCTCCCGGCCTCCCACCGGGAACGGCGGGCACCGCGCGCCGCCGTCGTGGTCAGTGATGTCCGCGCGCGGTGGCGGGAGGGCTGGAGAACCCTTGCGCTCCTTGCGGAACCCTTGCGTCCCGATGGCCGCTCAACTCCGTTTTACTGAAGGCGAGTTGGGGTCTTCCTCGGGGCGGCGGAAAAACCGGTGGCGGTCGGGGCGGGCGGGTACTACCGTGGCGTCCGCCGATCGAGGGCGCCCCAGGGCGGGGTGTTCGAGGCGCGTCGCAGAAAAGGAGGTGAGGACCGTGCAGCTCGTCCTTGCCGGTGCAGTCACCAGCAATCGCAAGCCCGTCCAGTCCTGTGTCCACCGGTCTCCGGCCGACCTCCTCCCGGCGTCGCCGACGCGCTGACGCCACCCTCCTCCGGCCGGGGCCGTCCGTCCTTCGAAGGGCCCCCCTTGACCTCCACGCACACCCCTGCCCACCCGCTCTCCGGCCTCGGTTGGACGGACGACCGGGCAGCCGCCTTCACCCCGCTCGCCGAAGCGGGCCTGCTGCCCGGGCGGATCACCCGCATCGACCGCGGCAGCTGCGAAGTCCTGTACGCCGACCCGGAGACGGGCGAGGCCGCCGTGCTGCGCGCCGACACCCGTCCCGTGATGAGCGGCGACACCGTCCAGAACCCGTGCACCGGCGACTGGATCGCCCTGGACCCGCACGCCCGCCCCGTCCCCGCCGTCACGGCGGTGCTGCCCCGCACCACCGCCATCGTCCGCAAGAGCGCCCACAAGCGCTCCGAGGGCCAGGTGCTGGCCGCCAACGTCGACACCGTGCTGATCGCCGTCTCGCTCGCCGCGGATCCCGATCTCGGCCGGGTCGAGCGCTTCCTCGCGCTCGCCTGGGAGTCCGGGGCCGAACCGCTGATCGTCCTGACCAAGTCCGACCTGGTCCACGACGGCGCTTTCGTCCGGGCGGACGTCGAGGCGGTCGCGCCCGGTGTCACCGTCCTGACGGTCAGCGCCGAGACCGGCGAGGGCATCGACGTGCTGCGCGCCCTCGCCACCGGCTCCTGCGCCCTGATCGGCCAGTCCGGCGCCGGCAAGTCCACGCTCACCAACGCGCTGGCCGGCACCGACGCCATGACGGTCCAGCAGGTCCGCTCGGTCGACGAGAAGGGCCGCCACACCACCACCACCCGCGAACTGGTCCCGCTCCCCGGCGGCGGCGCCGTCATCGACACCCCCGGCCTCCGCGGCGTCGGCCTCTTCGGCGGCGAGGGCGTCGACCAGGCGTTCGCCGACATCGCCGCGGTCGCCGCCGACTGCCGGTTCGCCGACTGCTCGCACCGCAGCGAGCCCGGCTGCGCCGTCCGCACCGCCCTCGCCGACGGCACCCTGTCCGAGCGCCGCTGGGAGAGCTACCTGAAGCTCCAGAAGGAGAACGCCTTCATCGCCTCCCGCGCCGACGCCCGCCTGCGCGCCGAACGCTCCCGCCACTGGAAGACCGTCACCAAGTCCGCCCGCCTGGCCCGCTCCGCCCCCAAGCCCTGACACTCCGTCAGGCCCCCGGGAAGACGTACCAACGGCCCGCATCCGACGACCACCGGATGCGGGCCGTCCGGCTACCCCAGGGGGCGGAGGAGCCAGATCCAGATCCAGCCGCAGGTACCGGGCTGCTCGGGGCCGGACGGGCCGGTCGGGCGGTCCTGGCGGGCGGCGGGGTCGGTGCGGTGGGCGAGGGGGCCGGCGTGCATCTTGTCGGTCTTTCGGTTCGAAGGACTTTCTGTTGGGCTCACTGTAGTCCCAACCATGGTCAGCTTCCCCATCAGCAAGAAAAGGCACCAGCGACCCGGGCCGGGTCGCTGGTGCCTGCTGCCGGAATGGCGCGATGATTTCCCCGCCGGGGCGGAGAGGGCGATCCTTCCGTCGAAATCGAAAGCTTTTCCGCCGACGAGTGGCCTCGACCGGTCCGGAGTGGTCTCCGGCGTCCGGTCGACCGGCGGTTATCAGTCGAAGCGGACGGCGCGTGCTCCGGGTCCGCCGGCTGCGGGGAGACCGGAGCCGAGCGTTCCGCCTGCGCTGCTCATCTGCTCCGCGGTCCGGGCCAGGCCGCACCGCGCGGCGGCCTCGTCCTGGGGCGAACCGATGGATCTGGCCACGGCGAGCGCGCCGGCATAAGCCTCGCCGGCGGATTCCGGATCGCCCGAGCGGAGCAGCAGCATTCCTTTGAAGTTCATGGCCTCGGCCTGGCGCTGGAGGATTCCCAGCCGGTGGAAAACCTGCAGGCATTCCTCTGCCACGGCGAGCGCCGGTGCGATTTCCCCGGCGGCCGACATGATTTCCGCCAGGTTCAATCTGATGGCCGCCATGTCTGCGACCGGGACCACTCCCGAACCGTTCTGCAGGGCGAATTCGAGGGAATTCCTGGCCGCCGTGTGGTTTCCGGCCCGCAGGTGGATTCCGCCGATGTTCATGGTGGTGCGGACGGCGGCCGCCCGGTCGCCCCTGGCGCGGAAGTCGGCGAGTGCCTCGGTCAGGTGGTGCAGCGCGGTCTCGTCGTCGCCGAGCATGCCGTGCAGCAGGCCGATGTTGGCCGTGGCCGTGGCGGTCGCCGCGCCGAGTTCGTGGAGGACGGACAGGGCCTCCTCCTGCAGGGCGAGGGCGGCCGGGAGGTCGCCCTGGCGCCAGCGGGCCTGGGCGAGGTGGCCCAGGGATTCGGCGGTGCCCCGGGGGTCGGCGGTGGTGCGGGCGAGGTGGAGGGCGCGGCGGGCGGCGTGTTCGGCGTCGGGGTGGCGGCCGACCTTCGAGCGGACGGCGGAGAGGGCGAGCAGGGCGTGCAGTTCGGGTGCCTCGGCGCCCCGGGCGCGCCAGTGTTCGGCTGCCGCGCGGTGGATGCCGATCGCCTCCGGCCACAGCCCCTCGGCGTCGAGCCGGCCGGCCAGCAGGTGGGCCAGGACGGCGGCGGATTCGGGGTCGCCGTTCGTTCGCAGATCCTTTTCCAGGTCGAGCAGTGTTTCGGTTTCCGCGGCCAGCCAGCTGTGCGCCCGGACCGTGCGGAGGGCCTCCGGCGGGACGGGGGCGGGTTCTTCCGCGAGCTCCGGCGACAATGCCCGCAGGGGCAGCCGGAAACGGTCCGGATGGGCCGCCCGGTCGGTGTGATCAGCCATCCACAGAAGGAAGTTGACGCTGCGTCCGATCGTCCTGAGGTGTTCCCGGCGGGGTTCCTCGTGGGCTTCCCGGTCGGCGGCGTATTCGCGGACCAGTTCGTGGAAGCCGAATCGTTCGATCCCGTGCTCGGCCAGCAGGTTGACCGCCAGTAACTCCTCGATCAGGTGTTCCGCCCGGTCGGGCGGGCAGTCGACGAGCGCGGCGGCGGTCAGCAGGCCGAAGTCGGAGCCGGGGTGCAGGCTCAGCCGCCGGAGGGCGATCTGATGGTCCGCCGACAGGTCGTGGTACGACATCGACAGGGCCGCGTGCAGGCTGTCCGTGCCGTGTCTGAGTTCGCCGAGGCGGTCGTTGCGGGAGAGTCGGTCGGCGAGGTGGGCGAGATCCCACGAGGAGCGGGAGCGGAAGCGGCCGGCGGCGAGGTGGAGGGCCAGCGGGAGATGCGCGCAGCGGCGGGTGACGTCGGCGAGCGGGCCCGGGTCGGCGGCCCGGTCGGGCCCGGCGAGGCGGCTGAACATGGCGGCCGAGGCGGCCGGGGCCAGGGTGTCGAGCGGGACGGTGCTGAGGGCGGGGAGCTCGGCCATCCGGCGGCGGGCGGTGACGAGGACGAAGCTGGTGGGTTCGGCCGGGAGCAGCGGCCCGATCTGGCCGGGGCCCGCGGCGTCGTCCAGGACCACCAGGGCGCGCCGCTGGGAGAGCAGTTCGCGGCAGCGGGCCAGGAGTTCGTCCGGGTCGAGCGGGATCTCGGGGGCGGGGACGCCGAGCAGGCGCAGCAGCGCGGTGGCGGCGGCCTCCGGGCCGGGGTCGGGCCGGGCGGGGGTGTGGGTGGCGAGGCGGAGCAGGAAGGCCCCGTCGGGGAAGTCGGCGCGCAGCCGGTGGGCGGCGGTGAGGGCCAGCGCGGTCTTGCCGCAGCCGGGTTGGCCGCTCAGCGCGACCACCGGGAGGGCGGCCGAGCGGCCGGCGGTCGGCCACTCGCCCCGGCCGGCGGCGATCAGGAGGTCCAACTCGACGTCGCGGCCGACGAGTTCGGGTGGTGGGGGCAGGGTGGAGGGCCGCCGGGCGGGGCCGGGCGCCGGGGGCGGCGCGAGGACGGCGGGCGGGCCGGCGGGCCGGGCGACCAGGTCGGCGGCGCGGTCGCGGCGCAGGATGCCCTCCAGCAGCCGGTTGAGCGGCTCGCCCGGGGCGGTGGCGAGGTCGGCGTACATCCGGCGCTGGAGGCGGCGGTAGGCGTCGACCGCCTCGTCCACCCGGCCGCAGCCGTAGAGCGCGGTCATCAGCTGGGCGGCGACCTGTTCGTTCCACGGGTGCTCGTCGGCGAGTTCGGCGAGGTCGGGGACGAGGTCGGCGAAGCGGCCGAGCCGGAGTTCGATCTCGTGGCGGACCAGGGTGGTGGCGAAGCGGCGGTCCCGCAGCTGGCCGCGGACCTGCTGGGCCCAGAGGCCGGGCAGGCCGGCCAGGGGTTCGCCCCGCCAGGCGCGGGCGGCCCGGTCGAGGGCGGCGAGGGCGCGGCGGTCGTCGCCCGCCTCGGCCAGCGCGCGGGCGTCGACGGCGAGCCGGTGGTAGAGCCGCCAGTCGACCCGGTCGGGTTCGGCGTGCAGGGTGTAGGTGCCGGAGCGGGAGACGAGTTCGGCGGGCCGCCCGCCGGACCCCCCGTCCGTCTCCTGGGCCTCGCGCAGCGCGGTGCGCAGGCGGGAGAGGTGGCCCTGCAGGGTGCTGACGAAGCTCTGCGGGGGCTCGCCGTCCCAGAGCCGGTCGGCGAGGGCGGTGAGCGACAGCGGGCGTTCCAGGTCGAGGGCGAGACAGGCCAGCACGATCCTGGTTTTTCGCGAGCCGATGGGCAATGGCCTTCCATGGGCCGAGAGTTCGACAGTTCCCAGCAGATGGATGTACATCTCGGTGCCCCTCCTGTCGCCGGTTCCTCGGTCGCGCAGGAGGTGAGCATGGCACGGGCGCGGGCATGCTGCTATAGCACTCCGGAGTTTCCAAGCGCCAGTTTTCCGGCATTGTTCCGATGCGGATCGAGGATCTGTGGTAGAGCGTCGGCATCGACGCGGGGGCGGCCGGACCGGGCGCCGCCGGGCCCGCCGGGTGCCGCGAACTGGCCTTCCGGGCCGGAGGGCCGACGCACCGTCGGAACACCGGCCGGTCCGACCGCAGTCCGGCCTCAGTCCGGCCGCGGTCCGGGCACCGCGGCACCGCCGAACCGCCCGCACCGTCCGCGGAGCGGCGAAGAAGAGCCGTCACGGGCGCCGGTGAACGGGCGCACCCTTCGACGTAGGGGAGGAACGAGCAGGTGGAAGGCCATCGCAACGCCGTCACCGGCCAGGCCAGGATCGACGGAGTCGCCCTCCAGGCGGGCGACATCCGTGGGGGCGTGCACATCCACACGCACGCTCCGGCGCTGCTTCCGGTGCCGCAACAGCTTCCACCCGCTCCCGCGCGCCTGGTCGGGCGCGGGGCGGAGCTGTCCGCGCTGGACGCGGAGTTGGACGCGCCGCCCCCGCCGGGCGGCCGCTGCCTGGTGCTCACCGGCCCGCCGGGCATCGGGAAGAGCGCGCTCGCCGGGAGCTGGCTGCGCGGCCGGGCCGGGGACTTCCCCGACGGACTGTTCTACGCCGACCTGCGCGGCCACACCCCCGGCGGCCCCGCCGACCCGGGCGAGGTGCTGGGGGCGTTCCTGCGGGCGCTCGCCGTGCCGGGCGTGCCCGCCGCGCTGCACGAGGCCGCCGCGCTCTGGCGGTCCGTCACCGCGCACCGCCGGATCGCCGTGCTGCTGGACAGCGCCGCCACCGCCGCCCAGGTCCGGCCGCTGCTGCCCGGCGCCGCCGGATCGGTGACGGTGGTGACCGGCCGGACCCGGCTGACCGGGCTCGGCACCGACCTGGCCCGCTTCCTGGAGGTCGGCCTGATCGGCCCGGCCGCCGCCACCGAACTCCTGGAGCGGCAGGTCGGCGCGGACCGGGTCGCCGCCGAACCGCTCGCCGCCGACCAGGTGGTCGCCCGGTGCGGCGGCCTGCCGCTGGCGGTCTGCGTGGCCGGCGCCCGGATGGCGGCCCGCCCCCGGCAGCCGCTGGCCGCCACCGCGGAGGCGCTGCGCCGGGAGGCCGACCGCCTCGGCGAACTCCGGCTGGACGGCGAACGGGCGGTGCGCGCCGCGCTGGCCGCCTCGTACCGGGTGCTGGAGCCGCCGGTCGCCCGGATGTACCGGCTGCTCGGGCTGCTGCCCGTCCCGGAGTTCACCCCGGCCCTGGCGGGCGCGGCCGCCGGGCTCTCCCCGGCCGAGGCGGACGGGCTGCTGGACGCGTTGGGCGACGAGCACCTGCTGGAGCAGCCCGCGGACGGGCGCCACCGCTTCCACGACCTGGTCCGGCTGCACGCCCGCGAGCGCGGGACGGAGACCGAGCCGCCCGAGGCGCGCGCCGCCGCCGTCCGCCGGGTCGCCGAACACCTGCTGGCCGCCGCCACCGCCACCGAGCGGATCATCAGCCCCAGCCGCCGCCCGCTGCCCCGCGACTACGAGCAACCACCGTGGAACGTCCCGGAGTTCACCGACGAGGAGCAGGCGCTGGGCTGGCTCGCCGCCGAGCGCGGCCAGTTCGGGCCGGTGCTGCGGGCCGCCGCCGAACACGGCTGGCCCGCCCTGGTCTGGCAGCTGGCGGACGCCCTGTGGCCGCTCTTCCTGCGCCTGCGGGCGAGCGAACTCCAGCTCGAAGCACACGAGTTGGGGCTCGTCGCGGCCCGGTCCACCGGCTTCCGCCCGGCCGAGCAGCGGATGCTGACCTCCGGCGGGCACGGGCTGCGCAACGCCGGCCGGCCCGCCGAGGCCGCGCACCGGTACGGCGAGGCACTGGAACTCGCCCGGGCCATGGCGGACCCCCGGGCCGAGGCCAACGCCCAGTACGGGATCGGGCAGTCGCACCGGCTGGACGGTGAACTCGCCGGAGCCCGGCGGGCGTTCGAGGAGACCCTGCGGCTGCGCGAGCTGACCGGCCACCCGCGCGGCGCGGCGCTCGCCCGGATCGCGCTCGGCGAAGTCGCCCTGGACGCCGCCGACCCGGACGCCGCGATCGAGCAACTGGTGCGCGCAGAGTGCGAGTTGACCGAACTCGGCGACCACTACGAGGCGGCCAGGGCGCTCGCCCTGACCGGCCGGGCCCACCTGGCCGCCGACCGCCCGGCCGAGGCCCGGCCGGTGCTGGCGGCCGCGCTGGCCGCCTTCCGCACCGCCCGCTCCGCGCTCTGGGAGGCCCACACCCTCGTCCTGGCGGGGGAGTTGGCGCGGCGCGACGGCGATCCGGAGCTGGCCCGGCAGCACCTGGAACGGGCCGCCGAGCTGTACCGGAGCGTCGCCGCCCCCCGGGCGGAGCCGCCGCCCGGGTGACGGGGCGGCGGGCGGCGGCGGGGCGGGCGTCGGAACGGTCAGAACAGGCGGCCGCCGTCGCTCTCGTGGGCCAGCAGCCAGCGCTTGGCGTCGATGCCCGCGGCGAAGCCGGTGAGGCTGCCGTTGGCGCCCATCACCCGGTGGCAGGGGCGGACGATCAGCAGCGGGTTGGCCCCGACGGCGCCGCCGACGGCCCGCACCGCGAGCTTCGACTCCCCGGCGGCGTCGGCGAGTTGGCCGTACGTCAGGGTGCTGCCGAACGGGATGTCGTCCAGCGCCGCCCAGATCCGGCGGCGGAACGGCGTGCCGACCGGGGCCAGCGGCAGGTCGAAGGAGGTGCGCCCGCCCGCGAAGTACGCGGTGAGCTGCTCGACGGCCGGGGCGAGGGCGTCCGCGTCCGGCCGCCAGTCGTCCGGGGGCGTGTCGACGGCGCCCTTCTGCCCCGGCGCGGTGACGGCCGTCAGCGCGAAGCCGCCGTCCGGGTCGAGGGCGCCGCTGAGCAGCAGGGTGCCGAGCGGGCTCGCCATGGTGGTGAACACGGTGGTCATGACTGGTCCTCGGGGGTCTCTCGATCGGTGCGGGGCCGGGTGCCGCGGGCGGCCGCGTGCCGGTCGGCGGCGGCCGACCAGAGGTGGTGCAGGGCGTAGGAGCGCCACGGCGCCCAGGCGGCGGAGCGCCCGGCCGCGGCCCGCGGGTCGCCGTCCGCGCCGAGGGCGCGCAGCCCGTCCCGGACCCCGATGTCGGTGGGCAGGAACACGTCCGGGTCGGCCAGCGCCCGCATCCGCAGGTAGCCGACCGTCCACGGGCCGATCCCCGGCAGCGCCAGCAGCTCGCCCGCCGCCCGCTCCCGGTCGACGCCGGGGTCGAGCCGGACGGTGCCGTCGGCGAGCGCCGCGCACAGCCCCAGCAGGGCCCGCCGCCGGGCCTGCGGCATCGCCAGCTGCTCCGGGTCGGCCGCGGCCAGCGCCGCCGCCGACGGGAACAGCAGCCGCAGCCCGCCGTCCGGCGCGGGCAGCGCCGTCCCGTACCGCTCGGCCAGCCGCCCCGCCAGGGTGCGGGCCGCCGCGACCGTGACCTGCTGGCCCAGCACGGCGCGCACCGCCAGCTCGTGCGGATCGACGTGTCCCGGCGAACGCAGCCCCGGCCGGGCCGCGGCCAGCGGCGCCAGCAGCGGATCGGCGGCCAGCCGCCCGTCCACCGCGTCCGGGTCGGCGTCCAGGTCGAACAGGGCGCGCAACCGGTGCACGGCGGTGGTCAGGTCGCGCAGGTCGGTCAGCGTCAGTCGGCAGTCCAGCCAGCCCCGGTCCGCCGGGTCGTCCGGCCCCAGGCCGTCCACCTCGGCGATGCCGTGCCCGTACGGCAGCGCCAGCGTCCGCCGGTAGCTGCGGGTGCCCGGGCGCGGCCCGGGCACCACCTCCTCCACCCCCGGGACGGCCCGCAGCGCCAGGAAGTCCAGCAGGTGCCCGCTGTCGATCGCGCCCCGGTAGGCGAGCCGCAGCCCCAGCGAACCCGCCCCCGCCGGGCCCCGCCGGTGCCCGCCGCGCTCGGTGCGCAGCGCCGACGGCGTCCGGTCGTAGACCTCGCGGATGGTGTCGTTGAACTGCCGGACGGAGGCGAAGCCCGCCGCGAACACCACGTCCGTGACCGGGAGTTCGGTGGTCTGCAGGAGCAGCCGGGCGGTCTGCGCCCGCTGCGCCCGGGCCAGCGCGAGCGGCCCCGCGCCCAGCTCGGCGGTCAGCTGCCGCTGGAGCTGCCGGGAGCTGTAGCCGAGCCGGTCGGCCAGCCCCGCGACGCCCTCCCGGTCCACCACGCCGTCCCCGATCAGCCGCATCGCGCGGCCGACCAGGTCGGCCCGGTGGTTCCACTCCGGGGAGCCCGGCACCGAGTCCGGCCGGCAGCGCCGGCAGGCCCGGTAGCCGGCGCCCTGGGCGGCCGCCGCGGTCGGGTAGAAGGTGCAGTTGGTGCGCTTGGGGGTGGTGGCCGGGCAGCTCGGACGGCAGTAGATGCCGGTGGTCCGGACGGCCGTGAAGAACACCCCGTCGAACCGGGAGTCCCGGCTGTCCACGGCCCGGTACCTGGTCTCGTCGTCGATCACGCCCTCCAGTCTGCGTGATCGCCGGAACCCCGACTGGCGGGAATCGGACATCGCCGTGGGGCGGGTGCCGGGCCGGCTCCGGGGGCGTCAGCGGGTCGGGTCGGTGCCCGCGAGCGAGCGGGCCAGCAGGTCGAGGCCCGGGAGGGCGTGCATGACCGCCGCGCGGTCGTCCGGGGCGAGGCTCTCCAGCGCGGCGGCGAGGCGGCGCTCGTGCGCGCTCCGCCAGTCCCGCAACTGCTGGTGCCCGGCCTCGGTGAGGGCGATCCGCGCGGTGCGGCGGTCGCCCGGGTCCGGCTGGCGGTCGACCAGGCCGGACTCCAGCAGCTTCGAGATCAGGCCGCTGACGGTGTTCGGCGCCAGCCGCTGACGGGCCGCCAGCTCGCCCACCCGCATCGGCGCGACGGCCAGCGTCTGCAGCAGCTCGACCTGCGCCATCGGCAGCGCCTCCCACGGGAACTCGCTGCGGATCGAGCTGCGCAGCGCCCGCCGCAGCCGGGTGATCACGTCGGTGAGCTGCTGCGCCCCGGCGAGCGTTCCGGCGTCCGGTGCCGCGGGCTCGGACGGGCGCGAGGCGGGCTGGGGCTGCGAGGACATGGCGGACAGCGTAGCGCCCGGTCACGTCACGGCCCCCGGGAGTCCACCCGTTGACCAGCCAGGACGCCCGGTCGGCGGCAGGCGGCGCCGGGACGGAGGGGCCCCTTGAGGAGATATGTCGGTAGCAGATATATTCGGGGCATGGCCGAACAGATGTCCGCCTCGCGGCTGCTCGACACCCTGCAGCTGGTCGAACGCCCCCGCCCCCGCGCGGTGGCCCGCTGGCGGCACGCGCACTGGCTGGCCGTCGGGACGGTCTGCCTGGGCGCCTTCCTCGGCCAGCTGACCGCCAGCGTCACCTCGCTGGTGTTCCCCGCGCTGGAGCACCGGTTCACCGCGGGCTTCGCCGCCGTCGAATGGGTCTCGCTCGCCTACCTGCTGGTGCTGGTCGCCCTGCTCGCCCCGGCCGGGCGGCTGTCCGACCTGGCCGGGCGCAAGACCATGTACCTGTGCGGGTTCGCGGTGTTCGCCCTCGCCTCGCTCGGCGCCGGGTTCGCCGGCAGCCTCGGCACGCTGATCGCCTGCCGGGCCGTGCAGGCCGTCGGCGGCGCGCTGATGCAGGCCAACAGCGTCGCCCTGGTCGCCCGCGGCGTACCCGAGCGGGCGATGTGCACCGCGCTCGGCATCCAGGCCGCCGCCCAGGCCCTCGGACTGGCCCTCGGCCCCACCCTCGGCGGCCTGCTGGTCACGCACGCCTCCTGGCGCTGGGCGTTCTGGGTCAACGTGCCGATCGGCGTGCTCGGCCTGCTGGCCGGCTGGTTCCTGCTGCCCCGCACCTTCCCCGCGGGGCGGCCGGAGCGGCAGCGCGACGGCGTACCGGACGGGGCGCGAGGACGGGCGCGGGCCGGGGGAGAGGACGGGGCAGGGGTACGGGCCGGGGCGCCGGCCGACGTGGCGACCGAGGGCCGGGGCGCGGCGCGGGGCCGGGACGGGGAGGGGCGGTTCGACCTGGCCGGGCTGCTGCTGCTCGCGGCCTCCTCCACCGCGCTGCTGCTCGCGCTGTCGGCCGCGTCCGGTCTGCCGCTGCCCGGCTGGGCGGTGGCGGTGCTGCTGCTCGCGGCCGGGGCCGCCGGGCTCGGGCTGGTCCGGCAGGAGCGGCGGGCCGACCGGCCGATCATTCCGCCCGGGCTGGTGAACACGCCCGGCATCCGGGCCGGACTGGTGGTCGCGCTGATCGGCTACCTGCTGCTGTTCTGCCCGCTGGTGCTGGAGCCCGTCGCGCTCACCGCCCGCGGCGCCTCCGCCGCGGCCGCCGGACTGGCGATCACCGCGCTGCCCGCCGCGTTCGCGGTCGCCGCGACCGTCGGCGGCCGCGCGCTGCCCCGGCACTGGACGGACGCGGCCCGCTGCCGCTGCGGCGCGGTCCTGGCCGCCGCCGGACTGCTCGTCCTCGCCGCCCTGCCCGACCCCGGCCCGGGGACGACCGCGCTGCCGCTGCTGCTGGCCGGCTACGGTCTCGGCCTGCTGCTGCCCGCCAACAACGCCCTGGTGATGCGGGCGATACCCGCGCAGAGCTCCGCCGTCGGCGGCGGCCTGGTCAACATGGTGCGCAGCCTCGGCACCGCGCTGGGCACCGCGCTGCCGGTGCTGGCCGTCCACCTGGCGGGCCCCGCCGTCGGCGCCCGGGCGGTGCCGGTGGTGCTGGCCGCGGTCGCGCTGCTGGCGGCCCGGCTGTCCGCCACCCGCTGACGGGGCGCCGGGGGAAGCCGGGGGACGTCGGCGGGGCGTCGGGGACGGAACGCCGCGAGGGCGCCGCACCGGGGGGTTCCCGGGGCGGCGCCCTCGCGCACGGGCGTCCGGCAGGCCGTCAGGACGTCGGGCCGTCAGGAGCCGGCGGGCGCGGGCTGCGCGCCGCGCTCGGTCAGCATGTCCGTCATCAGCAGGATCTCCGAGCGCTGCGCGTCGACCATGCCCTTGGCGAGGCGCTTCTCGGCGTCGTTCTTCGCCGCGTCCACGTAGGCCTGCGCCATGTCGGCGCCGCCCTTGTGGTGGTTGATCATCAGCTGCAGGTAGAACACCTCGGCGTCCCGCCCGCTGAGCGAACGGAGCTTCTCCAGCTCGGTGTTGGTCGCCATGCCGGGCATCAGCGCGCCGTCGTGCGGCGCGTAGGTGTGCCCCATCCAGGCCATCGGCTTGGCGCTGCTCGCCTGGGTCAGGCCCCACTGGTCGAGGAAGCCCATCAGCATGCCGCGCTGGTTGGCCTGGGTGTTGATGATGTCGAACGCGAGGGTGCGCACCGCCTGGTCCTGGGTGCGGTCCCGGACGATGAACGACATGTCGATGGCCTGCTGGTGGTGGGTGGCCATGTCGCGGGCGAACCCGGCCTCCGGCGAGTCGGTGCCGGGCGTGGCCGGGGCGGCGGCCGACGGGCTGCCGACCGCGGGCGTGCCGCCGCCGACCAGCGCGGGCACGCCCAGTCCGAGCGCGACCACGGCCGCCAGCGCGGCGGGCCACCAGAACGCCCGCCGGGTCCGGCGCGCGGGCGCGCCGTCCCCGATCGCGGCGTCCTCGCCCACCGCCTCCTCGACCGCGTCCGCCGCCTGCTCCGGCTCCTCGCCGGCCGGTCGGCGGGCGGTCACATCGTCCCCGAGCTGCAGCTGGCGCCCGGCTCGGGCGTCTGCTTGCCCTGCACGTACTTGGTGAAGAACTGCTCGACCCGCGGGTCGCTCGCCGAGTCCACCACCAGCTGGGTGCCCCATGCGCTCAGCGTGATGGTGCCCGGCTCGTCCGGGTACGGGCTCATCAGGCTGTAGGGGGTGGCCTTGACCTTCTCGCTCAGGGCCTTGACGTCGTCGGCGGACGCCTTGCCGTTGTAGGTGACCCAGACCGCGCCGTGCTCCAGCGAGTGGACGGCGTTCTCGTTCTTCACCGGCGCGTCGTACACGTTGCCCATGCAGGTCGCCCAGACCGGGTTGTGGTCGCCGCCGACCGGCGGGACCTGCGGGTACGTCACGGCGGTGGTGACGTGGTTGCGGCCGAGGTTGTCGAAGGTCTTCACCCCGGAGATGTCCACCTTCTCGGCGGCCTCCTGGGCCTTCTTCTGCGCCTCGACCTGGGCCGCGGCGGCGGCCTTCTTGGCGTCGCTCTTGTGCTTGGCGTCCAGCGTCAGCCAGGTGCCACCGCCGATCATGCCGAGCACCAGGACCGAGGAGATGCCGATGGTGAGCAGCTTGTTGCGGCGCTCACGGCGCTCCTCGACCGCGCGCAGCTCGGCGATCCGGGCCCGGCGGTCGGCCTGGTTGGCGGCCTTGCTGCCCGGGCGGGGCTGCTTGCCGGTGGAGTTGGACTGCTTGGATGCGGAACCCATGGATGTCTTCCTTGTCCCCGCCGTGGTCGCCACGGCGGTCTGCGGTGTGTGAGGGGCAGCGGAGCCGCCGACCTCCCCGCGGACGGGGCGTCGGTCGGCGGTGGGTTCCGCTCAGGACCGGTGAACCTGGAGCACGTGCAGGTCGGGTGCGTGGTGCGACCCCGCCCCGGCGGGGCGGGGCGCGACGGCCGGTGCCCCGGACGGGGCGATCGACCGCGGCAGGACGACCGGGCCGGGCTGCGGGGGCGCGTTCGGCAGGTGCGCGTCCGGTCCGCAGAACGAGTGGCCGGAGCAGCCGTGCCCCGGCCGCTGTCCCTGGCCCTCCACGGCGCACCAGACGTACGGCAGCCCCGGGGCGTCGGCCGCCACCGGGGCGGCGTGGTGCGCAGCCCGTCCGGTCTTCGCCGGGCCGGGACGGTCGGCGGTCGGTGCGGTCGGGACGGCCACCAGGGCCGGTGCAGCGGCGGACGGGCCCTGGACGGCCGTCCGGGCGCCCGGCGCGGCCTGGCCGGACGGCGCGGCCTCCGGCGTCGCGGCCCGGGCGCTCGCCGTGCACGGCAGCAGCGCCAGCAGGGCGGCCAGTAGCAGGGACCACAGCAGCGCCACCGGGCGGAGTACCGCGAACGCGGTCCCTTCCCGGAGTCGATTGCGAGATCCCGACGCGGCCATGCGCACATATTAATCAGCCGATCGGGTGAAGCGGTGCCCCCTTCGGGCTCCGAATTTCCGGCCGGAGGCCCGATCGGCCGGGGCCGGAAGGCCCTGTTCGGGCCCGCTCGGTCCGTTCTCCGCCCGTTCCCCGCCCGCATGGCCGCCGCGGTGGCCGGAACGTCTCCCCGACCGTCCGCGCGATGTTCCGAATCCCGGACACCGTCGTCGTCCTTCGGCAGAATGACGTGACGTCCGGCACCCACACGGATCAGGAGCGGTCAGTTGAACCAGCAGGGCGCACCCGGCCAGCCCCGCCCCGACGACGCCTGGTGGCACACCGTCTACGCGGGGCCCGCAGGCACCCTCCCCGACACCCCCGCCGCCACCGCCGACTCCTCCACCGTGGACGACTGGTTCAGCACCGCGGCCGACCTGATCGGCCAGCAGCGCACCACGCCGCCCCCGCCGCCGCCCCCGCCGCCGACCGCGGAGCCGAGTACGGGCGACGAGGGCGGCGACGGCGCGACCGGGACCGTTCCCGGGCCGCGTCCGCGCAGCTGGGCCGAGGCCGCCTGGCCCGACCTGGACAGTCCGCCCGCCGAGGCCGCCGAGGCCGCCGAGGCCGCAGCGCCGACCGCGCCGGCCGGGCCCACGCCGACCCTGGCCGACCTGCCGGTGGCGCCGCCCGAACCCCCGTCCGTGCCGCCGAGGCCCGCCGCGCCGCCCGCGGTGGAACCCGTGCGCTCCGAGGTCGTCCTGGCGAAGCCCGCGGCCCCCCGTCCGGAACCGCAACAGCCGGAGCCGCAGTCGGAGCCGGAGCCCGGGCGCGCCGAGCCCGTCGCGGCGGAGACGCCCGCGCCGGTCGTGCCGCCGGAGCGGGGCGCGCCCTGGACGGGCCGGGCCGAGCCGCCCGCCGTCCCGCACGTCGGCGAGCGGCCCCCCACGTACGAGGCCGAGCCGACCGCGCTGGCCCCCGCCGACCCGGCGGGGCTGGCCGACGTGGTGCCCGACACCGCGATCGACGGCGCCCGGTTCGCGGCCACCACCCTGCGCGCGGTGTCCATCCGCGGCGACTCCGCCCGCTACCGGGGCGAGCCCCGGCGCGACGCGCTGCTCACCGTCCGGTTCGGCGAGGGCGAGGACGCGCTGGTCCTCGCCGTGCTGGCCGCGCCCGCCCGCCGGGCCAACGCCCAGTGGGGGTCCGCCGCGGCGGTCGAGGCCGCCCGGCAGCTCGCCACCGCGATCGGCCGCAGCCGGGCCGAACTCGCCGCCGACCTGCGGGCCGGGGCCCGGGACCGGCTCCGCTACGGGCTCCAGCGGATCGCCCTGCAGTCCGCGGTGCGGCTGCGCAGCGCCGCCGAGAGCGAGGACCCGGAGAGCGGGCCGCCGCCCGAGGAGACGGCCGCGCTGCACTGCCTGCTGATGTCCACCGACCCGGCGGCCACCCACCGCGCCGCGTTCGGCACCGGTCCGGGCGGGCTCTACCTGCTGCGCTCCGGGCACTGGATCGACGCGTACGCCGCGCGGCTGCTGCACCACCCCGACGGCCAGCCGCCGCTGCCGCCCGCCGCGATGCCCGCGCCCCGGCCGTTCCGCTTCCGGCTGGTCCCGGCGACCTCCGGCGACATCCTGCTGCTCTGCACCCCGGGCCTGGCCGCCCCCATCGCCGAGGAGCCCGCCGTCGCCCACTTCCTCTCCAGCCACTGGGCCCACCCGCACCCCCCGGGCACCGTCGACTTCCTCCGCCAGATCCAGGTCCGCGCCAAGGGCTACGCGGACGACCGCACCGCGGCGGCGGTCTGGACGGACTGAGGGCCGCCGGTCCGGGGCGGGGTCAGCGCTCCGCGCCCAGCAGGGCCTGCGCGGCGGAGGCGGCGTGGGTGAGGGCGTCGGCGCGGGTGGCGCCGGGGAGGCCGATGGCGAGGGGGACGGCGAGGCCGTCGAGGAGGGCGCGGAGCTGGACGGCGCGGGTGGCGGCGGGGGCGGTGAAGGCGAGGGCGCCGGTGGCGCGGCCCTCGTCGAGGAGGGCGGTGAGGTCGTCCTGCCAGGGGGTCTCGATGTCGAGCTGGCCCCGGCGGAGGTCGGGGCTCTCGGGTGAGCGGCTCCACACCTCGATCCACAGGCTCCACCGCGGGTCGCCGGGGCCCTCCGGGAGGTAGAGCTCCAGGTAGCGCTCCAGCCGTGCGGCGACGGGGAGTTCGCGGCGGGCCAGCTCCCGGCCGCGGATCTCGCCGAGCTGGGCCTCGCTCCAGCGGAGGGTCTCCAGCAGGAGCTGGTCCTTGCTGCCGAAGTAGTAGAGGAGGTGCCCGGCGCTCATGCCCAGCTCCCGGCCGAGGCCGGCCATGGTGAGCCGGGCGAGGCCGTGTTCGGCGACGGCGGCGCGGGCGGCGGCGTAGACCTCTTCGCGGGGGCGGGCCGGCCGGCGGGTGCGTGGCTGGTCCATCCGCGCTCCTCGGTGGGTGGGGCTCTTTCGGGACCAGTGTCTCCCACGGCGGGCCGGGCGGTGCCGCGGAGGGACGGGGCGCGCCCCTCCGCGGCCCGGGGTCAGCCGAGGGTGGCGGCGTACGAGGTCTCCGCGCCGAAGCCCCAGGCCGGGGTGGCGTCCCACGGGTTGTCGAGGACGTCGTCGGTGGCGTACGCGTACCCGGCGCCGCGGGTGAACGCGGTGGAGAGGGCGGCGCGCATCGCGGTGGCGTCGGGGACGGCGTGCACCAGGTGCCAGTAGGCGGTGCCGGAGGGGTCGAAGGAGGAGCCGGAGTAGTAGCCGGCGGTGAGGTTGAAGACGTTGCCGCCGAGCCAGGCGCCGGTGTAGGCGGCGTAGGTGCCCTCGAAGGTGACGAAGGTGTCGGCGGTGCGCTTGCCGGGTTCGAGGAAGCAGTCGGCGACGGCGGTGCCGGGGTTGTCGACGACCAGTTCCTGCGCGGCCGGGTCGATCGAGTGGACCAGTGCCTGCACCTGCTGCCGCAGGTCGAGGTAGTAGTCGCGCTGGGCGTTGCCGGGGCCGCAGTCGCGGCTGGTGGTGTCGAAGAAGATGCCGTCGACGTGCAGCTTCCCGTCCGCGGTGACCAGGTAGTTGCGGACCGAGGCGAGGACGGCGTCCCGGTCCCGGGTGCCGCGCTCGGTGTGCACGTAGCCGAGCACCCGGGTGTGCTCGCCGGTGGCGGTGGTGCGGGCCCGCAGGGCGTCCGCGCGGGCCTGCCAGCTCGCGTCGAACGGGTTGTCGCCGTTGTTCGGGTTGAGGATGACGATCGACGCGGCGGGCTGGGCGGCCTGGACGTCCAGCAGCATCTGCTGGTTCGGGTAGACGTAGGCCGGGACGCCGACCTCCAGGCCGCGCACCGGGGTGGTGGTGGCGGCCCTGGTGGCGGGTGCGGCGGTGGCGGCGGGTGCGGCGGTGGCGAGCAGGGCGCCGAGGAGCAGGGCGGTGAGCCCCTTCGCACGGGTACGCATGCGGTGGTTCCCCCAAGAGGTTCGGGCGGGCGTCCCCCTGACGGCCCGTCGGCGCATGCTAACCCGCCGGGGGAAACTCCGTTCGAACCCGACGCACCGTCAGTCCGCCGTCGGCCGCTCGCCGTACTCGGCGGTCCAGCGTTCGCCGGGCAGCACCAGGTCGGCGGTCTCGACGGGGCGGCCGGTGGCCCGGTCGTAGTGGGTGCGCCGGATCGCCAGGGCGGGCGCGCCGGGGAGCAGGGCGAGGGCCTGGGCCTCGGCGCGGGTGAGGACCCGGGCGGTGAGCCGTTCCACGGGGTCGCCGGTGGTGATGCCGAGCAGGGCCATCCGGGCGACGACGCCGATCCCGGCGTGCGGGCCGGCCTCGGGCAGCACGACCAGGTCCTGGCCGGTGATCGCCATCGGCTCCCAGGACTCGACCAGGTAGGCGGGTTCCTCGTCGACCAGGTGGACGTAGGAGGTGTGCATCACCGGGTCGCCGGGCTCGATCCCGAGGCGCTCGGCGATCGGGGGCGCGGCGGCCTCCGTGGTGGACTGGCTGCGCCGGCCGACCTCGACGCCCTGCGCGGCGAGCCCGGCGGCGGTGTCGGTGCCGCGGCGGACCAGGACGCGGCGCGGCTCCTGGGCGCGGACGAAGTAGCCGCGGCCCTGCTTGGCCCGGACCACGCCCTCCTGCTCCAGCAGCCGGTACGCGGACTGGCCGACCCCGTGCGAGTAGCCGTACTGGGCCTGCAGCTCGGCCAGCGACGGGAGTTGACTGCCCGGCGGGTACTCGCCCGCGGCGATCCGCCCGCGGATCTGCTCGGCCACCTGCAGGTAAGCGGAGGGCCCGCTGGCGGTCATGGACGTCCTCCGAAAGGTCTGCGGTCCGGCCGATCGGTGACACAGTATCCCGCATGGCACTACTCTACGTGTAGAGCTTGGCCCTATGTGTACCTTGGGGGAGTGGTGCAGATCAGCATGCGCGCGTCCGGCCTGCGGGCCGCGATCGAACGGGCCACCGGGGCCCTGGCCGAGGTCCGGCTCTCCGTCGGCAGCACCCGGATCAGCGTCCCCTGCCCGCCGGACGACGCCCCGAGCTGGAGCGAACTGCTGCGGGCGCTGCGCACCGCCGACCGCTGGGGCTCCGTCACCGCGGACGGGCAGACCGTCATCTGGGCCCAGATCGAGGAGGACTCGTGACCACCGACCAGCCGCCGGGCCCGCCCCCGCCCGGCCCCGAGCACCGCTACCGGCCCTGCGGGTGCTGCGCGCGCTGCACCGCGGGCACCGACCGGACGCCCACCCGGGAACAGGACTGCTGGGACGCGTTCCTGACCGGCACCGTCGCCGCGATGGTCGAACGGCGCCGCTGGGAGCGCCGCCGCGAGGAGGAGCAGCGCTGGTACTGACCGCGGGCCGGGAATCCCCCGAACGGCCCGCCCCCGCTGGACCGGCCGGGTGAAAGGTGTCCGGACCGGCTCGCGCCGCACCGGGCCGGACCGCACCGGTCGGATGAACTGCGCGCATGCGTACTCCCCATCGGACCGGACGGATCGCGGCCGCCCTGGCGGTGCTGGCCGCGTCGTTGTTCGGCAGCGGCGCCCTCGCCCCACCCGCGCAGGCCGCCGTCTCCTTCACCAAGACCGCCGACAAGTCCACCGTGGCCCCCGGGGAGAACGTCACCTACACCCTGCAGTACTCCTGCTCGGTGAAGGAGTGCGTCAACGGGGCGATCACCGACGCGCTGCCCGCCGGGATGGAGTTCGTCTCCTGGGTGCCCGACCCGAGCACCGTGGACGTGCCGAACTCGACCGTCCCCGCGCCCGGCACGGCCGGCGGCAACCTGGACATCAAGCTGCAGACCCTCAGCCCCGGCACCACCGCCTCCGTCCGGGTCACCCTGAAGTTCCCGAACTGGACGACCGCCAACGGCAGTTCGGCCCTCAACTCGGCCCGCCTGACGGTCGACGGCGAGGACCCGCAGACCGGCAGCGCCACCGTCACCGCCCAGGTCGAGCCCACGTACCAGGTCACCAAGGGCGTCCAGACCTCCAGCGCGGACGGACGGACCGTCACCTACCAGTTCAGCGCCTGCTCCACCGACGGCACCAACGTCGACCTCGACACCAGCCGGCTGCTGGACACCCTGCCGCCCGGCGCGGTGGTCGACACCGGCCGCTCGCCCGGCTGGAGCCAGGTGCCGCCCGGACCGAACACCTGGGGCTACGACAACGGCGAGTTCCGGGCCGGGAACGGCCACGCCGGCTGCCGCATCCCCGGCGTGCTGGTGGTCAACTACCCGGAGGCGCAGTTCCCGACCGGCAGCACCTCCACCAACCGGGTCGAGCTGTTCGGCGACCCGCTCGGCCCCGACCCGGAGCGGAGCCTGTCCACCGCCGAGGCCACCACCGGGCAGTTCCAGCAGCCGAACACCGACGTGCAGGTCGCGGCCAGCAAGACCTGGGCGGAGACCTCGGTCTCCGGCGACCTGAACAGCTTCAGCCTGTTCGCCACCAACACCTCGGCGCCCGCCACCTCCCTCACCATGACCGACCCGGGCACCGGCACCACCGACGGGCTCTACAACTGGCTGTACCCGCAGTCGCTGCAGTTCTCGCCGTGGAACCCGACCGGCATCACGATGACCTTCGAGTACCGGCTGAACGGCGACCCGGCCTGGCGCACCTTCACCCCCGGCACCCCCTTCGACGGCTCCGGCAACCGCCGGGTCACCTTCGCCGAGGGCGCCGGCGACCCCGCCGGCGACGTGCTCGGCATCCCCGCCGGCCGCTGGCTGGACGGCCTGCGGTTCACCTGGAACGGCCCGCTGCCCACCGGCTGGTCCCCGGGCGGCGGCGTCCAACTGGTCACCCAGGTCCTCGCCACCGGCCACGACGGCCGCCGCGCCCCCGCGCCGCTCACCAACTGCGTCACCAACACCGCCACCGACGGCAGCTCCACCGCCACCGCCACCGGCTGCGCGCGGACCACCGTCACCGACGGCACCAACCTGGGCGCCGCCAAGACCACCACCGAGGGCGCCGTCACCTCGCCCGGCGGCCGCGCCACCTTCGAGGTGATCCCCTACAACCGCAGCGGGCGCGCCCTCGACCGGCCGCTGGTGCTGTACGACGTGCTCCCGGCCGGCCTGGTCTACGTCGACGGCTCGCTGCGCACCACCGACGGCTACCCCGACGCGAAGCTCCCGCAGTCCGTCGAGGTCACGCCCGGCCCCGACGGGCGGCAGATCGTCAAGATGACCTGGCCCGCCGGCGCGCCCGACATGACGTACCTGCACGACCAGCTCGCCCACCGGGTCAAGTTCGACGTCCAGGTGGCCGGCAGCGTCCGCTCCGGCACCCTGGTCAACGAGGTGTTCGTCACCGCCGACGCCCCGACCGTCCCGGTCACCTGCTCCTACAACGGCACCGACAGCGGCGTCCCGGACGCGCTCGACCTGAACGGGAACGGCGACCGGACCGAGAAGATGTGCCCCGCCTCCTCCCGGGTCGAGGTGCAGGTGCCGAGCGTGCTGCGCTCCTACAAGGAGGTCAAGGGCGACCTCGACGCCGACTACGGCAGCATGGGCGCCACCACCCCCGGCGGCTCCCTCACCTACCGGATGACCGTCCGCAACGACTCGCCCGACCCGGTCACCGAGTTCCTCGCCTACGACCGGCTGGCCGCCCCCGGCGACGGCTACGTGCTGAACCCGGACGCGCCCCGCGGCAGCGCCTGGGCACCCGCCCTGCGCGAGCCGCTGACCAGCAGCGACCCCACCGTGGTGATCGAGTACACCACCGCGAAGCAGCCCTGCGTGGACGCCCTGGTGCCGCGCGCCCAGGACCCCGGCTGCGACCCGGCCGCGACCTGGGGCACCGCCTTCCCCGGCCCCGGCAACGCCACCTGGTTCCGGATCTCCCGCCCCGGCACCCTGGCCTCCGGCGCCTCCTTCACCCTGGGCTGGCCGATGGTCGCCCCGTACGACGCGCCCGCCGCCGCGTACGCCTGGAACTCCTTCGCCTACACCGCCACCGACGCCACCGGCAAGCAGCTGCTGCCCGCCGAGCCCGCCAAGGTCGGCGTCGCGGTCCAGCAGCTCAAGCCCTCGGACAACGCGCTCGGCGACTTCGTCTGGCAGGACGTCGACCGCGACGGCGTCCAGCAGCCCGGCGAGCCCGGCGTCGGCGGCGTCGGTGTGGCCCTGCTCGACGGGAACGGCGACCCGGTCCGCGACCTGAACGGCAAGCCGCTGACCACCGTCACCGACGGCTCCGGCCACTACCTGTTCGACCACCTGCCGGACGGCCGCTACCAGGTCCGCTTCGACCTGGCGACGCTGCCGAAGGACGCCACCGTCACCGCCCAGCACGCCGGCTCCGACCCGGCGCTGGACTCCGACGGCGACCCGCGGACCGGCCTGACCCAGGTGGTCGGCCTGGCCGGCGGGCAGCGCGACCTCGACCTGGACCTCGGCATCCTGCTGCCCGAGCCGCCGCCGTCCCCGTCGCCCTCCCCGTCGCCGTCCGACTCGCCGTCCCCGTCGCCGTCCGGCTCGTCCTCCCCGGCCCCGTCGCCGTCCGGCTCCCCGGCGCCCTCGGGTTCGCCCGCGCCGTCCGGTTCGCCGTCCGGCCCGGTGACCCCGGAGCCCTCCGGCAGCACCGGGGGCGGCCTGCCGCAGACCGGTGCCGACCTGCCGAGCGGGACGCTCGGGGCCCTCGCCGGGCTGCTCACGGTCGTCGGCCTGCTGTGCTGCGTGCTGGCCCACCGCCGCCGCGGACGCCGCCACTGACGGACCGGCCGGACCACGGCCGCGGGCCGGAACCCCTGGGCGACCAGGAGGTTCCGGCCCGCGGCCGTTCGGCGTCCCGACGGTGCGTCAGGCCCGCGGCTGCTGCTGGGTGATGCAGTGGATGCCGCCGCCGTTGGCGAAGATCCCGCGGGCGTCGACCAGCTCCACGGTGCGGCCCGGGTAGGCCTTCTCCAGGATCGCCTTCGCCTCCGCGTCGCGCGGGTCGTCGAAGGCGCACAGCACCACCACGCCGTTGGCCACGTAGTGGTTGATGTAGGAGTAGTCGACCGGCTCGCCGTCCTCGTCGAACAGCACGGTGGGGGCCGGGAGTTCGATCACCTCCAGGGTGCGGCCGCGGGCGTCGGTGGCGGCCCGGAGGAGCTCCGCGAGCTCCCGGCAGACCTCGTGGTCGGGGTGCGCCGGGTCCGGCTGGGCGTGCACGACCACGGTGCCGGGGCGGACGAAGGAGGCGACGATGTCGATGTGGCCGCGGGTGCCGAACTCGTCGTAGTCGCGGGTCAGTCCGCGCGGCAGCCAGACCGCCTTGCTGGTGCCGAGGAAGGCGTGCAGCTCGGCCTCGACCTGCTCGCGGGTCCAGTCGGCGTTGCGGCCCTCGCCGAGCTGCACCGTGTCGGTGACCAGCACGGTGCCCTCGCCGTCCACGTGGATGCCGCCGCCCTCGTTGATCAGCCGGGAGGCGAAGCGCCGCACCCCGGCCAGCTCGGCGACGTGCTCGGCGACGTCCTGGTCCTTGTCCCAGCGGGCCCAGGACTGGGCGCCCCAGCCGTTGAACACCCAGTCGGCGGCGGCGACCTCGCCGTCCTCGCCGATCAGGAAGGACGGGCCGATGTCGCGCATCCAGGCGTCGTCCAGCGGCCGTTCGACGATCTCCACCGCGGCGGAGACGTAGCGGCGGGCCTGCTCGCCCTCGCCGGTGTTGACCACCAGCGTCACCGGCTCGTACCGGACGATCGTGTCGGCGACCGCGGCCCAGGCGCGGCGGGCCGCGTCCAGCTGCTCGGCGCCGTCGAAGGTCGGGTTGGCGGTGGGGAAGGCCATCCAGGTGCGTGCGTGCGGGTGCCACTCGGCGGGCATCCGGAAGCCGAGCGAGGCGGGGGTGGGGGAGCTGCTCATGGGGTGGAGTCCTATGCGGGGGAGGGGTGTTCAGAGGAAGTAGAGGCGGCTGAGGGAGACCGTGTCGGCGGGCTCGGAGCGCAGCGGCTCGCCGTCCAGCGACACCAGTCCGGTCGGCGAGACGTCGACCCGGCCGGTCCGGCCGTTGCGCAGCATCGACCGCGGCCCGATCCCGCGCGTCCCGCGCACGCCGACCCGCCGCCGGCGGGTGGGCAGTCGGTCGCCCGCCACGTCCAGGTAGGCGGTGTCGGCGGCCGCCTGGGCGACGAACGCCACCGAGAGGTCGGCGGCGGTGGCCCCGTGCGCGCCGAACTGCGGCCCCAGCACCAGGGGTTCGCACCGGTCGGTGGAGGCGTTGGGGTCGCCGACCACGCCGTAGGCGGGGAAGCCGGCCTTGAGTACCAGTTGCGGTTTGGCGCCGAAGTGGTCGGGGCGCCAGAGCACCAGGTCGGCGAGCTTGCCGACCTCGATGGAGCCGACCTCGTGCGAGAGCCCGTGCGCGATGGCCGGGTTGACGGTGAGCTTGGCGATGTAGCGCAGCACCCGCTCGTTGTCGTCGCCGCCCTCGGCCGTCCCGTACGAGCCGGTGCCGTCCAGCGGGCC
Organism: Kitasatospora sp. NPDC088391; assembly: GCF_044753345.1. NCBI lineage: Bacteria > Bacillati > Actinomycetota > Actinomycetes > Kitasatosporales > Streptomycetaceae > Kitasatospora > Kitasatospora sp. NPDC088391. The sequence goes on from NZ_JBIVNB010000005.1 coordinate 370,904, forward strand.
GAGTTCGGCCTTCATCTTGCCCGCCAGCGCGAAGGTGCGGCGCACCGTCTCGCCGGCCCGGCCCATGCCCTGGGCGTCGGAGGAGGTGATGCCGATGACGCCGAGGTCGTGCAGCACGTCCTCCGCGCCCATCGTCCCGGCCCGGATCCGGTCCCGGGCCATCGCCGCGTCGCCCGGCAGGTCGGGCTTGAGGTCGTGCGCGGAGACGATCATGTCGTAGTGCTCGCCCAGCGCGTCCCGGCCGAACGGGAGCGTCGGGTTGGTGGAGGAGCCGATGACGTTCGGCACGCCCGCCATCTTCAGCACGTTCGGGACGTGGCCGCCGCCGCAGCCCTCGATGTGGAAGGCGTGGATGGTGCGGCCGTCGAGCACGGAGAGGGTGTCCTCCACGGACAGGCACTCGTTCAACCCGTCGGTGTGCAGGGCGACCTGGACGTCGTACTGCTCGGCGACCCGGAGTGCGGTGTCCAGCGCCCGGGTGTGCGCGCCCATGTCCTCGTGCACCTTGAAGCCGGACGCGCCGCCCTCGGCCAGCGCCTCCACCAGCGGCGCCGGGTCGGAGGACGAACCCCGGCCCAGGAACCCGATGTTGACCGGCCAGGCGTCGAAGGCGTTGAACGCGTGCCGCAGCGCCCAGGGGGAGTTCACGCCGACGCCCCAGACCGGGCCGAACTCCTGGCCGATGATCGTGGTGACGCCGGAGGCCAGCGACGCCTCCATGATCCGCGGCGAGAGCAGGTGGACGTGGGTGTCGATCGCGCCCGCGGTGACGATCAGGCCCTCGCCCGAGACGATGGTGGTGCCGGTGCCGACCACCACCTCCACCCCGTCCAGGGTGTCGGGGTTCCCGGCCCGGCCGATCGCCGCGATCCGGCCCTCCCGGATGCCGATCGAGGTCTTCCGGATGCCCTGCACCGCGTCGATGACGAGCACGTTGGAGACCACCACGTCGCAGGTGTCCCGGACGGCGGCGGGCTTCAGGTGCAGGCCGTCCCGCGCGGTCTTGCCGAACCCGGCCAGGAACTCGTCGCCCGGCGCCTGCGAGTCCGACTCGACCCGGACGATCAGCCCGGAGTCGCCGAGCCTGACCCGGTCGCCCGCGCGCGGGCCGTGCACGGAGATGTAGTCGTGCGGGGTGATGGCGGTCATGCGAGGTCCTTCCCGGTCGGGCGGGCGGCGGTCACTGCGCGGGCTCCGTGTCGTCGAACTCGGTCAGGTAGCCGGTGGCCCGGGCCCGGACGAGCGCCTGCTCCTTCGCGCCGGGGGCGTCCAGCGGGCCGTCCACCAGGCCGGCGAAGCCGATCGCCACCCGGGCCCCGCCGATCGGCACCAGGCCGACCTCGACGGTCGCGCCCGGGTCGAAGCGCACCGAGGAACCGGCCGGCACCGCCAGGTGGGTGCCGTAGGCGGCGGCCCGGTCGAAGGCGAGGCGCGGGTTGGCCTCGAAGAAGTGGAAGTGCGAGGTCACCGAGATCGGCACGGTCGCGGTGTTGTGCACGGGCAGCACCAGTGCCTCCTCGACCGGGTCGTAGCCGGCCCCCGGCCCGACCAGCGCCGCGCCCGGCGCCCCGTCGCCCAGCGAACCCGCGCCGCGGAACGGGTCGGTGACCACGGCGAGCCGCGTCCCGTCCTCGAACACCGCCTCGACCTGCACCACCGTCACCACGTCCGGGACGCCCGGCAGCACCTCCTCGGCGGAGAGCACCCGGCGGCCCGCCTCGATCGCCTCGGCCAGCCGGCGGCCGTCCCGGGCGGCCTCGCAGACGGTGTCGGCGATCAGCGCGGTCGCCTCGGGGACGTTCAGGCGCAGGCCGCGGGCCCGGCGGGCGCGGGCCAGCTCCGCCGCCGTGAAGATCAGCAGGCGGTCCCGTTCGGTGGGTGTCAGTCGCACAGTTCCTCGCTGGAGGGAGAGCGGAGGGTGGTCGGCACAGAGTTTAGAACGGCGTTCAAACGTGGGCCCCATTGAAGCCCGCGCCCGGCCGCCGTGTCCAGCCTCGGGGCGCGCGGCCCCCGCGGCACGCCGACGCGCAGGACGCCCGGGCCCGGACCCGGCGGCCGACCGGCGCACGCCCGCGCACCCGTTCACCCCGGTGCGCGCCGAGGAGCACTGTTCCAAATGCCGCCGAGTGGGCATGACGATGACAAGAAGGGGCCGTGAGGCCCGGCGGGGGGCCGGGGGCGGCCGTACGGAGCACGAGTCGGGGGCGTACGGGATTGATGGACGGTCAGGCGAGGTTTCCGCGGCAGCGATCGGTCGCGCACGGGGAGGAGGCCGACCTGCGGACACCCGCACCGGCCCACCGGCCCGACTGCGCCCTGCACCACCGGCTGCACGCGTCGCTGGCGGCCGCCGACCTGCTCGCGGTCGGCGCCGTCCGCCGCCGCCTGCGCGACGCCCTCGACCACTGGGGCGTCCCCGAGCTCGCCGACACCGCCGAACTGCTGACCTCCGAACTCGTCACCAACGCGCTCGTCCACACCGGCAAGGACGCCGTCCTGGACGCGGTGCTCACCGGCGAGCAGCGCCTGCGGGTCGAGGTCCGGGACCGCACCAGCAGCCTCCCCGGCCGCCGCAACCCCGGCGAGGACGCCACCAACGGGCGCGGACTGCTCCTGGTGGAGGCGCTCGCCGACGACTGGGGCGTGCAACTGCGCGGCGACGGAAAAGTCACCTGGTTCGAGCTGTCCGCCGCGGCCTGAACCGGCCGCCCCACCCGCCGCCCCACCGGCCGCCTCGGAAAAACGAATATGCCCGACGTGATCGTGTGCGATCGGTCCCGTCCGGCCCCTCGGGATTGCCGCCTTGCCGAACATACGACAGGGTAGTGAGAATGTGTGCCAGGAGGCACACCCCCATCCATCGCGGTCCGGCCGGCCCCGCAGGGCACCGAGCCACCAGCGGCCGCCAGGCAAGGCACCGGCAGGAGAAGCATGGCCACCGAGCCCGAGGCGCCTGGGCCCGCCCGCCGCACCCCGCCCGCCCAGGCCACCAGGAACGAGACCCCCGCGAACGCGCTGCGGGCCGCCACCGGCCGCGCCGTGCCGCCGAGCACCCCCCGCGGCCTGCCCACCCGCACCGGCGACTCCACCCCGGAGTGGCTGGAGCCCGCGATGGCCGCCAACGGCATCGGCTCCTTCGACTGGGACATCCGCCGCGACGTCCTGGTCGGCGACCAGCGCGCCTGCGCCATCCTCGGCCTCACCGGCCAGCCCTTCGACCGCACCTCCGGCTCCTTCCTCGCCCTGCTCCACCCGCAGGACGCCCCCGTGGTCCGCCGCCGGGTCGAACGCGCCGTCTCCGAACTCGGCCAGTGCGGCGCCTACTACCGCACCGTCTTCCCCGACGGCGAGATGCACGCCGTCCGCTTCCGCGGCCGCGTCCTCGCCGACGCCTTCGGCCGCCCCTCCCGGATGGTCGGCTTCGTCTGGGACGCCACCGTCGAACTCCACAAGCGCGAACGCGCCGACGAACAGGCCGTGCTCCGCGAGGAGCGCTCCCGCTTCATCAAGGAAGCCGCCCGCGCCCTCTCCGAGGCCGTCACCGTCCGCGACGTCGCCCGGGTCTTCACCGAACTCCCGCTGCCCGGCCTCGGCCCCGACGGCCTCGCCCTCGCCTCGCTCGAAGGCGGCCGGATCGCCCTGCTCGGCTCCAGCGGCTACGACCGCGAACTCAGCAACCGGTTCGACCGCATCCCGCTCTCCCCGGCCCACCCCGCCGCCGAGGCCGTCCGGCAGCGCGTCCCGGTCTTCGTCTCCAGCCGCGAGGAGTACCGGGAGCGCTACCCCGACGCCTGGGACTGGGCCGAGGCCAGCGGACGCTCCTCCTGGGCCTTCCTCCCGCTGGTCGCCTCCGGCCGCCCCACCGGCGTCTGCGTGGTCTCCTTCGACGACACCCGGGAACTCGACGCCGACGAGCGCACCCTGCTCTCCACCCTCGGCGGCCTGGTCGCCCAGTCCCTCGCCCGGGCCCGCCTGCACGACGCCGAACACGAACTCGCCGCCGGCCTCCAGCGCGTCATGCTGCCCCGCACCGTCCCCGCCGTCCCCGGCGTCAGCACCGCCGTCCGCTACCTCGCCGCCGGCTCCGGCCTGCAGATCGGCGGCGACTGGTACGACGTCGTCCCGCTCCCCGGCGGCCACGTCGGCCTGGTCATCGGCGACGTCCAGGGCCACGACGTGCACGCCGCCGGCATCATGGGCCAGCTCCGGATCGCCCTGCGCGCCTACGCCGCCGAGGGCCACCCGCCCGCCGCCGTGATGGCCCGCGCCTCCCGCTTCCTCGCCGACCTCGACACCGACCACTTCGCCACCTGCACCTACGCCGAGGTCAACGTCGACTACGGCGTGGTCTACGCCGTCCGGGCCGGCCACCTCGACCCCGTGGTCCGCCGCGCCGACGGCAGCGCCCACGCCGTCCCCGTGGCCGGCGGCCTCCCGCTCGGCGTCGCCCCCGACGAGGAGTACCGGGTCACCCGGTTCAGCCTCGACCCCGGCGAGACGGTCGTGCTCTGCACCGACGGACTCGTCGAGGCCCGCGACATGGACCTCGACACCGGCTTCGCCCGGCTCTGCGCCGTCGTCGCCCGCGAACTCCCCGCCGTCGGCGAATCACCCCGCGAACCGCTGGAGGAACTCGCCGACCGGATCGCCTCCCAGGCCGCCGACAGCAGCGAGCGCGAGGACGACATCGCGCTCCTGCTGCTCCGCTGGGACGGCCCCGCCGGCGGACGCGCCGCCCAGCAGCTGCGCCGCCGGATCGGGCAGGCCGACCTGGCCCGGATCTCCGAACTCCGCGGCGAACTCCGGGACGCGCTGCGGCGCTGGGGCGTGCCCGAACTCATCGACACCGCCGAACTGCTGGCCTCCGAGCTGGTCACCAACGCGATCCGGCACACCGACCGCGACGCGATGTTCACCGCCCGGCTCTACCAGGACGCCGGACGGGCCCGCCTGCGGGTCGAGGTCGAGGACGAGTCCGACCTCTGGCCCACCCGCCGCACCCCCGGCGAACAGGCCTCCTCCGGCCGCGGCCTGATGCTCGTCGAAGCCCTCGCCGACGCCTGGGGCGTCGAACCCCGGGGGACCGGCAAGCGGATGTGGTTCGAACTGAGCACCTGACGGCCGCGTCGGAGGGCCCGACCGCTCAGCCGAACTGCTGCTCCAGGTCCTTGAGCTTCTGCTCGAGGGACTCCAGGCGGGGGAGGGCCACGGTGTCCTCCTCCGGGGTGAGGTCGATGCTGCGGCGCGGCGGGGTGGCCGGGAGGCCGGTGGGGGCGGGTATGGCGGGCTCCGCGGGGGTGGGGGTCGCGGCGGCGGGGGCGGCGGGTTCGAGCTGGCGGGGGTTGCGGTGGCGCCAGCTGCCGGGCTGGCGGCCGATGGCCCGGATCTCGGCGCGCTCCCGGCGGGAGGCCATCCGGCGGCGCTCCCGGGTCTCGGCGGCGTTGCGCCGGTCGTCCCGGACCTCCTCGACCGCCTCGTCCAGGGTGCGGACGCCCTCCAGCAGCATCAGCGACCAGGCCGCGTAGGTCTCGCGCGGGGCGCGCAGCCAGCGGACCACCCGGATCTGCGGCAGCGGCCGGGGCACCAGGCCCTGCTCGCGGAGCGCGGCGACCCGGGTCTGCTTCAGTGCGCGGTCGAACAGTACGGCCGCCGAGAGCGACATGCCCGCGAAGAATTGCGGGGCGCCGTCGTGGCCGAAGCCGCGCGGGGCGTGCACCCAGTTGAACCAGGCGGAGGCGGCGGCGAACAGCCAGACCAGCATGCGGGAGCCGAGCGCCGCGTCGCCGTGGCTGGCCTCGCGGACGGCGAGGACGGAGCAGAACATCGCCGCGCCGTCCAGGCCGAACGGGACCAGGTACTCCCAGCCCCCGGTGAGGCCCAGGTTCTGCTGGCCGAAGCCGACCAGTCCGTGGAAGGACAGGGCGGCGGCGACGGCCGCGCAGCAGAAGAGCAGCAGGTAGGAGGCGCCCCCGTAGAGGGACTCGGTGCGGCGGCGGCGTTCCTCGGCGCGCTCCCAGGAGTCCGTGCCGCCGGTGTTCTCGGCGGTGGCGGAGCCGGCCCGGCTACGGGCGAAGGCCAGCAGGGCGACGGTGGCCACCAGGGCGGTCGCGCCGGCGACGGCCCAACCCAGCGGTATGTCCGACAGTCTCATGACTCGATCCAGCCTCGCTTTCCGCGTCGTGGTGGCGGGGACCATCATGGCGGAGAAATGCGGGGATCATGACCGGATCGGGGCCAATACACCGATAGGGGGGAATTCCTGATCGGAATTCAAAAGACAGTCATATCTATTGCGCGCGCGGGCAGCTGAAACAGGGTTCGGCCGGGCGGACGGTGTAGAACAGGCAGCAGCTGACCCGGGTCCTGGTCCGGGCGCCGTCCTCCTCGCGGAAGCCGGGCGTCCCGACGAACGGGGCCGCCCCGGCGTCGCCCGGCAGCAGCGCCGCCAGCCGCTCGACCGCCCGGGGCTCGTCCGCGAGCAGGGTGGCGAGGTACCAGAGGCCGTCCACCACGTCGTCGGTGGCGAGGGCCCAGAGCGTGCGCGGGCCGCGGCGCACGCGCGGGCGGAAGGCGGCCAGGACGGGCGCGAGGTGCTCGGCGAGCGCGGTGCGCAGCGCGGCGTCCAGCGCGGGGAGGTCGGGGACGACCAGGGCGTCCGGGCGGTCGGCGGCCGGGTCGTCGGGCAGGCAGTGGAAGGCGGTCGGGCGGGCGGTCAGCTCGCCGGTGGCCCGGTTGATCGAGACCCGTTCGGTCGGCAGCACCGGGACCCGGTGCTCCAGGAACCAGGGCAGGGTGAAGGCCAGGGCGGCCGGCCAGGCGTAGCGGTGCAGGCTGAAACCGGCGGTGACGTCCGGGCGGGTCGGCGCGCCGTACAGGTCGAGGCCGAGCCGCTCGTCGAAGGCGATCATGTCGTCGAGCGCGGCCGGGTCGGTGGCGAGCGCGGCGGCCGTCGTCCAGCCGGGGCCGGTGCGCGGGTTGCCGGAGTGGATCCGCAGGCCGGCCGAGACCTCGTCGAGGCGTCGCCAACCGGTCGTGCAGGGAGCGGAGTTCACGAGCGTCACGGGGGAGGGGCACTGCTCGACCTGGTGCGCGGGCACGCGGGCTCCCTGGTGTACCCCGGGGGCGGGGCCCGGGCGCGGCACGGTGGACCCGCCCGGGGCGTCGAGCGCCCCGGGCAGGTAAGGCTCACCTTAGCTGATGCCGTGCCGCAGGTCGCGCCGCGTGCCGCCGTCCGGGGGACCGGGCTGCGGCGGGACCTGCGCCAGCCGCCTCGCCAGCCACACCGGCACCCCGCCGAGCGCCTGCACCAGCCGGGCCGCCTCGGCCCGCAGCCGCTCCGCCTCGGCCGGCTCCGACACCTCCGCCAGCGCGGCCAGCGCCGGCGCCACCCCCACCGTGTACCCCAGCTCCTCGCGCAGCCGCAGCGAGGCGGCGAACCCCTCGCGGGCCCGTTCGACGTCCCCCTCGGCCCGCGCCAGGCCCGCCAGGTGGCGCCAGGTCGAGGACCGCAGCAGGTCGTCCCCGCGCTCCCGGGCCCCCTCGTGCGCCCGGGCGTAGGCGCTGTGCGCCGCCGCCGTGTCGTGCAGCAGGTTCTCCGCGACCAGCCCGCGCCGGAAGTCCAGCAGCGGACGCCCCGGGGCCTTCGGCGGCAGCAGCGCCGAAGTCCGCCCGAGCGCGGCCTGCGCCTCGTCCAGCCGGTCCCGGCGGCCCAGCACACTCGCCACGTAGGCCAGGAACCCGCGGGCGCAGGACGCCGAGGCGCGCAGCTCGATCCCGGCCACCGCGGCCTCCGCCTGACGCAGCGCGTCCTCCGCGCGGTCCCAGTGGTCCGCGGTGAACAGGCACTGCTCGATCAGCAGTTCGGCCCGCTGCAGGGCCGCCGTCGGGTCCCGGCCCGCCTGCGGGCGGAGCAGGTCCGCCGCCTCCTGCCAGCAGCCGCGTGACCGCAGCCGCCAGACGACGTCCGCCATGCCCCCGGGGGCAGTTCCGTGCACCGACAACGCCACCTCCTTGTGCGCGCCATGCAGCGAACCGCCGACCCTCCCCACGGGCCCGCGTCGTGGCGGCAATTCAACACGCGCGGGAGCTTGTGCACCAGATCACGAGCGCGAGGAAATCCGGAACGGCGTGATCCGGACGGTGGTCGCGGCGGGGTGCCGGAAGGGCCGTCGACCGGGGCGGCGGCCCGGGAGGTGACGGTCCGTCAGGACGTCCAGCCGGTCTCCATCAGGGCCTCCGCGGCCCCGTTCGAGGGCTGCGGGATGCCCGCCGCGTCCAGCGTGAACAGGGCGACCAACAGTTGCTCGCCGCGGACCACGGCCTGCCGGGAGTAGCCCGAGACGGTGAACATCGCGGCCGCGATCTGCTCGCTGTGCAGCGTCTCCAGCCACAGGCACTCCACCGCCTTGACGTCGGCGGGCTCGGTCCAGGTGTCCACCCGGGCCACCGTCCGGGCGCCCAGCAGGGTGGTGGAGTCCCGTTCCTGACCGGGCGTCGGCTCCAGATCGTCGAATCCCAGCCACCGCAGGTAGCGGACCGCCGTCAGCACCGCGTCCTGCGGGGTGCGCACCGGCTGCGGGCGGAACGGCGGGCGCAGCGCCCGGGCCGAGCCGGAGCCGGCCGCCAGCGGGTCCGGCGCGGCCGCCGGGGGGACCGCCGTGGTGTACGGGCGGGCCGCCTCCACCGGGCGGACCGAGCGCGGGTGGGCGTTCTGCAGCCGGGGCGCCCGGTCCACCGGCAGCCGGACGGTCGCCCCGCACTCGCAGGTGAACTCCGGCTGCGGCCACTGGTCGCTGCGCCCGCAGTGCGGGCAGCGCATGTTCAGCCAGGAGTCCTCCCAGGACCGGAACCGGACCTGCACCGGCACCCCGCCGCGCAGCAGCGGCACCCGGAGCTGGGCCCCGCACGGGCAGGGCAGGCTCGGCGGTTCGTACCGGTGCTCGCGCCGGCAGGCCGGGCAGCGCAGGTCGCTCGCCCCCGACGGCGAGCCGGGGGAGAAGCCGGTCGGGTCCGCGGCGTCCTCGGGCAACGGCATGACGGGCACCGTCCGTTCCGGTCGGGAGAGGCGGGAAGACGCCTCCCATCCTGGCCGATCGCCGTCCGGACCGGTGCGGAATGAGGGAATCCTCCGACGGGGTTCAGGCGGTCGAAAGGTGCGCGAACGGTCGTGCGCCGGGGGCGTGCGCGCCTCCCGGTGGCGCGGGGTGCGGACGGGGCCCGTGGGGCCGGCGGTCCGTCAGGGGATGCCCCACCGGGCCAGGTCGGCCGGGGTGTCGAGGTCGGCCGGGTCGCCCGCGCCGGTGCAGTCGACCAGGGCGACCGGGTGGGCGGCGAGCAGGGCGCGGGCGCCGGCGTCGCCGGTCGCGGTGGCCCGCAGCTCCGGGAAGTGCGCGGCGCCGATCAGCACCGGGTGGGCCCGGCGGCCCGCCCAGGCGCAGGCGGCCAGGTCGGTGCGCGCGGTGTGCGCGGCCAGCAGTCGGCGGACCGCCTCCGCCGTCACCCCCGGGGTGTCGACCAGCAGCACCAGTACGGCCGTCGCGTCCGGTGGCAGCGCGGCCAGGCCCGCGCGCAGCGAGGAGCCCAGGCCGGTCCGCCAGTCGGGATTGTCGACGAGTCGACAGTCCCCGGTCGCCACCCGGGCCCGGACCCGGTCGGCCGCCGCGCCCAGCACCGCGACCGTCCCGGTGCAGCCGCCCGCCCGGGCCGTCGCCAGGGCGTGCGCCAGCAGCGGCCGCCCCCGGTAGGGCAGCAGCGCCTTCGGCCGCCCGCCCAGCCGCGACCCGCCGCCCGCCGCCAGCACCAGGGCCGGCACCCGCACCTCCGCCATGCGGCCAGTCTGCCCCCGCGCCCCGGCCGGCGGCCTTGGACGATCCGCCAGTGCCCGGCGCCCGCCCGCCGCCCGCTCCCGGCCGTTCCGTCCCTGGACCGGCCGCGCGCCGCCCCCGTTCACTGGACCGCATGGCATCGCGCCCCCGTCCCGCCCCCGCCCCGCTCGCCGACCGGTTCGGCCGGGTCCACACCGACCTGCGGATCTCGCTCACCGACCGGTGCAACCTGCGCTGCACCTACTGCATGCCCGCGCAGGGCCCGGGCTGGCTGCCGAAGCCCGAACTGCTGACCGACGGCGAACTGCTGCGGCTGGCCGGGATCGCCGTCCACCGCCTCGGCATCCGCACCCTGCGGCTGACCGGCGGCGAACCCCTGCTGCGGCGCGGCCTGCCCGGCCTGGTCGAGCGGCTGGCCGCCCTCGGCGCGGAACTCTCGCTCACCACCAACGGCGTCGGACTCGCCCGGCTGGCACCGGAGTTGGCGCGGGCCGGGCTGCACCGGGCGAACGTCAGCCTGGACACCCTGCGGCCCGGACGGTACGCCGCGCTGACCCGCCGGGACCGGCTCGCCGACGTCCTGGCCGGGCTGGCCGCCGCCCGGGACGCCGGACTGAGGCCCGTCAAGGTCAACACGGTGCCGGTGCGCGGCGTCAACGACGACGAACTCGTCGACCTGGTCGAGTTCGCGGTGCGCGGCGGCTACCGGGCGCGGTTCATCGAGTCGATGCCGCTGGACGCGCAGGGCGCCTGGGACCGGGCCGCGATGGTCACCGCCGAGGAGATCCTCGCCGTGCTCGGCGGACGCTGGCGGCTGACCCCGGTCGGGCGGCGCGGCAACGCCCCCGCCGAGGAGTGGCGGCTGGACGGCACCGAGCACGTGGTCGGCGTCATCGCCGCCGTCACCCGCCCGTTCTGCGGCGGCTGCGACCGGGTCCGGCTCACCGCCGACGGGCAGCTGCGCAACTGCCTGTTCGCCACCGCCGAGTCCGACCTGCGGGCGCTGCTGCGCTCCGGCGCGGACGACGACGCCGTCGAGGCCGCCTGGCGGGCCTGCGTCGCCGGCAAGGGCCCCGGGCACCGGATCGGCGCGGCGGACTTCGAGCGCCCGGCCCGGCCGATGTCGGCGATCGGCGGCTGACCCGGCCGACGGCGCGGGTTCCTGTCCGGAATCGTGTCCGGGTTCGCGCGCGGGTTTTCGGTCCGGGGCGACGGATGCCCGGATTGTGAGGTCTGTCATGGTGCGGTGCGCCCGGCTTGACCCGGAGTGGGCCGACTGGTCTCCTGTTGGGTCGTCAGGCCCGTCCTACCGCAGAGGAATGCCGTGCGCTCCCGCCGAACCGCCGTTGTCGCCGTCCTGTTGCTCGGCCCGCTCGCGCTCGCCGGGTGCACCAGCAAGAACGGGACCAAGCCGTCGGGGGGGTCGGGCACGTCCGGGTCCGCCGCCCAGGGGACCAACCCGCTGCAGAACCCCGACGGCACCAAGCCCGGGCTGGCACCCGTCACCGGCGACGCCGACAAGAAGGCCGGGCTGGAGCTGATCGCCAAGGTGAAGACCGCCGACCCCGGCCCGAAGACCGGCTACGACCGGGACCAGTTCGGCCCGGCCTGGACCGACAACGTGGACGGCGTCCCGTACGGGCACAACAACTGCGGGACCCGGGACGACGTGCTGGCCCGCGACGGGCAGAAGATCGAGCACAAGGACAGCGCCCAGTGCGTGGTCACCGCCATGACCATCTGGGACCCGTACACCGGCAAGACGGTGGAGTGGACCAAGCAGCAGGCGTCGAAGATCCAGATCGACCACGTGATGCCGCTGTCCTACGACTGGCAGCAGGGCGCCGCGCAGTGGGACAAGCTCAAGCGGGTGCAGATCGCCAACGACCCGCTGAACCTGATCCCGGCCGACGGCTCGCAGAACGGCTCCAAGGGCGACTCCGGCCCGGCCACCTGGCTGCCCGCGAACACCCAGATCCACTGCTCGTACGCGATCCGCTGGGCGCAGGTCTCGCTGAAGTACCAGCTGCCGGTGACGCCCGCGGACAAGAAGACCATGCTCTCGCTCTGCGGCGGCTGACCGGCCGCCGGCAGGAACGTCGAGGCCCGGGGCCGTCCGGACTCCCCCTGGGGGTGGGGAGTCGGACGGCCCCGGGTGTTCTCGGGACCCGCGGTCAGCCCGCCGACTTCGGCGCGGCCGTCAGGTCGTACAGGGTGGTGCTGCCGACCGTCTTCGCGGTGTAGGTGGACGCCACCCAGGAGGCGATCTCGGAGGAGTAGCTGGAGCCGCCCATCCCGCCGCCCATGCCGCCGCCGCCGATGAACCAGTGCACCTTGCCCTGCCGCACCAGCTCCTTGAAGCCGTCCAGGCTCAGCGACGGGTCGCTGCCGTTGAAGCCGCCCAGCGCCATCACCGGCTCGCCGGAGGCGAGTTGGTAGCTGGCCTGGTTCTGCGAGCCGACCGCCGCGGCCACCCAGGTGTACTTCCCGGCGTCCTGCTTCAGCAGCGCGGCCACCTCGGCGGAGACCTTGGCGCCCTCCAGCAGGCCGCCCATGCCGCCCCCGCCCGTGCCGCCGCCGAAGCCGCCGCGGCCGTCCTCGCGCAGGCCGCCGGTGCCGTTGCGGGTGCCGGTGCCGCCGGGGAAGTTCGGCATGCCGTTCTGGCCGCCGTTCGCCGTGCCGCCCGGGAAGGCGGGCATCGCGCCGCCGTTCTGGCCGCCGCCGTTCTGAGTGCCGCCGCCCGGGAAGTTCGGCATGCCGTTCTGGCCGCCCTGGCCGCCCTGAGCGTTCTGCCCGCCCTGGCCACCGCCGGGGAAGCCGCCGCGGAAGTTGCCGCCGCGGCCGCCGCCGCCCGGGCCGAAGCCGCCGCCGCGGACGGCCGGACCGGCGGTCACGATCGAGCCGCTGTGGCCGGTGGCGACGGTGTCGAGGGCGTACGCGGTCGGGCCGGCCAGGCCGGCGGCGAGCGCGGTGAGACCCGCCAGGGTGGCGATCCGGCGGCCGGCGTGGCCCTCGATCCGGCCGGCGAAGAGCAGGCCGAGCGCGGCCAGCACCCCGGCGACCAGCACGACGTTGCCCAGCCACGGCAGGAACGTGCTGCTGCGGCCCAGGAGTTGGCGCGCCCACCAGGCGGTGCCCGCGACCGTCACGGCCAGCACGGCCGCGTACGGCAGCCGGTGCCGGGCCCGCCACAGGCCCTCGGCGCCCATGCCGACCAGGGCGGCGACCGCCGGGACCAGCGCCACCGTGTAGTACTGGTGGAAGATGCCGGACATGAAGCTGAAGGTCAGCGCGGTGGCGAGCAGCCAGCTGCCCCAGACCAGGAAGCCGATCCGCGCCGAGTCGGTGCGCGGGTGACGGCGGGTGGCCCAGAGGCCGAACACCAGCAGGACCAGCGCGGCGGGCATCAGCCAGGCGATCTGGCCGCCGATGTCGCCGTCGAACAGGCGGGTGAGGCCGGTGCTGCCCCACATGCCGCCGCCCCCGCCGCCCATCCGGTTGCCGCCCCCGCCGCCGCCGACCGAGCCGGTCTCGTCACCGGTGATCCGGCCGAAGCCGTTGTAGCCGAAGGTCAGCGAGAGGAAGGAGTTGTCCTGCGAGCCGCCGACGTACGGGCGGGCCGAGGCGGGCAGCAGCTCGACGACCGCCACCCACCAGCCGCCCGCCACCACCATCGCCACGGTGCCGTACAGCAGTTGGCGCAGCCGGCGGCCGAGGCCGGTCGGCGCGCAGACCAGGTACACCAGGGCGAAGCCGGGCAGCACCAGGAACGCCTGCAGGGTCTTGGTGAGGAAGCCGAGGCCGAACATCACGCCGACGAACACCAGCCAGCGGGTGGACGCCGTCTCGGTGGCCCGGACGGTGCCGTACGCGGCCAGCGTGAGCAGCAGCACCAGCAGCGCGTCCGGGTTGTTGAAGCGGAACATCAGCGCCGCCACCGGGGTGAGCGCCAGCGCGGCGCCCGCGACCAGGCCGGCCAGCGGGGTGAAGCGGCGGCGCACCGTCGCGTACACGGTGGCGACGGTGCCGACGCCCATCAGGACCTGCGGGGCCAGCACGCTGAACGAGCCGAGGCCGAGCAGCCGGGCCGAGAGCGCCATCGGCCACAGCGACAGCGGCGGCTTGTCGACGGTGATGAAGTTCGCCGCGTCCGAGGACCCGAAGAACATCGCCTTCCAGCTGACCGAGCCGGCCTGCACGGCCGCCGAGTAGAAGGCGTTCGCCCACCCGGAGGCGGTCAGGTTCCAGAAGTAGAGGACGGCGGTGGCCAGCAGCAGGCCGAGGAAGGCGGGCCGGACCCAGCGGGCGTCCTGCTCCCGTCCGCGCCAGGTGCGGGCGGGCAGGGTGCGCAGCCGGGCCGCCCAGGTGGACGGACCCTTCGGGCCGGTCGGCGGCAGCGCCACCGGCGGGAACAGCGTCTCAGCGGGCCGCTCGCGCCCGGCCCCGGCGGGCGGCGGCGCGGCGGGCCACTCGGTCGGGCCGGACGCGGCACCGGCCGCGGGCGGCGGGTAGCTCGCGGCGTCGGGCCACGGCTCGCTGGTCGGAGGAACGGAACTGGACGTGGTCATGGCCCATACGCTCGGCGGCCGTGCTGAGAGCTTCATGAGACCGGGCTATGAGCACCCTGTGATCTCCGCGCCGAACGGGTGACGCTCCGTCAGGCGACCGGTCCGACGGGGCGTCAGGCCGCCGGGGCGGGCTTGCCGAGGCGCTGGCCGAGCCAGGTGAGGGCGGGCGGGATCTCCCGGGTCCAGGTGTGGAAGTTGTGGCCGCCGGAGTCGAGGGTGATGGTGGAGACCCGGGTGGGGGCCTTGAAGGCGGCGACCATCTCCTGGGTGGCGGGGTAGTTCTCCTCGTTGTGGCTGGTGGCGAGGAGCAGCGAGACCGGCGGGGCGGGGTGGTTGCGCAGCCGCCAGAGCAGGTCGTTGTCCTGCTTGACCTGGTCGCTGCCGCCGAACAGGTCGCCGGTGGTGGGGTCGTTGTGGACCTCGTAGTAGCCGGAGAGCGAGATCGCCGAGCGGTACGAGTCCGGCTTGCGGACGGCGAACTTGACGGCGCAGTAGCCGCCGGTGGAGTCGCCGATCACGGCCCGGGACTCCGGCCGGTCGTCGATCCGGTAGGAGCCGGCCATCGCCTTCGGCAGGTCCTCGGTGAAGAAGGTCTCCACCTGCGGCCCGCCGGGCACGTCCATGCACTCGGTGTCGCGGTTGCCGACCAGGGTGGGGCGCATCATCACCAGGACGGTCGGCGGCATCTCCTGGGCCTCGATCGCCTTCAGGGTCGACGCCGGGTACTGCAGCAGCGAGATCAGCTTCTCCGGCGTCCCCGGGTAGCCGGACAGCGCCAGCAGCATCGGGAAGCGGGTCTCCGCGTAGGCGGGCTGGAAGTACTGCGGCGGCAGGTAGACGTACGCGGGGGTGCCGGTCAGGCCGGTGCCCGCGCCGCGGATCTCGACCTTCTGGATCAGGCCGGAACGCTCCTGGACCGAGCCCTGCGAGGAGTACATCTTCTGCTCGCCGACGACCTTGACGGCCTTGGCGCCGGGCTGGTGGTCGACCACGGTGCCGGGGCTGCCGTCCAGGCCGAGCAGGTCGCTCCAGGTCGAGTAGAAGCCGAAGTACGAGTTCGCCACCAGGCCCATCGCGACCAGCACGGCGACCTGGGTGGCGAGGAACGCGCCGATCCGGCCGAGCCAGGCCCGCCAGCCCCGCCCGCCCAGCCGGGGCCACAGCCACATGGTGGCGGCGAAGACGAGGACCGCCAGGACGATGGCGATCAGCTGCAGCGGAAGTCCGGTCAGGCTTGGCACCAGATGATCGTAAGGTACGCATTCATGAACCTCCCAGCTGCCTCCCAGCACCCTCCCGGAATGGCCAAGGGCGGTTCAAGGGCGGTCCAAGGCGGCGGCCCGCCGCGCCGACGGAGGGGCGCGGCGGGCCGCCGGGGCGGGGCCCGGGGTCAGTTCAGGCTGTTGTAGAGGGTGGTGAGCAGGGTGGTGGAGTTGTCGTCGTTCTCCAGGGCGAAGGCGAACATGCCGGCCAGGCCCTTCGACTTGGCGTAGGCGGCGCGCGCCTGGATGGCCTTCGGGTCGTCGCCGGTCCAGAAGTTGGTGCCGTCGTAGACCCAGGTGGACTCGGTCACCGGGTCCCAGTGGGTGTTCTGGGCGGTGAGGGTGAGCTCGCGCCAGCTGGCCAGGCCGGCCTCCTGGCTGCCGGGCTTGGCCGGGGTGGCGCCGGTCGCGGTCTGGTAGAGGCCGTAGTTGTTCCCGGCCTGGACGCCCGTCCAGCCGCGGAAGTAGAACGGCACGCCCAGGACGATCTTGTTGGCCGGGAAGCCGCCCGGGATGCCGTACTCGGGCAGGCCGGTGGTGTACGCGGCGAGCGTGGTGTCCACGTTGTACTTGGCGGTGCCGGGCTTGATCGGGGTGGTCGGGTCGGCCGGGCTGTCGTGCAGCGGGTCCTGGAGGTTGGTCGGGCCGGTGGCGTCCCAGGAGCCGTGCATGTCGTACGTCATGATGTCGGCGTAGTCGAGGTACGCGCCGATCTTGTCCGTCTCGATCGCCGCGATCTTGTCCTGGCCGGACGGCAGGGCCGCGGTCAGCAGGAACTTCTTGCCGACGGAGGCGCCGTAGGAGTCCAGCTGGCTGCGGAACTCGGCGAGCAGCGCGGTGAAGTTCTGCTTGTCGGCCGCCGACCAGTGGTTGCCGGTGTGGCCGCCGGCCGAGCCCGGGTACTCCCAGTCGATGTCGATGCCGTCGAAGATGCCCGCCGCGGTGGCCGCGCCGCCGGAGGCGTCACCGGCGACGCCGGTCGGCAGGTTGCCCTTCAGGAACATGTCGAGGCAGGAGGAGACCAGCTTCTTGCGCGAGGCGTCGGTGGCCGCCGCGTCCGAGAAGTACTTCGAGTAGGTCCAGCCGCCCAGCGACAGGGTGACCCGCAGGTTCGGGTTCTTCGCCTTGAGCTGGCGCAGCTGGTTGAAGTTGCCCTTCAGCGGCTGCTGCCAGTCGTCGGCGGAGCCGTCCACCGAGATCGCGTTCGAGTAGTCCATCTGGTAGTCGGCGTACGCGTCGGCCGCGCCGTCGCCCGCGTTCGGGTTGTCCTCGTGCGAGGCGTCGGACGCCTTGACCGCCTCGAAGCAGTTGAGGTTGGTCGGGTGGATGTTCTCGAACGCGTAGGAGATCACGTCGAGCTTGCCGGCCGCGCCGGAGGTGTCGACGTTCTTCGGGTAGTAGGCGGCGTCGTAGACCGACCACTGGTCGAAGTAGGCGGACTTCAGCGGCTTGGCGGCGGGCGCGGCGGCGGTGGAGACGGTGACCGCGGTCGACTGCTGGGAGGCGTGCCCGGCCTTGTCGTACGCCTGGACGCTGAAGGTGTACGAGGTGTTCGGCAGCAGCGAGGAGACCGCGACGCTCGTCCCCATCGAGGTGCCGACCAGCCGGCCCTGCGACCAGACCTTGTAGCCGACGTAGTTGTCGGTGGAGTCGGTCGAGGCGTTCCACTTCAGCACCACCGCGTTGGCGGTGGTCCGGGTGACCGCCACCCCGCCCGGCACGGTGATCTTGCCGTCGCCGGTCGGGCCGTTGCCGGTGCCGGAGGTGGAACTGGCCGACGGCGAGGGGCTGCTGGAGGTGGACGGCGAGGCGCTGGTGGAGGGGCTCGCCGAGGTCGAGGGCGAGGCGCTGGCCGAGGCGGAGGCCGAGGTGCTGGCGGACGGGCTCGCGGTGCCGCCGCCCGGTCCGGTCAGGGTCAGGTCGTCGGCCTGGTACGCGCCGGTGCCGTACCAGCCGTGGGTGAAGACCGTCACCGAGGTGGTGGACGCGCCGGTGGTGAAGCTGGTGCTGAGCTGGGTCCAGTTCGAGGCGCCCGGCGTCCAGGTGGAGGCGTTCACCCCGGTGCCGGTGGCGCCCAGGTAGACGTAGCTGCCCTTGAGCCAGCCCGCCAGCGTGTACTTGGTGTTGGGCTGCACGGTGACGGTCTGCTGGCACTGGCCGGTGTCCCCGGCGGTGGCGTTGCCGTTCAGGGCGTACGAGCCGCCGTGCACGGGGGTGGTCACCACCGAGCCGCTGGTGCAGGTCCAGGCGCCGAGCGAGCCGGACTCGAGGTCGCCGTTGTTCAGCAGGTTGACGGCGGCCGCGGAGGCGGTGCCGAGCGAGACCGCGAGGGCGGTGGAGCCGACCGTCATGGCGGCGGCCAGGGCGAGGGCGCCGGTGCGCCGCCGGACGGCGGGGCGGCGGGCGGACTCGGGGGCGGGCGTGGCCCGTTCAAGCATGGGAGGAACCTCCGGAGACGTGGGGTTGTCCGGTAGGTGCGTCGGCCGTGGGACCAGGTGGGAGCCTGCGCGCTTGGGGTGAGCGCGTCACCTAGATTGGACTGGACCAATCGCCCGGGTCAAGGATTTGGCCTCACGAACCGTCAGGAAGCTTTCCGATCGGTCGCCTTGAGTCCGCCGTTGTGCGCCCCCGGCTCCTAGTTGCAAAGAACTTGCAATTACAATCCGACAAGCGGAAGGATGGGCCGGCTCACCACCGCGTCCAGGAGGAACACCCATGGCAGCGCCCAACCGGCTGCGCGACCGGCTCACCCGCGAGGAGTGGCTCCGGCTCGCCGGGATGGCCGGGTTCGTCCTGGCCCTGCACGTGGTCGGGTGGGTCACCCTGCTCGCGGTCATCGCGCCCCGGCACTACGACGTCGGCGGCCAGGTGTTCGGTGCCGGCATGGGCCTCACCGCCTACACCCTCGGCATGCGGCACGCCTTCGACGCCGACCACATCGCGGCCATCGACAACACCACCCGCAAGCTGATGGGCCAGGGCAAGCGCCCGCTGTCGGTCGGCTTCTGGTTCTCGCTCGGCCACTCCTCGATCGTCTTCGGCCTGTGCGCGCTGCTGGCGTTCGGCATCCGCTCGCTGGCGGGCCAGGTCGAGGCGGACGACTCGACGCTGCACGAGGCCACCGGCCTGATCGGGGTCAGCGTCTCCGGCACCTTCCTGCTGCTGATCGGCCTGATCAACCTCGGCGCGTTCAACGGCATCCTCAAGGTGTTCCGCCGGATGCGCCAGGGCGACTTCGACGAGGCCGAGCTGGAGCGCCAGCTGGACCGGCGCGGCTTCCTGAACCGCATCCTCGGCCGGGTCACCCGGGCCGTCACCAAGCCCTGGCACATGTACCCGGTGGGCCTGCTGTTCGGCCTCGGCTTCGACACCGCCACCGAGGTCTCGCTGCTGGTGCTGGCGGGCGGCGCGGCCGCCTTCTCGCTGCCCTGGTACGCGCTGCTGGTGCTGCCGATCCTGTTCGCGGCCGGGATGAGCCTGCTGGACACCATCGACGGCTCCTTCATGAACTTCGCCTACGAGTGGGCGTTCTCCAAGCCGGTCCGGAAGATCTACTACAACCTCACCGTGACCGGCCTGTCGGTGGTGGTGGCGCTGGTGATCGGCGTGATCGAACTGGTCGGCCTGCTCTCCGAGAAGCTGGACGTCACCTGGGGCCCGATCGGCTGGATCGCCGGGCTGGACCTCAACCTGGTCGGCTACGTGATCGTCGGCCTGTTCGTGCTGACCTGGGCGGGCGCGCTGGCGTTCTGGAAGTTCGGCCGGGTCGAGCAGAAGTGGGGCGCGGGCCTGCGCGAGCAGGCGTAGGCGGGCCCGGACGGGCGGGTGCGAACGGGCCCGCCCGCCCCGGAGCGAGGTGAAGAGTTCACGTCGAGGCCCTTGTCGGGTCAACTTCTACGCGCGTATCTTCTGGTCTGGATCTACGCGAGTAGCCAGCCAGGGGAGGGCGGGGGAGTCCCGGACCGGCCCTGGCCGCACGCCTTCTGACGAACCCTCACCGACACCCGCCCGGGCCCCGCAGCGGTGCCCGGGCCGTGGTCCTGCCCGAAGGAGCCCCGCAACGGTGCCCAGCCCCACCTCCGCCCGCCGCTCCCGCCGCACCCTGCTGCGTGCCGCCGCAACCGCCGCGGTCGCCACGTCCCTGCTGACCGTCCCGCTGCCGGGCGCGTCCGCCGCGCCGTCCACCGGCGCGGTGATCTCCGAGGTGTACGGCGGCGGCGGCAACTCCGGCGCGACGCTGAAGAACGACTTCATCGAGCTGGGCAACCCGTCCGGCGCGGCCTTCGGCCTGGCCGGCTACAGCGTGCAGTACCTGCCCGGCAGCCCGAGCGCGAACAGCCAGTGGGGCGTCACCCCGCTGACCGGCTCGGTCGCCCCCGGCGGCCGCTACCTGGTCGCCGAGGGCCCCGGCGCGGGCGGCACCGTCGACCTGCCGACCGCCGACGCCGCCGGCACCCTCGCGCTGTCCGGCACCTCCGGCACCGTCGCGCTGGTCAACGGCACCGCCGCGCTGACCTGCAAGACCGCCGCGGACTGCGCCGCCGACCCGCGGATCGTCGACCTGGTGGGCTTCGGCACCGCCGTGGTCCGGGAGACCGCCCCCGCCACCGGCGCCTCCAACACCGCCTCGGTGGCCCGCGCGGCCTCGCTCGCCGACACCGACGACAACTCCAAGGACTTCACGGCCGGCGACCCGACGCCGACCAACTCCAAGGGCGAGACCGCCGGCGGCGGCAGCACCACCCCGCCGACCACCCCGCCCACCCCCGGCGCGCTGCGCGTCCACGACATCCAGGGCACCACCCGGGTGTCGCCGAAGAACGGCCAGAGCGTCACCAACGTCCCCGGCGTGGTCACCGGCGTGCGCGGCTACGGCACCAAGGGCTTCTGGATCCAGGACCCGAACCCCGACAACGACCCCGCCACCAGCGAGGGCGTCTTCGTCTACACCGGCTCCGCCGCCCCGACCGTCAAGGTCGGCGACTCGGTGCTGGTCAGCGGCAAGGTCAGCGAGTACTACCCGAACAGCGCGGGCGGCTCGCAGTCGATCACCGAGCTGACCGGCCCGACCACCACCGTGCTGTCCTCCGGCAACCCGGTGCCCGCGCCGGTCGTGCTGAACGCCTCGAACATCCCGGCCGCCTACGCCCCCGACGCGGCCGGCGGCTCGGTCGAGGGCCTGACCCTGGCCCCGTCCACCTACGCCCTCGACCTCTACGAGTCGCTGGAGGGCATGAACGTCCAGGTCGCCGACGTGCCGGTGGTGCAGGCCACCGACAAGTACAACGAGCTCTGGGTGGACGCCAGTTCGGCCGACCCGCGGACCGCCCGCGGCGGCGTGGTCTACCTCGGCTACGACAAGCCGAACAGCGGCCGGATCATGATCCAGTCGCTGCCGCCGCTGACCCAGCAGCCGTTCCCGGTCGCCAACGTCGGCGACCGGCTGACCGGCGCCACCACCGGCCCGCTCGACTACAACCAGTTCGGCGGCTACACCATCGCCGCGAACACCCTCGGCACCGTCAAGGACAACGGGCTCAAGCCCGAGGTCGCCGAGAAGGCGAAGAAGAAGGAACTCTCCATCGCCACCTACAACGTGGAGAACCTCGACCCGAGCGACGGCCCGGACAAGTTCGCCCAGCTCGCCAAGGGCGTCGTCACCAACCTGGCCTCGCCCGACATCGTCGCCCTGGAGGAGATCCAGGACAACAACGGCGCCGTCAACGACGGCACGGTC
Organism: Kitasatospora sp. NPDC088391; assembly: GCF_044753345.1. NCBI lineage: Bacteria > Bacillati > Actinomycetota > Actinomycetes > Kitasatosporales > Streptomycetaceae > Kitasatospora > Kitasatospora sp. NPDC088391. The sequence goes on from NZ_JBIVNB010000005.1 coordinate 392,295, forward strand.
GACGCCTCCACCACGGTCAAGACCTTCGTCGACGCCATCAAGGCGGCCGGCGGCCCGGCCTACGACTGGCGCTCGATCGACCCGGTCGACGGCCAGGACGGCGGCGAGCCCGGCGGCAACATCCGCCAGGTGTTCCTGTTCAACCCGGCCCGGGTGTCCTTCACCGACATCCCCGGCGGCACCTCCACCACCGCCGTGGACGTGGCCGGCAAGAACAACAAGACCCACCTGACCGCCTCGCCCGGCCGGATCGACCCCGGCAACGAGGCCTGGGCCTCCAGCCGCAAGCCGCTGGTCGGCCAGTTCGAGTTCCGCGGCAAGCCGGTCTTCGTGATCGCCAACCACTTCAACAGCAAGGGCGGCGACCAGGGCATCGACAGCCGCTTCCAGGCCCCCACCCGGTCCTCCGAGGTGCAGCGCCAGAAGCAGGCCGCCGTCGAGCAGGCCTTCGTCGCCAAGCTGCTCAAGGCCGACCCCAAGGCCCGGATCGTCTCGCTCGGCGACTTCAACGACTACCAGTTCTCGCCCGCGCTGCAGACCCTCACCAAGGACGGCGGCCTGCGCGACCTGGTCAACGAGCTGCCCGCCGCCGAGCGCTACTCGTACGTCTACCAGGGCAACTCGCAGGTGCTCGACCACATCCTGGTCAGCCCCGCGCTGAAGCCGAAGAAGACCCACTACGACGTGGTGCACATCAACAGCGAGTTCGCCGCCCAGGCCTCCGACCACGACCCGCAGGTCGTCCGGATCAAGCCCTGACGCTCCGCCGACGGAGCCCCGTCCGGTCACCACCGGGCGGGGCTCCCGCGCGTTCGCGGGGAAGACCGGGGGAGGCCGGGGGAGGCCGGGGAAGTTACCGGTGGGTTGACCGCGGGGCGGGAAGGCCGGAGGATCATGGGACTCCGGAGCCAGGTTTGGAAGGACGCCCGCATGGCCTACGACGCCGACGTCATCGTGATCGGAGCGGGCCTCGCGGGCCTCGCCGCGACCGCCGAGCTGGCCGAGGCCGGGCGGAAGGTGCTGCTGCTGGACCAGGAGCCGGCCGGGTCGCTCGGCGGGCAGGCGCACTGGTCCTTCGGCGGGCTGTTCCTGGTGGACTCGCCCGAGCAGCGCCGGATGCGGATCAAGGACTCGCGCGAACTCGCCTGGCAGGACTGGCTCGGCACGGCCGGCTTCGACCGGGACGAGGACCTCTGGGCGCGCCGCTGGGCCGAGGCGTACGTCGACTTCGCGGCCGGCGAGAAGCGCGCCTGGCTGCACGCCCAGGGCCTGCGGCTGTTCCCGGTGGTCGGCTGGGCCGAGCGCGGCGGAATGCTCGCCACCGGCCCCGGCAACTCCGTGCCGCGCTTCCACATCACCTGGGGCACCGGCCCCGGCATCGTCGAGCCGTTCGCCCGCCGGGTCCGCGAGGCGGTGAAGGCCGGACGGGTGCAGCTGCGGTCCCGGCACCGGGTCACCGGCCTGGCGGCGAGCGGCGGCACCCTCGACACCGTCACCGGCGAACTGCTCGCCCCGTCCGCCGTGCCGCGCGGCGAGGCCAGCTCGCGCGAGGTCGCCGGGCACTTCGCACTGCGCGCCCAGGCCGTGGTGGTGGCCTCCGGCGGCATCGGCGGCAACCACGACAAGGTCCGGGCCGCCTGGCCCGAGCGGCTCGGCACCCCGCCCGCCAAGCTGCTCTCCGGCGTCCCCGCGCACGTCGACGGCCTGATGCTGGACGTCGCGGGCGCGGCCGGCGGCCGCCTGGTCAACGGCGACCGGATGTGGCACTACACCGAGGGCATCGAGAACTGGAACCCGATCTGGGCCCGGCACGGCATCCGCATCCTGCCCGGCCCGTCCTCGCTCTGGCTGGACGCCACCGGACAGCGCCTTCCCGTCCCGCTGTTCCCCGGCTTCGACACCCTCGGCACCCTCGAACACATCATGCGCACCGGGTACGAGCACACCTGGTTCGTGCTCACCCAGAAGATCATCGAGAAGGAGTTCGCGCTCTCCGGCTCCGAGCAGAACCCCGACCTGACGGGCCGTTCGATCCGACAGGTGCTCGGCCGCGCGCTGCCCGGCGCCACCGGCCCAGTCGAGGCGTTCAAGCGGCACGGCCCGGACTTCGTGGTCGCCGACACGCTGGAGGAGCTGGTGCGCGGCATGAACGAACGCCAGGGCGGGGCGCCCCCGATCGACGGCGCCGAGCTGCACCGCCAGATCGAGGCCCGGGACCGCGAGATCGCCAACCCGTTCGGCAAGGACCTCCAGGTCACCGCGGTCCACGGGGCCCGGCGCTACCTCGGCGACAAGCTGATCCGCACCGCCGCGCCGCACCGGCTGCTCGACCCCGGGGCCGGGCCGCTGATCGCCGTCCGGCTCAACATCCTCACCCGCAAGTCGCTCGGCGGCCTGCAGACCGACCTCGACTCCCGGGTCCTGCGCGCCGACGGCAGCGTGCTGGACGGCCTGTACGCGGCCGGCGAGGCGGCGGGCTTCGGCGGCGGCGGCCTGCACGGCTACCGCTCGCTGGAGGGCACCTTCCTCGGCGGCTGCCTGTTCTCCGGCCGCGCCGCCGGCCGCGCGGCGGCGGCCGCCACCGCCTGAGCCGCCGCTAACGCCCGGTCACGCCGTCGATCTGCTCGCGCAGGATGTCGGCGTGCCCGGCGTGCCGGGCCGTCTCGCTGGTCATGTGGGCGACCACCCAGCGGACCGACAGGTACTCGTCCCTGATCGGGAGGGCCACCGGGCGGGTCAGGTCCTCGGAGGAGCGGAGCGCGGCGTCGCTGGCCGCGACCGCCGCCCGGTAGCGGGCCAGCACCTGATCGGCCGTCAGCTCCGCCGGCACGTCCATCCCGAAGTCGTGCTGCTCGTCCTCCGCCCGGCCCGCCACGTGGTGGCCGAACCAGTGCAGTTCGGCGGTGGCCAGGTGGTGCACCAGGCCCAGCAGCGACGTCCCCGTCGGCACCAGGGCCCGGCGCAGCTGCTCCTCGGTCAGCCCCTCGGTCTTCTTCACCACGCACTCCCGGGCGAAGGCCAGGAAGGCGAGCGCGGTGTCCGACTCCCCGTTGTCGTCGAAGGGCACGGGGCGGCGCTGCGTCTCGGTCTCGGTCATCCCGCGAACCTATCCGCCGACCCGGTGGCGGGGCACCGGGATTTCCGCCGGGGCCGGAGAATGGGGGCGTGAGCGGAGACGGCGTGGTGGCGGAGTTGGACGGGCGGCCGGTGACGGCGGACCAGTTGCAGGCGTTGGCGCTGACCAACTACGGGCACTTCACCACGATGGTGGTGGAGGACGGGCGGGTGCGCGGGCTCGGCCTGCACCTGGAGCGGCTGGAGCGGGACTGCGCGGCGCTGTTCGGGGTGCGGCCGGACCGGGGGCGGATCAGGGAGTTCGCCCGGCGGCGGGCCCCGGCGGCGGGGGCGGTCGCGGTCCGGGTGACGCTGTTCGACCCGGCGATCGACCTGGGCAGCATCGGCGGCCGGGCCGAGCCCCGGGTGCTGGTGACGTCCCGTCCGGTGGCCGCGGGGGCGCCGGGGCCGCTCCGGGTCCGGACGGCCCGGTTCGAGCGGGAGCTGCCCGAGGTGAAGAGCGTCGCCCTGTTCGGGGCGCTGCGCCAGCGCCGGCTGGCCCAGCAGGCCGGGTACGACGACGCGCTGTTCGTGGACGCCTCCGGCGCCGTCACCGAGGGCGGCACCTGGAACGTCGGCTTCCTGCGCGGCGGCGAGGTGCTCTGGCCGCGCGGCGCCTACCTGGCGGGTACCGCGATGGCGCTGCTGCGCGCGGCGGTCGGCGGCGCGGAGGAGCGGGTCGGGCCGGAACTGGCGGGCGTGGACGGGGTGTTCGCCACCAACGCGGCGGTCGGGGTGCGCCCGGTCGCGGTGGTGGACGGCCGGGAGTTCGGGGTGGAGGGGGCGGCCCGGCTGCGGGCGGCGTACCTGGCGGTGCCGGGCGAGCCGCTCTGAGCGGCCCGGCGGCCGGTCCACGAGCGGTTTTACCAACACATGGTCGGATCATGTGCTCGGCCAGACCGGCACGATGACGCTCGTTCACCGACCGGGCGGGTGGCGGCCATCGGCCGCTGACAGTCTCCCGCGCATGGATATCCCCAACATGGGCGTGCCCGCCCGGCTCGCCGCCCGGATGAGCATGGCCGAGCAGCACGAGTACCTCCGCAGCAAGCTGTCCCGCCGCACCCTGCTGCGCTCCGGCGCGGTGACGGTCAGCGCGCTCGCGGTCGGCGGGGCGCTGGGCTCCGGCACCGCGTCCGCCGCCCCGGCCGGCGGCACGGCGGACGCGGTGACCGGTTCGCTGGTCGCCCCGGTCGGCCGCCACCTGCAGTTCGGCGCCGAGGCCGACACCCAGATGCGGGTGTCCTGGCAGGTCCCGGCCCCGGTGAAGAAGCCGTTCCTGCGCTTCGGCCGCCACCCGTGGGACCTCAGTCACAAGATCGAGGCCGAGGTGCGCGCGCTGCACACCCCGGCGCTGACCCCGACCGGCACCCCGGTCGACCAGTACTACCTGCACGTCGCGCTGGACCGCCTGCAGCCCGGCACCACGTACTACTACGGTGTCGGCCACGAGGGCTTCGACCCGGCCTCGCACCAGGCGATCTCCACCCTGCAGACCTTCACCACCGCGCCGTCCCGGCACGGCCGGCACAACCGTCCGTTCGAGCCCTTCACCTTCACCGCCTTCGGCGACCAGGGCGTCAGCGCGCACGCGGCCGGCAACGACAACGTCATCCTGGCGCAGAAGCCGGTCTTCCACCTGCACGCGGGCGACATCTGCTACGCCGACCCGATGGGCCAGGGCCAGGACAGCGACAAGGTCGCGTACAACGCGCTGACCTGGGACGCCTTCCTGGCGCAGACCGAGACGGTGGCCTCGAAGGTGCCGTGGATGGTCTCCTACGGCAACCACGACATGGAGGCCTGGTACTCGCACAACGGGTACGGCGGCGACGACGCCCGCTTCACCCTGCCGACCGACGGCCCGGACCCGCGCAAGGCGCCCGGTGTCTACTCCTTCACCTACGGCAACGTCGGCGTGATCTCGCTGGACGCCAACGACGTCTCGTACGAGATCCCGGCCAACCTGGGCATCACCGCGGGCCGGCAGACCGAGTGGCTGGAGCGCCGGCTGCGCGAGCTGCGGGCCGACGAGTCGGTGGACTTCGTGGTGGTGTTCTTCCACCACTGCGCCTTCTCCACCACCCACCAGCACGCCTCGGACGGCGGCGTCCGGGACGCCTGGGTGCCGCTGTTCGAGAAGTACCGGGTGGACCTGGTCGTCAACGGCCACAACCACGTGTACGAGCGCACCGACGCGATCCTCGGCAACAAGGTCAGCAAGGCGGTGCCGTCCGGCGCGAGCATCGACCCGGCCAAGGACGGCGTGGTGTACGTGACGGCGGGCGCGGCGGGCCGCAGCCTGTACTCCTTCGACGCCCCCGACACCTACGAGGGCCACGAGAACCACCAGGACGAGGTGGTCACCTACCACTTCGACAAGGGCAGCGTGAAGGTCGCCGAGACCGTGCACTGGTCCCGGGTCCGCTACACCGGCTACTCCTTCATCAAGGTCGACGTCACCCCGGCCCACCGGGGCGCCGAGTCCACCATGACGGTCACCGCGCTGGCCGAGAACGGCAGCCGGATCGACCACTACTCGATCGTCCGCCGCGCGGGCCGCAGCGAGCACGGCCACTGACGGCGCGCCCGACGGCGCGTCGACGAACGGGGGGCGGGGCCTCCGGACCCGGTGCTGTCGGGTCCGGAGGCCCCGCCGTCTAGGGTGGGGCGGTGAGCACCGCCCGTTCCGTCCTGCTGTTCGCGCTGGCCGCCGTCCTGGAGATCGGCGGCTGCTGGCTGGTCTGGCAGTCCGTCCGGGAGGCCCGGCCGTGGTGGCTGGCCGGGCTCGGGGTGGTGGCGCTCGGGCTGTACGGGTTCACCGCCGCGCTCCAGCCGGACGCGGACTTCGGGCGGGTGCTGGCCGCGTACGGCGGGGTGTTCGTGGCGGGTTCGCTGCTGTGGGGCGTCGTCCTGGACGGCTTCCGCCCCACCCGCTGGGACGTGCTGGGCGTGCTGGTCTGCCTGGCCGGGGTCGGCCTGATCATGTACGGGCCGCGCCGCTGAGCGCTCTCCCTGACGGGGTGTCAGGAGGCGATCCAGCGCCAGCCGTTCTTGTCCACGCAGACGATGGTCCGGCCGGTGGCGTCGGTGCCGGACGCGCCGTGGTCGGAGTTCCGGCAGAACTGGCCCGCCTTGTAGCAGTTGCCCGCGTTCGACAGCGGGTGGCAGCCTGCGGCCTCGGTGGCGTGCGTCGGCTCGGCGGCCGGCTTGGCGGTGGTCCGGGTCGCGGCGGGCTTGGTGGTGGCGGGCGCGGGTGGCGGCGGGGTGCTCGGCGTCTCGACCACCGTCGGCGTCGGCGTCGGCGTCGGCGTGGGGGTCGGCGTGGGCGTGGGCGTCGGGCTGGGGCTGGGCGCGACGGAGGCGGGCGCGCTCGCGCTCGGCCGGACCGACGCGGCGGGCGTCGGGTCGGCGGGCTCGCAGGCGGTGGCGAACAGGGCGGCGGCCAGCAGCGCGCCGGCCGCGGAGGCCCGGCGCAGGCGGAGGGAGAGGGACAAGACGGCTCATCTCGGAAGGACGGCTCGGGACGGACGCCATCCTTCCGAGTGTGTGCGAGCGGTGCGTTTCGAGTGACTGGTTCGTTACCGTTCGGCAATCCGAACGCCGCGTCGGGCCGCGTCGGGCCGCGGCTACTGGCGGTAGGTGGCGAGGAAGCGGCCGATCCGGCTGATCGCGGTCTCCAGCTCGTCGGCGCGCGGCAGGGTGACGAAGCGGAAGTGGTCGGGGCGGGGCCAGTTGAAGCCGGTGCCCTGGACGATGTGGATCTTCTCGCGGAGCAGCAGGTCCAGGACGAAGCGCTCGTCGTCGACGATCCGGTGCACGGCCGGGTCGAGCCGGGCGAAGGCGTACAGCGCGCCCTTCGGCTTGACGCAGGAGACGCCGGGGATCTCGTTGAGGGCCCGCCAGGTGACGTCGCGCTGCTCGGTGAGGCGGCCGTTGGGCAGCACCAGGTCGTTGATGGACTGCCGGCCGCCGAGCGCGGCCTGCACGGCGTACTGGGCGGGCACGTTGGGGCACAGCCGCATGCCGGCCAGCATGGTCAGGCCCTCCAGGTAGTCCTTGGCGTGTTCCTTGGGGCCGGAGACCACCAGCCAGCCGCTGCGGAACCCGGCCACCCGGTACGCCTTGGAGAGGCCGTTGAAGGTGAGGGTGACCACGTCCTCGGCGAGGGCGCCCAGGCAGTGGTGCTCGGTGCCGTCGTAGAGGATCTTGTCGTAGATCTCGTCGGCGAAGACCAGCAGGTGGTGACGGCGCGCCAGGTCGAGGATGCCCTCCAGGAGTTCCTTCGGGTAGACCGCGCCGGTCGGGTTGTTCGGGTTGATCACCACGATCGCCTTGGTGCGGTGGGTGATCTTGGCGGCGATGTCGTCCAGGTCCGGGTACCAGTCGGCGCCCTCGTCGCACAGGTAGTGCACCGCCTTGCCGCCCGCGAACCGCACCACGGCCGTCCAGAGCGGGTAGTCCGGCATCGGGACGAGCACCTCGTCGCCGTCGTCGATCAGCGCCTGCACGGCCATCTGGATCAGCTCGGAGACGCCGTTGCCCAGGTACACGTCGTCGACCGTGACGCCCGGGACGCCGCGCTGCTGGTAGTACTGCACGACGGCGCGGCGGGCCGGGAGGATGCCGCGCGAGTCGGAGTAGCCGTGCGCGTTGGTGAGGTTGCGGACGATGTCCTGGACGATCTCCTCGGGGGCCTCGAAGCCGAACGGGGCCGGGTTGCCGGTGTTCAGCCGGAGCACGCTGTGGCCGGCCTCCTCCAGCGCGTTGGCGGTGTCGACGACCGGGCCACGGATCTCGTAGCACACGTCCTTCAGCTTGCTGGACTGGCGGAACTCCATCAGCGGCCTCCCGATCCCCGCCGGGCCCCTGCGGCCGGCTTGCTTCGTTCTACCAAGTAAGGACTTGGAAAGTCCAACCTCTTGGCTATGCTGACGGCATGCCACGCCGAAGCTACGACCAGTACTGCGCCGTCGCCCGCGCCCTGGACGCGGTGGGGGAGCGCTGGAGCCTCCTGATCGTCCGGGAGCTGCTCGGCGGCCCGCGCCGCTACACCGACCTGCACGCGGACCTGCCCGGCGTCTCCACCGACATCCTCGCCACCCGCCTCAAGCAGCTGGAGGCCGAGGGCCTGGTCGAACGCCGCCGCCTGGAGCGCCCCGCCAACGCCACCGTCTACGAACTCACGCCCCGCGGCACCGAGTTGCGCCCCGTCGTGGAGGCCCTCGCGCACTGGGGCGCCCCCGAGCTCGACCCCCGGCGCCCCACCGACGCCGTCCGCACCCATTGGTACACCGACCACCCCGGTGCGGCGGCCCGGCCGCCGGGGCGATAGCCTCCCCGCGGCCTGTCCCACCAGCCCCAGGAGACCCGCGATGTTCGAAGGCGACCACGTCCGGCTGCGCGTGCTGCGCGCCGAGGACGCCGAGCACCACCTGCGCTGGCGCAACGACCCCGAGGTGATCCACTGGGCCACCGCCGGGGACCCCGGCTTCGGGCCGATCACCGCCGAGGGGGTGTCCCTCTCCGTCGAGTCGATGCTCCGTCTGGTGCCGTCGCGGGAGGCCGTGTTCACGGTCGAGGACCGGGCGGACGGCCGCCCGATCGGCATGGTCGACTACCGCGACCTCGACCTGTACACGGGGACGGCCACGCTCGGCATCACCATCGGCGAGCGCGGGTCCTGGGGGCGGGGCCACGGCTCCGAGGCGCTGCGGCTCCTGGTGGACCACCTCTTCGGCGCGTTCCCGCTGCGGCGGCTGGAGCTGGACACCTGGAGCGGCAACGAGCGGGCCGTCCGCGCGTTCACCCGGCTCGGCTTCCGGGAGGAGGGACGCCGCCGGCGGGCCGTCCGGCTGGCCGGCGAGTGCTACGACCGGGTGCTCTTCGGCATGCTCCGGGAGGAGTGGCCCGCTCGCCCGGCCACCGGCGGTCCGGGCACCGGCGGTCCGGGCACCGGCGGTCCGGGCACGGCGGGCTGACGCCCCGTCGGCCTGTCGGCGCGGCGTGCTTGGCTGGGCCGCATGGACGACTCCTCGCGCATGTGGATCACCGCCGTTCCGCCCTTGGGACCGGAGGACGTCGGGGTGCTGCTCGCGGTCGACGGCGGCTCCGCCGAGCCGGGCGAGCGGGCCGCCTGCCGGCTGCTCGCGCTCGGGCACGAGGGCGAGGAGGGCGTGCTGTACCTGCTGCCCTTCGACCTCGCCGCCCGCTACGCCCGCGCGGGCGACCGGCTGGTGGTCACGCTGGTCGCCCCGCTCGGCGTGCTGGACGGTGTGCTGGACGGCGAACCCGCCGGGGCTGCCGGGGCGGACACCTTCACCGAGGACGGCGCCGAGTGGGCCGTCCTGCTGCGCCGCGAACTCGTCACCGACTTCGTCCCCGAGGAGCAGGACGGCGAGAAGCAGGCCGTCCTGCTGATCGAGCGCACCGGCGCCGGGGATGCCTCGCCGGACGCGCTGTTCGCCCTGTTCGAGGCGGGGGAGACGGGCATCGCGGTGCTCAACGCCCGGTGACCCCCCGACGGCCCGTCAGCGCAGGCTGCGGGCCGGCCACCAGACGCGCGCGCCGAGGTCGTGGACCAGGGCCGGGACGAGCAGCGAGCGGACCAGCAGGGTGTCCAGCAGCACGCCGAAGGCGACGATGAAGGCGATCTGCGCCAGGAAGGCCAGCGGGATCACGCCGAGCGCGGCGAAGGTCGCGGCCAGCACCACGCCCGCCGAGGTGATCACGCCGCCGGTCGCGGTCAGGCCGCGCAGCACGCCGACCCGGGTGCCGTGCGCCGCGGCCTCCTCGCGGACCCGGGTCATCAGGAAGATGTTGTAGTCCACGCCCAGCGCCACCAGGAACACGAACCCGTACAGCGGCACCGACGGGTCGGTCGCCGAGAAGCCGAACACGTGCGGGAACACCAGCGCCGAGACGCCCAGCGTCGCCAGGTAGGACAGCGCCACCGTCGCCGCCAGCAGCACCGGCGCCAGCACCGAGCGCAGCAGCAGCATCAGCACCGCCAGGATGCACAGCAGCACCACCGGCATGATCAGCGTCCGGTCGTGCCGGGCGGTGGCCCGGGTGTCGGCCTGCTGCGCCGAGTACCCGCCCACCAGGGCGTCCGCGCCGTCCACCGCGTGCACCGCGGCGCGCAGCCGCCCGACGGTGGCCAGCGCCGCGTCCGAGTCGGCCGGGTCGGCGAGCGTCGCGTCCAGCCGCACCCGGCCGTCGGCCACCACCGGCGGGGCGGTCGGCGCGCCGCCGGTGTACGGGCGGACCACGGCCACACCGGGCACCCGCGCGGCGGCGGCCGTCACGGCGTCCGCGTGCGCGGCGTCGGCGACGATCACCGCCGGGTTGCCGGAGCCGCCCGGGAAGTGCGCCGACAGCAGGCGCTGCGCGGCCACCGAGGGCTGCGCGGTGGTGAACAGCTCGGACTGCGGCACGCCCCGGGCGTCCAGCAGCGGGGAGCAGGCGGCCAGCGCGGCCAGCACCGCGACCGAGCCGATCCACAGCGCCCGCGGCCGACGGCCGACCAGGTCGGCGACCCGCTGCCAGATCCGGTGCGAGCCGCCCGTGCCGTCGGTCTTGGGCCGGGCCGGCCAGAACGCGGCCCGGCCGCAGAGCGCCAGCGCGGCGGGCAGGAAGGTCAGCGCCGACAGCACCGCGCAGGCGATGCCGATCGCGCCGACCGGGCCGAGCGCCCGGTTGTTCGTCAGGTCGGACAGCAGCAGCACCAGCAGGCCCAGGCCCACCGTCAGGCCCGAGGCGGCGATCGGCTCGACCGAGCGGCGCAGCGCGGTGCGGGCGGCGGTGAAACGGTCCTGCCCGGCGGCGAGCTCCTCCCGGAAGCGGGCCGCGAGCAGCAGGCCGTAGTCGGTGGCCGCGCCGATCACCAGGATCGACAGCAGGCCCTGCACCTGGCCGTCCACCCGCACCACGCCGTGCCGCGCCAGCGCGTAGACGACCGCGCAGGCCGCGGCGAGCGCGAACACCGCGCCGAGGATCACCAGCAGCGGCAGCAGCACCGCCCGGTACACCAGCAGCAGGATCAGCAGCACCACGCCGAGGGCGACCCCGAGCAGCAGCCCGTCGATGCCCGCGAACGCGCCGGACAGGTCGGCCAGCACCGCGGCCGGACCGGCCACCCCGGTCACCGCGCCGGGGACGTCGGCGAGTTCGCGGATCGTCGCGACGGCGTCCTTGGTGTCGGGGCCGAGGTCGGCGCGCAGCTGCACCACCGCCTCCAGCGCCCGGCCGTCCTCGGAGGGCAGCAGCGGCGAGACCTGGCCGGTGGCGCCGTCCACCTTCGCGGCGGCGGCGGCCAGCGCGGTCCCGGCCGCCGCCCGCAGGCCGTCGTCCACCTGTCCGGACCGGGCCTCCCAGATCAGCACCACCGGCAGCGTGGCGTCGGTGCGGAAGTCCTTCTCCAGCTGCGCGACCCGGGTCGACTCCGCGCTGCGCGGCAGGAACGCGGCCCCGTCGTTGGTCGACACCTCGCCCAGCCGCCCCGCGAACGGCCCGAGCGCGCCGCCGACGGCGAGCCAGACCAGCAACAGGACGAGCGGAACCAGGAAGCGGGCGCGCCGGGCGGTGCCGGCAGGGGGTGAAGTGGTGGCCATGACCGGAAGATATCTCAATCATTGAGAGACTTACCAGTCGAGACACCCGCGCGGCACCCCCCTTTCGGAGCAGCCCGCGCAACGGATGGGACGGGGCATAGGCTGGCGGGATGTCAGTACCACTGCCCGGGGCCGACGAGGCCGGGCTGAGCACCGGGGCGCTGGCCCGGCGGCTCGGGGTCGCGCCGACCACCGTGCGGTCCTGGGAGCGCCGGTACGGGATCGGGCCCGCCGAGCGGGAGGCCGGTCGGCACCGGCTCTGGCGGCCCGCGGACGTCGCGGTGCTGGAGGCGATGTGCGCGCTCACCGCGCGCGGCGTCGGACCCGCCGAGGCCGCCCGGCTGGCCCGGGCCGGGACGGCGGTCGGTGCCCGGCCGGTCGGGGTCGAGGCGCCGGACGGGGCCCCCGCGCCCGAGGTGCGGGGGCTGGCCCGGGCCGCCCGCCGACTGGACGGGCCCGAGGTCGCCCGCATCCTGGACGGCGCCGTCGGACGGCTCGGCACCGCCGCCGCCTGGACGGACGTCATGACGCCTGCGCTGCGCGCCGCCGGACGCCGCTGGGCCCGCGGCGGCGAGCAGTACGTCGAGGTGGAGCACCTGCTGTCCTGGCAGGTCTCCGGCGCGCTGCGCCGCGCCTCCGCCGGTCCCGGTCCCGGTCCCGTCCCCGCCGGGCCGCCCGTGCTGCTGGCCGCGATGCCCGGCGAGCAGCACGTCCTGCCGCTGGAGGCGCTGGCCGCCGTGCTCGCCGAACGCGGCCTGCCGTTCCGGATGTTCGGCGCCGCCCTGCCCGCCGCCGCGCTCGCCGACGCGGTCCGCCGCACCGGCCCCGCCGCCGTCCTGCTCTGGTCGCAGACCCGGGCCACCGCCGACCCCGGCCCCGCCCGGGCCGTCGCCGCCGGGGCCCGCGGCGGCCGGGGCGCCCGCACCGCCCCCGTGCTGCTCACCGCCGGCCCCGGCTGGACCGCCGCCCGCCGCCCGCCCGGCGCGCAGACCCCCCGTGACCTGCCGGGCGCGCTCGCGCTGCTGGCCGGGGCGCTAGGGTCGCGGACGTGGTGACGCATGGTGAGCGGGACGAGAAGCAGCAGCCGGGGCGGTCGGGACGGCCGGCCCCGGCGGGGCACGGGCGGCCCGGGCGGGAGCCCGGGGGCCGGGAGTTCGGGCGGCTGCTGCAGGGGCTGGCGTCCGAGATGAACCTGCTCGGGCACGACTTCGCGGGCGCCTCCGGCCTGCACGCCACCGACGTGCAGGCGCTGCTCGCCGTGCTGCGGGCCGACGACCCGCCCGGCATCACGCCCGGCGGGCTGCGGGCCGAACTCGGCCTCACCTCCGGCGCCGTGACCGCCGTGCTGGACCGGCTGGAGCGGGCCGGCCACGTGCACCGCACCCGGGACGCCGCCGACCGGCGGCAGGTCCACGTGCACTACCACCCCGACGCCGCCCGGATCGCCGGCGGCTGGTTCGCCCCCGTCGCCGAGTGCACCGACCGGGTCCGGGCCGAGTTCGAGCCGGAGCAGGTCGCCGCCGTGGTCCGCTTCCTCACCCGGATGACCGAGGAACTGGCCGTCCTCCGGCAGGCCCGGCGGGACGGCACCGCCTGAGGCCGAAGTCAACTCCACTGCTGGACAAGGGAGTTGACGGACAGTGAAGGCGTCGGGCGCGGGACACGCCCGCCGGGCGCCATGGCAGGGTCCGGGGCTTTTGCCCGGTATGGTCGGCGGGCGTCCGAACAACCCGGCAGCCCCCTGGGAGCCCCCACCATGCCGCAGCCCCAACCGGTCCTCGCCGCACTGACCGGGGCCGCCGTGTTCCTGGTGCTCGGTGTCGAGGAGGGCGGTGAACCGGCCGTCCGCGACCTGCTGCCGGACCTCGGCGGCATCGCCCGCACCGTCTCCACCCGGGCCCCGCACGACCGGGTCGGCCTGGTCCTCGGCATCGGCTCCGACGTCTGGGACCGCCTGTTCGCCGGCCCCCGCCCGGCCCGGCTGCACCCCTTCGTCGAACTCGCCGGCCCCCGGCACCTCGCCCCCGCCACCCCCGGCGACCTGCTGCTGCACATCCGCGCCGAACGCATGGACCTGTGCTTCGAGATCGCCGCCCTGATCACCCGCCGGCTCGGCGACGCCGTCACCGTGATCGACGAGACCCACGGCTTCCGGTACTTCGACTGCCGCGACCTGATCGGCTTCGTCGACGGCACCGAGAACCCGGTCGGCCCCGACGCCGCCGAGGCCGTGCTGATCGGCGACGAGGACCCGGACTTCGCCGGCGGCTCCTACGTCGTCGTGCAGAAGTACCTGCACGACATGGCCGGCTGGCACAGCCTCAGCACCGAACGCCAGGAACTGATCATCGGCCGGACCAAGCTCGACAACGTCGAACTCCCCGACGCCGCCAAGCCCGCCGACTCGCACGTCGCGCTCAACACCGTCACCGGCCCCGACGGCGAGGGCCGCGACATCTGGCGGCTCAACATGCCGTTCGGGTCCTTCACCGACGGCGGCGAGTGCGGCACCTACTTCATCGGGTACGCCCGCGACCCCGGGGTCACCGAGCAGATGCTCCGCAACATGTTCCTCGGCCGCGGCCCCGCCGCCCACGACCGGCTGCTCGACTTCTCCACCGCCGTCACCGGCACCTTCTTCCACGTGCCCGGTGCGGACTTCCTGAACGACCCGCCACCCGCCCCCGGCGCGGCCGCCGACGCCCCGCCGCCCCCGCTGACGGGGCTGCCGCCCGACGACGGCAGCCTCCGCATCGGCAGCCTGAAGAGGAGCACCGCACCGTGAACAACCTGCACCGCGACCTGGCGCCCGTCTCCGCCGCCGCCTGGGCCGAGATCGAGGAGGAGGCCCGGCGCACCTTCGAACTCCACGTGGCCGGCCGCCGGGCCGTCGACCTGCACGGCCCCGACGGGCCCGGGCTGGCCGCCGTCGGCACCGGGCACCTCGCCGACATCGCCGCGCCCGGCAGCGGCGTCCAGGCCCGGGCCCGCGAGGTCCAGCCGCTGGTCGAACTGCGGGTGCCGTTCAGCGTCACCCGGGCCGCCGTGGACGACGTCGAACGCGGCTCCAAGAACTCCGACTGGGACCCGGTCAAGGAGGCCGCCCGGACCGTCGCCCTGGCCGAGGACCGGGCCGTCTTCGACGGCTACCCGGCGGCCGGGATCACCGGCATCCGCGACGGCTCCAGCAACGCGCCGGTGCTGCTGCCCCCGGACGTCCGCGAGTACCCCAACGCCGTCAGCCGCGCCCTCACCGCGCTGCGCCTGGCCGGCGTCGGCGGCCCCTACTCGCTGCTGCTCGGCGCCGACACCTACACCGCCGTCAACGAGACCTCCGACCACGGCTACCCCGTCCACAACCACCTCGCCCGCCTCCTCGACGGCGACATCATCTGGGCCCCCGCCGTCGAGGGCGCCGTCCTCCTCTCCACCCGCGGCGGCGACTTCGAACTCCACCTCGGCCAGGACCTCTCGATCGGCTACCTCTCCCACGACGACACCGCCGTCCACCTCTACCTCCAGGAGTCCCTGACCTTCCAACTCCACACCCCGGAAGCCGCGGTGGCCCTCACCTCCTCCTCCTGACCGCGCTTCCCGGAACGGGGGCGGGAGGCCGAACGCCGGCCCCCGCCTGTGGCGGGCGGTGGGGGCGTGGGGTGATGGTGTGTCAGAGCCCCGGAGGCAGCGGTCATCCTCGCCTCTTCCTGGCCGCGCTTCCCGGGACGGGGGTGGGAGGCCGAATGCCGGCCCCCGCCTGCGGCGTGCTTCGGGAGGGGCGGGTCGTGGGGGCGGGGGGGTGATGGTGTGTCAGAGCCCCGGGGGCAGCGGTCATCCTCGCCTCTTCCTGGCCGCGCTTCCCGGGACGGGGGTGGGAGGCCGAATGCCGGCCCCCGTCTGTGGCGGGCTTCGGGAGGGGTGGGCCGCCGGGTCGTGGTGGCAGGGGTTGATGGTGCGTCAGAAAGCCTGTGGGGTAGTGGAGTTGGTGGATTTCGGCCAAACCGGTGGGGGGTCTTCCGGGGGTGTCGGGTGGGCACCATGATGTGACTGCGCCGAGTGTTCGACAGGTCACGGAGGGGAATCGGGGCCGTCGGGGGCGGGGCGTTCCATCGGGTGGAGGTGAGGGGAGCATCGCCATGTCGTCGTCCGCTTCGTCGTCCGGTACGGGGTGTCCGTTTCTCGATCCGGCGGGCAGTGCCCTGCACGAGGAGGCCGCGGAACTGCGGGCCGCGGGGCCGGCCGTGCTGGTCGAGCTGCCGGGGAAGGTGATGGCCTGGTCGGTGACCAGGTACGGGGTGATCCAGGCGCTGACCACGGACCCGCGGGTGTCGCGGGACTTCCGGCGGCACTGGCCGGGGGCGGCGGACGTGCCGGAGGGCTGGGTGCTGGGGCCGGTCGCGTTCCAGGACAGCTTCGTCAACGCGTACGGGGCCGAGCACCGCAAGGCCCGGGGCCGGATCGGACCGACCTTCCTGCCGCGCCGGGTGGAGCTGATGCGTCCTCAGGTGCAGGCGACCGCGGACCGGCTGGTCGCGGCGCTCGGCGAGGTTCTGCCGGGCGAGGCCGTCGACCTGCGGACGGCGCTGTCGCGGCCGCTCACGCTGACGGTGATCTGCGACCTGTTCGGCGTGCCGGAGGGGATGCGGGCCGCGCTCTGCGCGGTGATCGACGCAGTGCTGGACTCCTCGCTGGACGAGCGGCAGGCGCTGGCCGCGCAGACCGAACTGGCCGAGCGGCTGACCGCCCTGCTGGCGCACAAGCGTGCGCACCCGGGCGCCGACCTGGCCACCGACCTGCTGCTGTCGGAGCGTCCGGGCGTGGAGTCGCTCTCCGACGAGGAGCTGATCGGCACCCTGTTCACGATGATCACGGGCGGCTTCGAGACCGCCGTCAACCTGATCACCAGCGCCGTGCTGGCGCTGTTCGACCACCCGGCGCACCTGGCCGAGGTCCGGGCGGGCACGATCGGCTGGGCCGACGTGGTCGAGGAGACGCTGCGGGTCGAGGGCCCGGTGATGCACGTGCCGCTGCGCTACGCGGTGGCGGAGATCGACCTCGGCGAGGGCGTGGTGATCCCGGCGGGCGACCCGATCATCCTCGGGTTCGCCGCGGCGGGCCGCGACCCGGAGGCCCACCCCGACCGGCCGGACGCGTTCGACCCGACCCGGGCCGACAAGTCGCACCTGGCGTTCGGCTACGGCCCGCACTTCTGCGTCGGCGCGCCGCTCGCCCGCCTGGAGGCGGAGATCGCCCTGGACACGCTGTTCGACCGGCTGCCGGAGCTGGCCCCGGCCCGGCCCGGGGAGCGGCCGCCCCGGCTCCCCTCGATGATCATCAACGGCCCGGCGGAGCTGTCCGTCGTCCCGCGCCCGGCCGCCCGCGCCTGAACCGCGCCCGAACCGCACCCGCGTCCGCACCGCACCCGCACCGCCCCGCCGTGGAGGGAGCACCGCCATGCCGTCCCCGTCCCTGCCCGCACCTTCCTCTTCCGCCGACCCCGTCCCGAGATGCCCGGTCCTCGACCCGAGCGGCAGCGCCCTGCAGGAGGAGGCCGCCGAGCTGCTGGCCGCCGGGCCGGCCGTGCTGGTCGAACTGCCGGGCCCGGTGCGGGCCTGGTCGGTGACCCGGCACAGCGTGATCCAGGCGCTGACCACCGACCCCCGGGTGTCCCGGGACTTCCGCCGGCACTGGCCGGGCGCGGCCGACGCGCCGGAGGGCTGGGCGCTGGCGGCGGTCGCGTTCCAGGACAGCTTCTTCAACATGTACGGGGCCGAGCACCGCACCGCCCGGGGCCGGATCGCCCCGGCGTTCTCGCCGCGCCGGGTGGAGCTGATGCGTCCTCAGGTGCAGGCGACCGCGGACCGGCTGGTCGCGGCGCTCGGCGAGGTCCCGCCCGGCGCGGAGGTCGACCTGCGGCAGGCGCTGTCGCTGCCGCTGACGATGACGGTGATCTGCGACCTGTTCGGGGTGCCCGAGGAGTCCCGGGAGGCGCTCGGCCACGCCATCGACACCGTGCTGGACTCCACCCTCGGCCCGGCCGAGGCGCTCGCCGCGCAGGCCGAACTGCACACCCGGATCAGCGCGTTCATCGCGCACAAGCGCTCCCACCCGGGCCCCGACCTGACCACCGACCTACTGATCGGCGACGGCGACGGCGGCGCCCCGGGGCGGGAGCCGATCCCGGACCCGGTCCTGATCGGCACCATGTTCGCGATGATCGGCGCGGGCTACGAGACCGCCGTCAACCTGATCACCAGCGCCGTGCAGGAACTCCTCGACCACCCGGCGCACCTGGCCGAGGTCCGGGCGGGCACGATCGGCTGGGCCGACGTGGTCGAGGAGACCCTGCGCCTCGACGGCCCGGTGATGCACCTGCCGCTGCGCTACGCCCTGGCGGAGATCGACCTCGGCGAGGGCGTGGTGATCCCGGCGGGCGACCCGATCGTGATCGGCTTCGCCGCGGCGGGCCGCGACCCGGAGGTCCACCCGTCCTGCCCGGCGGAGTTCGACCCGGCCCGGGCCGACAAGTCGCACCTGGCGTTCGGCTACGGCCCGCACTTCTGCCTGGGCGCGCACCTGGCCCGGCTGGAGGCGCAGGTCGCCCTGGCCACCCTGTTCGGCCGGCTGCCGGACCTGGCGGCGGCCCGGCCCGGGGAACGGCCCGAGCGGATCGCCTCGATCATGGTGAACGGCCCGGCCCGGCTGGACGTCGTGCCCCGCCCCGCCGCCGCCGTTCCGCCGCCTCGGTAGGGTTGGGGGCACGGACGACCCAGGAGGCGGAGTGCGGCAGTACCGGGCGATGGTGGCGGTGGGGGACTCGTTCACCGAGGGGATGTGCGACGACCTGCTGCCGGACGGGCAGTACCGCGGCTGGGCGGACCGGGTGGCGGACGCGCTGGCCGCCGAGCGGCCCGGGTTCCGGTACGCCAACCTGGCGGTGCGCGGCAAGCTGATCGGCCAGATCCGGGCCGAGCAGGTCGGCCCGGCGGCGGCCACCGACGCCGACCTGGTGACGCTGGCGGGCGGCCTGAACGACGTGCTCCGCCCCGGCTGCGACGTGGCCGAGGTGGAGCGCCGGCTCGGCGAGTGCGCGGCCGTGCTGCTCGCCGAGGGCCGCACCGTGGTGCTGTTCACCTCCACCAACCCGACCCGCCGGATGGCGGGCAGCGCCCGGCTGCTGCCCGCGATCCTGCGGATGAAGGGCTTCGTGGAGGGCGTGGTGCGGGACAACCCGGGCCGCGCGGTGCTGGTCGACCTGTTCTCCGCCCCGGTCTTCGACGACCGCCGGCTCTGGGCCGAGGACCGGCTGCACCTCTCGCCGGAGGGCCACCGCCGGGTCGCGCTGGCCGTCCTGGAGGCGCTCGGCCGCCCCGCCGACGAGGACTGGCGGGCGCCGCTGGCCGCGCCCGACACCCGCACCCGGGCCGAGAAGGCGCGCGCCGACCTCCGCTGGATCGGCACCCACGTCGGCCCGTGGATCGGCCGCCGGCTGCGCGGCCGCTCCTCCGGCGACGGCCGCCCGCCCAAGCGCGCCGAGCTGCTCCCGTACGGGAGCTGACGGACCGTCAGGACCCTTCGGCGGGGCGGACGGTGATCCCGACGGTGCCCGCCGTACCGCGCCGCAGCCGGCTGCCGAGCAGGGTGAGCCGGCCGAGCAGGCCGTACTTGCGGGCCAGCAGCCGCCGGTAGCGCTCGGTGGTGGCGGCGTCGGCGATCACCGCGGTGGCGGGCACCGGCTCGCCGGTCGGGTTGCCGCGGACGTCGCACGGGCCGACCAGGACGTCGCCGCGCCGCCGGATGCGCTTGACCTTCCAGGAGTCGGCGACCGTCCACACCCCCAGGGCGTCGCCGTCGCGCACCGTCCAGACGGGGGTGGGCACGGCGCCGCCGTCCCGCTTGTAACTGGTGATCAGCAGGTACTTGCCGGCGGCGAGCCGGTCGAGCGCGGTGTCGGCCATGCGCAGGAGTGTACGGCCGGTTCAGCCGGCCCGGACGGGGTCGGCGGCCGGCGGCGGCGCGGCGGCCGGCAGCGGTGCGGCGGTGGCCCGCCAGAGCCGGGCGGCGGACCACAGCGCGGCGGCCAGCAGCAGCCCGTTGCGGGCCAGGATGACGGCGGTCGGCCGCCAGCCGCCGGCCTGCATCGCGTCGAAGAACAGCGGGAAGTCGAGGGTGGTGATGCCCGTCATCGGGAGCAGCAGCAGCGCCACCGGCCGCTGGGTGGTGCCCTCCACGGTCAGGCAGACCGCGGCCAGGCCGATCAGCCAGACCAGGTACTGCGGGGAGATCACCCGGCTGGTCAGGGTGAACAGCAGCACCGCGGTCAGCGCCGCGTCGTAGGGGGTGGCGGCCGTCCAGCGGCGGGCCCGGACCCGCCAGAGCAGCAGCCAGCCGAACGCGGCGGCGGTCAGCAGCAGCGACAGCTGGGAGATCCGGCGCACGTGCGGGCCGAGGAACTCCATGGAGCCGTAGTGCAGTTCGACCCGGCCGGACCAGCCGAACAGCCGGGCCACCTGGAGCACGCTGCCGCCCAGCGACTCGATCTCCACGCCCCGGCCGCGCTGCGCGTGCAGGAAGTCGAAGGTGTGGTCGAACAGCGCGGCCAGCACCAGCAGCAGGGCGAGCGCGGAGACCGCGGCGGCCGTCCAGGCCTGCCGGGTGGTGCGGCCGCGCGGGGTGCCCAGCAGCGTCAGCACCGGCCACACCTTGACCAGGGCGCCGATCCCGGCGAGCAGCCCGGCGGCCCGCGGCCGGGCGGGCAGCAGCAGGAGCGCGCCCACCGCGAGCGCGGTGGCCACCAGGTCGTAGCGCCCGTACGGCAGGCCCAGCAGCAGCGGCAGTGCCAGCGCCCACAGCCAGGCCCCGTACCGGGAGCCGCCGGGCCGCCCGAGCGGCACCCGGACCAGGGCGACCTGCACCGCGGCGTCGACCAGCAGCATCAGCAGCACGAAGCCCTGCAAGTACGTCAGGAACGGCAGCACGCCCGGCGCGAGCATCGGCAGCGCGGCGCCCGGCGGGTACTGCCAGGTGACGTCGTCGACCGGGAAGGTGCCGGTCCGCAGCACCCGGTACCAGGAGTGGTAGAGCCGGTACACCTCGACGGCCTGCTCGGCCCGGCCCGAGCGGACCATGCCGAGCATCAGCAGTCGGCTCGCGCACCAGAACGCGGCCAGCAGGAGCAGGTCGTGGGGCCAGGTCGCGGGGCGGGTCCAGCGGATCGGCCGGCCGGCGGCCGGGCTGCCGACGGGGGTGCCGGCCGGGGAGCCGGCCGGGGCGGGGGCCTGCGCGGGGGCCTGCGCCACCGTGTCCTCCAGTGCGGTTCGAACGACCGTGAGATCTCTCTCATATCAGACAAATCGGACCAGTCGGAGTCGGTGTCCCGCGTGTCCCCGCGCGTCCCCGGAACGCGCCACGCCACGGGCGGCCACCCGGCCCAGCCGCTTCCGTCGGCCGGACCTGCCAGAATGCACGGGCGACAGCAGCAACCGCAGAGAGGGTGACCGGCACCGTGACGATGTCCGTCGAACGCAAGATCGCCGAGGAGCTCGGCGTCCGCGAGAACCAGGTGCAGGCCGCCGTCGACCTGCTCGACGGCGGGGCGACCGTCCCGTTCGTCGCCCGCTACCGCAAGGAGGCCACCGGCGCCCTCGACGACACCCAGCTGCGCACCCTGGAGGAGCGGCTGCGGTACCTGCGCGAGCTGGAGGAGCGCCGCGCCGCCGTCCTGGAGTCCGTCGCGGCCCAGGGCAAGCTGGACGACGCGCTGCGCGCGCAGATCCTCGCCGCCGACTCCAAGGCCCGGCTGGAGGACATCTACCTCCCGTACAAGCCCAAGCGGCGCACCAAGGCGCAGATCGCCCGCGAGGCCGGCCTCGAACCGCTCGCCGACACCCTGCTGAACGACCCCGGCCAGGACCCGGCCGCGCTGGCGGCGACCTTCCTGAACGAGCAGGTCGCCGACGCCCCCGCCGCGCTGGAGGGCGCCCGCGCCATCCTGGTCGAGCGCTTCGGCGAGGACGCCGACCTGGTCGGCTCGCTGCGCGAGCGGATGTGGACCCGCGGCCGGCTGGTCGCCAAGGTCCGGGACGGCAAGGAGCAGGACGGCGCCAAGTTCGCCGACTACTTCGACTTCGCCGAGCCCTACACCAAGCTGCCCTCGCACCGCATCCTGGCCATGCTGCGCGGCGAGAAGGAGGAGGTCCTCGACCTCGACCTCTCCCCGTTCGACGGCGAGCAGGAGGCCGACCTGCCCGGCGCCAGCGACTACGAGCAGCGGATCGCCGCCCGGTTCGGCATCGCCGACCGCGGCCGCCCCGCCGACAAGTGGCTGACCGACACCGTCCGCTGGGCCTGGCGCACCCGGGTGCTGGTCCGGCTCGGCATCGACCTGCGGACCAGGCTGCGCGCCGAGGCCGAGGACGAGGCCGTCCGGGTCTTCGCCGCCAACCTGCGCGACCTGCTGCTCGCCGCCCCCGCCGGCACCCGCGCCACCATGGGCCTGGACCCGGGCTTCCGCACCGGCGTCAAGGTCGCCGTGGTCGACGCCACCGGCAAGGTCGTCGCGCACGAGACGATCTACCCGCACCAGCCCGCCAACAAGTGGGACGCCGCGCTCGCCACCCTGGCCGCGCTCGCCGCGAAGCACCACGTCGACCTGGTGGCGATCGGCAACGGCACCGCCTCCCGGGAGACCGACCGGCTCGCCGCCGACCTGATCACCCGTCACCCCGAGCTGGGCATCACCAAGGTGATGGTCAGTGAGGCCGGGGCCTCGGTCTACTCCGCCTCCGCGTTCGCCTCCCAGGAACTCCCCGGCCTCGACGTGTCGATCCGCGGCGCGGTCTCGATCGCCCGCCGGCTCCAGGACCCGCTGGCCGAACTCGTCAAGATCGACCCCAAGTCGATCGGCGTCGGCCAGTACCAGCACGACCTGAGCGAGCTCAAGCTCTCCCGCTCGCTGGACGCCGTGGTCGAGGACTGCGTCAACGCCGTCGGCGTCGACGTCAACACCGCCTCCGCGCCGCTGCTCACCCGGGTCTCCGGCATCACCGGCACGCTCGCCGACAACATCGTCGCGCACCGCGACGCCAACGGGCCGTTCCGGACCCGCAAGGCGCTCAAGGACGTCGCCCGGCTCGGCCCCAAGGCGTTCGAGCAGTGCGCGGGCTTCCTGCGCATCCCCGCCGGGGACGACCCGCTGGACGCCTCCGCCGTCCACCCCGAGGCGTACCCGGTGGTGCGCCGCATCCTCGCCGCGACCGGCGGGCAGCTCGGCGAACTGATCGGCAACGGCGCGGTGCTGCGCGCGCTGCGGCCCGGCGACTTCGCCGACGCCACCTTCGGCGTCCCGACCGTCACCGACATCCTCGGCGAGCTCGACAAGCCCGGCCGCGACCCACGCCCCGCCTTCCGGACCGCCACCTTCAAGGACGGCGTCGAGAAGATCGGCGACCTGGAGGTCGGCATGGTGCTGGAGGGCGTGGTCACCAACGTCGCCGCGTTCGGCGCCTTCGTCGACATCGGCGTCCACCAGGACGGCCTGGTGCACGTCTCCGCGCTGTCGAAGAACTTCGTCAAGGACCCGCGCGAGGTGGTCAAGCCCGGCGACATCGTCCGCGCCAAGGTCACCGCCGTCGACGTCCCCCGCAAGCGGATCGGCCTCACCCTCCGCCTCGACGACGACACCACCCCCGGCAGCGGCGGTGGCGGCAACCGCCGCGAGCAGTCCCCCCGCCAGGGCGCCCGCCCGCCGCGCCAGGACCGCCGCCAGGACCGCCGCCCGAACCCCGCCGCCGCGCCCGCCCCGGCCAACTCCGCGATGGCCGACGCCCTGCGCCGCGCGGGCCTGGGCAAGTAGCGCCGCACGCCGGAACGCCCGGCCGGGGTCTCCCGGCCGGGCGTTCCGGTGCGTGCGGTCGCGTGCGGTCGAGCGCGCCCGCTACGAGGCCCAGCCGCCGTACGGCACGGTGATGAGTTCCATCGCGTGGCCCGCCGGGTCCATGAAGTACACGCCGCGGCCGCCGTCGTTGTGGTTGATCGCGCCGGGCCGCTCCCGCCGGGGGTCGGCGTAGTGCTCCACGCCGCGCTGCCCGATCCGGGCGTACGCCGCGTCGAACTCCTCCTCGGAGACCAGGAAGGCGTAGTGCTGGGGGGTGATGCCGTCCGCGGGGACGGTGGCGAAGTCCAGCGTGACGCCGTTGCCCAGGGCGACGGCGATGAACGGGCCCCACTCCGAGGTGATTTCGAGGCCGAGCAGGTCCGCGAAGAACTCAGCGGACTCCCGGTTGTCCCGGGCGTGGACGATCGTGTGGTTCAGGTCGACTGACAAGGAATGCCTCCGAGGGCATGTCCCGACACCTCCATGTCTCACCCAGCCGGTGACCGACACGCGATGCTGCCGTGGACCCTAACTCCGGTCCACGGAGCGGGTCAACATCAGCCGGTGCGGGACTCGACGGCGAGCGCGACGAGTTCGGACCACCAGGGTTCGCGGTGGTGGGTGAGGAGGAGCCGGGCCTCCTCGGGGGTGACGGGGCGGACCTCGACGACCTGCTCGCCGTCGGCCGGGTTGGTGGGGGCGGCGTCGACGGCGACCTCGGCCCAGCCCCAGAGCCACGCCTTCACGGGGTGCGGCTGCCAGGGGCGGTAGGGGGTCGGGCCCTCGCTGACCGCGAGGTGGTGGCCGATCCAGGTGGGCGGGCCGAGCAGGCGCGCGCCGGCCTCCTCCAGGAGCTCGCGCTCCAGGCAGGAGTCGACGCTCTCGGCGGCCTCCCGGGTGCCGCCCGGCAGGAACCAGTGGCCGCGGGCGTCGCGGCAGAGCACCACCCGGCCCTCGGTGAAGCCCACCAGGTGGATGTTGGTGACCAGTTCGTCCGGCGGCAGCTCGGTGGTGAACCGGGCGTCGATGCCGCCCCACTCCCAGCGCTGCGGGGCGTGCAGGACCGGGTACCGGGCCGCGAGCGCGGCGCTGTCGCTCGTTCTGCGTGTGGTGTCCGTCATTGATCGATCGTAGTCCTGGGCGGTCCCGGACGGACCCGAATCGTCAACAGAGCGGACAAAACGTCACCCTTCAGTGGCAGAACGGCAACCCGCCGCCCCCGCAGTTCACTTGACGCCCCCTCACGCCGGACCGACCACCACCGCGAGCGCCGCCGCCCGGACGTCCGGATCGGCGTGGGCGCGCAGCGCGCCCAGCACGTCGAGCCAGCGGCCCGTCCAGGCACTGCGGGTGCCCAGCCGGTCGGCCAGCGCCACCGCCAGCAGGCCGGTGGCCGGACCGTCCCCCGGCAGCAGGGCGAGCAGCGCCGCACCCGCGGCGGCGTCCGCCGCGGGCGGCAGCGCCGCGCTCCCCGCGACGGTGTCGGCCAGCGCGGGCGCCAGGTGCGCGGCCAGCACCGGGCGGTGGGCCAGCGCCGCCGCCAGCCGTGCCACCGCGGGCCCGAACCCGGCGTCGGCCGGATCGGCGGCCCGGGCCAGCACGGCCGCCCGGACCTCCAGCAACTCCCCGTACGGGCACAGCAGTTCGGCCTGCGCCGCGAGCAGGCCGCGGTACCGGGGCGAGCGGTCCGGCGAGGTCAGCGCCTCGATCCGCCGCCGGACCGGCAGGTCGCGGGCCACGGCGGGGCGCGGATCGTCGGGCAGCGCGCCGAGCAGCGCGGCCAGCGCCCGGTGCGCGGTACTGCCGGGCGCGGCCCCGCCCACCGGGTGCGGCAGCCCGGAGACCGCCAGCTCCTGCACCGAGCGGACGGCCTGCCGCCAGAGCTGCCGCTCGTCGAGGTCGGCGACCAGCCCCGGCAGCACCTCGGCGGCCCCCGGCGCGTACCGGGCCCACTGCGGCAGCGCGGCGACCGCGGCCCGGGCGACCGCCGGATCGTCGCCCGGCCGGGACGCCACGGCGGTCACCAGCCCGGCCAGGAAAGCCCGGTGACGCTCCGGCAGCAGGTGCGGCGGGACACCGAGGACGGCCTGCCGGACCTGCGGCTCCGGCGCCCCGGCGGCCTCGGCGAGCACCGCCCGGACCGCCCCGGCGTCCAGCAGCTCCACGCCCCGGGAGGCCGCGGCGGCCCGCACGTCGGGATGCTGGCCGGGCGCCCGGAACGCCGCGGCCACCAGCTCGGCGGCCCGGGCCGGCGGCAGGTGCGCGGCGGCCAGCCGGACCGCCTCCTTGCGGGCGGTGACCTTGCTGCCGACGGTGCCGGTGGCCAGGCCGGTCAGCAGCGGGTCGAGCCGGGCGGGCGGCGTCAGCCGGGCCACCCGGGACGCCGTGTACAGCGCGACCCGGGCCCGGTCGTCGCCCGCGTGCGCCAGCAGCTCGGGCAGCGCGGCGGCCGGGTCGTCGGTCCGGGCGAGCGCGCCCAGCGCGGCCTCGGCGACCAGCACGTCCGGGTCGTCCAGGTACCGGCGGACCAGCGCCGCGCCGTGCCCCGGCAGCACGGCGGCCTGCCGGATCGCCGCCGCCCGCTCCTCCCTGGTCCGGCCGGTGTCGGCGGCGACCCCCGCGAACAGCTCGGCGACCCGGGCGACCT
The DNA here is from genome assembly GCF_044753345.1 of Kitasatospora sp. NPDC088391. NCBI lineage: Bacteria > Bacillati > Actinomycetota > Actinomycetes > Kitasatosporales > Streptomycetaceae > Kitasatospora > Kitasatospora sp. NPDC088391. The sequence goes on from NZ_JBIVNB010000005.1 coordinate 418,540, forward strand.
GACGGGGCGTCCAGCCGTCGGCCTGCCCGGTGGGCGGCAGCGGGCGGCGCTCCCCGGCCTTCAGGAACCGCCCGGTGGGCGGCCGTTCGGTCAGCGCCAGGTCCAGCAGATCGGTGCGGACGCCCGCCAGGTACCCCTGTACCGGCGGGAAGAACACGGCCGACGGGTCGAGCCGCAGCGCCGTCAGCACCTTCGCGTCCCGGCCCGGGCGCGGCCGCAGCCACAGCGTCAGCGCCTCGGCGAAGACCTGCTCCCGCTCGTCGCGCAGCGCCCGGCCGAGCCGCTCGTCCAGCTCCGGCAGCCGTTCGGCGCGCGGCCCCAGCGCCCGGGCCAGGGCGAACAGCAGCCGGTGCCGGCCGTGCGCCGCCTCCTTGTCCAGCCAGGGACGCAGCGCCTCCAGCACCTGCCGCTCCTGGCCGCGGCGCAGCCGGTGGGCCAGCGCCGGGAGGGTGAGCCCGCCGCCGCGGGCGGCCAGCCGCTCGACCGTGCCCAGCGCGAAGGCCAGCAGGTCGGGGCGGGCCCCGGTGGGGTGCGCGGCGAGCACGGCCGGTGCCAGCGCGGAGAGCGCGGCGCGGGTCGGCTGCGAGCAGTCGCGGGCGTCCAGCGCCCCGGCCACCAGCAGGCCGAGCGCCTCGGCGTGCTCGTCGGCGAAACGGTGCGCGGGGAACGCGGCCAGCGCGGCGAGCGCGGCCTGCCGGACCGGGTCCTGCTCGTTGCGGACCCGGGCCAGGTCGGCGAGCAGCCGCGCCGGGGCCGCCGGGTCGGGGTCGTCGGCGGCGACGGCCACCAGCAGCCGCCACGCCTCGGCGCGCTCGGCGGCGTCCGGGCGGCGGGTGGCGGGCAGCAGCGCCGCGCGGGCCTCGGCGGGTGCCAGCAGCGCGGTCAGCGGCCGCAGCGCCCGCTCCTCGGCACCCCGGGCCCGGCCCTCGGCGAGCAGCCGCCCGGCCTCGGCCCGGCGCCGCTCCCGGGGCAGCAGTCGCAGCGCCGGCACCGTCAGCCGGCCCGCGTCCAGCGGCTGCCCGTCGGCGGCGGCGTCCAGGAACGCGGCCCGCCGGGACGGCGGGACGGCCCGCAGCAGGACCGCGAACCGGTCCGGCGCGGCCAGCCAGCGGCGGCCCAGCGCGGCCAGCGCGGGCGGGTCGGCCTGCGCCAGCCGGTTCAGCGCGCTGCGGGACGGCCGGGGCTCCCAGCTCCGCCACGGCCGCTCCGGGTCGGCCAGCCAGGCGGCGGCGCGCCCGGCGTCCACGCCCAGCAGGTGCGGGAACCCGGACACCAGGACGGCGGGCAGCAGGTCGAGCGGACGGCGCTCCAACAGCGCCAGGACCCGGGCCGGCCGCAGCGGCAGCACGGCCGCCACCCGGTCCCCGAGCCGGTGCCACCACAGCGCGCGGTCCTCCGCCGGCAGCCCGGCCAGCTCCCGCTCGACCTGGTCGAGCACCAGATCGGGGTGGCGGGCGGCGAGCAGCGACCACGAACCCACCGCGACGGCCAGGCCAGGCAGTTCGGCCGCCACCGTCTCCGGCGGGCAGTGCGCCAGCAGCGCCGCGGCCTCGTGCGCGCCCCAGTGCTCCCGGGCCACCGGCAGCAGCAGCGCGGCCAGGTCGGTGCGCCGCCCGCGGACCACCGCCCGCCGCAGCCCCCGGCGGACCTCGGCCGAACCGTCCCGGTACGCGGCCAGCACCTCCGCCACCGGGAGCGGCAGGTCGCGGACGGCGGCCAGCGCGCGGCCGCGCACCTCGCGGTCCGGGTCGGTCAGGTGCGCGGCGAGGGCCGCCGTGTCCCGGCGGAGCGCGGCCGCGAAGACGTCCAGCCGCCGCCCGTACTGCCCGTGCCGGGCCAACTCGGCCCGCAGCGCTTCGAGTTCACCGGGCGAGGCGGCGCGGACGGTGCGCGCGAACAGGGCGGTCCGCCCCGCGCGGGGGAGGGCGTCCATGGCGGCCAGCAGGGCGGCGGCGTCGAAGGCTTCGGGGGTGTCGAGAGTGCTGGGGGCGTCGGGGGCGTCGGGGGTCGGCATGTCGGCCATTCTTCCCGGGCCGGGCAAGCGGTTTACCGGGACGCCCCGGGCTGTGCGGTGCTGTGGTGGGGCCCGGTCGGTCGCGCGTACTGACCGTGGGGGAGCGCGACCGCCGGGCCGACCGTTGACCGGCCCCAACCCCCGCCCCCGGGCAGGTGGTCGGACCGGTCCACGCGGCGGAGCCGCCGCCGCGTGTCCCTCAACATGGCCCGCCCGGCCAGGAGGCGTCAAGGCGTTCCCGTGCGCTTGGGCCGCCCTTAAGGCTCCCTTGGCCGACAGCACCGGTAGCGCCCCGTCCGCTTCCCCGGCTCAGGTGCCACCGGCCCGGCCGCCGTCGCCCCCCGGGTGCACCTCGCTCCACAGGTCGTCCCGCGCGACACCGCCGTTGCGCACGGCCGGTATGTGCCGGTGCCCCCAGCGGTCGCCCAGCGCGAGGGCCGCCAACACCCCCGGCACGTCCGGCGCCGGCCGGGTCAGCCGGACCTCCACCCGGTACCCCTGCGCGGTGACGTTCAGCCGGGCCTCCTCACCCCCGGCCGCCGTCAGCCGCTCGGCGATCGCCCAGGCGCGCCGCCGCGAGACCTCGAACAGGTGCTCCCGGTCCGCCACCGGCTCAGTGCGGACGGCCGGACGCGAGCAGCGTCACGACGAGGACCAGCAGGACCGCCAACGAGACCGCGTGGACGGCACGGGGCGGAGAAGGTTCGCGCGCGGGCTGCGGCACTTCGGCGGCGCGGGAGTCGTCGTGGTCGCCGCTCACCGGGCGGCGTCCGCTCCGGGCCTGCCGCCGCCGCAGCCTGCCGCCGGACCCTTCCGGCATTCGAAGTCGCCCCGTCGGACGGCGAGTCGGAGCAGCGACTCGGCCGGCACCCGGGTGTCCGGTCTCATTGATCATGGCGGACGCGACTATGTCGAGCTGCAGATTGCCAGGTCCGGTGAGACGGATCCGGGATACCGGGTTCAGGGATCATGGCGGTTCCTGGCATAGGTGTCAGGATCCTGATCGACGGAGGAACTCCGACACCGTCCGCGCAGTGCGGGGCGTGCTCGGATGCTCCGGCCCGGCAGTTGCCCGTTCGTCCACGGTCCGCCGCCGAGCCGCTGTTCCGGCGGCTACGAAGGCGGCCGGAGCGCCACGAGTTCCCGTGTCCATAGCAAGCCGTCGACCAGGGACTGGTTCTGAAGAACGATCACGCCGTGCTCGGGGTCCTCGGCGACGGACGTGACGCCGCTGACGACTGCGGGGACCTTCCAGGTCACGCGGCCACCGGCGGGGTCCAGCGCGACGAAGTCGAGTTTCGGGGCGGTCCCCGCCAAGACGCTTCGAGGATCCGGGGTGGGGGAGACGGCGGAGTTGTCGGCCATCGCCAACGCCAGCGGGTCGGACAGGTCGTGGGAGAACTCTCCCCGCGGGCCTTGGATCAGCCACAGCTGCTCCTTCTCCCAGCGGACATCGCCGGTTTTGAGGCCGTAGCAGCGGGCTGCGGGCGGCCGGGGCATCGTGTCGCCCTTGAACTGCATGGGTGCGACCAGCAGGCCGCCGCCGGTCAGTAGCATGCGGCAGTCCCAGCCCCGGTCCGGGAACTTCCCGCTCCACAGTTCCTTCCCGCTGTCGAGCGAGTACGCGGAGAACGTGAGGTACTGGGACTCGACGATCTCGTCCCCCTTCCTCCTGACGACGAACACGCGTCGGCCCGGATCCACGACGGCGAGCTCGGAGTGCCGGTCGCCGTGCCAGAGTTCGGACCCGTCGTCGGTGTTCAGCAGGATCAGCACCTCGTCCGGGGCGCGTTCCGCCGTCACGATCGCCCGGCCGCCGGAGCAGTGCTTGACATCGGTGGCCATGAGCCGCTTGCCCAGGGCGCGATCGGGCAGGGCGAGGAAGTGCAGGTACTCCCCCCGGTCGGCGTCGGCCGGGTCGCGGGGGCGGTCCAGCAGCAGCAGCGTGCTGTCCGACGGTGCCGCCAGGGCGGTGAACATCGGTTGGGGATCCACGTCGTACGACCAGATGCTTCGCGGTTGAGCCCCGTCGGAGGTGTTGAACGCCCTGACGAACTTCGTGCGTGCGACGTAGAGGGTCTTCCCGTCCGGCGAGAGCGCCGGAAGCGGAACCGTCCCGACGTTGACCCACCCGCCCCCGTCCGGCGGGTCGGGCAGGTCGTACTGCTCGGACCAGATCGGCTTTCCCGTGGCGGGGTCGAGCCGCTGGACCTCGAGGTCTTCGGTGACGACGTACAGGGAGCCGTCCCGGCCGGTGACGTGCACCCACTTGGGCAGCTCGTCCCCGGCATGCGGCGGCGGGAAGTCCCAGAGCTGTCCACCGGTGGCCAGGTCCACCCCGACGAGCCGGTCGCCCTTGCGCAGCAGGAGCGTCCCGCCGAGGATTCGGTCCAGCTCGATGTCGGTCCCGTCGGCCCCGCCGGCCCCGCCGGTCGGGAGGCGCCACAGCACCCTGCCTTCGCGGGGCGGGGCGTCCTTGCCCCCGGTGAGGGCGTCCTCCAGGTAGGGGAGCAGTTGGAAGCCGGTCGCGGCGGTCCCGCCGCCCGCCACCACGCAGATCCCGATCAGGAAGGTGCGCCGGCTCGGCCGACCCCGTCCGGTGGCGGCGCCGGACGGTCGCCTCAGGTGCAGTCGGCGCGGCTTGCGCCTCGCGGCCCGGGCGAGGGTGCCGTCGGCAGCCATGGCGGCCAGGTGCTCGGCCACCGCCACCGCCGAACCGGGCCGTTCCTCGGGCGACTTGGCGAGCAGCGCCAGCACCAGGTCGTCCAGGGCGCGCGGGATCCCGCCCTGCAGTCGGCCGGGCGGAACGGGTGCTTCCTCGACGTGGGCGACGATGAGGGAGTACGGGTCCTGCTGGTCGAAGGGCGGGCGGCCGGTGAGCAGGTGGTGAAGCAGACAGCCCACGGAGTACAGGTCGGAGCGGTGGTCGACCGGCCCGTTCCTCGCCTGTTCCGGAGGCATCCACGGGTACGACCCTATGGGCCCGGCCGTGGCGCTCAGCCGGGTCAGGTTGTAGGAGGCGTCGAAGCGTGCGATGCCGAAGTCGAGCACGGTCACGTGCCCGCGGTCGTTCACCATCACGTTCGCCGGCTTGATGTCGCGGTGCACGATGCCCTTGCTGTGCGCGGCGGCGAGTGCGAGGCACACCTGCCGCACATGGTCCGCGGCGACGGCCGCAGGCAAGGGCCCCCCGTCGAGGAGGACGTCCCTGAGGCTCCGGCCCTCCACCAGGGCCATCACGATGAACACCTCTTCACCGTCACGGCCGAAGTCGAAGACGGTCACCACGTGCGCGTCGTCCACCTGGGCGATCGCCCGCGCCTCGCGTTCCAGACGGTGGAAGTCCTCGGGCCCGGCAGCTGACAGGCCACGGATCAGCTTCACCGCCACCGTCCGGTTCAGCGCCGTGTCCCGGGCGCGCCACACCTCGCCCATCCCACCGGCCCCCAGCGCCCGCTCCAGCCGGTAGCGGCCGGCCAGTAAACGCCCTTCCGGGGACTGCTCCCGGACGTTCTCCATGTTCGTTCCCCCTCCTGTCGGAACCGGTGGCCCCGTTGCTCTGCCCTCGCCGACAGCTTGGCCGGGCCTCTGGGGTGACGTGTCGCCACAGCAGGAACTGTTGCGGTACTGATGCCCGAAGCTTCGCTCCGTCCTGGCCCCGCCCGGGGGCGCTGCTGCGAGGTTCGTCCCATCGGCACCCCGTCCTGTTTATCGAGACAGGACACTCATCCCGGACCAGGTCTGCCCGCTCGCCAACTTCATCGAGAATCCGCCGAGCTCACCGAGACCGGACACATGCTTCCCTTCTCGCTGTGGTGTGGGTGGTACGGGCTTTCGTGACGGCCTGTCAGGCGGCGTCCCGATCCCCGTCGGTGTCGGTGTTGCCGTTCCCGGCCCCGGTCGTGGTCGCGCAGCGCGGGCACCGGCAGGCCGGCCAGGTCAGCGCGGAGACCGGCGGGGGCATGATCGGTTCGTCCGACGTGCAGGACGAGACCGTCACCCGGGTGCCGTCGGCCCGCACCGTGTAGATACGGATCGTCAACTTCGCTGTCGGGCCGGGGTACTGGTGCTCGAACATGACGGTGGACCTCGCGGTTGCTCGTACCGTGCAGGGGGCTGGACGGGCAGCGCCCACGCCCACGGGGGCGGAAACGACCGACCGGACGCCCCGAGGGGGCCTCGCGCGCCGGTCACCGTCCGCGTCCTTCTTCTGCCTCTTCGTCACCAAGCATCGGCAGGAATGACTACGCTCACCAGTACTTGCCCGTTGACAGTTCGGGCGGGTTAAGGAGTCACAACAGTGAGCGAAGATCAGGAAATTGACGGCACGTCATCTCCGGCACTGCGCTTCGGGGAGGAATTCCGCAGGTCACGACGGGCTCGCGGCTGGTCCCAGACCGACGTGGGCGCCCGAATGGGGTACTCGGGCGGGCTGCTCTCGTACGTGGAAAGAGGGAAGAAGCCCGTAACCCTTAACCTCGCGGTCAAAGCCGATCAAGTGTTCGGCACCGGGGAGCGGTTCCAGCAACTCTGGCGGCAGTACTCGAACGCCAGTCTGCTGGAGGGGTTCGCGGAGTTCGTGGCGGAGGAGGCGAGGTGCCGACGGCTGCGGATCTTCGGGCTGGGACTGGTTCCTGGCCTGTTCCAGACGCCGGCCTACGCATCCGCGATCGCGGCGGCGGCCGTTCAGCGGGGCAGTATCAACGAGGAGCAGGCCGATGCGCGAGTGGCTCTGCTGGCAAATCGTCAGACACTGTTGGACCGGCCGAGTCCGCCCTTCGTCCATGTCGTCCTGGACGAGAGCTGCCTCCGGCGCCCCGTGGGTGGAAACGCAGTCATGGCCGAGCAGTTGAATCATCTCGAAGGGCTGGCTGCGCGTCCTGGGATCACCGTGCAGACGGCCCCGTTCGACCTCGGGGAGCGGGCGCCGTTCACGATGCCACTGATGTTGCTCGACCTGCCCGATCGGGTGGTTGTCGGCTACGCGGAATCCCAGGCCCGGAGCCATCTGGAGCGCACTAGGGACACGGTCGCCACCTGGTCCCGCGAGTATGATCTGCTCCAAGTGGAGGCCCTGTCTACGGTCGCTTCACTCGCCATGATTCGGGCTGTCAGGAAGGAACTCTCATGACCGACATCGACCTGTCCGAGGTGCGATGGGTGAAGTCCTCGTACAGCAACAACGGTGGCGACTGCGTGGAGGTGGCGCCCGCTGCTTCGGCGGGCCACATGCCGGTGCGTGACTCGAAGGACCCGCAGGGGCCGGTGCTGCTGTTCACCCGGGCCGAGTACGCCGCGTTCGTGGATGCTGTGGTGGCCGGGGAGTTCGGCGAGGTCTGACCCCTGATGACGTGTCGGAGCCCCGCGGACCCGCAGTTCGGGTCTGCGGGGCTTTCTGCTGCGACGCGCTGCCTGGCTGACGCTCGCTCAGTAGGATCGAGGAAGCTCGTGACCGACCGTCAGGAAGGAACTCCCATGGCTGACATCGACCTTTCCGGGGTGCGATGGGTGAAGTCCTCGTACAGCGACAACGGTGGCGACTGCGTGGAGGTGGCGCCCGCTGCTTCGGCGGGCCACATGCCGGTGCGTGACTCGAAGGACCCGCAGGGGCCGGTGCTGCTGTTCACCCGGGCCGAGTACGCCGCGTTCGTGGACGCGGTGGTGGCCGGGGAGTTCGGCGAGGTCTGATCCCGCTGTTGGAAGCGCTGCGGCCCCGTGGCCGCCGGCCCGGGGGCGGCCCATGGTGGTCGGCATGCTGTCGCTGCGGAGTGTTCGCCGAACCGTCCGCCCCCACGGCCCGGTCGTCGGGGGAAGGGTGTGCGCTTCTGTTCGACCGGTTCGACGCCGCCGTGCGGTTCCCCGGCGCCCACGGCGGGGTGGCATCCGGATTCCGGTGGCCCGGGCGGCGGCTGCGATCTGGACGGGCCGCCCGGTGTTGACGGCATCGGCGGTTGAGAGTCTTCGGAAGTCGTGCGGGGCGAACTTCGGCGGTGCCCCGTCGGTGGAGCGGACCCGGACGGTGGCCTGCGCGAGGAGTCCCGGCCCGCAGCGGTCGGGATCGCCGCTGTCGAGCTGGGGGGTCCTGCGGGGCGGCCGACGATGCCGCTGCTCGGTACCGGTTATCCTGCCGCGGTCCCTCATGGGGGCAGCGAGATCGACCAACGGGCAGGCAAGTTGGCGGGGAGGCCACTGGTGGTGCTGCAAGTGCGCGGTGTCGTGTTGCCCGAGCGGGAGGAACGGTCCTTCTGGATCGACGGTGACCGGCTGAGGGCCGGGACCGCCCCGGACGCCGACCTCGTCGTCGACGGCGGCTGGCTGCTGCCCGGCCTGGTCGATGCCCATACCCATCCCGGCACCGAGGACATCGACACCCCGTTCAGCGACGCGACACTCCGGCGGCACCTGGGCGATCACCGCGACGCCGGAGTGCTGCTGGTGCGCACGCCCGGTACCGCGGCCCGCATCCCCGACTGGGTCGACGAGGACCCGGACATGCCTCGGGTCCGCTCGGCCGGCCGCTGGCTGGCCACCCCGGGCCGCTTCTTCCCCGGCTTCGGAAGGCATGTGAGCGAGGCCGACCTGGTCCGCGCCGCCGTGGAGGAGGCCACCGCGTCCTCGGGTTGGTGCAAGGTCGTCGGGGACTGGAGGCCCGACGAACCGGCACTGCCGCTCGACGTCCTCACCGCTGTCGTCCAGGCCGTCCACGCGGTCGGCGGGCGGGTGGCCGCGCACTGCCAGACCAGCGAGGGCAGTCGCAACGCCGTCCTGGCCGGCGTCGACAGTCTGGAGCACGGCATGCACCTGGACCCGGGCCTGATCGATCGGATGGCGGACCAGGGCACCGCGTTCGTCCCCACGCTCAGCGTCTTCGGGGCCGGTGCCGATCGGCGGCGGGCCGCCGAACCGAGCGCCCGCCGAGACTGGTGGCTGGCCGGATGGGACGCGATGCTGCCCAACGTGGGAGCCGCGTACGAGGCCGGTGTCACTGTCCTGGCCGGCACCGACAGCTTCCCGTGCGGGACCGTCGGCTCGGAGATCGAATGGCTGATCCGCGCCGGCCTGCCGCCCGAAGCGGCGCTCGGCGCGGCCTCCTGGTCGGCCCGCTCCTACCTCGGCCTGCCCGGCCTGGTCGACGGAGCCCCCGCCGATCTCGTCGCCTACGACACCGACCCCGCACTCGATCCTTCCGCCCTGGCCCACCCCGGCCGCATCATCCTTCGCGGCCGGGTCGTGGCCTGAGGGCCGGGCGCCGATCCACCGCTCTTCGCAGTGACCCGGCGGGGGCGGCGCGGCGTCAGGTGGTGGCGGTGGCGGCTTCCGGGCCGGGGGCGGCGGGTTCGATCGTGCGGCGCTTGACGAGCACGAGGACGATCAGGGCGACCTGGAGCAGGATCGGCAGGACCACGCCGGGGGACGCCTCGGGGTCGGGGCCGACCGCGTTGGAGACGAGGCTGAAGTCCCACAGGCCGTGGACCAGCATCGGAAGCAGCAGGGTGGAGCCGACGCGCAGGCACAGGTAGAAGAAGTAGCCGGAGGTGGAGACGACCACGGCCTGGAGGAGGGCCTGCGCGCCCTCGCCGAAGGCGTTGCTGACGTGGACGAGGCCGAAGACCGCCGAGGACCACAGGGCGACCTTGCCCTCGCTCAGGCCGGCCCGCTTGAAGACCTGCACGCCGATGCCGCGGAACATCAACTCCTCGCCGATGCCGACGAACAGGGTCATCGCGACCAGGCTCAGCACCAGGGCGGGTGACTGGTCGGCGAGGTTGCGGTAGTTCACGCCGAGGACGGCGGCGACCAGCATGGAGATCGGCACGAACCGCACCCAACGCCGCACCGGCACCCGGTAGTTCAGGACACTGCCCCACCAGCCGAGCCAGGTCACCACCGCCGCGCCGAACAGCACCGACAGGCCGATCGGGAGCACGCCGTTGCGGACGACCGACTCGGTGGTGGGGAACTGGCTGTTGCCGTGGCCGCTGCGGTCGACGCCGATCAGCGCGCCGAGCCCCTGCAGGATCGCCAGGTAGGCGACGACCACGACCAGGAACCACGGCCAGGTCAGCCGGCGCCCGGCCGGGGCGGTGGACGGTTGCTCGGGCATGGCGGAACTCCTCGGGGTGGGGCGGGGCGGGGCCCGCGCGCACGGGCGGACAAATAGTCGCATGAGTGTGAAAAATTCATCAATCGTATGCAAAGTGTTGAACCGGACACCACACGACGGGGTGCGGGTCGGCGTCGGCGGAGCCTCCGGCCGGTCGAACCGATCGGGAACGGTGGCAGATGATCACCTTCCGGCTTCCCCGGCCCGGGGCGGGGCGGGGTGGTCGAATGATCGTCGACCGAATTCCCCCTGGCCCCGAAGGAGTTCCCGTGGACTGGCTCGCCGAGGTCCTGCGCGTCGGCACCGCCCTCGACCCGCTCCCCGCCCGCCGCCTCCCGGCCCGCGCCACCGCCCTGGTCGGGGTCGCACTCGTCCTGCTCGGCGGCACGGCGCTGCTCACCTACGGCACCTCCGCGGGCCACCTCTTCGACCTCACCGTGACGCTCGGCTCCTGAAGCCCGGACCGGCCGGCACCGGCCGTTTCCGACCCTCGGGACCGGCACCCGACCCCTCGGTCGCCCGCGCCCACCCGCTCGGGCTTCACCAGGCCACCGCGTGGGGGCGGACGGTGGGGAGGGCCCACGGTTCCACCGCGCCGCTGACCAGGTCGGCCAGGAACTGGACGGCCCCGCCGGTGTAGTGCCACCAGGCGGAGTTCCGCGAGGCGACGGTGACCGTCCACGCGTCGGGCCCGGCCGGGTCGGTGGTCCACAGGAAGTAGTCCCCGCGGTTCGATCCGGCCCAGGGGAGCAGGCCGCCCGGCGCGGGGTGGGGGTGGAGCGGAACGGCGAGGCCGGCTTCCTCGCACCACTCCTCGACGGTCTCCAGGCTCTCGCGGACCCCCGCCGCCCACGCGTGCTCGGCGCCGGGGGCCGGGCCGCCGACCCCGAGGAAGTCGCCGAGCACGAAAGGCGGGTAGAGCTCGCACAGCAGCTTGAAATCAGCGGGCAGGAGCACGCCCAGCCCGGTCTCCGCGACCTGCCACTCGATGTCGCAGGGCTCCGGAAGGCGCAGCGCGGCCAGGCCCGGCACCGCGCGTTCCAGTTCCCCGATCGTCTCGGCAGGGTCGGTGAGCCGCCGAACCGGCATCTGGGTGCCGACGAAATCGTCCATGCGACCAGGTTGTCAGAGCGGCCCCGGCCGTCGGGGGCGGGCCCGTGGCCGGGGGCGTCGGTGGGGTGCTCCGCGTTCCCGACGCCGGGCGGGAGGACTTCGCGTTCGACTCGACGACGTACACCGGGCCGCAGGAGGCCCCGCGGGCCCGACGCCCCGTCGTGCCGGGCCGTCGCGCGGGGCGCCGGGTCGGGCGGGGTCAGACGCCGGCCAGGGTCTTGCCGGCGGTGCGGGCGGCGTCCAGGGCCCGGGTGTGGTGTTCGGCGGCGAGGTCGCGGAGGTGGGCCATGGCCGGGTTGACGGCGGCCAGGGTGAGTTCGCGGCGGACGGTGGTCAGGTCGGCGCCCCAGACGTCGCGCAGGATGCGCTCCACGTACGGGGTGGAGTGGTCCCAGCCCTCGCGCGGGGTGCCCGGGGCGAAGCCGCCGCCGAGGGAGGTGACCAGGAGGACGGGCTTGTCCTTGAGGAGTTCGGCGGTCGGTCCGGCGCCCGCGACGACCAGGTCGACCCAGGTCTTGAAGTGCTGGGAGACGCCCCAGTTGTAGAGCGGGACGGCGACGATCGCGGCGTCGGCGGCGCGCAGTTCGTCGGCGAGTTCGACGCCGAGGCCGACGGCGGCCCGCTGTTCGGGGGTGCGCTGCTCCTCGGGGGTGAAGGCGGCGAGCGCGGCGGGGGCCCACAGGTCGCCGGGCAGCGGGGCGCTGCCCAGGTCGCGGCGGGTGACGGTGCCGGCCGGGTGGGCGGCGGACCACTCGGTCTCGGCGGCGGTGGCCAGTTCGGCGCTGGTGGAGGCGCCGGGCATGATACTGGTGTCCAGGCGGAACAGGTGCATGACAGATCTCCTCGGAGCGACTTGGGGCAGGGCAGGGCAAGGCGGGGCAGGGCGGTTCCGGCGTAAGCGGACTTTACCCCGCTCTCGCTGCAACCGGACTTTACCCCGTTTTCCCCGGGCGGTAAATTGTGGGCATGGACAGCCCCCTGGTCCCCTTCGGCAACCCCCCGGCGGAACGCGCGGACGCGGCCCGCAACCGCGAGGCCCTGCTCTGCGCCGCCCGCGCGATGATCGCCGAGCACGGCACCGGGAAGGTCACCATGGACGGGCTCGCCGAGCGCGCGGGCCTGGGCAAGGGCACCGTCTTCCGCCGCTTCGGCACCCGGGCGGGCATCTTCCGGGCCCTGCTGGACGCCGAGGAGCAGTGCTTCCAGCAGCAGGTGCTGACCGGCCCGCCCCCGCTCGGCCCCGGCGCCGACCCCGTCGACCGGCTGATCGCGTACGGGCGCGCCCGCACCGGCTTCCTGCTGGCCCGGCACGAGATCGCCCGGGCCGCCCTGGAGCGCAAGGGCCCCGTCCCGGCCGCCGGCGGGCCCGCCTTCACCCGTCCGCACGTCCGGATGCTGCTCGGGCAGGCCGACCTCGGCGTCGCGGACCTCGACAGCCTCGCCCTCCAGCTCACCAGCGCGCTCGAAGGCCCCCCGCTGCTCTTCCTCGCCGCCGACCCGCCCGCCCCGGACGACACGGCCGCCCCCGGGCGCTGCCAGGGCGACCTCGGCACCCTGCTCGCCGACAGCTGGCAGACCCTGGTCGAGCGGGTCGCCCGCCGCTGACGCGCCCGCCGCGGCTGCGGAAAACGGAAGGGGAACGCGGAAGGGGACGGCCGTCCGGCCGTCCCCTTCCTGTGCGCGCGGATTCCGTCAGCGCTCGGTGACCCAGAACATCTTCCGGCCGGTCTCGGCGGGGGCGGTCACGGCCGCCGACTCGATCCGGTCCAGGGTGTAGCCGAGCTTGCGCGGGACGGCGGCGCTGGCCGCGTTGGTCTCGTCGCAGTGGATCTCGACCCGGTCGATGCCCGGCAGCGCGAACCCGGCCCCGGTGAGCGCCCGGGCGGCGGCGGTGGCCAGGCCGCGGCCGGTGTGCGCGTGGTGCACCCAGTAGCCGATCTCCACCGCGCCGGGGCCGACCCGGCCGTGCAGGCCGAAGCCGCCGATCACCTTGGCGGGCTCGTCGTCCAGGCCCAGCAGGTAGAGGAAGTCCCGGCCCTCGTCCCAGGCGGCCTCGCCGCGCACCGACATCTGCTCGCTCTCGGCCAGGGTCGGGGCCTGGGCGGCCCAGAACATCCACGGACGCAGGTGGTCGAGGTTGGCGATCACCGAGGCGTTCAGTTCGGCGGCGTCCGCGAGCCGGCGTCTGCGCAGGTGGGCGCCGTTGCCGAGGGGGAGCAGTTCCGGGGGGCGGCCCGTGCTGATCGGTCGCGGCGCGTTGTCAGGTGCGTCGGTGGAGTGACTCATGGACGGAGTATGGGCCATCCGTCCGTGCGGTCACCAACCGGTTTCCCGCCGCCACTCCGGGTGAGAACGCGCAGGACGCGCCGGAGCGGCGCGCGGGACGGGCCCGCGCGCCGCCCGACGCTCCGTCAGAGCCGGACCAGCACCTCGTCCAGCGGCTTGCGCACCAGGTCGGGGACCAGGGCGCCGTCCGCCGGGTAGCCGACCGGGATGACGTACGCGGCGCGCTCCTCGGCCGGGCGCTCGCAGACCTCGTTGAGGAAGCGCATCGGGCTCGGGGTGTGCGTCAGCGTGGCCAGGCCCGCCTGGTGCAGCGCGGCCAGCAGGAAGCCGACCGCGATGCCCACGCTCTCCTTGGTGTAGTACGGGCGCGGCGAACTCGGGCCCTTGTGCACCTCGAAGACCACGATCACGGCGGGCGCGTCCTCCAGGAACGGCTTGCGCCAGTCGGTGCCGATCGGCGCCAGCGCGGCCAGCCACTCCTCGGACGCCCGGTGGTCGTAGAACTCCCGTTCCTCGGCCTCGGCGGCCTCCCGCAGCCGCCGCTTGCGCTCCGGGTCGGTGACCACCACGAACCGCCACGGCTGCACGTGCGCCCCGCTCGGCGCGGTGGACGCGGTGCGGATCGCCGCCTCCAGCACGCCCTCCGGCAGCGGACGGGTGGAGTAGTCGCGGACGGTGCGGCGCTGGGCCATCACCTCGTGGAAGGCCCGGCAGCGGTCGGCCGCCTCCTGGGCGGGGACGCTCCGCGGGCGGAGCGGCGTCGTCGGGTAGGACGGCGCTTCGGTGGATGCACTGTCAACCATGGCCGACAGCACAGCACATGAGGGGTGGCCGACGGAAGGGACCGAGCAATCGAAGGCGGGAAATGGTCCAGTCCGCGGTCCAGTCCACCCCTGGCGGCCCCGTCGGTCACTGCCCCAGGGTCCGGCTCGCCAGCACCCTCCCCTCGGCGTCGTACGCGGCGAGCACCACGTTCCCCGGCACCGGTTCGGTGCCCACCTGCTTGCGGTCGGGAGCCCAGGCCCAGCCGCTGGTCCAGCCCGGGTCGCCGGACAGCGCGACGGGGACGGCCCAGTACGCCGTGCCGTCCACCTCCAGCGCCATCCGGGCCACCTTCTCGGGGCCGTGGTAGATCAGGCCGTACAGGCCCTGCCCGGGGTGCGCCGCGTCCCCGGCGTACGTCGTGGTGATGCCGGTGGCGCCCGCCGCCCAGGAGTACCCGGCGCAGTCCGGGCGCTTCGCGTAGGCGGCCGGGTCGTGCGTGCAGATCTCCTGGCGGTCCAGCCGCATCCACCAGCCCTCGCGGCCCAGTTGGTACTGCTGCCCGGGCTCCAGCAGCACGGCCTCCGGGGCCGGGCCGGGCGGCGTTGCCGGCAGCCGCGCGGAGGACCCGGACGCCGCCCCCACCGGCGCCGCCGACGTCCCGGACAGCACCGCGCCGGTGCCCGCCACCAGCGACAGCGCCGCCGCCGCGACCGCCGCCCCCACCGCGGCCCGCCGCCCGCGCCGCTGCCGCCGCACGTGCGCGCGCGCCGGCCCCGCGGTCCAGGCCCCCACCGGGACCCGCGCGGCCTCCGCCCGCAGCGCCCCGCGCACCATGTCCTCGGTCCCGCTCATCGCCGTTCCCCCTCCGTGTCGTCGATCGCCGGGCCGGTGCCCGCCGCGTGCGCGGCCAGCGCGGGATGCACCCGCAGCTTCGCCAGGCCCCGGCTGGCCTGGCTCTTCACGTTCCCCACCGAGCAGCCGAGCACCTCGGCCACCCGGGTCTCGCTCAGGTCCTCCCAGTAGCGCAGCACCACCACCGCCCGCTGCCGGGGCGGCAGTTCGGCCAGCGCCGACAGCAGCGCCGGGCGCTCCTCCACCCCCCGGTGCCCGCCGCCGGCGTCCGCCCGGTCGGGGAGCACCGGCACCAGCAGTTGCCGCACCCGGCGGCGCCGGTGCCGGCTCAGGTTGTTGTTCACCAGGGCCCGGCGCACGTAGGCGTCCGGCTCGTCCAGCCGACTGATCCGGGACCAGTTCCGGAACACCTTGGCGAAGGTCGCCTGCACCACGTCCTCGGCCTCGTGGTGGTCGCCGGTCAACAGGTAGGCCGTGCGCACCAGCCGCTGCCAGCGGGTGGCCGCGAACCCCTCGAAGTCCGCCTCCCACCCGCCCGCGCCGTCCGCGGGCGCCCGCGCCGCGACCGGCCGGGGCACGTCCTCCACCGGGACGTCGAACACGCTCGTCGTCATCCGTTCCCTCTCCTCCCAGGGCCGCGACCCGCTCCGGACCGCCGCTCCGCCCTGTTCACCCCGACCCGGCCGGAAAGGTTGCACGGGCCCGGACCGCGTTCCCCCGGCTCCGGACGGCGCGTCGTGCGTCACGCCGTGGGCCTCGTGGGCCTCGTGGGTCTCCAGTGGGCCGTGGGCACGACTGTCGGCCGCGAAGCATAGGGTGACAGCGAACTGTCGCGCGTGCGACGGGTCGAAGGGGGAGGCAACGGATGTCCGTCGACGGATTCGAGCTGTTGGCAGAAGCACACGATTACCTGCTGGCCGCGGTGCGCGGGGTGCCCGAGGAGAAGTGGGGAGCCGCGACGCCGTGCAGTGAGTGGACGGTCCGTCAGGTCTTCCACCACGCCCGGCTCGACCAGCAGGCGCTGACCATGCAGATCACCGGGGAGGCACCCGAGGGCGACCCCTTCGAGCCCTCGGACGTCCTGGCCGCCGGTGGCGGCGCGGAGGCGGCGGCACAGTTGGAGACGACGCTGCGCGCCGCGCTGAAGGCGTGGGAGTCGGGGCGCGGGGCGGAGAGCGTGGCGACCCCGATGGGCCCGATGCCCGCGCAGGCCGGCGCCATGGTCGCCGCGCTCGACGCGGCCGTCCACGCCTGGGACATCGCCAGGGCGACCGGCCAGGACCTTCCGCTGACCGAGGACATGGCCGAGCGGCTGGAGATCCCGGCCGGGCAGGTCGTCGAGTTCGTCCGCCGGTCCTTCGGCAAGTACGCGCCCGTGGTCGAGGTACCCGCCGACGCGAGCCGGGCCGCCAAGTTCCTCGCGTTCACCGGCCGCGACCCGTACTGGTCCGCGACGGCGGTCTGACCGGCGGGTCCGGGCCGCCGCCCGCGGACGGCGGCCCGGACCACCAGGACCGGGCCTCGATCCGGTCGGGCGGCGAACCTCGGCCGACGCGGCATCAGAGGGCCTCGGAGACCCGCCCGTCCGCGACCACCAGACGGCGGTTGACCTGCACGGTGTCCAGCATCCGGCGGTCGTGGGTGACCAGCAGCAGGGTGCCGGTGTACGAGGCGAGCGCCTGCTCCAACTGCTCGATCGCGGGCAGGTCCAGGTGGTTGGTCGGCTCGTCCAGCACCAGCAGGTTCACCCCGCGGGCCTGCAGCAGCGCCAGCGCCGCCCTGGTCCGCTCGCCCGGGGAGAGCGTCGCGGCGGGCCGCAGCACGTGCACCGACTTGAGGCCGAACTTGGCCAGCAGGGTCCGGACGTCCTCCGGGTTCAGGTCCGGCACGGCAGCCGAGAACGCGGCCAGCAGCGGCTGCTCCGCGTCCCCGCCGAACAGGTGCCCGCGGGCCTGCTCCACCTCGCCGACCAGCACGCCCGAACCCAGCGCCGCGGAGCCCGCGTCCAGCTCCAGCCGGCCCAGCAGCGCCGCCAGCAGCGTCGACTTGCCCGCGCCGTTCGCGCCGGTGATCGCCACCCGGTCCGCCCAGTCGATCTGCAGGTCGACCGGGCCGAACGCGAAGTCGCCGCGCCGGACGGCGGCCTGCCGGAGCGTCGCCACCACCGAGCCGGAGCGCGGCGCGGCGGCGATCTCCATCCGCAGCTCCCACTCCTTGCGGGGCTCCTCCACCACGTCGAGGCGCTCGATCATCCGCTGGGTCTGCCGGGCCTTCGCGGCCTGCTTCTCGCTGGACTCGGCGCGCTGCGCCCGGGCCTTCTTGTCGTTGTCGCCGCCCTTGCGCCGGGCGTTGCGGACGCCGTTGTCCATCCAGTTGCGCTGCATCTGGGCGCGGGCCTCCAGGCCGGACTTGGTGTCCGCGTACTCCTCGTACTGCTCGCGGGCGTGCCGGCGGGAGATCGCCCGCTCCTCCAGGTACGACTCGTAGCCGCCGCCGTACAGGTTGACCTGCTGCTGGTGCAGGTCCAGCTCCAGCACCTTGGTCACGGTGCGGGCCAGGAACTCGCGGTCGTGGCTGATCAGCACGGTGCCCGCGCGCAGGCCCTTCACGAACGCCTCCAGGCGCTCCAGGCCGTCCAGGTCCAGGTCGTTGGTGGGCTCGTCCAGCAGGAACACGTCGTAGCGGGACAGCAGCAGCGAGGCCAGGCCCGCCCGGGCCGCCTGGCCGCCGGACAGCGCCGTCATCGGCAGGTCGAGCGAGACCTTCAGGCCGAGCTGGTCGGCGACCTCCTCGGCCCGCTCCTCCAGGTCCGCGCCGCCCAGCTCCAGCCAGCGGTCCAGGCTCACCGCGTAGGCGTCGTCCGCGCCCGGGCGGCCCTCCACCAGGCCCTCGGTGGCCTCGTCCAGCGCCGCCTGTGCGGCCGCCACGCCGGTGCGGCGGGCCAGGAAGTCGCGCACCGACTCGCCCTCCCGGCGCTCCGGCTCCTGCGGCAGGTGGCCGACGTTCGCGGTCGGCGGGCTGAGCTTCAGGCTGCCGCCCTCGGGGGCGTCCAGCCCGGCCAGCAGGCGCAGCAGCGTGGACTTGCCCGCGCCGTTCACCCCGACCAGGCCGATCACGTCCCCGGGGGCGACGACCAGGTCGAGCCCGGCGAACAGCGTGCGCTCACCGTGGCCGGCGGCGAGGTCCTTGACGACGAGAGTGGCAGTCATGATGGGTCGATTCTAGGCGGCGCCGCGCCCGCGCCCGCCGCCCCCGCCCGGGCTACCCGGACTCGGGCTGCCAGAGCTCGATCCGGTTGCCCTCCGGGTCGGTGACCCAGCCGAACCGGCCGACGCCCGGCATCCCCTGCACCTTCCCGTCCACCGCCGCGCCCGCGGCGCGCAGTTGGGCGAGCATCGCGTCCAGGTCGCGGACCCGGAAGTTCAGCATCACCTGCTGCGCGGGGGAGCCGAAGTAGTCCGTGCCGGACTCGAAGGCGGCGAACACCGTCGGGCCCGCGGCCTGCTGCCACTGCCCGTGCGGGCCGGTCTCCAGACCCAGGACGTCGCGGTACCAGGCGCTCAGCGCGGCGGGGTCGGCGGCGCGCAGGAAGCACCCGCCGATGCCGAGGACTCGTTCCATGCCGCCCATCCTGGCAGCCGCCCCCGACAACCGACCGCCGGATCGCCGCCGACCGCCGACCGCCGACCGCCGACCGCCGACCGCCTACCGCCGGGCCAGCAGCGCGCCGAGTCGGCCCAGGGTGCCGGAGAACCTGGCGGTCCCGTCGTTGAACGGGGAGACCGTCGCCTCGTCGCCCGCGGGGCCGGAGAGTCCGAAGCGCCCGTTGGGGCCGTCGATCACCGTGTACTGCCCGGGCCCGAACCGCTGCAGGAACAGCACGGCGTCCTCGCCCTCCCGGAACAGGGTGTCGTCCCCGTACTGGACGCCCTTCCCGCCCAACTGCCGGACCAGGACGGTCCGCGCGCCGGCCGCGTCGCCCCGGTGGTCGGAGAGCTGTGCGGTGACGGTGAACTCGAAGTCGGTCCGGGTGAGACCGCTGCCGTCGGTCTGCTCGCCGAGGTTCCTGCTGAACCGGCCGGCGACGGCCAGGTCGCTGTGGGCGTCCAGTTCCTCGACGTTCCGGTAGCCGGGCCCCCACGTGGTCGGGACGCGCCGGACGGGCTGCCCGCCGTGCTGGGAGCACCCGACGGCGAGGACGCCGACGGCGGCGGCCAGCACGGCGGGGGCGAGGATTCTGCCTCTGGACAGCACGGTTGCTCCGGTCCTCGGTGGGGCCGCGCGCGAGCTGCGCGGAGCCGGCGCGGGGAAGTGGCGGGTGGGAATGCGGCCCAGCATCCCCCGGCTGCTCCGCGCGGGGCAAGGACGGGACGGAGCCGGACCGGGGCGGGACTTAATTCCGTTGCGCCCGGTCGGAGGGGCTGCGTAAGGTCGGTGGAGTCACATTCCCGCACGTCTGGAGAAGGCCGTTGCTCGTCTGAGGTCATGAGACACCGCGCCACGCCGCACCTGTGTTGTTCCCGGGTGTCCGAGCGTGTACTGGGCGCGAGTGCGACCTCGGCAGGGCGGCGTTCCACGGCTCCCGTGCGGGTTCTTCGGTTTCCCGCGACGGCCCTTCCCGCTCCCGCGTCCCCGGTGTCTCCCGTGTTGCTCCCCTTCCCCGCGCGGCAACCTCCAGGAGGCCCCCATGGCGCAACCGACCACGTCCATCCTCTGCACCGACCTCGGCTTCGAGTGGCCCGACGGCCGCCCCGTGCTGAGCGGCTTCCACCTCGCGGTCGGCCCCGGCCGCACCGGTCTGGTCGGCCTCAACGGCGCGGGCAAGTCCACGCTGCTCCGGCTGATCGCGGGCGAGCTCACCCCGGCCTCCGGCACCGTCCGGATCGCGGGCGAACTCGGCTACCTGCCGCAGGACCTGACCTCGGCGGCGGACCGCCGGGTCGACGAGACGCTCGGCATCCGCGCCAAGCGCGAGGCCCTGCACGCCATCGAGTCGGGAGACGTCGACGAGCGGCACTTCACCGCCGTCGGCGACGACTGGGACGTCGAGGAGCGCGCCCGCGCCACCCTCGACCGCCTCGGCCTCGGCGAGCTGGAGTTCGACCGCACCACCGGTGAACTCTCCGGCGGCCAGGCCGTCCTGCTGCACCTGGCGGCCCTGCTGCTCCGCCGGCCGGACGTCCTGCTGCTCGACGAGCCGACCAACAACCTGGACGCCCGGGCCAGGGCCCGGCTGTACGACGCCGTGTCCGCCTTCCCCGGCGTGCTGCTGCTGGTCAGCCACGACCGCGAACTGCTCGACCGGGTCGACCAGATCGCCGACCTGCGGGACGGCGAAGTCACTTGGTACGGCGGCAACTTCACCGCCTACCAGGAGACGCTGACGAACGAGCAGGAGACCGCCGAACGCCTGGTCCGGACGGCCGGGGCCGACGTCAAGCGCCAGAAGCGGGACCTGATCGAGGCCGGCCAGAAGCTGGACAAGTCCGCCTCGTACGGCAAGGCCCGCTCGATCCGGCGCAACGACCCCAAGGCCCTGGCGGACAAGCTCCAGGCCAAGGGCGAGGAGACGGCCGGCCGGCTCAAGGGCATGCACACCGAACGGCTCAACGACGCCAAGGAGCGGCTGGCCGCCGCCGAGGAGGCGGTCCGGGACGACGCGGAGATCCGGATCGACCTGCCCCGCACCGCCGTCCCCGCCGGGCGCACCGTCCTGGTGCTGGACAAGGTCCGCCCGGCCTTCGGCGGCCTGGTCGACCTGGAGCTGCGCGGCCCCGAGCGGATCGCGCTGATCGGCCGCAACGGCTCCGGCAAGACCACGCTGCTGCGCACCGTCGCGGGCGAACTCCCGCCCGCGGCGGGCGAGGTGGCCACGCCGGTGCCGCTGCGGTACCTGCCGCAGCGCCTCGACGTGCTGGACGACGGCCTCAGCGTGTTCCGGAACGTCAAGGAGCACGCCCCGGCGGCCGGGGACAACGAGGTCCGGGCCCGGCTGGCCCGGTTCCTGTTCCGGGGCGCCCGGGCCGACCAGCCGGCCGGCACGCTCTCCGGCGGCGAGCGCTTCCGGGCCACCCTGGCGGCCCTGCTGCTGGCCGACCCGCCGCCGCAGCTGCTGCTGCTCGACGAGCCGACCAACAACCTGGACCTGGCCAGCGTCCGCCAGCTCACCCAGGCCCTCGCGGGCTACCGGGGCGCGCTGATCGTGGCCAGCCACGACTACCCGTTCCTGCGGGAGATCGGCATCACCCGCTGGATGGAGTGGGACGGGGGTGGGCTCCACGCGGTGGACCCGCAGTGAGCCCGCCCCCGCCGGGCGGCCCGGCGGCGGCTCAGACCTTCGTCACCGTCAGGTCGTCGCACCAGCCGTAGCCGCCGCCGCTGCGCGCGTAGCAGTAGACGCGCGCGCTGGTGGCGGTCGGCCCGGTGGTGAACACCGTCGAGCCCTGGCTGTACGCGGTGGCGGTGAAGGCGGCCCGGGTGCTGGAGCCCGCGCTGTCGTACTGCTTGACGCCCAGCGACAGTTCGGTGCCCGCGGCGGAGACCTTGCCCCAACCGCTCAGCCGGTAGGTGGTGCCCGGCTGCAGGGCGATCACCTGCTCGGCCGCCGCCTGCGCGGGGCCGACCCGGACGGCGTACGTCCCGCCGTGGGCGTTCGCGGCGTCCAGCTGCACGCCGCCGTAGGACGTCCACGGGGCGAGCGCGCCGCTCTCGAAGCCCCCGTTGGCGAGCAGGGCGGGCGCGGCGCAGGCGGTGTCGTCGAAGGCGGACGCCTGCTGGAAGCCGAGGTCGGGGCGGCAGGTCTGCGGCACGGGCGCGCCGAAGAAGTCCTGTCCGCCGTTGGCGGGCACGGTCGCGCCCGCGCCCCGGGCCGGGGAGGCGGCGGCGAGCCCGTAGTCGGCGGGGGCGGTGCCGCCGGGGTTGGCGAGCCGCGGGTCGGCGGTCAGCTTCCGGGCGTCGGCCGGCTCGTTCGCCGGGTGGTTGCCCCAGAAGGCGTTGGCGTCCCAGCCGAAGTCGCCCGGCTTGTAGGCGCTGGAGCCGAATCCGATGTAGCCGCCGCTGCCCAGGTTGTAGAACAGGTTGCCGCTCAGTGCGGTGGTCGAGGTGCCCGACCCCTGCTGGACGATCGCGGTGGTCGAACCGGCGGGCAGGTAGGCGGTGTTGTTGTACATCCGGGCGTTCTTCTCGCCGACGGCGAACAGCCAGCGGCTCTGGTCGGCCCGGCTCAGGTTGTAGCGCACCACCGTCCCGGTGGAGGAGGAGCCGGCCCCGCAGGCGCCGCAGAACAGCATGAAGCCGCCCTGGTTGTCGTGGCTGTAGTTGTACTGGAACAGCGCCCCGGTGTTGCCGTAGTCCGAGTCGAAGGCCATCCCGTCGTTGTTGTCCGACAGCCGGCGGACGTGGTGCACCTCGTTGTACTGCACCGTGGTGAAGTCCGAGTTGATGGTCCAGATCCCGGCGTTGGAGCCCATCGGGCGCATCGCCAGGTCGAAGGCCGTGTTGTGCTCGACCAGCGCGTGGTCGGCGGCCCGCACCACGATGCCGTCGCCGCCGGTGTCCTGGATCGTGTTGCCGCGGAACACCAGCCGGGTGCTGGCCCGCCAGTTGCTGGTGGTGCCGCAGCCGTCGCCGGTGCCGTAGGTCGGCCGGCACATCCAGGTCGAGCGGTTGGTCAGGCCCTCCCGGTCGACGTGCGCGATCAGCGAGTTCTGCACCGTCACGTCGTCGAAGTTGGTCGGGGTGGTGCTGCCGGAGACCCGGAACTGGATGCCGTTGGACCACTTGGTGGCGTCGCCGTTGACGTCGTGCACGTACACGTCGTCGACCAGGTAGTGGGTGCCGACGCCGTCCGGCAGGTCGGCGATCTCCACCAGCAGGCCGTTGCGCTCCCGCTTGGTGGCGGCGGTGTCGGTGTAGGTGATCTCCAGGTCGCGGATCTCCCACTGCTCGACGTTGTAGAGGCGCACGGCGGCGTTCTGGCTGCTCGCCGGGTCGCCGGCCACCACGGGGCGGGCGGTGCCGGTACCGTAGCCCGCCAGGGTGATCGGCGCGCCGGCCGTGCCGGAGCCCTGCGGCTGCAGGGTGCCGGTGCAGGTCGCGCCGCGCTTGAGCAGCAGCCGGTCGCCGGGCTGGAAGAGGTGCGCGTTGGCGGAGCCGAGGCTGTTCCAGGGCGCGGCCTGGCTGCCGGAGCCGTCGGCCGCGGCCGAGCAGTCCAGGTACCAGGAGGTGCCGCCGGCCGCCGCCGCCGCCGTGGCGGCGGGCAGCGCGGGGGAGAGGAGGGCGGCGGCCAGTGCGACAGCGGGCACGGCACGCCGGAGGGCGTGGGACAGGAGCATGGTGGGGACTCCCGAGAACGAGGGGTGGGATGGGCGCCCGCCCCGCACCGTAGGTTCACCATGTGATCGAGTCAATACATTCAGACCTTTCGATCGAATGGCGATCGAATGATACAAATTGATCGAGCAGTGTCACCGCGGCCCGACCGGGACCGCGGCCCGAACCAGGAAGGGGACGCCATGACCGTCTCGGCAGCGGAACGCCGGACGCGGATCCTGCAGGTCGTGCGCGACCTCGGCACCGTCAAGGTGGTCGACCTGGCCACCCGCCTCGGCATCCCCGCGGTCACCGTCCGCCGGGACGTCGCCGCCCTCGCCGACGCCGGCGAACTCGCCCGCTCGCACGGCTCGGTGGCCCTCCCCGACACCGGCCCGCAGGCCCGCCCCGGCCGACCCGACCGGGTCGTCGGCATGCTCGTCCCCACCGTCGGCTCCTACTTCGACGAGGTGATCGCCGGCGCCCGCGCCGCCGCCGCCACCGCCGGGGCCCGCCTGGTCCTCGGCATCGCCGCCTACGAGGCCCGCGACGACCGCGCCCAGGTCGACCGGCTGCTCGAATCCGGCGTCGACGGCCTGCTGCTCACCCCCAACTGGCAGCCCGGCGACACCCCGCCCCGCCCCGGCGACCAGCACTGGCTCGCCGAACTCCCCGTCCCCGCCGTCCTGGTGGAGCGCAAGGCCGCCCCCGGCAGCCCCGCCGCCGAACTCGACGCGGTCGGCTCCGACCACCGCCACGGCGTCCTGCTCGCCCTGCGCCACCTCGCCGCCCTCGGCCACCGCACCGTCCTGCTCGCCGCCCGCGCCGACACCTGGACGGCCCACCAGGTCCGCACCGGCTACACCGAGGCCGCCCCGCTGCTCGGCCTCGGCACCCGCCCCGTCATCGACATGCACCGCCCCGGCGCCCCGATCGCCGTCCCCGACCCCGAATGGGTCGCCCAGCAGATCGCCGAGGCCGCCGCCGACGGCGTCCGCGCCGTCCTCGTCCACAACGACCAGGACGCCATCCAACTCCCGCCGCTGCTGCGCAACCGCGGCCTGCGCGTCCCCGAGGACGTCGCCCTGATCTCCTACGACGACGTGTTCGCCGCCCTCGCCGCGCCCCCGCTCACCGCCGTCTCCCCGCCCAAGAAGGCCGTCGGCGAAGCCGCCCTCGACCTGCTGCTGCGCCGCCTCGACGGCCCGCCCGGCCGACCCGCCTCGCACCTCGAACTGCTCCCCACCCTCAAGATCCGGACCTCCTGCGGGGGTGACGGCGCCGCCGTTTGACCAGGTGCTACGGGTGCGACCTGCTTGAATGCCCGCATGACAGCCGTACGCGCCCGCCGCGCCGCCGCCGAACCCGAACTCCGCACCCCCCGCCGGGCCCTGACGCGCCCGCAGGCCCTCCGCCCCGCACCCGAGGGAGGGTGACCGCCATGACGCCGGACGACTTCGACGGCCCCGACTGGGCCCTGCTCTGCTCCGGCCCCGGCCACCGGCCCGGCGGCGGCACCGACGTCCCCGCCGCGCTCGCCGCCCTCGCGGCCGCCGCCGACCACCGCGCCGCCCGGCAGGCCGGCGGGCGGCTGTACGACCTGCTGCACCACGCGGACGGCTCGCACGGCTACCTGCTGCCCGCCGCCCCCGCCGTCCCGCACCTGGTCCGGCTGACCGGCGAAGGCCCCGTCGCGGCACGGGAGTCGGCGCTCGCCCTGCTGGTGGCGCTGGCCGGCGGCGGCCCGGCCGTCGCCGAGGACTGCCCCGGCGCGACCGGCCTGGACCGGCGCGTCGACACGGCGCTCCGGCAGGGCGAGGACGCCTTCCACCACCTGCTCACCGATCCCGAACCGGCCGTCCGCGCCACGGCGTTCGTGCTGCTCACCGTGCTGGAGCACAGCCCGCTGCTGCCCCTGTCCGGCGACGCCCGGATCGCCGCCCAGCTCGACCCGCGGCTCACCTCCGACCGCTACCGCCGGGCCGTCGAACACCTGCACGTCCACGACTGGGACCGCCGGGTCCGCATCCTGCTCGGCCTCGCCAAGGTCGACCCGCTGTTCGGCGCGGGCGTCGAGTACCACGGCGTGGAGTTCGGCCTGGAACACGGGTTCTGAGCGCCGCTCAGCGCACCCCGAGCCCCCGCAGGAAGCGCGCGCCGGACGGGAGCAGCGGAGCGAGCGGGGCGGCCGACGGGTGCCACGGCGCCTCGTACTCCCAGGACACCCACGCCCCGTCGCCCAGCGGGGCCAGGCAGTCGGCCAGCGGGAGGACGCCGTCGCCCAGCGCGAGCGGCGTCAGGTCGGCGGCCGAGGCGACGTCCTTGACCTGGACGTAGCCGAGGCGCGGCGCGAGCCACCGGTGCGACTCGGCCGGGGGCTCGCCCGCCAGCCAGGTGTGCAGCACGTCCCAGAGCGCGCCCACCGGCGCGTCCGGCACGCCGTCGAGCAGCGCCGCCAGCGCGGCCCCCGAACGGTGCGAGTCGTGCGTCTCGACCAGCACCCGCACCCCGAGCGCCCCCGCCGCCTCCGCCACCCCCAGCAGCCGCCGGGCCGCCCGCGCCCCGGCCGCCGCCACCGGGCCCGCCCCGCCGCGCGGGAAGACCCGGACGTAGGGCGCCCCCAGGTCGGCGGCCAGGTGCAGGTGGGCGAGCAGCCCCTCCACCACCCCCTTGTCCGGCCCCTCCTCGGCGACCCCGACGTACGAGGCCACCGCCAGCGGGACCACCCCCGCACCCGCGAACGCCCGCGCGACCCCCCGGCGTTCGGCCGAGGACAGTCCCACGTGCACGGGCTCGGACGGCGCGGCCCGCAGCTCCAGCCCCTGCCAGCCGCCCTCGGCGGCCAGCGCGAGCACGGCGGGGAGCGGGAGGCCGGGGAGGCCGAGGGTGGAGAGGGCGAGGGGCAAGGGGAGTCCCGGGGGTCGGGGGCGGGAAGGACGGAGTGACGGTCGGTCAGACGGCGAGGGCAGCGCGGGTGGTGGTGCCGTCCGGCCAGGTGAGGGACAGCTCCCGGCCGGCGGTGGTGAGGGTGAGGGCGGTCAGCGGGGGGAGCGGGTCGGGGGCGGCGGTGAGGCGGGCGGCCGAGACGAACAGGGCGGTGCCGAGCGGGCCGGTGGTGCCGTCCAGGACGGGGACGGCCGCGCGCGGGCCGAACGCGGTGCCCTCGGGGGCGTCGGCCGTCCCGGCGGTGCTCCAGCCGTGCAGGCCGAGGAGCGCGCCCCGCAGCCCGCCGTCCCCGGCCACCTCGGCGTGGCGGCCGTCGGCGACGGCGACCGGCCGGGCCCCCGCGACGGGCCAGCCGGTCTCGCGGACGGGGGTGCCGGGGGCCGCCCCGGCGACCAGGTGGACGCGGACCTCGTCGGGCCCGTGCGCGAGCGTCAACGAGACCACCACCACCCCGTCCACCGGCCCCCCGCCGCACCGGGGCCGGTGCCACGACGCCGCCCACCCGGGCCCGCCCCCGTCCCCGCCCCCGGACGACACCACCCGCACCCGGGGCCCGCCGGACCCCCCGCCCACGCCGGGCTCCCCGCCGAGCGGTCCGGTGCCGGTGCCCGCGTCCTGCCGGGCAGGGCCCGCGCCGAGGGGGGTGAGGGGGCCGCGGTCGGTGGGGGTGCCGTCGATCAGGAGGGCGAAGTGGTTGTCGGGGAGGGGCGCGGTGGGGGCGGTGCGGGTGGAGTGGGCGAGGCGGGCGTACAGCGGGTCGTCGGGGAGGGGGGTGTCGGCGGGCTGGTCGTCGCTGCCGTGGTTGTGGAGGCGGACCAGGCCGTCGGCGGCGGTGGACTGGATCAGCCAGCCGGGGGCGGGCAGGGCGGTGACGGCGTCCGCGGTCTCGGCGGGGCCGGGGGTCTCGGTGGCGGTCCAGACGGGGTGCCCGGGCGGCAGGAGCAGGCCGAGGAAGCCCTTGGACGCCCAGTAGGGGGAGGCGGGGCCGGAGTAGGGCTGGACGATCGGCGGGTAGGGGCCGTGCCAGCCGAGGGTGAGCAGGCCGCGGGCGTCGAGGGCGTCGCGGTCGAGGAAGTGGCGCAGCGTCCCGGAGGCGAGGCGGCGGGTGGTGCCGGGGGCCAGCGGGGTGCTGTCGAGCAGGGCGCCGGCCCACAGCGGGGCGGCGGCGGCGAACCGGTAGCTGAGCGAGCGGCCCTGGTGGACGGGCGCGCCGTCGCGGTCGAACAGGCGGGCGTAGCCGGTGAGGTGGTCGTGCAGGCGGGCGCCGTACCGGGCGGTGAGGGCGGGGTCGCCGGAGAGGTGGGCGTGCAGGGCGGGGTAGAGGTGCAGGGCCCAGCCGTTGTAGTGGTCGATCGCGCGGGGGCGGCCGTCGGTGTACCAGCCGTCGCCGAGGTACCAGTCGTCGAGGCGGCGCAGGCCGCGGTCGACGGCGGCCCGGGCGGCGTCGGTCTCGATGCCGGCCTCGGCGAGGAAGCCGCCGACGGTGAGCGGGAAGAGCCACCAGTTGTTGTCGACGGGCTGCCGGTGCAGGGCCCCGGCGAGCCAGGCGCCGGCGCGTTCCTGGACGCCGGGGTCGAGGCGGTCCCAGAGGTGGCGGCGGGTCAGGCGCAGGGCGAGGGCGACGGAGGCGGCCTCGACCATGGCCTGGCCGCGGTCGGTGACCGCGCCCCAGGAGACGGCGTCGCCGTCGGCGAGGTCGCGTTCGGCGGTGGGGCGGCGGGTGCCGGCGGCCAGGCCCTCGGCGTAGCGCTCCAGCAGGTGGCCGGGGTCGGCGCCGTCCGCGCCGGCCACCCGGAGGGCGGCGAGCAGGAAGGTGCGGGCGTAGCCCTCCAGGCCGTCGGAGCGGCGGCCGGACCAGCTGGGGCGCGCGCCGGGCAGGTTGATCAGCGCGTGCCGCGGTCCGGCGTGCGGGTGGACGGCGGCCAGCAGGCGGTCGGCGGCGGCCTCCCAGTGCGCCCTGGTCCAGCCGGTGCAGGGGCTGAGCTCGCGGTCTTCCGGCGGGAGCGGCACGGGGTGGGGCATGGCGGCCTCGGTTCCTGGGGGCGCGGGGGCTGTCCGGCCGACCCTAGGAAGTGCTGATCATCCCGTCAAGCAGCATCGATCGAATGATCTCCTTGATCCGATTGTGACCTCCGGAAAATCCCGGAAAACTCAAGGTGAAACCCGATTCGATGGCGAGATGCGATTGATCAGGTCGGATCATTTGATCCGGATGCCTTGACGTCTGATCGGAGGCCGTCCCAAGATAGCGGTCAACCCCGCCCGACCTGCTCAAATCGGGTGATCGGGTACCTACCCGGCGTTTCAAGGACCCCCCACAGGAGCCGTGCCATGCCCTCTCCCGCTCTCCACCGCCGCAGAGCCCTCCGCCTCGCCGCGGCCGCGACCGCCACCGTCCTGGGCGTCACCCTGCTCTCCGCCTGCAGCAGCGACGGCGGCGCCTCGGCCTCGGGCGCCGACGCGGGCAGCGACGGCAAGCCGGTCTCGATCACCTTCTGGGGCTGGGCCAAGGGCACCAAGGACGTGGTGCAGGCGTTCAACGCCTCGCACCCGAACGTCCAGGTCACCTTCGAGGAGATCCCGTCCGGCAACGCCGGCGGCTACGCCAAGATCTCCAACGCGGTGAAGGCCGGGAACGCCCCCGACGTGTTCAACGTCGAGTACCCGCAGCTGCCCGACTTCGTCAGCCAGGGCGCCGTCCAGGACATCAGCAAGCTGGTCCCCGCCGACCTGAAGGGCAAGTACCTGCCGCAGTCGACGGAGCTGACCACGCTCGGCGGCGCCACCTGGGCGCTGCCGCTGGACGCCTCCCCGCAGGCGCTGTACTACCGCAAGGACCTGTTCGAGAAGGCCGGCGTCACCGTTCCCAAGACCTGGGACGAGTTCAGGGCCGCCGCGCAGAAGCTCAAGGCCGCCGACGCCAACACCCGGATCGCCACCTTCTTCCCCGACGACCCGAGCACCTTCGAGGCGATGGCCTGGCAGGGCGGCGCCCAGTGGTTCGGCACCAGCGGCGACAGCTGGAAGGTCGACCTGGCGGGCGACGGGACCAAGAAGGTCGCCGACTACTGGCAGGGCCTGATCGCCGACGACCTGGTCCGGGTCCAGCCCTCGTTCAGCCAGCAGTGGACGGCCTCGCTGCAGAAGGGCGAGACCGCCGCGTACCTCGGCGCCGCCTGGGGCGGCGGCGTGCTCAAGTCCACCCTCGGCACCGACCCGGCCGCCAACGGCAAGTGGGCGGTCGCCCCGATGCCGAGCTGGGACGGGCAGCCCGCCTCCGGCATGCTCGGCGGCACCACCTTCGCGGTCTCCAAGGACAGCAAGAAGGCCAAGGCCGCCGTCGAGTTCGCCACCTGGGCGACCACCACCCCCGAGGGCATCCAGGCCCGGATCTCCTCCGGCTCCTCCTCCGCCTACCCGGCCGACCCGGAGCTGGTGCCGGTCGCCAAGGCCGCCTTCAAGACCGACTTCTACGGCGGCCAGGACGTCTACGCGATCTACCAGGACGCCGCGAAGTCGATCAGGCCGAACTGGGCCTGGGGCCCGACCATGGGCGCCACCAACGGCGCGATGAAGGACGCCTTCGGCAAGCTCGGCCAGGGCGGCACCGTGCCGTCCGCCGTCGACGCCGCCCAGCAGGCCACCCTCGCCGAGCTGAAGAACCGCGGT
The DNA here is from genome assembly GCF_044753345.1 of Kitasatospora sp. NPDC088391. Taxonomy (NCBI): domain Bacteria; kingdom Bacillati; phylum Actinomycetota; class Actinomycetes; order Kitasatosporales; family Streptomycetaceae; genus Kitasatospora; species Kitasatospora sp. NPDC088391. Next base: position 448,599 of record NZ_JBIVNB010000005.1, read on the forward strand.
CTGAAGGCGGCCGGCTGATGTCCGGCACCACCCCCGCCCCGGGCGGCACCCCCGCCGCCGCCCGGGGCACCCGGAAGCGCCGGGCGCCGATCGGCGCCCCGGCCGTCCTGCTCGCCCCGTTCCTGCTGCTGTTCACCGCGTGCACGCTGATCCCGATCGGCTACGCCGTCCACCTCAGCCTGTTCGGCGAGAAGCGCTCCGGGCTCGGCTTCGGCGGCACCACCACCCGGGTGTTCACCGGCCTCGGCAACTACACCCGGGCGCTCGGCGACGCCGCGTTCCGCGACGGCTTCTGGAACACCGCCCAGTACTGCCTGCTGTACATCCCGCTGATGCTCGGCCTCTCGCTCGCGCTGGCCCTGCTGCTGGACTCCGCGCTGGCCCGCGCCAAGCGCTTCTTCCAGCTCGCGCTGTTCCTGCCGCACGCCGTCCCCGGCATCATCGCCGCCCTGGTGTGGACCTACCTCTACACCCCCGGCATCAGCCCCGTGATCGACGCCCTCGGCTCGGCCGGCGCCCAGGTCGACGTGTTCGGCCACCCGCTGTCCGCCGTGGTCAACATCGCGGTCTGGGAGTGGACCGGCTACAACATGGTGATCTTCTACGCCGCGCTGCAGGCCATCCCGCGCGAGGTGCTGGAGGCCGCCGTGGTCGACGGCGCCGGACCGCTGCGCACCGCCTGCTCCGTCAAGGTCCCGCTGATCCGGGCCTCGGTGGCGATGGTCGGCCTGTTCACCGTGATCGGCTCGCTGCAACTGTTCACCGAACCGATGATCCTGCACGACGTCGCCCCCGGCGTGGTCTCCACCTGGACCCCCAACATGTACGCCTACTCCGCCGCGTTCGAACGCAACGACTACGGCCTGGCCGCCGCCTCCTCGGTGCTGCTCGCCCTGGCCGCCGCCCTGCTCTCCTTCGCCGTCACCCGGCTCACCCGCGGCCGCGACGAGCAGCGCGCCCGCAGGCGGAACCGGACCGCGACGGAGACCGCCCGACGGAACGCGACGGAGACCGCCCGATGAGCAGCACCCTCACCCCCGTCCGCCCCGCCGCGCCCGGCCCGGCCGGGACCCGCCCGCCGCGCCGCCCCCGGACGATGTCGCGGACCGCCGTCAACGGCGCCCTCGTCCTCGCCACCCTCTACACCCTGCTGCCGCTCGGCTGGCTGCTCAGCGCCTCCGCCAAGAACACCGCCGACCTGATCGGCGGCCGCGCCCTCGGCACCGGCAACTTCCACCTCGCCCGGAACCTGGAGGACCTGGCCGCCGCCGGCGACGGCATCTACTTCCGCTGGTACCTCAACTCCCTGCTGTACGCCGGGATCGGGGCCGTGCTGTGCGCGCTGATCTGCGTCTGCGCCGGGTACGCGTTCCACGTCTACTCCTTCGCCGGCAAGGAGAAGCTGTTCGGCCTGGTGCTGCTCGGCGTGCTGGTGCCGACCACCGCGCTCGCCCTGCCGATGTACCTGCTCGCCTCCCAGCTGCACATCGTCAACACCTACTGGGCGGTGCTGCTGCCCTCGCTGGTCAACCCGTTCGGGGTGTACCTGGCCCGGGTGTTCTGCGCCGGCTACCTGCCCGGCGAGGTGCTGGAGGCCGCCCGGATGGACGGCGCGGGCGAGCTGCGGATCTTCCGGTCGATCGGCCTGAAGATGGTCATGCCCGGCTTCGTCACCGTGTTCCTGTTCCAGTTCACCGCGATCTGGAACAACTTCTTCCTGCCGCTGGTGATGCTCTCCGACAACCGGCTCTTCCCGGTCAGCCTCGGCCTGTACTCCTGGAACGCCCAGACCCGCGCCTTCCCCGAGTACTACCCGCTGGTGGTCACCGGCTCGCTGCTCGCCGTCCTCCCGCTGGTCGTCGCCTTCGTCGGGCTCCAGCGCCACTGGAAGGCCGGACTCACCGCCGGCAGCGTCAAGTAACCCCTTCCGTCCTCCACCCGCGCCCGATGGGGAGCCCCGCCATGCCCAACTCCGCGCCCGCCGAGGCCCCGCCCGGCGCCGCCGCCACCCGGACCCGCCCGCGCGCCCTGCTCGCCATGCACCGCGACCTCGCCGCCCGGCTGATCTCCCCCGAGGTGATGGCCCGGCTGGTCGAACTCGCCGACCTCGACCCGGAGCTGGTCGTCGACGACTTCACCACCCCGGAGGGCGCGGCCGCCCTCGCCGAGGCCGAGGTGATCGTCAGCAGCTGGGGCTGCCCGCCGCTCACCCCCGCCGTGCTGGACGCCGCGCCCCGGCTGCGGGCCGTGCTGCACGCGGCCGGCTCGGTCAAGCACCACGTCACCGACGCCTGCTGGGAACGCGGCCTCGGCGTCACCTCCGCCGCCTGGGCCAACGCCCTCCCGGTCGCCGAATTCACCGTCGCCGCCGTGCTGTTCGCCAACAAGCGGGTGCTCCGGCTGGCCGCCGACTACCGGGGCCGCCGGGCCCCGCACGACTGGCAGGCCGCCTACGCCGGGGCCGGCAACTACCGGCGCACCGTCGGCATCGTCGGCGCCTCCCGGATCGGCCGGCGGGTGCTGGAGCTGCTGGCCCCCTACGACTTCGAACTGCTGCTGCACGACCCGTACCTGACGGCCGACCAGGCCGCCGCCCTGGGCGCCGAACCGGTGACGATGGACGAACTGTGCGCCCGCTCCGAGGTGTTGAGCGTGCACGCCCCCGAACTCCCGGAGACCAGGCACCTGCTGGACGCCCGCCGGATCGCCCTGATGCCGGACGGCGCCACCCTGGTCAACACCTCGCGCGGCTCGCTGATCGACCAGGACGCGCTCACCGCCGAACTGCTCACCGGCCGGATCGACGCCGTCCTCGACGTCACCGTCCCCGAGACGCTGCCGGTCGACTCCCCGCTCTACGACCTCCCCAACGTGCTGCTCACCCCGCACGTCGCCGGCTCGCTCGGCGGCGAACTGCCCCGGATGGCCGCCGCCGCGGTCGACGAACTCGCCCGCTACACCGCCGGGTTGCCGTTCGCGCACCCGGTGACCCGGGAGGAGATCGGGCGCACCGCCTGAGCGCCCGCCCCGGGTCCCGGCCCCGCACCCCCGACGGGGCGCGGGGCCCGCGCGTCGGGACCGCGGTGTCCACACTGTAGAACGCGCCGCCCCGGAGCGGGTGCGGGAGGCAGGATCGGGGGAGTCCTGTCGTCCTGCCCCCGCTGGAGCGCTGCCCCGTGTCCCTGGTCGAGATTCCCGGTTCGAAGTCGGTCACCGCGCGCGCGCTGTTCCTCGCGGCGGCGGCGGACGGGGTCACCACGCTGTCGCGGCCGCTGGTGTCGGACGACACCGAGGGCTTCGCGGAGGGCCTGCGCACGCTCGGGTACGAAGTCGAGCGGGAGCCCGGCGAGTGGCGGATCACCGGGCGGCCGCAGGGCCCGGCGGCGGACGGCGCCGAGGTGTTCTGCCGGGACGGGGCGACCACCGCCCGGTTCCTGCCCGCGCTGGCCGCGGCCGGGCGCGGCGCCTTCCACTTCGACGCGTCCGCGCAGATGCGCCGCCGCCCGCTGGCCCCGCTCACCGGCGCGCTGCGCGACCTGGGCGTCGAGGTCACCCACCACGGGCAGGAGGGCCACCACCCGCTGAGCGTCCGCACCGACGGCGTCGAGGGCGGCGAGGTGGTGCTCGACGCCGGCCTGTCCTCGCAGTACCTGACGGCGCTGCTGCTGCTCGGCCCGCTCACCCGCACCGGCCTGCGGGTCCGCGTCACCGACCTGGTCTCGGCCCCGTACGTGGAGATCACGCTGGCGATGATGCGCAGCTTCGGCGTCGAGGTGCGGCGCGCCGGCGACGTCTTCGAGGTCCCGGCGGGCGGCTACACGGCGACCGCGTACCCGGTCGAGCCGGACGCCTCCACCGCCTCGTACTTCTTCGCCGCCGCCGCGCTCACCGGCCGCACCGTGACGGTGCCGGGGCTGGGCCGGAACGCGCTCCAGGGCGACCTGCGCTTCGTCGAGGTGCTGGAGCGGCTCGGCGCCGAGGTGGAGACCGGCGCGGACGCCACCACCGTCACCGGCCGCGAACTGCGCGGCGGCACCGTCAACATGCGGGACATCTCCGACACCATGCCGACGCTGGCCGCGATCGCGCCGTTCGCCGCCGCGCCGATCCGGATCGAGGACGTCTACAACACCCGGGTCAAGGAGTGCGACCGGCTGGAGGCGTGCGCGCGGAACCTGCGCCGCCAGGGCGTGGACGTCGCCACCGGCCGGGACTGGATCGAGATCCGCCCCGGCACGCCGAAGGCCGTCGAGATCGAGACCCACGGCGACCACCGGATCGTGATGTCCTTCGCCGTGGCGGGCCTGCGCACCCCCGGCACCACCTTCGACGACCCGGGGTGCGTGCGGAAGACCTTCCCCGGCTTCCACGACGCGTTCGCCGCCTGGGCGCAGCAGCGCGAAGGCTGAGCACCCGGGCGGCGCGACACCGTTGACGGCCCGTCAGTCCTTCACCGCGCCGCCCAGGCCGGACACCATGTGGCGCTGGACCAGCACGAAGAAGACCAGCACCGGCACGGTCATCAGGGTGGAGGCGGCCATGATGCCGCCCCAGTCGTTCTCGTCCGGCTTGAAGAACACCATCAGCGCCGCGGGGAGCGTCTGGTGGTCGGTGTCCAGGATCAGCGTCTTGGCGAAGACGAAGTCGTTCCACGCCGTGATGAAGGAGAACACGCTGGTCGCCGCCAGGCCCGGGGCGACCAGCGGGAACAGGATCCGCCACAGGACGGTGAACCGGCTCGCCCCGTCGATCCGGGCCGCCTCCTCCAGCGACTCCGGGACGGCCGCGACGAAACCGCGCAGCATCCACACCGCGAACGGCAGCGAGAACGCCAGGTTCACCAGCATCAGCGAGCCCAGCGAGGACAGGCCGAAGGCGGGCGCGACCGTGCCGACGTCCCGGACCAGGAAGAACAGCGGGATGGTCAGCGCCTCGACCGGCACCATCTGCGCCACCAGGAACATGATCAGGATCGTGGTCCGGAACCGGAACCTGAACCGGGACAGCGCCACCGCCGCCAGGAACGCGACCGCGGCGGACAGCACCACCACGACCACCGCCACCAGCAGGCTGTTCACGAAGTACCGCCCGAACCCGGACACCCCCAGCGCGTTCCGGAAGTTCTCCAGCGTCGGCGCGAACGTCCACGGCCGCGGGTGCGCCGAAGTGATCTCGCCCTTCGGCTTCAGCGCCGACAGCACCATCCAGTACAGCGGGAACACGGTGAGCAGGGCCAGCACCACGGCAACGGTGTTCGCACCCTGCCGGAGCACCCGGCTGTCACGCTTGCCGATGATCACAGTTCCTCCCCGGAGCGGCGCAGGGTACGGATGTACACGGCGGTGACGGCCAGCAGGATCAGCGTCATCAGGACGCCGATCGCCGCGCCGAGGCTGTAGTTCTCGGCGACGAAGGCCTTCTGGTAGGCGTAGACGTTGAGGACCAGGTTCTGGCCGGCGATGCCGCCGCCGCCGGTCATCACGTAGATCTGGGTGAAGACCTTGAAGTCCCAGATGATCGACTGGATGACGACGATCACCAGCAGCGGCCGGAGCATCGGCAGCATGATCCGGCGGAAGACCGTGGCGGTGCCGGCGCCGTCCAGGCGGGCGGCCTCCAGGACGGAGTCGGGGATGGCCTGGATGCCCGCGTAGAGGGTGATCATCACGAACGGGAAGCTGTGCCAGACCACGACCACGGCGACCATCGCGAAGGCCGACCACTTGTCGTACATCCAGTTGTGGCCCTGGGTGCCGAGCAGTTCGTTGACCAGGCCGGTGTTGGTGTCCAGCAGGAACATCCAGACCGTGGAGCCGGTCATCGCGGGCGCCGCCCAGGCGCCGAGCGCGCCGAACATCAGCATCAGCCGCGGCCCCCTGCCGACCCGGGTCAGCAGGACCGCGCAGACCGCGCCGGCCACCAGGGTGGCGACCACGCAGAAGGCGGCGAAGGCCAGGGTCTGGCCGAGCACCGACCAGAACTGGGCGTCGCCCAGCACGTCGGTGTAGTTGGCCAGGCCGAGGAACTCGGTGGGCACCCCGCCGGACGCCTGCGGCTGGCCGAACTTCAGCACCGAGAGCAGGCCCAGCTGGTACAGCGGATAGCCGAACAGCGGGATCAGCACCAGCGCGGCGGGCAGCAGCAGCCACAGCGGGGCGGGAACCCGGGCCAGTGGCCCGGGGCGGCGGCGGCCCTTCGCGGGGGCGCCGCCCGCCGGGCGGACCGGGGAGTCCCCGTGGTCCGCCCGGGCGGTGACGGTCGTGGCAGGCATCGACAACTTCCGGTCTCTTCTAGCGAGTTGACGGCTTCTCGGCCGCTTACTTACCGCTGAAGGCGGCGTTCATCGCGGTGGCCGCCTCCTTGCTCGCGGCCGCGACATCGGCCTTTCCGGTGATCACCTTCTGCAGCATCGTCGGGACCACGGCCTGGGCGTCGATCTTGGCCCAGGCGGCGTCCTTCGGCACGAACTTCGTGCCCGCCGCGATGGTGTCGGTGAACGGCTTCAGCCAGGGCTGCTTCTGCGTCACCTCGGCCTGCGCCGAGGACAGCGTCGGCAGGTTTCCCATCGCGTCGAACAGCGCCAACTGGTTCTTCTTCGAGGCGAGTTCCTTGATGAAGTCGGCGGCCAGACCGCGGTGCTGGGTGGACTTCATGACGCCCAGGTCGTTGCCGCCGGAGAACGCCGGGGCGATCTGCCCGGCGCTCGCGCCCGGCAGCGGCACGATCGCGTACTTGCCCTTCGCCGCGCCCGCCTCCACCGCGCTGCGCGAGGAGTTCGGCAGGATCGCCATGCCGGCCTTGCCCGCCGCGAACGCCTCGACGGTCTTGCCGCCGGTCAGGTCCGCGCACTGCTGGGCCGGGCAGATCCCGTCCGAGAACAGGTCGGTGTACGCCTTCACGCCCGCCTGCGACGCCGCCGAGTCGAGCGAGGAGGCGTACCCGGCCCCGCCCTTCGCGGCCAGGTCGCCGCCGTTCGCCCAGACGAACGGCAGCGCGCCGAAGGTGTACTTGCCGCCGACCGCGATGCCCAGCAGGTCGCCGTGCGCCGAACGGACCTTCTCCGCCGCCGACTTCAGCTCCGCGTAGCTGGTCGGCGCCTGCAGGCCCAGCTCGGTGAACACGTCGGTGCGGTAGTACAGCGCCCGCACGCCCAGCCACCACGGCAGACCGTAGGTCTTGCCGTCCACCACCGCGGTGTCCTTCAGGTCCTGCGGCAGGTCCTTGCCGTCCTCCCAGCTCGCCAGGTCGGAGGTGATGTCGGCCAGGCCGCCCGAGGCGGTGTAGCCGAACAGGTCGGTGTTGCCGAACTCCACCACGTCCGGCGCGGAGGACGGGTCGTTGAACGCGCCCTTCATCTTCTCGGCGCGCGGGCCCGCGTCGGTCGGGATGTACGAGACCTGGACGTCCACGCCCGCGTGCTTCGCCTTGAAGTCGGCGACGGCCTGCGCCACCACCTGCTCCTTCGGCGCCCGGTTCGCCTCGTCGTACAGCCACACCTTCACGGTGCCGGTCTGCTTGTCCGCCGAGGCGGTCGTCTTCGCGGTACCCGGCGCACAGGCCGTGGCCAAGGTGCCGGCCAGCACGGCAAGGGCCGCAACGACAACACCACGGGCCGGCTTCTTCATGCTCAACTCATCTCCTCGCCGCAGCGGGACGCACCTGCACAAGCCGGGACAGACCGGCACATGCAGTGGGGGATCGGTGTGTAGCGGGACGTTAGAAAGCCGCCGGGCACGCCGACAAGAGCAGAAGGTAAAAGTTGTGCAATGCAAAACGATGTGCTGCGGAACTGGCACCGGCCGGGTCCGACCCGTAGCGTCACACCCCATGACCAGCACCGCCGCCGACAGCCGGACGCCCGCCGAACGGCCGGAACGCAACCAGTCCGCGTCGCTGCGCCGCGCCCTCGCCGTGCTCGAACACGTCCGCGACCACGCGGCGGCCGGCACCGACCTCAGCCTCACCGCGCTCGCCGACGGACTGGAGATGTCCAAGTCCACCGTGCTCCGGCTGGCCGCCCCGCTGGTCGACGCCCAACTGCTCGCCCGCGACCGCGACACCGGCCACTACCGGCTCGGCCCCGGCGCGCTCCGCCTCGGCCAGGCCTACCTCGCCACCCTCGACCTGCGCACCGCCGCCTCCGAGGAGGCCCACCAGCTGATGCGCGAGGTCGGCGGCACCGTCCACCTGTGCGTCCCCGACGCCCCGTACGTGGTCTACGTCGACAAGGTCGAGAACGAGACCGCCGTCCGGATGGCCTCCCGGATCGGCAGCCGCGCCCCGATGTACTGCACCGCCGTCGGCAAGGCCATGCTCGCCTGGCTCCCCGAGGACGCCTTCGCCACCGTCGTCGCCGACGGCCTCCCCGCGATCACCACCCGCACCCTCACCTCGGCCGCCGCGCTGCGCACCGAACTCACCCGCATCCGCACCCGCGGCTACGCCGTCGACGACCGCGAGAACGAACCCGAGGTCCGCTGCATCGCCGCCCCCGTCTTCGACCACAACAACACCGTGATCGGCGCGATCTCCACCTCCGCCCTCACCTCCCGGATCACCGCCGCCCGGGTCCGCGAACTCGGCCCCGTCGTCGCCGCCACCGCCGCCCGGGTCTCCCGCACCATGGGCTCCACCCGCTGACGGCGCCGCCGCCCGGCGCCGGGCGGCGTCAGGCGGCGTCCGGGGTCGGGGCCGGGGTGCGGCGGAGCCTGGTGCCGAGGCGGTCGAGGCCGATGACCAGGGCGCCGAGGGCGACGAACTCGACGGTGAGCTGGACCATCTGGAGGCCGACCCAGCCGTAGCCGTGCTCGCCGGGGTCGAGGAAGAAGTAGGGGTAGCGGACCGGGAAGTCCGGGAAGAGGACGGCGCGGCCCTCGGTGAGGAAGGCGTAGCCCAGCGGGAAGGACAGCCACAGCGGCAGGTCGCGCCAGCGGGAGGCGTTGCGGGGGGCGAGCAGCAGCCAGTCCGCGAGCACCATCAGCGGGGTGGTGTAGTGCAGGAAGAAGCTCGACCAGTGCTGCAGCCGGTCCGGGCCGGAGACCAGGCCGGGCAGCGGGTTCTCGCCGTGGTTGAGCAGCACGTGCGCGACGATGCCGGTGATGGTGATGTACAGCACGGCGGCGCCGCGCAGGCGCGGGGCCGGGGCGTCGACGGTGTTCCGCTTCAGCATCCAGTACGCGGCCCCCAGGAAGTAGCCGAGCACGATCACGTTGCTCTGGATGGTGAAGTACACCAGCGAACTGTTGCTGGTGAAGATCCCCAGGAACGCGGAGAGGACGATGGCGCAGCGCCACCACAGGGCGGGGCGGGTCCGGACGGTCATGCGGTCACCGGTGTTCGTTTCGGCGGTGCCCCCCGTGGGCACGACAGATCGCCGCACTCTACCCGCCGGTCCGCCGCGGCGAGAAGATCACCCGACCCGGGCGGGCACCGGGACGGCGCCGGGGGAGAAGTGCAGTTCGGGGTCGGTGACCCGGTCGACGGCGAGCAGCCGGACGTCCTCCCGGTACCCGGCCGAGCCCCGCCACGGCCCCCGGTCGCCCTGCCGGGGCAGCACGTCGACGGCCCGCCGGACGTAGCCCGCCGCGAAGTCCAGGAGCGGCCGGACGGGCATCGCCGGGTCGGCGACCTCGGGGCGGCAGATCCGCTGCCCGTGCCGGTCCATGTGGGCCAGCAGCCGGCAGAGGTGCGCGCCGAGCAGGTCGACCTTCAGCGTCCAGGAGGCGTTGGTGTAGCCGATCGCGTACGCGAAGTTGGGCACGCCGGAGAGCATCACGCCCTTGAAGGCGACCGCGCCGGCCACGTCCACCGGCTCGCCGTCCACCAGCAGCCGGACGCCGCCGAACAGTTGGAGCTCCAGCCCGGTCGCGGTCACCACCAGGTCGGCCTCGACCTCCCGGCCGGACTCCAGCAGCACGCCGCGCTCGGTGAAGCTGCGGACCCGGTCGGTGGCGACCGAGGCCCGGCCCTCCCGCAGGGCCCGGAACAGGTCGCCGTCGGGGACGGCGCACAGCCGCTGCTCCCACGGGTCGTACGGCGGGGCGAAGTGCTCGTCGACCGGGTAGCCGGCCGGCAGCAGGCGGGAGTTGACCCGGCGGATCAGGCGGCGCGCCGCCCCCGGGTACCGGCGGCAGAACGACCAGATCAGCCGCTGCCGGGCGATGTTCTTGCGCCGGGCCAGCGCGTGGCCGCGCTCCTCGCCGAACAGGCGGCGCAGCAGTTCGGCGGCGGCGTCGCGGCGCGGCACCGGCATCACGTACGTGGGGGTGCGCTGCAGCATCGTCACGTGCGCGGCGCGGTCCGCCAGCGCGGGCACCAGGGTGACGGCGGTGGCGCCGCTGCCGATCACCAGGACCCGCCGGCCGGTGTGGTCGAGGTCGGCGGGCCAGTGCTGCGGGTGCACGACGGTGCCGGTGTAGCGCTCCCGGCCCGCGAACTCCGGGGTGTGGCCCCGGTCGTAGCGGTAGTAGCCGGTCGCGCCGAACAGCCAGCCGCAGGTCAGGGTGGAGCGCCCGCCGGTGTCGGTGTGCTCGACCTCGACCGTCCAGCGGGCCTCGGCGCTCGACCAGGACGCGCCGACCACCCGGCGGTGGCAGCGGACGCGCTCGCGCAGGCCGTGCTCCTCGACGGTCTCCCGCAGGTAGGCGAGGATCTGCCCGCCGTCGGCGAGCGACTCCCGGTGCCGCCACGGCTTGAACGCGTAGCCGAAGGTGTACAGGTCGGAGTCGGAGCGGACGCCCGGGTAGCGGAACAGGTCCCAGGTGCCGCCGCAGTCCGCCCGTGCCTCCAGCACGGCGAACCGCTTGTGCGGCAGTTCGGCGGCCAGGTAGCGGGCGGCGCCGATGCCGGACACCCCGGCCCCGACGATCAGGACGTCCAGGTGCTCGACCCCGCCCTCGGGCGCGGGCGGGGCGGGCGTCGGCTCGGCGGGCACGGGAACTCCTCGGACGGGGCGGACGGGGCGGACGGGGCGGATGGTGGACACTCCCATGATCGCTACCCCGCCGGGCCGCCGCGCAGCGGTGAGGTGCGCCACAGCGGCGAGGTGCGCCGCGGTGGCCCGCCCGGTGGCGCTCAGGGCGTGCGGAAGCCCCGGAAGACCACCGCGCGGCGGACCTCGAACCCGAGCCGCCGGTACAGCGCGAGCGCCGGGTTGCCCGCCGCGACGTGCAGGAACGGGCGCTCGCCGCGGGCGGTGATCCGGGCCGCGACCTCGCCCACCAGGTGGGCGGCGTGGCCCCGCCCGCGGGCCTCGGGCGCGGTGCAGACCGCCGACACCTCGGTGAAGCCGGGCGGGCGCAGCCGCTCCCCGGCCATCGCCACCAGCGCCCCGCCCTCGCGCACCCCCAGGTAGGTGCCGAACTCCCGGGTGCGCCCGCGGAACGGGCCGGGCCTGGTCCGCTCCACCAGGTCCAGCATCTCCGGGACGTCGGCCGGGCCCAGCTCGACCAGCTCGGCTCCCGCGCGCAGCGCCGGGCGGACGGTCTCCCGCTGCACCAACTGGAAGCCGTCCAGGGTGAATTCGGGCTCCCAGTGGGCGGGCGGCAGCGCCGGGCAGCTGAACAGGTCGGCGAAGGCGTCGGCGCCGAGCAGCCCCACCAGGTCGTCCCAGGCCCCGGCGGCCGGGCCCCCGGCCCCCGGACCCCCGGTCACCGCGCAGAAGGTCGACACCTCGGGGTCGTAGCGCACCGCGTCCCCGTGCCGCCGGGCCAGGTGCGCGTGCGCCCCGGCGAGCGAGGCCGCCACCGGGTCGTCCAGCACGGAGTCGTCCGGCCCCCCGGGGCCGTCGGGAGCGGAAGCGTCGAGGTCGTGCACGGTCGGGTCCCCCCTCGGGTCGGCGGTTCTCCGTCCCATGATCGCGCACGCCCGTCCGGGCACCCGACGGGCCCGGGGCGAACACCCGCGCGGGCCCCTTGTTACCGGCGGGTCACGTGCCTATCATCGCCACTGTGACAGCTCCACTGTCAAACCCTGGGAGACGGTCGATGACGACCCCCGCACCAACCCCGCCCGCCGACGCCCCCGCCAGCCGCCCGACCGGCCCGCTCGCGGGCGTCCGGGTCCTGGAACTCGCGGGCATCGGACCCGGCCCGTTCGCCGCCATGCTGCTCGCCGACCTGGGGGCGGACGTGGTGCGGGTCGACCGCCCCGGCGGACAGACCCTGGGACCGGCCCCGGAGCAGGACCTGACGAACCGGAACAAGCGCTCCGTCCTGGTCGACCTCAAGTCCGCCGAGGGCCCCGGCCTGGTCCTCGAACTCGCCGCCCGCGCCGACCTGTTGATCGAGGGCTACCGCCCGGGCGTGGCCGAGCGGCTGGGCGTCGGACCCGCGGACTGCCTGGCCCGCAACCCGGCCCTGGTCTACGGCCGGATGACCGGCTGGGGACAGGACGGCCCGCTCGCCCCGCGGGCCGGGCACGACATCACCTACCTGGCGACCTCCGGCCTGCTCGGCCTGATCGGCCCGCCGGACGGGCCCCCGGCGATCCCGGCGAACCTGCTGGGCGACTACGCGGGCGGCTCGCTCTACCTGGTGGTCGGCCTGCTCGCCGCCCTGCACCACGCCCGCGCCACCGGCGCCGGCCAGGTGGTGGACGCCGCGATCGTCGACGGCGCCGCCCACCTCTCCACCCTGCTCTGGGGCCTGCTCGGCGCCGGCCTCTGGCAGGACCGCCGGGGCGCCAACCTGCTCGACGGCGGCGCCCCCTGGTACGGCACCTTCGCCACCTCCGACGGGCAGTGGATGGCCGTCGGCCCGCTGGAGCCGCAGTTCTACGCCGAGTTCGCCCGCCTGCTGGACCTCGGCGCGGACGCCCCCGACCAGTACGACCTGGCGCGCTGGCCCGAACTGCGCGAACGGATCGCCGCCCGCTTCGCCACCCGCACCCGGGACGAGTGGACCGAGCTGTTCACCCCCCACGACGCCTGCGTCGCCCCCGTCCTGACGCTCCGCCAGGCCGCCGGGCACCCGCACCTGACCGCCCGCGGCAGCTACACCGTCCGGCACGGCACCCCGCAGCCCGGCACCGCGCCCCGCTTCTCCGCCACCCCCGCCGCCCTGCGCACCCCGCCGCCCGCCCCGGGCGCGCACACCGCCGAGGTGGCCCGCGACTGGGCCGTCCCGGCCCTGGCCCCGCCCGCCTCCTGACCCCACCCGCCTCCTGACCCCACCCGTCTTCCCGCCCGTCTCCCGAAGGGACGTCCGTTGCAGCGCGAGCTCTACACCGAGGAACACGAGGACTTCCGCGAGACCGTCCGGGCCTTCCTCGCCAAGGAGGTCACCCCGCACCACGCCCGCTGGGAGCAGCAGGGCGTGGTCGACCGCTCCGCCTGGTCGGCCGCCGGAAAGGCCGGCCTGCTCGGCATCGCCGTGGACGAGCGGTACGGCGGCGGCGGCGCGCCCGACTTCCGGTTCGCCGCGGTGCTGGCCGAGGAGTTCGTCCGGGCCGGGGCCAGCGGCCTGGCGATCGGCCTGCACAACGACATCATCGGCCCCTACCTGACCGGCCTGGCGAACGAGGAGCAGAAGGAGCGCTGGCTGCCCGGCTTCTGCTCCGGCGAGCTGATCGGCGCCATCGCGATGACCGAGCCCGACACCGGCTCCGACCTGCAGGCGATCCGCACCACCGCCGTCGACGCCGGCGACCACTACCTGCTGAACGGCGCCAAGACCTTCATCTCCAACGGCATCCTCGCCGACCTGGTCGTGGTGGTGGCGAGGACCACCGCCGAGGGCGGCGCGCACGGCCTGAGCCTGCTGGTGGTGGAGCGCGGCATGCCGGGCTTCGAACGCGGCCGCAACCTCGACAAGATCGGCCAGAAGGCCCAGGACACCGCCGAGCTGTTCTTCCAGGACGTCCGGGTGCCGAAGGCCAACCTGCTCGGCGAGGAGCACCAGGGCTTCCTGTACCTGATGCGCAACCTGGCCCAGGAGCGGCTGGCCATCGCGGTCGCCGCGATCGCCGCCGCCGAGTTCCTGGTCGAGGAGACCACCGGGTACGTCAAGCAGCGCACCGCGTTCGGCCGCCCGCTCGCCAAGCTCCAGCACGTCCGCTTCGAGATCGCCGAACTCGCCACCGAGTGCGCCGTCACCCGGGCCTTCGTGGACCGCTGCGTGACCGAGCACAACAAGTACGCGCTGACCCCGGTGGACGCCTCGATGGCCAAGTGGTGGGCCACCGAACTGCAGAAGCGCACCGCCGACCGCTGCCTGCAGCTGCACGGCGGCTCCGGCTACATGAGCGACAGCGCGGTCGCCCGGGCGTTCACCGACGGGCGCGTCCAGACCATCTACGGCGGCACCACCGAGATCATGAAGGAGATCATCGGCCGCTCCCTGCTCGCCTGAGGCCCGCCCGCCCGAAGCCCGCACCCCCCCGAAGCTCGCCCGCACCCTTCGCCCGAAAGGCATCTCCACCGTGACCACCGAAGCGTACGTCTACGACGCGATCCGCACCCCGCGCGGACGCGGCAAGCAGACCGGCTCCCTGCACGGCACCAAGCCGATCGACCTGGTGGTCGGCCTGATCCACGAGCTGCGCCGCCGGTTCCCGACCCTGGACCCGGCCGCGATCGACGACATCGTGCTCGGCGTGGTCAGCCCGATCGGCGACCAGGGCTCGGACATCGCCCGGGTCGCGGCGATCGCCGCCGGGCTGCCCGACACCGTCGCGGGCGTGCAGGAGAACCGCTTCTGCGCGTCCGGCCTGGAGGCCGTCAACCTGGCCGCGGCGAAGGTCCGTTCGGGCTGGGAGGACCTGATCCTGGCGGGCGGCGTCGAGTCGATGTCCCGGGTGAGGATGGGCTCGGACGGCGGCGCCTGGTTCGCCGACCCGATGACCGCGTACGAGACCGGCTTCGTCCCGCAGGGCATCGGCGCCGACCTGATCGCCACCGTCGAGGGCCTGAGCCGCACCGACGTGGACGCGTTCGCCGCCGAGTCGCAGGCCCGGGCCGCCAAGGCGCAGGCCGACGGCCTGTTCGACCGCTCGGTGGTGCCGGTGCGCGACCGCAACGGCCTGGTGGTGCTCGGCCGCGACGAGTTCATCCGCCCCGGCACCACCGTCGAGACGCTGGCCGGCCTCAAGCCGTCCTTCGCCGACATCGGCGAGCTCGGCGGCTTCGACGCCGTCGCGCTGCAGAAGTACCACTGGGTGGAGTCCATCGACCACGTCCACCACGCGGGCAACTCCTCCGGCATCGTGGACGGCGCCGCGCTGGTCGCGATCGGCTCGAAGGAGATCGGCGAGCGCCACGGCCTCACCCCGCGGGCCCGGATCGTCTCCGCCGCGGTCTCCGGCTCCGAGCCCACCATCATGCTCACCGGCCCGGCCCCCGCCACCCGCAAGGCCCTCGCCAAGGCCGGGCTGACCGCCGCCGACATCGACCTGGTCGAGATCAACGAGGCGTTCGCCGCCGTCGCGCTCCGCTTCATGCGCGAACTCGGCTTCCGCCACGACCAGGTGAACGTCAACGGCGGCGCGATCGCGCTCGGCCACCCGCTCGGCGCGACCGGCGCGATGCTGATCGGCACCCTGATCGACGAACTGGAGCGCCGCGACCTGCGCTACGGCCTGGCCACCCTGTGCGTCGGCGGCGGCATGGGCATCGCCACCGTGATCGAACGCATCAGCGCCTGACCACCCGTCAACTCACGTACTCACCCAAGGACTTCACAGACATGACCGACGTGAGCAGCCCCATCCGCTGGGAGCAGGACCAGGACGGCGTGGTCACCCTCGTCCTCGACGACCCCGCCCAGTCCGCCAACACCATGAACGCCGCCTTCACCGACGCGCTGGAGGCGACCGTCGAACGGCTCGCCGCCACCGCGGAGGTGACCGGCGTCGTGATCACCTCCGCGAAGAAGACCTTCTTCGCGGGCGGCGACCTCAAACTCCTCTCCACCGTCGGACCGGACGACGCCGAGCAGGTGTTCGCCAACTCGATGCGGATCAAGCGCGCGCTGCGCCGCCTGGAGACCCTCGGCCGGCCGGTGGTCGCCGCGATCAACGGCGCCGCGCTCGGCGGCGGCCTGGAGATCGCCCTCGCCTGCCACCACCGGATCGCCCTGGACGCCCCCGGCAGCAAGATCGGCCTGCCCGAGGTCACCCTCGGCCTGCTGCCCGGCGGCGGCGGCGTGGTCCGCACCGTCCGGATGCTCGGCATCACCGACGCCCTGCTCAAGGTGCTCCTGCAGGGGCAGCAGTACCGCCCGGCGCAGGCCCTGGAACACGGCCTGGTGCACGAACTCGCCGCCACCGACGAGGAGATGGCCGCCAAGGCGCGCGCCTTCATCGCAGCGAACCCGACCGCCGCCCAGCCCTGGGACGCCAAGGGCTACCGGATTCCCGGCGGCACGCCCAGCACCCCCGCGCTCGCCGCCAACCTGCCGGCCTTCCCCGCCAACCTGCGCAAGCAGCTGAACGGCGCGCCCTACCCGGCGCCGCGCAACATCCTGGCGGCGGCCGTGGAGAGCACCCAGGTCGACGTGGACACCGCGTTCGCGATCGAGGCCAGGTACTTCGTCGAACTCGCCTGCGGGCCCACCTCGAAGAACATGATCCAGGCGTTCTTCTTCGACATGCAGGCCGTCAACTCCGGTGCCTCCCGCCCGAGTTCGGTGCCCGCCCGGAAGGCCGCCAAGGTCGCCGTGCTGGGCGCGGGCATGATGGGCGCGGGCATCGCGTACTCCTGCGCCAAGGCGGGCCTGGACGTCCTGCTCAAGGACGTCACCCAGGAGGCCGCCGACCGCGGGAAGGCGTACAGCGCGGGCCTGCTGGACAAGCAGGTGGCGCGCGGCCGGACGACCGCCGAGGAGCGCGAGGCGTTCCTGGCCCGGATCACCCCCACCGCCGACCCGGCCGCGCTGGCCGGCTGCGACACCGTGATCGAGGCGGTCTTCGAGAACCCCGAGCTCAAGCACAAGGTGTTCCAGGAGATCCAGCACCTGGTCGCCCCCGACGCGCTGCTCTGCTCCAACACCTCCACCCTCCCGATCGGCCTGCTCGCCGAGGGCGTGGACCGGCCGGTCGACTTCATCGGCCTGCACTTCTTCTCGCCGGTCGACAAGATGCCGCTGGTCGAGATCATCCGCGGCCCGCAGACCGGCGACGAGGCACTGGCCCGCGCCTTCGACCTGGTCCGGCAGATCCGCAAGACCCCGATCGTGGTCAACGACTCCCGCGGCTTCTTCACCTCCCGGGTGATCGGCCAGTTCCTCAACGAGGGCGTCGCGATGATCGGCGAGGGCCTCGACCCGTCCTCCGTCGAGCAGGCCGCCGCCCAGGCCGGCTACCCCGCCAAGGTGCTCTCGCTGCTGGACGAGCTGACCCTCACCCTGCCCCGCAAGATCCGCAACGAGACCCGGCGCGCCGTCGAGGAGTCCGGCGGCAGCTGGACCGTCCACCCCGGCGAGGTGGTGATGGACCGGATGCTCGACGAGTTCGACCGCCCCGGCCGCAGCGGCGGCGCCGGCTTCTACGAGTACGAGAACGGGCGGCGCACCCGGCTCTGGCCCGGCCTGCGCGAGCACTTCGTCCGGGAGGGCGCGGAGATCCCGTTCGAGGACATGAAGGAGCGGATGCTGTTCGCCGAGGCGATCGACTCGATCCGCTGCCTCGACGAGCACGTGCTCACCTCGGTCGCCGACGCCAACATCGGCTCGATCCTGGGCATCGGCTTCCCCGCCTGGACCGGCGGCGTCCTGCAGTACGTCAACGGCTACCCCGGCGGCCCGGCCGGCTTCACCGCCCGGGCCCGCGAACTCGCCGCCGCCTACGGCGAGCGCTTCGCCCCGCCCGCCTCGCTGGTCGCCCTCGCCGAGAGCGGCGGCCGCTACGCGGACTGACCCTCCGGGCCCGCCTCCTCCCGGGGGCGGGCCAGCTCCTCCGCCAGCGAGCGCTGGAAGGCCGTGACCAGCGCCTGCACCACCATCGGCTGGATGCGGTCGGTCAGCTCCTTCATCCGCTCCAGCTCGGCCGGCTCCGGGCCGCTCTCCCGGTACGGGCGCCACACCGTGTCCCGGAACAGCCGGTGCAGGTCGTGCGCGGTGGCCCGGCTGTGCAGCCGCACCACCGCGCGTGCCGCCACCAGGGTCTCCAGCGGGATCGGCACGTCCAGCACCCGCACGCCCAGCGGCAGCAGGCCCGGCTCGACCTTGAACACCTCCGGGTCCTCGGTGCGGTGCAGCGCGCCCATCGCCGCCAGCCGGTCCAGGTCGGCGTCCGACAGCGCCCGCCCGGTCCGCCGCTCCAACTGCGCGCGGCTCGCCTCCTCCGCCGACTCCGGCGTCCAGGACGCCACCAGTGCCCGGTGGATCGCCAGGTCCAACGCGCCGATGTCCTGCGGCATCTCCGCCAGGTAGCGCTCGATCGCGGCCAGCGTCAGCCCCTGCCGCTGCAACTCCTCGATCAGCTCCAGCCGCCCCAGGTGCTCGGCCCCGTACAGCCCCACCCGGCGCGGCCCCAGCTCCGGCGGCGGCAGCAGCCCCTTGGCCCCGTAGAACCGCAGCGTCCGCACCGTCACCCCGGCCCGCGCCGCCAACTCGTCCACCGTGAACCGCGGCCCCGCGCCACCCATCGCACCCCAGCCCTCGCACCAGCACCACTGTGACACCAGCAGTGTGACACCGGCCGCCACCGTCGCACCAGGACGGGCCCGTCAGCAGCTCGGCGCCGTCGAGTCGCTGATCCGGTACTGCTCGCGCTTCACGTTCACGGTGTCGCCGGTCCGGACGTCCCACAAGGCGGCCCAGTCCCCAGCGGCCGGGAACACCAGGTACGGGTGGTCGGCGACCGGCGCGGCCCCGTCCCAGCCGCCCTCGCCGACCGCGCGCAGGCAGACCCGGCGCGCGGCGATGCCGAAGTACGGGGCGGGCTGCCGGCCGTCCCGGGCCTGCTGCTGGGCGGTGGCGGCAGCACGCGAGGCGGGGACGATGATCTGCGACCGGTACAGTGCGAGGGCCCCGGAGAAGGCGACGAACAGGAGCGCCGAGGCGACCGCCAGCCCGCCGAAGGTCCGGAAGGCGTGCAGGTGGCGGGCGTAGCCGAGCAGGGACACCGCCACCAGCGGGCCGGCCACCACCACCAGCGCCTTGCCGTCGGCGATCACCTGCCAGATGGCGGGGACCTGCGCGTCCTCCCGGTTCAGCCCGAACCCGTCCAGGTAGAAGGCGTGCAGCGAGAAACCGAACCCGGGCAGCCCGACCAGCAGGATCGGCAGCAGGGCGGGCACCAGCCAGGCGGCGGTCGCCTGCCAGCTCAGACCGCGCAGCAGCAGTCGCAGGCCGTTGCCGCAGAGCAGGATGCCGATCGTGGCCAGGGCTGCGGGCCACAGTTTCGGCGACGCCCCGGCGGCGAGGGCCGTCGCCGCCGCGAGGACCACGGCCACGACCGCACCGACCGCGCACGCCACCACCGGGCTGTGCCGGGGCCCGGCCGCCCAGTGGGCCGAGTGGACGACCACCGCGCCGGTCGTCGCACCGCTCAGCGCGGCGACCACCAGCCCCACGACCCAGGCCGGGACGCCGAGGTGCAGCCCGCCGAGCAGCAGCCCGGTCAGCAGGGCCAGGATCAGCAGGCCGCTCGCCAGCGGAACCGCCACCCGGCCCGGCAGCACCGGTGCCCCGGTCCGGCCGGGCCGGTCCAGTTCGGCGCCGACCGGCCGCGGCAGGCCGTCCGCCGGTGGCAGTGCGACACCGGGAAGGGCCCGGACGGCCTCGGCCTCGGCCCGGGCGCGAATGTCCGGGCCGGGCGGCAGGAACACCTCCCGGCCGGTGTCGTACAGCCTGGTCCGGGCTGCCAGCGGGCCGAACCGGGTGGGCCACCCCACCGGCCGCTGGACGAAGTAGCGTCCGCGCGGCGGCTCCTGGTGGACGATCGGTTCCTGCAGTCGCAGATCGACCTCGGCCGGACTGCGGCCCGCCAGCCTGCCCAGGGTCAGGCGTGCCGCCAGGGCCGCACCTGCCCGCGAACCCGTCACGCCCGCCTCGACGAGCCAACGGGCCCGGCGCGGCCCGTCCTCGTCCAGCACCGTCACCACCCAGCCGTGGGCCTCCAGCGCCTCCGCCAGCTTCGCCCGGCCCTTGGCCGTGCCGGTCACCTCGACGTCCATCCGGAACCAGTGGTCGTACGCGTCGTACGCGATCATCCCGCCCCTCCCCGTTGATAGGGCGGGGAGCCTACCCGGCCGGTCGGACAGCGAACGTCGCAGATCAGCCCGTCGGGAGCAGGTCGGCGTGGTGGCGGCGGGTGACCGCCGGGTGGGCGCGGGCGTAGCCCTTCAGTTCGTTGAAGCCGAAGTCGGCGTGCAGGGGGTTGGCGGGGTCCTCGGTGACGCCCGGGGCGTGGTGGGCGTGCGGGAAGTCGAGCGGGGCGATGTGGGCGTCCAGGCGGGGGTTGTAGAAGAACGGGACGGAGAAGCGCTCGCGGGCGGCGGGCGGCGAGACCACCCGGTGCGAGGTGGCGCGCAGGTAGCCGTCGGTGGCGACCTCCAGGAGTTCGCCGAGGTTGACCACGAAGGCGCCCTCCAGCGGCGGCACGTCGAGGAAGCTCCCGTCCGGGCGCTCGACCTGGAGGCCGCCGACGGTGTCCTGGAGGAGCAGCGTGATGAAGCCGTAGTCCTTGTGGGTGCCGACGCCCTGCGGGGCGCCGTCCGGGGCGGTGCCCGGGTAGCGGACCAGCTTGAGGTGCAGGTGCGGGTGCGGGGCGAAGGCGTCGTCGTAGAAGTCCGGGCGGGCGCCGATCGAGGCCAGCAGCGCGTGCAGCAGGCGGTGGCCCACCCCGTCCAGGCGGTCGATCCAGTGCAGGGCGGCGTCGCGCAGCTCCGGCAGGGCGGCGGGCCACTGGTTGGGCCCCTCCAGCCACCAGTACGCGGGCTCGCCCGGGGCGGGCACGTGCGGGGGCAGCTCGGTGCCGATGTCGAGCTGGTCGCGCCAGTCCCGGCTGCCGCCGGTGCGCTCGTCGCCGGTGCGGGTGTAGCCCCGGAAGTGCGGCGAGTTGAGGTTGCTGACGGCCAGCCGGTCGGCCTCCGGGAGGGCGAAGAACGCCCGCATCGCCGAAGTCAGGGCGGCCGTCTCGGCGGCCGTCACGCCGTGCCCGACGAGCTGGAAGAAGCCGACGCCGGTCGCGGCGTCGCGCAGCTCGCGGTGCAGCCGGGCACGGTCGGCGGGGCCGCCGTCGGCGAGCGACAGGTCGATGACGGGGAGGGAGGTGGGGTGCTGCAGCGTCATGGGTGTGCGTCCGCGGTGAACGAGCCCCGGCGGGGGCGGCGGGTCGCGCCGGACGGGCCGGGGGAGGCGGGTGCCCGCGCGGGCCGCGATGGCGGAGGGCGGGGCGGGGGTCTGGAGGACGAGGTCAGCCTGAGCGTCGACAGGACATGCTGATCACGCGGCACAGGTCCACGTGGCGGCGGCTGACGAGAAGGAGCACCCCACCAGGTTACAACCCCCGCCCGGAACCCGGCCGTGCGGTCGGTGCCCAGCGGTACCGTCAGTGCCCCGTCAGTACCCCGTCGCGCCGTCGACGCGCTCGCGCAGCAGGTCGGCGTGGCCGTTGTGGCGGGCGTACTCGGCGAGCAGGTGCACCAGGACGCGGCGCAGCGCGACCGGCTGCCCGCTGGCCTTGTGGACACCGGTGGCGTCCAGCGAGGGGGCCTCGGCGACGATCCGGCGGGAGCGCTCGACCTGGGAGCGCCAGACCGCCAGGTCCGCGGCGAAGTCGCCGTCGAGCCGCTCGAAGTCCTGCTCCGGGTCGTCGTCCGAGTAGTACAGCTGCGGCCGGGACTCGTCGCCGGCGAACTGGATCTCCAGCCACCACTGCTCGACCCCGGCGAGGTGCCGGACCAGCCCGTGCAGGCTCAGCCCGGACGGCGGCACCAGCCGCTCGGACAGCCGCTCCACCGGGACGCCCGCGCACTTCAGCGCGAAGGTCTCCCGGTGGAAGTCCAGGTAGGAGGTGAGGATCTCGCGTTCGTCGCCGACCAGCGGCGGCGTCCCGCGCCCCTCGGCGGCGGCCCACGGCTGGGCGAAGTTCAGGGGCGGTGCGGTCGGTTCGGTCATGACCGCCACCCTGCCAGGCCCCGCCGACAGCCGGACAGCCGGACAGCCGGACAGCCGGGCGCGACGGCCCGGGCGAACGGCGCGTCCGCCCCTTCCCGTCGACCGGCGGTCATGGTCGACGGGAAGGGGCGGTGCTGTCGCCCGGGTTCTCCGGCCGGGGTGTCAGGCGCCGACGTACTGGGCGAGGTGCTGGCCGGTGAGGGTGGTGGGGGCGGCGACCAGGGCGGCGGGGGTGCCCTCGAAGACGACGGTGCCGCCGTCGTGGCCGGCGCCCGGGCCGAGGTCGATGATCCAGTCGGCGTGGGCCATCACGGCCTGGTGGTGTTCGACGACGATGACGGACTTCCCGGAGTCGACCAGGCGGTCGAGCAGGCCGAGGAGCTGCTCGACGTCGGCCAGGTGCAGGCCGGCCGTCGGCTCGTCCAGCACGTAGACGTCGCCCTTGTCGGCCATCTGCGCGGCCAGCTTGAGGCGCTGGCGCTCGCCGCCGGAGAGGGTGGTGAGCGGCTGGCCGAGCGTCAGGTAGCCCAGGCCGACGTCGACCAGGCGCTTCAGGACGGTGTGCGCGGCGGGCGTGCGGGCCTCGCCGGAGCCGAAGAACGCCGCGGCCTCGTCCGCGGACATCGCCAGCACCTCGGCGATGTTCCGGCCGCCGAGCCGGTACTCCAGCACCGCCGCCTGGAAGCGCTTTCCCTCGCACTCCTCGCAGACCGTCGAGACCCCGGCCATCATCCCCAGGTCGGTGTACACCACCCCGGCGCCGTTGCAGGTCGGGCAGGCGCCCTCGGAGTTGGCGCTGAACAGGGCCGGCTTGACGCCGTTCGCCTTGGCGAAGGCCTTCCGGATCGGCTCCAGCAGGCCCGAGTACGTGGCCGGGTTGGAGCGCCGCGAACCCCGGATCGGGCTCTGGTCGATCGCCACCACCCCGTCGGGCGCACCGCCCTTCAGCGCGGCCCCGTTGACCAGCGAGCCGTGCACGAGCGAGCTCTTCCCGGAGCCCGCCACCCCGGTGACCACGGTCAGCACGCCCAGCGGCACGTCCACGTCGACGTCCCTGAGGTTGTGCGCGTCCGCCCCGCGGATCTCCAACACGCCCGTGGGGGTGCGGACTTCGGACTTCACCGCGGCCCGGTCGTCGAAGTGCCGGCCGGTCACGGTGTCGCTGCCGCGCAGGCCGTCCACGCTGCCTTCGAAGCAGACCGTGCCGCCCCCGGAGCCCGCGCCCGGGCCGAGGTCGACCACGTGGTCGGCGATCGCGATGGTCTCCGGCTTGTGCTCCACCACCAGCACCGTGTTGCCCTTGTCGCGCAGCCGCCGCAGCAGCCCGTTCATCCGCTGGATGTCGTGCGGGTGCAGGCCGGTGGTGGGCTCGTCGAAGACGTACGTGACGTCGGTCAGCGAGGACCCCAGGTGCCGGATCATCTTGACCCGCTGCGCCTCGCCGCCGGAGAGCGTCCCGGCCGGGCGGTCCAGCGACAGGTAGCCGAGGCCGATCTCGGTGAAGGAGTCCAGCAGCCGGCCCAGCGAGGCCAGCAGCGGCCCCACCGAGGGATCGCTCAACTCCCTTACCCAGTCCGCGAGATCGCTGATCTGCAGGGCGCAGGCGTCGGCGATCGACAGGCCCCGGATCTTCGAGGAGCGGGCGTCCGCGCCCAGCCGGGTGCCGTCGCACTCCGGGCAGGTGGTGAAGGCCACCGCCCGGTCCACGAACTCGCGGATGTGCGGCTGCAGGGCGGACCGGTCCTTGCTGAGCATCGACTTCTGGATGCGCAGCACCAGGCCCTCGTAGGTCATGTTGATGCCGGCGATCTTCATCCTGGTCGGCTCCAGGTACAGGAAGTCGTGCCGCTCCCGCTCGCTGTACGCGTCGATCGCCCTGTCCGGGTCGACCAGGCCGGACTCGGTGTACAGCCGGTAGTTCCAGCCGCCCGGCTTGTAGCCGGGGATGGTCAGCGCGCCCTCGTTCAGCGACTTCGAGCCGTCGTACAGCTGCCCCAGGTCGATGTCCGAGACGCTGCCCCGCCCCTCGCAGCGCGGACACATGCCGCCCGCCCGCCCGAACGTCCGCTCCTCGGTCTTCGTGCCCTCGCCGCGCTCCACCGTGATCGCCCCGGCGCCGTGCACCGTCGGCACGTTGAAGGAGAACGCGGGCGGCGGGCCGATGTACGGGTCGCCGAGCCGGCTGAACAGGACCCGCAGCATCGCGTTGGCGTCCGTCGCGGTGCCCACGGTCGACCGCGGGTCGGCGCCCATCCGCTGCTGGTCCACGATGATCGCCGTGGTCAGGCCCTCCAGCACGTCCACGTCCGGGCGGGCCAGCGTCGGCATGAAGCCCTGGACGAAGGCGCTGTACGTCTCGTTGATCAGCCGCTGCGACTCCGCCGCGACCGTCCCGAACACCAGCGAGCTCTTGCCCGACCCGGAGACCCCGGTGAACACCGTCAGCCGGCGCTTCGGCAACTCGACGCTGACGTCCTTCAGGTTGTTCACCCGGGCCCCGTGCACCCGGATCAGGTCGTGGCCGTCCGCCGTGTGCTCCCCGCCCGGCCCGCCCGGCCGTCCCGCGCCGCTCATCGTCCTCGTCCCTCCGTCCGGCGGCGCCCGTGGCGGCTCCGCCGCCCCGAATCCAACCATCCCGAACCACCAGGAACCGGCAGACATCGATTCTCGTCCGAACCATGCGCGGGTAAAGTGACCGGCCGAACCACGGGGAGGCACCGATGCGGACACCGGAACGGACAGCGGGACGGCGGCGGACCCCCGCCCCGGCCGCGCGCGCGGCCGCCGCGCTCACCGCCGTCCTCGCCACCGCGCTGCTGCTCACCGGCACCGGACCGGCCGCGGCCGCCGACCCGAGCACCCCGCCCGCCGGCACGAGCGCCGCGAACGCCCCGGGTAGTGCCCCGAGCGCCGCGCCGTCCGCCGCCGGGCGGCCCGCCGACAGCGCCACGCAGGCCGAACGCCTCGCCGCCGAGCTGCGCCGCGACCCGGTCTGGATCTCCCCGGACGCGCCGCGCCAGGTGCCCCGCTCGCTCGCCCCGCAGTTCGCGGCCCTCGCCGCCCGCACCGGCGTCCCCACCTACGTGCTGGTGCTGCCCGACGCCGACGCCTCGCTGCTCCCGCTGGTGCACGACCAGCTCGGCCGGGACGGCCTGTACGTGCTGGTGCAGAAGTACGGCGGCGTCACCGTCTCCGCGTTCGGCGTGAACCTCCCCACCGCCGACGACGCCCGCCGGATCGCCAACCACGTCACCCCGTACGACGCCGGGCCGACCGCCGCCCTCGCCGCCTTCGTGGACGCGCTCGCCCTCGGCCCGGACCAGGCCGCCGCCAAGGCCCGGGCCCTGTCCGACCACGACGACTACCCGGACGGGCGGTACATCTCCGCCACCGACCGGCAGAACCAGAACCTGCTGCTCGGCAACGCGGTCGTGGTGATCCCGGGCCTGGTGCTCGCCCTCGGCCTCTGGCTGGCGAGCCGCCGACGCCGTGCCACGGGCACCGCCTCCGCCGCCGGGAAGCCCGCCGTCGCGCTCACCAAGGAGCCCGCGAAGAACGCGAAGGCCGTCAAGAACGCGAAGGCCGCGAAGAACGCCAAGGCCGCGCGGCCGCCGGTCTCCCCGGCCGGGGTGGCGCTGCGCAGCACCGCCGTCCTGCTCGCGCTGGCCGCCACCGTCGCCGCCGTGTTCGCCGTGGTGCTCGCCGCGCCCAAGGTGTTCCCGCAGACCGTCGACGGCCCCGACCTCGGCGTCACCAAGGCCGACCTGCACGCCCGCATCGACGAGGCGGGCGCCGCGCTCGCCACCGGGAACGTCTACCAGGACGCGTCGGTCCGCAACCCGTTCACCCCGGCCGAGCTGGCGGCCGTCCAGCAGCGGATCAGCGCGCTCGCCGCCAAGACCCCGGTCCACCTGCTGTTCACGCCCTCGAGCAGCGACGACGAGAGCGGCGGCGACGGCGCCACCCTGCTCTACCAGACCTACCGGAGCACCGGCCGGGAGGGCGTGTACGTGCAGGTCGACCCGGAGCGGGGCTATCTCCAGCTCGCCGAGTTCAGCACCGCCGGCACCGACGTCGAGACCCGGTTCCGCTCCTCCGACCGCTACCCCGACCGCAGCACCGGCCACGACGACCTGCAGCTCCCGGCCCGGCTGAACCGGGTGCTGGACGCCGTGGACGCGGCCCGGGCCACCGGCAAGTCGAACACCGCCCGCGGCTCCGCCCGCGCCGAACTCCCCGAGGTGGTCGGCAACAAGCTGCCGCCGTTGTTCAGCAGCGACTTCGGGCCCGGCGTCACCCTCGGCGCGATGCTGCTGATCGTCCTGCTGCTGCTCGCCTGGGGCGTGATCGCCGCCGTCCGGGCCGTGGTCCGGCGCCGGCGCGCGCAGGCCGACGACCCGTCCCGCCCGCTCCCCGGCGCCCCGCCGCAGCACACCGAGGCGCAGCCGACGGTCCGCCGGCTCCGCGCCTGGTCCGCCGCCGACGTCCAGGCCCTCGCCGCGCTGCTCGCCGCCGCCGAGCAGGACGCCCCCGGGCGGGCCGCCGCCTGGGACTGCCTGGACGCCGCCCAACTGCTGGTCGGCGAAGGCCGGGGGCGCACCGCCGCCCCCGGCGACCTGGCCGCCGCCGCGGTCCTCGCCCGGGCCGGGGCCGACGCACTCCAGGGGCGGGCGGAGAAACGACTCTGCCGCCTCAACCCGCTGCACGGCGGCGCCACCGGCGGCAAGGCTCCGTCCTGGTTCGCCGAGGCCGGGCTCGGCCCCGCGGCCACCGCCCGGCTCTGCCCCGACTGCCACGCGGCCTTCCGCCGCACCGGCGCCCACCGCGGCCTCCCGAACGACCAGGTCGGCCGCGAGCAGGTCGACCGGCGGCTGCTGCGCCTGCCCGCCGCCGCCGACGACCGCGGCCGCACCGGCTGGTCCGAAGCCGGAGAGATCCTGCCCGCCGCGCTCGACGGCCTCGACGCACTCGTCCTCCGGGCCCGGGAGTCCGCCAGTGTCCAGTGACCGCCCCACCGACCCGTCGACCGCGCACCGGCCCGCCGCGTCCCGGCCCGCCGCGCTGCTGACCGCGCTGCTGCTGGCCGCCGCCGCGCTGCTCGGCCCCGTCGCGGTGCTCGCCCCCGCCGCGCCCGCCCGGGCCGCCACCGGCACCCCCAGCGCCGCCACCGGCGCGAGCATCGCCGAGGCGCTGAAGAGCGCCCCCGTGTACGTCGACCCGGCGTTCGCCGCCGCCGTCACCCCCGCCCAGCAGCAGCAGCTCGCCGAGCAGATCGCCGCCACCGGCCTGCCCGTCAAGGTGGTGCTGGTGCCGCTGCAGAAGGGCGACGCCTTCGACGGCAGCTCCAAGGCGCTGGCCGAGGTGGTGCAGCAGCGCCTCGGCCAGTCCCCGCTGATCCTGCTCACCAGCGACGACTACGGCAGCTGGCTGCGCGGCACCGAGTGGCCCGCCGACACCCACCAGGTCCGCGACTCCGCGAGCGCCGTCGGCATGCTCAAGGAACTCAAGGACGCCGGCCTCACCGCCAAGGTCGCCCGGGCGATCGACCTGATCAGCACCGGCAAGGGCACCGAGGTCTACAAGGCCGAGACCGCCCGGCTCGACCGCGAGTACTCGGCCCGCCCGCACACCGACGACAGCGCCGCCGCCCCCGGCGGCCCCGGGAGCTCGCACACCGGCCTGTTCGCCGGCGTCGCCGCCCTGGTGGTCGCCCTCGCCGTCGGCGCCGGCCTGTACGCGCGCCGCCGGGCGCCCCGGCACACCGCCTTCAGCTTCCCCGACGCCGTGTTCGCCGCCGACCGGGCCGCCGACGAGGCCGGGCTGCGCCGGCAGGCCGCCGACGAGGTGCTCGCCCTCGGCGAGGCCGTGGACGCCGCCGACGGCGCCACCACCCCCGGCCTGGCCCGCGCCCTGGACGCCTACGACGCGGCCGGGCGGGTCCTCGACGCCGCGCGGGACATCCCCGACCTGGCCGGCGTGCTCGCGCTCGCCGCGGAGGGCCGCGCCGCGCTCGGCACCGGAGCGGCGCTCCCGCTCTGCTTCTTCGACCCCCGCCACGGCGCGGCCGAACGCCGCACCACCTGGCGGCCGCTCGGCCGCCGCGAACGGGTCGACGTCGCCGCCTGCGCGGACTGCGTCCAGGCGCTGCGCTCCCGCCGCGCGCCCCAGGTGCTGGCCGTCCGCGAACAGGGCCGCACCGTCCCCTACTTCGAGGTTCCCGCGGACCGCAGCCTGTGGGCCGCCACCGGCTACGGCTCGCTGCTCTCCGGCCCCGAGGACACCCTCGCGGCCCGGGTCGGCACCGGCGGCTTCAGCCGCACCCGCGGCACCGGTCGGGGCGACGACCGCGACGAGGGCCGCACCGGCTGACACCGGGGCGGCCCGGCTCGCCCGGGCTCGGCCGTCCGCTCAGCGCAGCGGCTCGCGGCCCCCGCCGGGCGGCCCCGCGAACGCCTGGGCGATCGGCAGCCAGGCCCGGGCGGCGTCGCCCTCGGCGGTCAGCGCGAGATCGTCGCGGTGGCGGCGCTGGGTCACCAGCAGGCAGAAGTCCAGCGCCGGACCGCTCACCCGGTCGGCCGCGCCCTCCGCGCCCCAGCACCACAACTCGCCGTCAGGGGAGCGGAGTTCGAACCGGAACGGGGTCTCCGGGGCGGGGCGTCCGTGTGCGGCGAAGGCGAAGGCGACGGTGCGCACCCCGAGGTGGGCGACGTGCCGCAGCCGCCCGCTCGGGACGCGCTCCGCGCCCAGCGCGTCCGCCACGTCCTGCCCGTGCGCCCAGGTCTCCATCAGCCGGGCCGTCAGCATCGACCGGGCCTTCATCGGCGGCCCGAACCACGGCAGCCGGACGTCCGACGGCACCGCCGCCAGCACCCGTGCGACCTCCGCCCGCCCCGCCCGCCACCGCCCCAGCAGCGCCGCCGGGTCCTCCCCGGCCCCCTCCGCCGCGCCCCGGTCCACGGCGGCGAGGCCGTCCGTGAACTCCCGGCCGAGCGCCGCCGCGAAGCCCTCCGGGTCGGTGGCCGCGAGCAGCGTCCACCGGTCCGTCCAGGCCAGGTGCGCCACCTGGTGCGCCACCGTCCACCCCGCCGCCGGCGTCCCCGCCGCCAGCCCCCGGGCGTCCAATCCGCCCACCAGTCCGTCCAGTTCGTCCCCCTCCGCCAGCAGGTCCGCCACCAGCCCGTCCATCCGCCACCCCTCCCGCCGCACCACTTCCGTCCCCACCAGTCCTACCCCCACCGCCCCACCCCGACGACCCCCCGCGCACCCGCGGTGACCACCGTCACGCCGACAGGCCGCCCGGGGCCGGGCACCGCCCCACCCGTTCGCGTGGCGCTGCTCCGCGCAGCGGCAGTGCTCCGGCCCGTGCTCCGCCCGTTCGCGGGCCCGTCCGGTGGCGCCGTTCCCGTGGCCGGGGGCGGCCGCGTGGTCTGATGCAGTGTCAGGTTTCGGCGGCGGAGAGCGGGGCTGGTCGGGCATGCGGGTCGCGGTGATCGGGGCGAACGGCGGGATCGGCCGGTGCGTGGTCACCGAGGCGCTGGCCCGCGGCCACCTGGTGACGGCGGTGGTGCGGCGGCCGGAGGAGTACCAGGGGCTGGCGACCAGCGTGCTGCGCGGCGACGTGCTGGACCCGGCGGACGTGGCCCGGGTCGCGGACGGCCGGGACGCCGTGGTGAGCGCCGTCGGGGGCGGGGACGGTCCCGGCCGGGGCCGGCTGGTCGAGCCCGCCGCGCATGCGCTGGTCGCGGGGCTGCGCCGCCTCGCGGACGGCGCCCCGCGCCTGCTGGTGGTCGGCAGCGCGGGCAGCCTGACCACCCCGGCGGGCGTCCCGCTCTGGGACGACCCGGCGGTGCCGCCCCGCCAGTTCGAGCTGATGCGGGCCCACGGCCGGGCCCTGGACTACCTGCGTACGGTCCGCGACCTGGCCTGGACGGTCCTCAGCCCCCCGCAGAGCCTCCTCCCGGGCGAGCGCACCGGCCATTACCGCACCGACACCGACCACCTGGTCACCACCCCGGACGGCCTCTCCACCGTCTCCCTCCCGGACCTCGCCACCGCCGCCGTCGACGAACTCGAACACCCCGCCCACCGCGGCGAGCGCTTCACCTGCGGCTACTGAGCCCCCGACACTCCGACGGGCCGTCAGCCGAGCTGGACGGAGCGCTTGGCGAGGCCCATCCAGAAGCCATCGATGACGCTGCGCTGGGTGGCGAGGTCGGCCTCGCCGGCGCCGAGGGTGACGAAGAGCGGGGCGAAGTGCTCGGTGCGGGGGTGGGCGAGGCAGCCGGCCGGGGCCTTGTGCTCGAAGTCGAGCAGGGCGTCGAGGTCGCGGGCCTCCAGGGCGCGGCGGCCCCAGTCGTCGAACTCGGCCATCACGGAGGTGATCCGGCCGTCGGGGGAGAGGGCGCGCAGGTTGTGGGTGAAGAAGCCGGAGCCGACGATCAGCACGCCCTCGTCGCGGAGCGGGGCGAGCCGGCGGCCGATCTCCAGCAGCTTCTGCGGGTCCAGCGTGGGCAGCGAGACCTGCAGGACGGGGATGTCCGCGTCCGGGTACATCTCGACCAGCGGGACGTACGCGCCGTGGTCGAGGCCGCGGTCCGGCACGTCCTGCACGGGGGTGCCCGCGGTGCGCAGCAACTTGCGGACGGAGTCGGCGAGTTCGGGTGCGCCCGGGGCGGCGTACCGGACCTGGTAGTAGTGCTCGGGGAAGCCCCAGAAGTCGTACACGAGCGGCAGCGGCTCGACCGCGCCGATCGCCAGCGGGGCCTCCTCCCAGTGCGCGGAGACCATCAGGATCGCCTTGGGGCGGGGCAGGTCGGCGGACCAGGCGGCGAGCTGGCCGGGCCAGATCGGGTCGTCGGCGAGCGGGGGAGCGCCGTGCGAGAGGTAGAGAGCGGGCATGCGCTCGGTGGTGGGGGTGCTCATGGGTCCGTCCTCCTGCTGCCGGGGCCGCCCTGCCGTCCGGGCCGCCGACCATTAGTTCAAATTTGAACCTTGCGCTCCCGAAGGTACACCCGAGTTCGAATTTGAACAACCGGAGTAGACTGCCCGGCATGGACGATCCCCGCTGGCTCGACGAGACCGAGATGGCCGCCTGGCGCGGGTTCGTCGCAGCCACCAACCTGGTCGCCCGCCGACTGGAGCGCCAGCTCAAGGAGGACGCGGGACTCTCGCACACCCAGTACGAGATCCTGGTCCAGCTGTCCGCGGCCCCCGGCGGCTCGCTGCGGATGACCGACCTCGCCGACCGCCTGATCACCTCCAAGAGCGGCCTGACCTACCAGGTCACCCAGCTGGAGAAGGCCGGGCTGGTCGGCCGCCGCTCCTGCCCGAGCGACGTGCGCGGCGTCTTCGCCGAGATCACCGAGCGGGGCTGGCAGGTCCTGCGGGCGGCCGCCCCGGGCCACGTCGCCGCCGTCCGCGAGACCCTGATCGACGTCCTCACCCCGGCCCAGCTCGCCGGCCTCGCCGAGAGCCTGGGCGTGGTCAGTGACCGCCTGCGCGCCGCCGACTCCTGATCCCCCGGCCCCGCCCCGGCCGCTGCGTCCTCCCGTGCGCCCCGGGAATGCGTCGGCACCCCCCAATGGTTTAGGATTCAACAACATCCCGACGGAGGAGGACCCGATGGCATCCACGATCGACCTGCGCCGCGCCGACGAGCGCTTCCACACCCGCGCCGGCTGGCTGGACTCCAAGCACTCCTTCTCGTTCTCCCGCCACTGGGACCCGGCGAACACCCACTTCGGCCTGCTGCTGGTCTCCAACGACGACACCGTCGCCCCCGGCACCGGCTTCGACACCCACCCGCACCGGGACATGGAGATCATCACCTGGGTGCTCGACGGCGGCCTGGTCCACCAGGACTCCGAGGGCCACAACGGCGTCGTCTACCCGGGCCTGGCCCAGCGGATGAGCGCCGGGACGGGCATCCTGCACAGCGAGAAGAACGACTCCTGGACGCTCACCGGCGAGCCCGAGCACCGCGACCCGGTCCACTTCATCCAGATGTGGACCATCCCGGACACCGCCGGCATCGACCCCGGCTACGAGCAGCTCGACATCAACGACCAGCTCGCACAAGGCGGTTGGACCACCCTCGCGTCCGGCATGGGCAAGCACGCCAACCAGCGCGCGATCGGCATCCGGCAGAAGCACGCCGCCCTGCACGTCTCCCGGGTCCGCCCCGGCGAGACCCTCGAACTCGCCACCGCCCCCTTCGTCCACCTCTACGTCGCCCGCGGCGAGGCCGCCGTCGAAGGAGCCGGCCTGCTCCACCAGGGCGACGCCCTCCGCCTCACCGCCGCCGAGGGCCAACGCGTCACCGCCGGCCCCGAGGGCGCCGAACTCCTCCAGTGGGAGATGGACGCCACCCTCGACTGACCGCCCGCCCACCCCGGAGGCCCGCCCCGAGCGGGCCTCCGGCGCGTTCCCGCCCGGGCGCCCGGGCCTGCGGCAGGAAGGGGCGAGGGGGAGAAAAGCCGTAGGGGGCACCGGACGGGTCCGGTGCCCCCTACGGGGTGGTGGCGGGGCGGGTCAGCCGTCGGTGGCGCGGTCGGCGGCGACGCCCGCGTGGACCTCGGCCATGTCGAGCTTGCGGGCCTGGCCGATCAGGTCGTCCAGGACGGCCTCAGGGAGGGCGCCGGGCTGCGAGAAGACCATGACGCCCTCGCGGATGATCGCCAGCGTGGGGATCGAGCGGATCTCGAACGCCGCCGCCAGCTCCTGCTGGGCCTCGGTGTCGACCTTGGCGAAGGTGATGTCCTGGTGCTTCTCGGAGGCGCGTTCGAAGACCGGCGCGAACTGGCGGCAGGGACCGCACCAGGCCGCCCAGAAGTCGATCAGGACGAACCCCTTGCCGTCCTCACCCTGGACCACCTCGTCGAAGTTGTCCTTGGTCAGTTCCACCGTGCTCATCGTCGCCACCTGCCCTTCGCAGCCGGATGCCTTGCGAGTCCGGAACCCCCTCGGGCTCCTCGCCCGCCACAACCCCGCCACCGGGGGAACTATTCCGGCGCCGCACCCGCCGTGAACGCCCCGGGCCCGCCGTCCGTACCCCCGGACGAACCGACCCCCGTACGCTCCGCACCCTCCCGGACGGGAGCACCCCGATGACCACCACCGGACCAGGACGACCGGCCCCCGGACACCGCGCCCTGTTCGCCGCCGGAGCCCTCGCCGCCGCAGCGGCCCTGCTCGCCGGCTGCGGCGGCTACTCCAGCTCGACGGGCGGCGGCAGCACCGGGCCCGGCCCGAGCGGCACCGCCGGGCAGCAGGCCCCGGCGGCGCTGACCACCGAACACGACCCGACCCTCGGGACACTGGTCGCCGACGGCCAGGGCCACACCCTGTACCGCTTCGACCGGGACAGCGCCGACCCGCCCGCCTCGCACTGCACCGACGCCTGCGCCACCCTCTGGCCGCCCGAACTCGCCGACGCCACCGGCGGCGTCCCCGCGTCCACCGGCATCGACGCGCACCTGCTCGGGACCGTCACCCGCGCCGACGGGAGCCACCAACTCACGCTCGGCGGCCGCCCGTTGTACCGCTACGCCCCCGACAGCAGGCCGGGCGACACCAAGGGCCAGGGCGTCGACGGCACCTGGTACGCCGCCACCCCGACCGGCGACCGGGCGATGCCCACCGCCGGTCCGGCGATGCCCTCCGGCGGCTACTGAACGGGCCGCGGCGGATGGACGCCGGGCGGCCGGTCGAGGGGGTGCGGCGCAGGCGCCCGCGCCGCACCCCCGGGACGGTTATCGACACGAGCGGCCCGGGACTTGAGGGCCCCGGGGCGAATCCCCCGGCCGTCCGGCCCGCCCCCGCCGTCCGACCCGCCCCCGGGCCACCGCGCCCGATCGCCCCGCCCCGGCGCCCGCGTGAGGATGGCACGGTGGCCGAGCACCCCCGCGGCACCGGCCGCCCGGCCCCCGTCCCCGCCGCCGAGGAACGGCTGATGCGGGCGCTGTACCGGGAGCACGCCGGAGCGCTGTACGGCATGGTGCTGCACCTGGTCGGCGGCGACCGGCAACAGGCCGAGGACGTCGTCCAGGAGACCCTGCTGCGCGCCTGGCGGCAGCTGGACCGGCTCGACGCCGAACGGGGCGGCGGCAGCCTGCGGCCCTGGCTGGCCACCGTCGCGCGCCGGATCGTCATCGATGGCCGGCGCGGGGCCCGGGCCCGGCCGCCCGAGGTGCCGGACCGCGGGCTCGAACTGCTCCCCGACGGGGACGCCGAGGCCGAACTCGACCGCGCGCTGCGGCTGATGACGCTCACGGACGCCCTCGGCTCGCTCTCCGCGGCACACCGCCGGACGATCGCCGAGACCTACCTGCGCGGCCGCACCCCCACCGAGGCCGCCGCCGCCCTGGGCGTCCCGGCCGGCACCGTCCGGTCCCGCCTGCACTACGCCCTGCGGGCCCTCCGGCTCGCCCTGGAGGAACGGGGCGTCACCCCATGAGCACCGACCCCACCGACCCCGCCGACCCCACCGGCACGGCGGAGGACCCGCACGGCGACCCGCACGCCGACCCGCACGAGGACCTGGCCGCCCACCTGCTGGGCGTCCTCGAACCGGAGCGCGCGGACCGGTTCGCCGTCCACCTCGCGCACTGCCCGCGCTGCGCCGCCGGGGCGGCGGACCTCGCCCCGACCGCCGCCCTGCTCGCCGAACTCCCCTGCAGCAAAGAACAGTTGGCGGAGGCCGGCCCGCCCCCGGAGCTGCTCGACCGGCTGCTGGCGGAGGTGGCCGGCGACCGTCGGCGCGGCCGGGTGCGGCGGCGGGTGCTGGTGGCGGTCGCGGCGGTGCTGGCGCTGGGCGGGCCCGCGGCCACCTGGGCGGCCCTCGCCCCGACCCCGTCCCCGGGCCCGGTCGCCGTCGCGGAGCAGCGATTCAGCGCCGTCGACCCGGCGACGGGGGTGTCCGCGACGGTGGGCGTCGGCCCGGCGGCGTGGGGGAGCCGGATCACCCTCGACCTGGGGCACGTGCCGGGGCCGCAGACCTGCGAACTGGTCGCGGTGGCGGCGGACGGCACCCGGCAGACCGTCACCAGCTGGAGCGTCCCCGCCACCGGCTACGGCGCCACCACCGGGCTGCGGACCGCAGGCGGCACCGGCCTGGCCCCGTCCGCGCTGGCCCGGTTCGAGGTCAGGTCGGGGCAGACGGTGCTGGTCACCGTGCCCGTGTCCGCGCCCGTGTCCGCGCCGGGCTCCGTGCGCGGGTGAGCGGGGGCACACTGGAGGGAGAGGAGGCCACGCGGGCCCGGGACTGCCCGCCGCGGGGCGCGTGGACGGTCGTGATGAACCAGATCCCGCTGCTCTGCCCGCGCTGCGGCCGCCCGCAACTGGTCGAGCACGGCACGGACCCGCACCACCCCGTCCGGGTGGTGCACGCCGACACCGGCCGCGAGGAGTGCGCGCCCCGCCGGGCCGACGGCGCCGACACCGGCACCGCGCCCCCGGACCCGGGCACCTCGTAACGCGCATCCAGGACCACGGCACCAGGAGGTGGCGGCCATGCGGACACTGGTCGGCTGGCACATCGAGATGGAGTTCGCGGAGGACGGCGACCGCACCCGGGCCGCCGCGCTCGTCCGGCTCTCCGACGGGACGGAGCTGCGCGGCCACGGCAGCTCCGTCCGGCACCACGACGACCGCCCGCAGCTGCGGGTCGGCGAGGAGGTCGCCGGGGCCCGCGCCCTCACCGACCTCGCCATGCAGCTGCTCGGCAAGGCCCAGGAGGAGGTGGCCCGTCCCACCGGCGCACCGATGGCCCCGCTGATGTGAGAACGGGCCCGGCCGCTCAGAGTTCGGCCAGCGGCACCGCCGGATCGGCCAGCCGCTCCGGGTCCACCGGCCGCCCGGAGCGGACCAGCGCGCGGATCGGGTCGGTGACGTCCCAGACGTTGACGTTCATCCCGGCCAGCACCCGGCCGCCGGCCAGCCAGAACGCGATGAACTCCCGCCCGGGGACGTCGCCGCGGAACACCACCCGGTCGTAGCCGCCGGGCTCCACCCAGCCGGTGTACTCCATGCCCAGGTCGTACTGGTCGGTGAAGAAATACGGGACGCGGTCGTACACCGCGTCCTTGCCGAGCATCGCGGCCGCCGCCACGGCCGGCTGGTTCAGCGCGTTCGCCCAGTGCTCGACCCGGACCGGCCGGCCGAACAGCGGATGGAAAGCGTTTGCCACGTCGCCCGCCGCGTAGATGTCGGGGTGCGAGGTGGCCAGGTGCTGGTCCGTGCGGACGCCGTTGTCGACGGCCAGTCCGGCCCGCTCGGCGAGCGCCGTGTTCGGGCCGACGCCGACCCCGACCAGCAGCACGTCCGCGGGCACCGTCGTGCCGTCGCCCAGCCGCACCCCGTCCGCCCGCAGCTCCTCGACCCGGACGCCCAGCCGCAGGTCGACGCCGTGCGCGCGGTGCAGGTCCGCGAAGACCCGGGCGGCCTCCGGGCCGAGGACGCGCAGCAGCGGCAGCTCGGCGGCCTCCAGCACCGTCACCTCCGCCCCGGCGGTGCGGGCCGCGGCCGCCGCCTCCAGGCCGATCCAGCCCGCGCCGACGATCACCACCCGGGCGCCGGGGCGGAACGCCGCCCGCAGCCCGTCGCTGTCGCCGACCCGCCGCAGGGTCCGGACGAAGTCGCCGTCCCCGCCCGGCACCGGCAGCCGCCGGGGCGAAGCACCCGTGGCCAGCAGCAGCTTGGAGAACGGGAGCCGGTCGCCGCCGTCGAGGGTGACGGTGTGCCCGGCCGGGTCGATCCCGGTGGCCGCCGTGCCCGTCCGCAGGGTCACCTCGTGCTGCTCGTACCAGTCCGCGGGGTGGACGAACAGCTTCTCCCGCTCCGCCGTCCCCAGCAGGTAGCCCTTGGAGAGCGGCGGCCGCTCGTACGGCCGCTCCGCCTCGTCGCCGACCAGGGTGACCGGCCCCCGGTAGCCCTCCGTCCGCAGCGCCTCCGCGGCCTTCGCCCCGGCCAGGCCCGCTCCGACGATCACGATCCCGTTGTCCATGCCCGCTCTCCTTCCCGCGCCCGCGTCACTGCGTACACCTTCCCGACCATGGCACCGGCATCCCTCCGAACGGGGGACCCCGCGCCGGTCGCCGCCCCGGCGCGCGCGGGATTCGCCCG
The DNA here is from genome assembly GCF_044753345.1 of Kitasatospora sp. NPDC088391. Classification (NCBI taxonomy): domain Bacteria; kingdom Bacillati; phylum Actinomycetota; class Actinomycetes; order Kitasatosporales; family Streptomycetaceae; genus Kitasatospora; species Kitasatospora sp. NPDC088391. The sequence continues at coordinate 485,777 of NZ_JBIVNB010000005.1, forward strand.
CGAGGCGGACCACGATCCGGCCGGGTCGCCGTCCTAGGCTGGGGCGGGCCCGGACCTCCCGGCCGGGGGAGCGGCGAAGGGAGCCCGCAGGATGCTGGAGCGAACGGCCACGGTGCGCTGCGTGCCCGCGGTGCCGTGCTGGGTCGGCCTGACGGCCCGTGACCTGGCGGTCGCGCAGGACTTCTACGGGCCGCTGCTGGGCTGGGAGTTCCGGCCGGGGCCGGACCGCTGGGGCCGGTACGCGCGCGCCGTGGTGGACGGCGTCGAGGTCGCCGGGCTGGGCGAGCCGGACGCCGGCTGGGAGCGCCCCGTCGCCTGGACCACCTACTTCGGCATCGAGAGCGCCGACCGGGCCGCCGACGGCGTCCGCGAACGCGGCGGCACCCTCGCGGTCGGCCCGCTGGCCTTCGACGCGGGCCGGATCGCGCTCGCCGCCGACCCGTTCGGCGCCACCTTCGGCATCTGGGAGGGCGAGCCCGGCGAGGACACCTGGATGTCCGAGCCCGGCGCCCCCGTCTGGATCGAACTGCGCACCGCCGACCCGTTCGCCGCCGCGCTGTTCTACGGCGAGGTGTTCCGCTGGGACGGCCGCGACCCCCGGCACTTCGAGGTCCGCTACGAGCACGAGCGGGTGGTGCTGCGCTCCGAGGGCCGCAGCGTCGCCGGGCTGCGCACCGCCCGGGACCTCGCGCCGCACTGGGAGGTGTTCTTCTCGGTGGCCGACGCCGACGAGGCCGCCCGGCGGGCCGCCGCGCTCGGCGGCCGGGTACTGGACGGCGTGGTCGAGTCCCCGTACGGGCGGGTGGCCCGGCTGGAGGACGCCGAGGGCGGGCACTTCTCGATCCTCGGGCCGAGTTCCTGACACGCCGTCAACCTGCTTTGCCGCCAGGGGAGTCAGGCGTCGTGGGGCGGGCCACCGAGGGTCGGGGCGGTGGCCCGGGCGGGCGCGAACAGCCGGTGCATGGCCTCGGGCAGCTCCGCGCAGTGGCGGACCGGGCGGTGGAACTCGAAGCGGGCGTCCAGCGCGGTGCCGGGGTCGGTGCCGAGCAGGCGCACCCGCAGGCCGCGCCGGTCCAGGGCGACCGGGCGGACCTCGCGCAGCCGGTCGGCGGCGGTCCAGCCGGGCGGGCCGACGGGGTGGTCCAGCGCCTGCGCGCCGAGCACCAGCAGCTGGTCGGCGTGCGCCTCGGCGAGGTGCTGGAGCAGCCCGGCCTCCTCGCCGGCGACCGGGTCGGGCGCGGCGGCGGCCACCTCGTCCGGGGCGACGCAGCACTCGGAGCCCCACAGGTCCTCCAGCGCGAGGTGGTCGAGGTCGAGCCGGAGCAGCACGCCCTCGCCGTGCGCCGGGCCGCGCCCGGGCGGGAACAGCCCGGCCGGGTCCTCGCCGGGGGAGCGGGAGAGCAGCCCCTGGGCCTGCAGGCGGCCGCGGATGCGGTGCGGCATCGCGACGGGCGCGACGTCCACGCAGTCGAGTTCGGCGGTGAGCGGGTCGCGGGCCAGCGCGGTCATCCGGTGCAGCGCCGACTCCCGGCCGACCAGGACCGCCACCGAGCCGTCCGGCCGCAGCGCGCAGGCGACCTGCGGGGGCAGGCCGGGGCGGGCGGTGAGGTCGGCGCCGCGGATGTCCAGGACGGCCGAGGAGGCGAACTCCAGCAGGGTGCGGGCGCGTTCGGCGGCGGTCGGGGCGGACGAGCGGCGGGCGGACTGGGGCAGCACGGGCAGCCTCCTTCGGAATTAGGTAAGGCTAACCTAATCTCGAAGGAGGCCCGTCGTCCAGCGGGCGGGGCGGGTTCCGGTCAGCCGTCCGTCGCGGCCGCCGGGGCGCCCAGCATGCGCAGCACCAACTGGCCGTAGCGGCGCCCCAGTTCCTCCGGGGACTCGCTGCTGCGGTCGGTGTACCAGCGCGACACGTCGATGCCCAGCGAGGTGACGGCGCGGGCCGCGGTGCGCCGGTCGGGCACCCGGAAGGCGCCCACCGCGACGCCCGCGGAGATGATCCGCAGCACCGTCTCCTCGATCCTGATCCGCAGCTCGGCGACGGCCGCGAAGTCCTCCTCGGCCAGCGCGTGCAGCTCGTGGTTGACGATCCGTCCGACCGTGTGGCCGCGGGCGTGCCAGGCGGTGAAGGACTCCGCCAGGACGCGCATCTGCTCCACCGGGTCGGTCGAGGCGTCCTCGGCCCGCTCCACCAGTTCCAGCGTGGCGCGGTGCCCGGTGCGGGAGATCTCGGCGAGCAGCGCGGCCTTCGACGGGTAGTGGATGTACAGCGCGGCGGGGCTCATGCCGGCGGCGGTGGCGATGTCCCGGGTGGTGGTGGCGTGGTAGCCGCGGCGGGCGAAGGAGTCCACGGCGGCCAGCAGCAGTCGCCGGGCGGCCTCGGTGCGCTCCCCGGGCCAGAGTGCGGCGGTCGCGGGGTCGGTCATGGGGCAATCCTCGCAGACGGTTCGACGCGGCCCGGCGGTCGGTGCGGCGCGGCCCGCGGCGGCGCCTCCCGCCGGTCGGCCGGGGCGGGCTGTTGACAGTGTCGCCCGTCCCCAAGATGCTGAGCAAGCGCTTAGTCACGGACGGGCGCCCAGGGTTCCCGCACAGCGAGAGGTACGGCGATGACAGTGTCGTTCAAGGGCCAGGTGGCCGTGGTCACCGGGGCGAGCCGGGGCATCGGGCTCGGCATCGCGCACGAACTGGTCCGGCGCGGGGCCAAGGTCTGCATCACCGCCCGCACCAAGGAGACCCTGGACGAGGCGGTGCAGGCCCTCGGCGGCCCCGAGCACGCCCTCGCCGTCGCCGGGAAGTCCGACGACGCCGCGCACCAGGAGGAGACCGTCGCCACGGTGATGGAGACCTTCGGCCGGCTCGACCTACTGGTCAACAACACCGGCATCAACCCGGTCTACGGCCCGATCCTGGACACCGACCCGGCCGCCGCCGCCAAGATCCTCGCCGTCAACGTGCTCGCCCCGCTGGCCTGGACCCGCCGCGCGCACGCCGCCTGGATGGCCGAGCACGGCGGCGCCGTGGTCAACGTCGCCTCGATCGCCGGCATCCGCGCCTCCAACGGCATCGGCATGTACGGCGTCTCCAAGGCCGCGCTGATCCGCCTCACCACCGAACTCGCCTCCGAACTCGGCCCGGACGTCCGGGTCAACGCGGTCGCCCCCGCCGTGGTCAAGACCAAGTTCGCCGAGGCGCTCTACGAGGGCCGCGAGGAGAAGGTCGCCCGCGCCTACCCGCTCGGCCGCCTCGGCCTGCCCGAGGACGTGGCCGGCGCGGTCGCCTTCCTGCTCTCCGCGGACGCCGGCTGGATCACCGGCCAGACCCTGGTGGTGGACGGCGGCGTCACCCTCGGCGGCGGGCTGTGACCGGCCGCCCGGACACCCCCTTCGAGGGCCTCGGGGCCGTCGTCACCGGCGCCGGGCACGGCATCGGCGCGGCCCTCGCCCGGGCCCTGACCGCCGCCGGGGCCCGGGTGGTGGTCAACGACCTGGACGCCGACGCCGCCCGCGCGGTCGCCGCCGACCTCGGCGCACACGCCGTCCCCGGCGACGCCGCGAGCGCCGAGGGCGTGGCCGCGCTGATCGGCGCCGCCCGCGACCACCTCGGCGCGATCGACCTGTACTGCGCCAACGCGGGCGTCGCCACCACCGGCGGCCCCGACGCCCCGCCCGCCGCCTGGGAACTCGCCTGGCAGGTCAACGTGCTCGCCCACGTCCGGGCCAGCGAACTCCTGCTCCCCGACTGGCTGGAACGCGGCACCGGCCGCTTCCTCGCCACCGTCTCCGCCGCCGGACTGCTCACCATGCTCGGCTCCGCCCCGTACGCCGTCACCAAGCACGGCGCGCTGGCCTACGCCGAGTGGCTGTCCGCGACCTACCGGCACCGCGGCGTGCGGGTGCACGCGCTCTGCCCGCAGGGCGTCCGGACCAGGATGCTCGACGGCACCGGCGAGCACGGGCAGGTGCTGCTCGCGCCCACCGCGATCGAACCCGCCGAGGTCGCCGAACAGGCCCTGCGCGGCATGGCGGCGGGGGAGTTCCTGATCCTGCCGCACCCCGAGGTCGCCGACTACTACGCGGCCCGCGCCACCACCCCCGACCGCTGGCTGCACGGCATGAACCGGCTCCAGCAGCAGATCGAGGCCCGGACGGCCGGACAGGAGACCCGATGAGAGCCTGGCAGATCGCCGAACCCGGCGCCCCGCTCGACGTGATGAAACTCGTCGAGGGCGCCGACCGGCCCGTCCCCGGCGAGGGGCAGCTGCTGGTCAAGGTCCGGGCCGCGGCCGTCAACTTCCCCGACGCGCTGATGGCCGCCGGCCGCTACCAGGTCCGCCCGCCGCTGCCCTACACCCCCGGCGTCGAACTCTGCGGCGAGGTCGCCGAGGGCCCCCGGGCCGGCGAACGCCTCGTCGGCACCGCCGAGTTGCCCGCCGGGGCGTTCGCCGAGTACGCCCTGATGGACGCCGCGACCGCGCTCCCCGCCCCCGAACGGCTGGACGACGCCGAGGCCGCCGCGCTCCACATCGCCTACCAGACCGCCTGGTTCGCCCTGCACCGGCGGGCCGCCCTGGCCGCCGGCGAGACCCTGCTGGTGCACGCCGCGGCCGGCGGCGTCGGCAGCGCCGCCGTCCAACTCGGCAAGGCCGCCGGGGCGTTCGTCATCGCCGTGGTCGGCGGCCCCGAGAAGGCCGCCACCGCCCGGGAGCTGGGCGCCGACCTGGTGATCGACCGGCGGACCGAGGACTTCGTCGCCGCCGTCAAGGCCGCCACCGGCGGCCGCGGCGCCGACGTGGTCTTCGACCCGGTCGGCGGCCCGGCCTACACCGGTTCCACCAAGTGCGTCGCCTTCGAGGGTCGGATCGTCGTGGTGGGCTTCGCCTCCGGCGAGATCCCCGCCCCGCCGCTCGGCCACGCCCTGGTGAAGAACTACACCGTCCTGGGCCTGCACTGGGGCCTCTACGTCACCCGCGCCCCCGCCCTGGTCCGCCACTGCCACGAAGCCCTCACCGCCCTCCCCGCCGTCCGCCCCCTGGTCTCCGAACGCCTCCCCCTCCCCGCCGCCGCCGACGCCGTCCACCGCGTCGCCACCGGCGCCACCACCGGCCGGATAGTGATCCACCCTTGAGGGAAACCGGTCCGTACACAAGAAGAGCGAACACTTTCCGAACCGTCTCCCCCGGGAGCCGAATGTTCGGATAGCGTTTTCCGCCTGCGTTGTCTCCGAGCTGGGAGCGTGGCAACTGTTACGGCGACACTTCAGGCTTCGGCTGCGCAATGTCGCAGTTCCGTTGATCCGGCGTGACTTGGACGATTTCGATTCCTTGCCCATGGACCAGGGTCGGCGGTCGCGTCTTCGAGTGCGTATCCTCGGCGCTGCGGTGCGGCATCATGTGGCAGCCGAGTGCAAAGCCGAGGGGATGGGGCTCCTGGCTGCGATCACAGTCTGCTTCGCGTACATCGCGACGCTCAGACCTGTTCTGAAGGAAGAGAGGAGACCCGGCGCTGATGCCGGAGCGATCACGCACACCTGGCAGTTCGTCGTCGGTACCCTGCTCGGCCTGGTGGTGTTCATGGCGATTGACTTCATGCTGCAGCGCGGGCGGCTGATCCCTCTTCCGGTATCGGTTCGGGTCCCGGTCCGGTTCGGGCTCGCCGCCGCGGGAATGATGTTGCTCCCGATGGGTGTGCCCGGACTCCTGCAGAACCAGTTGCTGGCATCCGTCACCACTGGCGTCGCAGTGGAATCCGTGACGATCATCGCGGGGATCGTTCGTTCGGCGATGCGGGAACGTGTGTGCATGCGCTTTCGCCATCGCCGCGGGAAGCCGTTCGATCAGCTGTCAATCAGACTTGTCCGGTTGATCGCCTACCTCCATCGGAACACCGGTCGGCGGATCAGCGGCCCCGTCATCCGTAGCGCGTGTGACGAGTTGGAAATCCTCTCCTACCTCGTGCAACGGGAATTTGCGATGCCGGGGCGGGCCAGTAGGAAAGCCCGGGAGCCGCTGGCCGAGGAGGCGCGGCGGGTCGCGCTGGTCCTCCGTCGGCACGGGACAGCCCTCGCCGCAGTATCGAGCTCGAGAGATGTGCGAGTTGTCGTCGAATCCATGCTCCACGGAATGGAGGCGTTCGCGGTCGCCGACCGGGAGGCACTGCTTGCCCACGCACCGGCAGAGGCGGAAGTGTCGCGTCGGGCGACCCTCGTTGCCCGCCTCTGGCCGGCGGTGGTGCTCGTTGCCTCGGGAGTGTTGGTTCCGATGCTCCCTGCGGTAGCCGACAGGCCCGGCGCGGCCGACAGCCTGCGGTGGATGCTGCTGGTGACCGGAGCCCTCACGCTGGTGGCGCCCCCGGACACGATCGGGCGGGTGACAGCCTCCATGGACAAAGCAGTTCCGTGGAAGTGACGCGGCCTCACCGGAGCCCGGCAGAGCGGTGCCGTCAGCGGTACTTCTTCAGTTCGCGGCGGGCCAGCGAGCGGCGGTGGACCTCGTCCGGGCCGTCGGCGAGGCGCAGGGTGCGGTTGCCGGCCCAGAGCTGGGCGAGGACGGTGTCCTGGCTGACGCCGGCGGCGCCGTGGGCCTGGACGGCCTTGTCGAGGATCCACTCGACGGCGGACGGGACGGCGATCTTGATGGCCTGGATCTCGGTGTGCGCGCCCCGGTTGCCGACGGTGTCCATCAGCCAGGCGGTCTTCAGGACCAGCAGGCGGGCCTGCTCGATCCGGACCCGGGCCTCGGCGATCCACTCCTGCACCACGCCCTGGTCGGCGAGCGGACGGCCGAACGCGACCCGGGAGTTGACCCGGCGGCAGGTCAGTTCGAGTGCCCGCTCGGCGATGCCCAGGGCCCGCATGCAGTGGTGGATGCGGCCCGGCCCCAGCCGGGCCTGGGCGATGGCGAAACCGGTGCCCTCCGCGCCGATCAGGTGGTCGGCCGGCACCCGGACGTCCTCGAACAGGATCTCGGCGTGCCCGCCGTGGTCGGCGTCCTCGTAGCCGAACACCCGCATCCCGCGCAGGACCTGGACGCCCGGCGTGTCCCGGGGCACCAGGATCATCGACTGCTGGCGGTGCGGCTCGGCGGCCGGGTCGGTCTTGCCCATCACGATGAACACCTTGCAGTCCGGGTTCATCGCCCCGGTGATGTACCACTTGCGGCCGTTCACCACGTACTCGTCGCCGTCGCGCTCGATCCGGGTGGTGATGTTGGTGGCGTCCGAGGAGGCCACCTCCGGCTCGGTCATCGCGAACGCCGAACGGATCGTGCCCTCCAGCAGCGGCCGCAGCCAGCGCTCGCGCTGCGCGTCCGAGCCGAACTGCGCCAGCAGCTCCATGTTGCCGGTGTCGGGCGCCGCGCAGTTGAACGCCGCCGGGGCCAACAGCACCGAACGGCCGGTGAGTTCGGCCAGCGGCGCGTACTGCAGGTTGGTCAGTCCGGCCCCCGGCCCACCGGGCAGGCCGTGCTGGTCCACGAAGAACAGGTTCCACAGGCCGCGGGCCTTCGCCGCCGCCCGCAGCTCGCCGACCACCGGCGGGACGGCCCACGGCTCGCGCTTCGGGTCCGCCAACTGCTCGGCCAGCACCGGCTCCGCCGGGTAGACGAACTCGTCCATGAACGCGCCGGCTTCGCCGAGCAGCTCGACCGTCCTGGCATCGGGTGCGAAATCCACGGCTCAACCTTCCTGGGAGGTGGGGGAGTCGAGCGAGGACAGCCCGAACCCGACGAACAGCGGCACCAGTTCACCGACCCGGTCGAAGCCCGCGCCGACCGTGCCGCCCCGGGTGTAGCGGAAGTGGATGCCCTCCAGCACCACCGCCAGCTTGAACGAGGCGAAGCCCACGTACCAGCCCAGCCCGGAGACGTCGCGGCCCGACGACTCGGCGTAGCGGCCGACCAGTTCGGCGGTGGACGGAAAACCGGGGGCGAGCGCCGCGCCCGGCAGCACGCCGTCGAAGCGGCGGGCCAGTTCGGTGTACATCACCAGCAGGCCGAGGTCGGTGAGCGGGTCGCCGACGGTGGACATCTCCCAGTCCAGCACCGCCGCGATCCGGTCCGCCCCGTCCACCAGCACGTTGTCCAGCCGGTAGTCGCCGTGCACCAGCGCGGGCGCGGGCGAGACCGGCAGGGTCTCGGCGAGCCGCCGGTGCAGCTCGTCCACGCCCGGCACCTCACGGCTCCGCGAGGCGTCCAACTGCTTCCCCCAGCGCCGCAGTTGGCGCTCCAGGAAGCCCTCGGGCCGGCCGAAGTCCGCCAGTCCGACCGCCGCCGGGTCCAGTGCGTGCAGCGCCACCAGGGTGTCCACCAGCTGCTCGCCGAGCCGGTGCACCCGCTCCTCGCCGAGCGCGGCCAGCTCCTTCGCGTCCCGGTGCGCGGTGCCCCCGACGTACTCCATCAGGTAGAACGGCGCGCCGATCACCCCGGTGTCCTCGACCAGCAGCACCGGGCGCGGCACCGGCACCGCCGTCCCCGCCAGCGCCCCGAGCACCCGGTACTCGCGGCCCATGTCGTGCGCCGTCGCCAGCACGTGCCCGAGCGGCGGACGGCGCAGCACCCAGCGCGAGGCCCCGTCCTCCACCAGGTAGGTCAGGTTCGACCGCCCGCCCTCGAACAGCCTGGCCGTCAGCGGCCCGGCGGTCGGCGCGGGCAGCGCCCCGTCCAGGTGGGCGCGCAGCCTCTCCAGGTCCAGGCCGGGCGGAGCAGTGGCGGTCATCCGGGGCACCTCGCAAGGGGTAGCAGAGTTTGACTAAGCGCTTGCTTAGGATCATCCGCCCGCCCCCGCTTGTCAACGAGCAGCACGCCGCCCGCCCCGGGAACGGCTCCGGGACGGGCGGCGCGGCGGGCGGGCGGCGCCTCAGCGGGCGACCGCCGCGGCGACCCGGTCGCCGAGGTCCCGGTCCACGTTGCGCCAGTACTGGAAAGCGCGTTCCAGCACCGGGGCGGAGACGCCGTCCTGCAGGTGGCCGGCGATGTTGGCGACCAACCGGTCCCGGGCTGCGTCGTCCAGCACCTCGCGCACCAGCGTTCCGGCCTGCCCCCAGTCGTCGTCCTCCCGGTGCAGCGGGTGCGGCTCGCGCACCATCCGCCCGGCGACGTCCCAGCCCATCGGCCCGCCCCACAGTGACGGGTCGGCCACCGGGCCGCCGTACGAGTTCGGCGCGTACGGGCGTCCGGTGCGGGCGACGTCGAAGCGCATCGGCCCGTCCTTGCTGTACGAGTGCACCGGGACGTGCGCCCGGTTCGGCGGCAGCTGCGCGTAGTTCGGGCCGATCCGGTACCGGTGCGCGTCCGGGTAGGACATGATCCGGCCCAGCAGCATCTTGTCCGGCGAGACGCCGATGCCCGGCACCAGGTTGGACGGCTCGAAGGACGCCTGCTCGATGTGGACGAAGTGGTCCTCCGGGTTGCGGTTCAGGGTGAACCGGCCGACCTCGATCAGCGGGTAGTCGCCGTGCGGCCACACCTTGGTCAGGTCGAACGGGTCGAACCGGTAGTCCCACGCCTCGTCGAACGGCATCACCTGCACGTGCAGCGTCCAGGACGGGAACGCGCCGCCCTCGATCGCGTCGAACAGGTCCCGCCGGTGGTGGTCGCCGTCCGCGCCCGCCAGCCGGTCCGCCTCCGCCTGCGGGAGGAAGTCGACGCCCTGGTCGGTCTTGAAGTGGTACTTCACCCAGAACCGCTCCCCGGCCGCGTTCACCCACTGGTAGGTGTGCGAGGAGAAGCCGTCCATGTGCCGCCAGTTCTTCGGGATGCCCCGGTCGCCCATCAGCCAGGTCACCTGGTGCGCCGACTCCGGGGAGAGCGTCCAGAAGTCCCACTGCATGTCGTGGTCGCGCAGGCCGTTGTCCGGGCGGCGCTTCTGCGAGCGGATGAAGTCCTGGAACTTCATCGGGTCCCGGACGAAGAACACCGGGGTGTTGTTGCCGACCATGTCGTAGTTGCCGTGCTCGGTGTAGAACTTCAGCGCGAAGCCGCGCGGGTCGCGCCAGGTGTCGGGCGACCCCATCTCGCCCGCCACGGTCGAGAACCGGGCCAGCATCTCGCACCGCTTCCCGGGCTGGAACAGGTCCGCCCTGGTGAACCGGCTGACGTCCTGGGTCACTTCGAAGAAGCCGTACGCGCCGCTGCCCTTCGCGTGTACCACCCGCTCCGGGACCCGCTCCCGGTTGAACTGGGCCATCTTCTCGATCAGGTAGTGGTCGTGCAGCAGGATCGGACCGGCCGGGCCCGCGGTCAGCGAATCGCTGTCGCTCTCGACCGGGACGCCGGCGTTGTTCGTGGTGAAGGGGACGTGCTGGGACATCGGGGGAATCCTCCTCGGGCGCCCCGCCGGGCACCGTCGCGACCGCGCGGCGGCGAGGGTCGGCCGCCGCGACTCCCCCCACTCGAACACCGGCCGGGGCCGCCCACAACCGCAGCCCCGGCCGGTCGGCGCCGGGTCAGGAGTCCGCCGCGCCCTCCTGGTCGACCGGCCCGTCCCCGCCGGAGCCGTCGGCGGGCAGGCCGGGCGCGGCGGGCGCGGCCGGGGTCGCCGGGGCCGGCGGCGTCACCGGAACGGTCGGCACCGGTGCGGAGGGGGACGGTGCGGAGGGGGACGGTGCGGCGGGCCGAGTCGGCGCGGCGGGGTCGGCCGGGGCGGTCCCGGCGGCCGGGGCCATCGGCTCCGCCGAGGCCGCGGGGCCGGCAGTGGCGGACGGGTCGGTCGGGCTCGCCGACGCGGACGGGGCGGTGCCGCCAGGGGCGTGCAGGGTGGCCAGGTCGACGCCCACCGGGTCGCCCAGCGAGGTCACCGCGTAGAACGTCCCGCGCGGGTCCGCCACCGTGTGGCCGGCCGTCTCGCCGGGGCCGTGGTCGCCCGCGCAGAAGTACAGCGGGTGGCCCTTGTACAGCACCTGCGCCGTCCCGTCCGGCAGCGCCGCCGCGCCCAGCAGCCCGTCGTCGACGCCCGGCCCCGCCAGCGGGAAGCCCGGCGTGGTGACCGGCGGCCAGGACTTCGCGCACTCGTCCAGGCAGCTCGCGTGCACCGAGGTGTCCGCGCCGTACAGGTACAGCGTGCGGCCCTGCGCGTCCACCAGGATCGGGCCCAGCTTCCCCACCCCGGCCAGCGCCACCCGGACGCCCGCCGAGGTGGCGAAGGAGGACTTCACGGGCCCGCCCGTCGGCCCCGGCGCGGCGGCGCTCGCGGCGGCCGGACCCGACGCGGGACCGGCGGTGGCGGGCGGGGCGCTCGGGGCCGGGTCCGCCGCACAGCCCGCGGCCGAGAGGGCGGACAGGGAGAGCACCGCGGCGGCGGCGGCACGGCGGGTACGGGGCATCACGGCTCCTGGGAGTCGGCGCGGCGAGGGCTGGACACCATCCACTCCCGCCGCCCGCCGCCCGGCCACTCCAGAGCGGGCCCGCTCCGCACAAGGGGTACGCCATTGCCCTGGACGGCCCACCGCCGGGCCCGCGGACTCAGCCGCCCGGGGGCGCCTCCGGCTGCTCCTGGGCCCAGACGGTGCGGTCGCCGCCGCGCCACGCCACCAGGTCGGGATCGTCCAGGTCGGGCTCGGTGACACCCGCCCGCCGGACGAACTCCGCCACGTCCTCCGGTGCGGTCGCCCGCCCCACCGTCCGCCCGTAGATCTCCACCCGCCGGTACGGCCGTGCCCCGCGGGTCGGCGGGAGGACCACGACCGGCGGGTGGAATATGTCTCCGGACTTGCTCATGAACCCAGTGTCCCGCGCTCCGGACGGACCGGCATGGGTGCAGGTCGGAGCGGGTGCGACGGGGTGCCGGGCGGCGGAGCGGGGCGGGGGGGTGTTCCGCGGGCCGGACGGACCGGCATGGGGGCGGGCCGGGGCACGGGCGACGGGGTGCAGGCGGGTGCGACGGGCCTCCGGCCGGCCGGTGCGGCGGGCAGTCGGCGGTGGGGGCGGGTCAGGGCAGGTGGGGCGGGGTGTGGTCGCGGGGGGACGGGAGGTCGGTGGGGAAGAGGGCGGCGGCGCGGTTCAGGGCGGTCAGGGCGGTGATGTCGGCGAGCAGCGGGACGTCGTGGGGGAGCGGGCCCGGGACGGTGCGGTCGGGGGCGGCGGGGGCGCGGTGGGTGAGCAGGTGGCGCAGGGCGCGGCGGGCGGGGCCGCGGCCGGCGGGGTGGCGGCCGAGGGCGATCAGCGCGTAGCCGGTGGAGACCGGGTCGGAGGGCCGGTCGGGGGTGTGGCCCCAGCCGCCGTCGGGGCGCTGGGTGTCGAGCAGGCGGCCGAGGGACTGGGCGCGGGCCTGCGCGGCGAGCGCGGACACCTGGGCCGCCGCGCCGCCGCCGGAGCGCTCCAGCGCCTCGTGGGCGAGCACCGCGCGGGAGAGCAGGGCGCCCTCGGCGAGGCTGCGGCGCCGTTCGACGGCGGGGGCGGCGAGCTGCCGCTCGGCGAGGAAGCGGACGGCGTCCCGCACGGCCGCCCGGTGCTCCGGGTTCCCGGCCAGTGCCGCGACCGCGCCCGCGGTCACGGCCGGGTCGGAGTCGCCGCGCGGGTGGGCGGGGAAGCCGCCGTCCCGGTTGCGGCTCTCCAGCAGGTACCGCTCGCCGTCGGCGAGCGCCCCCGTCAGCGGTTCGGAGCGCACCCGGTCGGCGACCGCGCGGAGGAAGGCCACGGCGTACGCGGTGTCCTCGACGCCGGACTGCCCGGCGCCGGGGGTGGACGGCCAGCCGCCGTCCGGGAGCCGGTGCTCCGCGAGGGCGCGGGCCGGCGGGCGCAGGGTGGCGGCCGGGGCGTCGGCGGCGGCCAGCGCGAGGCCCCCGGCGGCGGTGGCGAGCACGTCCGCGCCGGTGACGGGCGGCAGCCCGCCGTCCGCGGCGGCCCGGCGGCCCAGCTCGGCGGCCCGCGCCCGGACGGCGGGCAGCGACTCGGGGCAGTGGCGCAGCGCCAGCAGGGCGAGCAGGCGCAGCGAGTGGTCGGCGAACGGCGGCGGGCCGGGCTCGGCGGCGGGAGCCAGGACGCGCCGGTCGGCGGCGCCCACCGGGCGGGCGGCGCCGGAGCGGGCCGCGTGCAGCACCCGCAGCGCGGCCGTCTCGACGGCCTGCCGGGCGGACTCGCCGCGGCCGCCGAACCCGGCGGCGCTGTCCGGCGGCCCGGGGAGCGGTCCGGCGCCCAGGTCGGCGAGCAGCAGCCGGAGCGCCAGCAGGTCGCGGGGCGCGGCCGTCCCGGGCAGTTCCGCCACCGGATCGCCCCCGGCGGCCGGACCGCCGAGCGCGGCCCGGGCCGCCGCGGTCTGCACCGGGTCGGCCCCGCCCCGGGCGAGCGCCTCCCGCAGCCGGTCGGCGGGGCCCGCGCCCAGGGCGGGCGCGGCACCGGTGGCGGTCAGCAGGTGCAGGGTCAGCGCGGTCTCCCAGGGTCGGCCCGCGCACGGGGCGTGCAGCAGCCCGTTGGGGCCGGTGGCGGCGGTCAGCCGGGCGACCAGCCCGGCCCGGGCGGCGGCCAGCGGTCCGAGCCGGGCCGGGTCGAGGGTGTCGATCGCCATGGTGGGGCCGGACCTTTCGGTGCGGGCGGGCGGGCCGGGGGCCTGACGCACGGTCAACACCCGGACACGCCACGATTGTTGCACGAAATGCCCGAAAAATGACGGATCAGAGTGTTTCGTGCGCGCCGCCGGGCCGCCCGTCGCCCCTGCCCCCGTCGCCCCTGCCCCCGTCGCCTCCGCCTCCTGCCCCACGCCCCCTGCTCAGCGCGCCAGGAGGCCGACGGCTGCCCGGAACACCGGGGGCAGCGCCGCCGCCAGCGGGACGATGCGCGGGCCGACCGCCGGGTGCCGGCGGGCCGTCAGCAGGGCGGCGGTGAGCAGGCGGTAGGGGCGGGTGGCGCGGTGCCAGGCCCGCTCGTAGTCGGCGGGGCGGCCCGCGGCGACGGCGGCGACGGCGGCCTCGGCGGAGGCCAGCGCCAGCGCGACGCCCTCGCCGGTCAGCGCGTCCAGGTAGCCGGCGGCGTCGCCGACCAGCAGCACCCGCCCCCGGACCCGGGCGGCGGCCTGCTGGCGCAGTGGGCCCGCACCCCGGACCGGGCCGCCGGGCGCGTCGCCCAGCCGCTCCAACAGCTTCGGGAAGGCGGCGAGTTGGCGGTCGAACGGGAGCCGCTCGGTGCCCAGCACCGCGACCCCGACGGTGCCGTCGGCGACCGGCGTCACGTACGCCTCGGCGTGCCGCGACCAGTACACCTCGACCAGGTCGCTCCACGGCCGGACCGCGAAGTGCCGGCGCTGCCCGTACCGGGCCGGGCGGCTGCCGCCGGTGGGGGCGGGCGGGCGGTGCAGGCCGAGGGCGCGCCGCAGCGGGGAGTGCAGGCCGTCCGCCGCGACGACATGTCGACAGGTCAACTCCCCGACCGCGACGCCGTCCGGCAGCGGCGTCAGCCCGTCCGCCCGCACCGGCAGCCGCCGCACGCCGAGCCGGTCGGCCTGCTCGGCGAGCGCCGCGTGCAGGACGGTGCGGCGCACGCCCAGGCCGTGGCCGGTGCGGAACCGGGCCTCGGCGGAGCGCGGGCCGGCCGCCTCCAGGTAGCGGACGCCGTGGAACGGGCGGCCCTCGACGGCGACCCCGAGCCGGGCCAGCGCCCGGACCGCGCCCGGCATCAGGCCCTCGCCGCACGCCTTGTCGACGGGCGTGGCACGCGGCTCCAGGACGGTCGCGGACAGGCCCGCCCGGGCCGCGTGGATCGCGGCGGCCAGGCCCGCCGGACCGCCGCCGACCACCAGCAGGTCGATCACGCGGCGGCCCGGCACACCGTCAGGGCGCGCTCCTCGCAGCGCAGCCGGGTCGCCAGCAGCCAGGCGTTCAGCGCCGAGAAGCAGAGCGCCGTCACCCAGGCCGTGTGCACCAGCGGCAGTGCGAAGCCCTCCACCACCACCGCCAGGTAGTTGGGGTGCCGCAGCCACCGGTACGGGCCGCCCGCCACCAGCGGCAGCCCCGGCACCACGATCACCCGGGTGTTCCAGCGCGGCCCCAGCGTCCGGATGCACCACCAGCGCAGGCCCTGCGCGGCCAGCGCCAGGACCAGCATCGGCCACCCCAGGGCGGGCAGGAACGGCCGCCCCGCGCCCCAGACCTCCAGCAGGCAGCCCGCCAGCAGCGCGGTGTGCAGCGCCACCATCGGCGGGTAGTGGCCGCGCCCGTGCTCCACCCCGCCCCGGGCCAGGCTCCAGGCGGTGTTGCGGCGGGCCACCACGAGTTCCGCCAGCCGCTCCACGGCGACCAGCACGATCAGCAGGGTGTAGGGGAGCATCGGCGACTACCAGCGCAGCAGGGCGAGTTCGGAGGCGAAGCCCGGGCCGAGCGCCAGCATCAGCCCGAACGAGCCCGGCGGGGGCGGGCCCTGGGCGAGCACGTCGCGCAGGATGTGCAGCACCGAGGCCGAGGACAGGTTCCCGCAGCGCGCCAGCGAGGCCCGGCTCGGCGCCAACGCCCCCTCGGGCAGGCCGAGTTCGTCGCCCAGCGCGTCCAGCACCCGGGGGCCGCCCGGATGGCAGACCCAGGCCGTCACGTCGCCCGGCTTCAGGTCGTGCCCGGCCAGGAAGGAGGACACCTCCTCGGCCACGTGCAGCCGTACCAGCTCCGGGAGTTCGGCCCCCAGCAGGATGCCGAACCCGTCGTCGCCGACCTCCCAGCCGAGCAGCCGCTCGGTGCCCGGGTACAGCCGGGCCCGGGTCGCCACCACCTCCGGCCCGGCCGCGCCCGCCGCCGGGTGCGCGTCGCCGACCGCGAGCAGCGCGCCCGCGCCGTCCCCGAACAGGGCCGCGGCCAGCAGGTTCGCCGGCGAGTCGTCGGCCCGCCGGAAGGTCAGCGAGCACACCTCGGTGGCCAGCAGCAGCGCCACCCCGTCCGGACGCCCCGTCAGCAGCTCGTGCACCGCCGCCGTCCCCGCCGCGCCGCCCGCGCACCCCAGGCCGAACAGCGGCAGCCGCCGGACGTCCCCGCGCAGGCCGAGCCGGGCCGCGATCCGGGCCTCCAGCGAGGGCGCGGCCACGCCCGTGACGGTCGTCGACACCACCAGGTCGACCTGCTCGGCCGCCATCCCGGCCGTCTCCAGCGCCGCCCGGGCGGCCCGCTCGGCCAGCTCCGCCGCCGCCACCAGCCAGGCGTCGTTGGCCCGCCCGAAACCGTCGAACTCCGGGTACCGCTCCCACGGGAACGCCAGGTGCCGGAACTCCACGCCCGCCCCCGCGAAGAACCGCTCCGCCAGCGCGCGCCGCTCCCCGCCCGCCCCACCCCGCAGCGCCGCCACCGCCCCGGCCAACTCCCGCTGCCGGTACCGGTGGGCCGGGAGCACCCCACTCACTGCCGCGATCCGCGTCACCGGCCCAGGATAGGGAGCAGACCGGCACGAACCCGGGCAATCATCCCGGAGCGGGCGCGTCGCCACCGCCGGCGCCGGAGCCGCCCGACCGTCAAATCCCTTGGGGTGCCCAGGAGTCGACGCCTATGCTGCGCGGCATGGACGAGTCCGAGGGCATCCGGTACGCCGTGCTGCTCTGCGACCACACCGACCACGACGTGCTGCTGCTCGACCCCGGTCCCGCGCCGTTCGAGGTCGTCAAGGTCCACCGCGCGCTCACGGGCGTCGGCATCCTGGCCGCCCGGCAGGCGGTCACCGGCCCGCTCCCGGTCCCGGTCCTCACCGGGATCGAGGAACGCGCCGCCCACCGCCACGCCGCCCGCCTCCGCGCGGCCGGCGCCACGGTCGAGGTGCGGCCGCACGCCTGATCACCCGTCGGGGGCGACACGTCGGCGGATGCCGGGACGGCGGGCGGGGCGGGCCTAGCCTGGGCGGGTGAGTGGTGCGGTGGTGGCCGGGCGGCCCGGGCGGGCGCTGGTGCGGGCGTGTCATCCGGGGCCCGCGGCGGCGGTGACGGGGCTGGCGGCGGCGATGGCGGTCGGGGCCGGGCGCGGGGTGGTCGGGACGGTGCTGACCACCGGGGCGGTCGCGGCCGGGCAGCTCTCGATCGGCTGGAGCAACGACCTGGTGGACCGGCGGCGCGACCTGGCCGCCGGGCGCGGCGACAAGCCGTTCGCCGCCGGGGAGTTGACGGAGCGTCAGGGGTGGGTGGCGACCGCCCGGGCGGTGGCCTGCTGCGTCGCGCTCTCGGCGGCGTGCGGCCCGGCGGCGGCCACGGTGCACCTGGTCGCGGTGGCCGCGGGCTGGGCGTACAACCTGCGGCTGAAGGCGACCGTGTGGTCCTGGCTGCCGTACGCGCTGGCGTTCGCCCTGCTGCCCGCGTTCGTGACGCTGGCCCTGCCCGGCCGCCCGTGGCCCGCCGCGGCCGTGCTCGGCGCGGGCGCGCTGCTCGGCGTCGCCGCGCACTTCGCCAACGTCCTGCCGGACATCGCCGCCGACCGCGCGGCCGGTGTCCGCGGCCTCCCGCAGCGCCTGGGCCCGCGCGCCTCGGCGGCCGTCGCGGTGCTGGCCGCGGCGGCGGCCGCGCTGGTGCTGGCGCCGGGCTGGCCGGTCGCGCTGGTCACCGCCCCGCCGGTGCTGGCCGTCCTGCGCGCGCCGCGCGGCCGGCTGCCCTTCCTGGCGGTGATCGCCGCCGCCGCGCTGGCGGTCGGACTGCTGCTGCTCGACGGCGGTCTGCGGGCGGGCGCCTGACGCCGCGTGAGGGAGTCCGGGAAAACCCCTTGCCCAATGGTCAAGAAACGTTGACCATTGGGGCGTGCCCACCGAAGACCGCCCAGAGGCGCTCCACGTCACCACGGCCGAGCAGTTGCGCGCCGTCTCCAACCTCACCCGCCACCGGATCATGGCGGTGCTCCGCTTCGAACCCGCCACCATCACCCAGATCGCCGCCCGGGTCGGCCTGGCCAAAGGCAGCTCCAGCTACCACGTCCGGCTGCTCGAACGGGCCGGCCTGGTCAAGGTGGTGCGGACGCAGAAGGTCCGCGGGGTCACCGAGCGGTACTACGCGATGGCCGCCCGGAGCATCGTCCTGCCGGACCCGACCGACGGCGGCCCCGACGTGGTGATGCGGCACGCGGTGGCCGACCTGGAAGCCTCCCCCGCGGACGCCGAACGGCACGTGCTGATGGCCCACCTGCGCCTCACCGACCAGCAGTTCACCGAACTCGGCGCCCGCCTGAAGGCCCTGGCCGACGAGTACCGGGCGCTCTCCGACCCCGCCCTGCCGGACGCCTCGCTGGCCTTCGCGCTGTTCCACCCCGCCGCCATCCCCGCCCCCGCCGCCACGACCGGGCAGACCGAAGAGGACGACAAGTGACCCGGAAGACCACGGAACTGCCCGCCGGGTTCGGCCGGCTCTGGACGGCGCAGACCGTCTCCTCGCTCGGCGACGGCGTCGCGCACGCCGCCCTCCCGCTGCTCGCGCTGAGCCTCACCCGCGACCCGCTGGCCCTCGCCGTGGTCGCCGCCGCCGGCACCCTGCCCTGGCTGCTCTTCGGCATCCTCGGCGGCGCGCTGGTCGACCGCTGGGACCGCCGCCGCACCATGTGGGTCGCCGACGCGGTCCGGACGCTGCTGCTCGCGATACCGGCCGCCGCGGCCGCGCTCGACCTGCTCAGCATCCCGCTGCTCGCGGCCGTCGGCTTCCTGCTCGGCCTCGGCGGACTCTTCTTCGACACCGCCGCCACCGCCTACCTGCCCGACCTGCTCGGCCGCGACCCGGCCCTGCTGGAACGCGCCAACTCCCGCCTGCGCGGTGCCCAGACCGCCGCCTCCGGCTTCGTCGGCCCGCCCGCGGGCAGCGCCCTGCTGGCCCTCGGCCGGGCGTTCCCGCTGCTCGCCGACGCGCTCTCGTTCGCGGTCTCCGCCGTCCTGGTCCGCTCGCTGCCCGCCGTGCCCCGGCCGGTGCCGCAGGCCCGCGAGTCGCTGCTGCGCCAGGCCCGGGCCGGCGCCTCCTACGTCTTCCGGGACACCCTGCTGCTCGGGCTCGCGCTGCGACCGGCGGTCGGCAACATCGCCTTCCTCGCCGTGGAGACCGTGCTCGCCCTCTTCGCGCACGACCGGCTCGGCGTCGGCGCCACCGGCTTCGGCCTGCTGCTCACGACCGAGGCCGCGGGCGGCCTGGCCGGCGCGGCCCTCGCCTCCTTCCTCGGCCGCCGACTCGGCACCGGCGCCGCGCTCACCTGCACCGCCGCGGTCGAGGGCGTCGCCATGCTGGGCCTCGCCGCCGCCCCGAACGCGTACGTCGCGGGCCTCGCGCTCGCCGTCTGCGGGGCCGGCATGGGCGCCACCATGGTGCTCGGCCCCTCGCTCCGGCAGACCGTCGTCCCCGCCCACCTGATGGGCCGGGTCGCCTCCACCTCCCGGATGCTCGCCATGTGCGCCGCCCCGTTCGGCGCCCTCCTCGGCGGCTGGCTGGCCACCGCGCAGGGCGTCCGCGCCCCGCTCTTCGCCGCCGCGGGCCTGCTCCTCACCATGACCGCCGTCACCGCCACCATGACCAGCAACCGCCGGGTCGAGGCGGCGCTGCGCGCGGCCGCGGAGGACAAGAAGGGGACGGAAGAGCCGCAGCCCGTGCTCCAGGGCGCGACGAGCAACTGACGACCAGCAACTGACGAGCAGCAACTGACGACGAGCAACTGACGGAGCGTCGGCACGCGGCGGACCGGAGGGGAGGCGGCACCGTGCGCGGCGGGTGCCGCCCGCGTCGCCCGTGGGTGCTGTCCAGGGCGTCGCGGGGGATCAGGGGGTGGGGCGGGCCGGGGCGAGGAGGAGTTCGGCGTCCTGGTCGAGGAGGGCGCCGGCGACGGCGGCACCGAGCTTCTCGGGTTCGGCGGGGTTGCCGGAGAGGGTGGCCGCGATCTGGCGGGTGCCGTCGACCGAGGTGACCTGGCCGTGCAGGGTGAGGATGCCGTCGGCGGTGGTGGCGTACGCGCCGACCGGGACGGAGCAGCCGCCGTGCAGTTCGGCGAGCATCGCGCGCTCCGCCCGGACCTCCGCGTCGGTGACCGGGTCACCGGTGCCCGCCAGCAGTTCGCGGGCCCGGCCGTCGTCCGCGCGGATCTGGATGCCGAGCGCCCCCTGGCCGGGGCTGGGCGGGAACTGCGCGACCGGGAGGAACTCGGCGGCCTCCCCGGCCCGGCCCAGCCGGTGCAGCCCGGCCGAGGCGAGCACCACGGCGTCCAGGGTGCGCAGCCGGCCGAGCCGGGTCGGGACGTTGCCGCGGATCCGCTCCGGGGCCAGGTCCGGCCGGACGTGCAGGAGTTGGGCGATCCGGCGGGCGGCCGAGGTGCCGACCCGGGCGCCGGTCGGGAGGGCGGCCAGCGGGGCGCCGCAGAGCGCGTCCCGGACGTCGGCCCGGGTGGGGGAGGGCAGCAGGACCAGACCGGCCGGGTCCGCGGTGGGGAGGTCCTTGAGCGAGTGGACCACCACGTCCACCTCGCCGTCGAGCAGCGCCGCGGCCTGCCGCCCGGCGAACGCCGAGCCGCCGCCCCGCTCGGAGACCTCGCGCAGCGGGGACGTCCGGTCCAGGTCGCCGTCCTCCAGGATCACCCGGTGCCGGAACACCACGTCGGGGTGGCGCTCGCGCAGCGGGGCGAGGAACTCCTTGACCTGGGCCCGGGCCAACTGGCTGGCCCGCGATCCCACCACCAGTTCGATCATCGTCAACTCCTGCTGCCGCGCCTCACTCTGACGGCATGTTAGCGCGCCGGAACCGGCCCGGTTTCCGACGGAATGTCGGGAACCGGGCCGACCGGCCGCTCCAGCCGGAGCAGGCCGGGGACGGCGACCAGCGAGGCCGCCAGCAGGAACAGCCAGGGCCAGGACGGGCCGTGGGCGAACAGCAGGGTGAGCAGGCCGGGGGCGAGCGCCTGGCCCAGGTTCCAGGAGAGCTGGTTGACCGCCAGGTAGCGGCCGCGCCGCCCCGGCCGGGCCAGCGCCACGCTCAGCTCCTCGCGGCCGGGGGTGGCGACCGTCTCGGCCAGGTTGTAGACCAGCATCGCCAGCACCAGCCCCGCCACCAGCACCGGGCCGGGCGCCCCGGCGGGCAGCAGCGCGAACCCGGCGAAGGCCAGCGCGTTCAGCAGCGCCCCGGCGGCGGCCGTCCGGGTCGGGCGGCAGCCCTCCAGCAGCCGCGCCACCGGGCCCTGGGTGAGCACCACCTGCACGCCGTTGAGCACCAGCAGCGCCGCGGCCACCGGGGCGCCCAGGCGCAGCGCGGCGGTGACGTGCACGGCCAGCAGGACGCTCAGCACCATCGAGGCCAGCACGAACGACAGGTTCGCCGCGACCATCAGCAGGTACCGGCGGTCCGCCAGCACCGCCCGGTACCCGCCGGGCCCGGCCGGAACGACCGGAACGGCCGTCGACGACGGGGGTGCCGGGGACGCCGGGGGCGCCGTCGGCTCGGGCCGCCAGCGCGCCAGCAGGACCGCCGCGACCAGGTACGAGGCCGCGTTCAGCGCCACCAGCAGCCGCAGGCCGCCCGCCCCGCCGCCGCCGACCAGCACCGCGCCGAGCGCCCCGCCCAGGCCGAGGCCGGTGTTGCGCAGGGTCTGCACCAGGGCGAACCAGCGGGTCCGCCCGCCCTCCGGCGCGGCCAGCACCACCAGGCCGGTGCTGGCCGTCCAGTAGGCGGCCTGGCCGACCTGGGCCAGCAGGCAGACCAGCACGATCGACCAGGCCCGGTCGGCGAGCAGGAACCCGCCGTGGGCCAGCGCGGAGAGCGCGTTGGCCGCCGCCGCGACCCGCCGGGCGCCATGCCGGTCGATCAGCGGGCCGACCAGCAGCGCAGTGGGCAGGGCCAGCAGCCGGGCGGTGGAGACGGCCGCGCCGATCGCGGACAGCGACAGGTCGGTGCTGCGGACGAAGAACACCAGGGTGAACGCCAGCACCAGGCCGGTGCCCAGGCTGTCGATCAGGTGCGCGCCGATCAGGCGGCGGTGCCGGCCCGCGGTGGCGGGCAGGCCGAGGCGGTCCCGGAGCGGGACGGGGGAGGCGGTGGTCATGCCCCCGAGCCTGGCTGCGATGATCGACCCCGCCCAGGAATTCGACCCTGCTCGAATCCTCGAAGGGCTCACGACCGTCGGCCGGAGGGGCCCGTGCTCACCTGGGAGTTCTCGGCGCAGGACCTGGCGCTGACCAGGTTCGCCCGCTCGCCGCTGTGCGAGGTGGTGACCAGCGTCGAGGTGCTCAAGGACCCGGGGCGGCGGGCCGTCCACCTGCCCTGGGTGCGGAAGGTCCGGCCCCGGCTCGCCGGGGTGGAGTGGGAGCTGCTGTCCCAGCTGGTCCGGCTGCCGACGGTGTACGTGCCGGACTTCCTCACCCCCGTGCCGGACGGCGGCAGCCCGACGCTGGAGCAGCAGCTGGCCGCGCTGACCGCCCTCGAACCGGCCGCGGTCCGCCGCGACCTGGCCCGGCTGGACGGCGAACCGCCGCCGCTGGTCGCGGAGTTGGCCAAGGACCCGGAGCGCGGGATGTCCCGGCTGGCGGCGGAGGTCGCGGCGTACTGGCAGGCCGCGATCGCCCCGTACTGGTCCCGGACGGAGCGGCTGGTCGAGGGCGAGATCCTGCGCCGGGCCCGGCAGGCCGCCGAGTCCGGCCCGGCCGGGCTGTTCACCGACCTGCACCCGCAGGTGGGTTGGGAACGCGACCTGCTGCGGATCGGGCACCGCCACGTCGACGTGCACCGGCGCCTGGACGGGGCCCGCGGACTGGTGCTGGTCCCGACCGTGTTCGCCTGGCCCGGGGTGTTCTCCCAGCTCAACCCGCCCTGGCAGCCCGGCCTGGTCTACCCGCCGCGCGGGGTCGCCACCCTGTGGGAGGAGGCGGTGGCGGTGCCGGACGGGCTGGCCCGGGTGATCGGCCGGGCCCGGGCCCGGCTGCTCGCCGAACTCGCCGTCCCGGCCACCACCACCGAACTCGCCGCCCGCACCGGCCTGTCGGCCGCCACCGTCTCGCACCACCTGTCCGCCCTGCACGACGCCGGGCTGGCCGCCCGGCACCGCACCGGCCGCACCGTGCTGTACCTGCGGACGGCCGCCGCCGAGCTGCTGCTCGCCGACTGACGGTCCGTCAGTGTCCTGGCAAAATAAGGGTGTTGGACCGTCAGCGGGCGAAGACCGCCCAGGAGAAGCCCTCGGCGCGCAGTACCGAGTGGGTCATCGACACGCCCTGCCCCGCCAGCAGGCGGCCCGGCAGCTCGCGTTCGACCGGCAGGCCGGCGGGCGCGCGACGCGGGTTGACCACCACCAGCAGGTCGCCGCGCAGGTACGTCAACGGGTAGCCGTCGTGCAGGACTTCGACCGGCCCGTCCGGGCCGAGCGCGGGGTGGGCGCGGCGCAGCGCGATCAGCCGCCGGACGTGGTGCAGCAGGGAGTTCTCGTCGGCGCGCTGGGCCGCCACGTCGGGCCGGTCGGGGGACGGGTCGAGCGGCAGGTAGAAGCGCTCGGCGGGCGCGTCGGAGAACCCGGCGCCCGGGGTGGCGTCCCACTGCATCGGGGTGCGGCAGCCGGCCCGGTTGTAGCGCGGGCCGAGCGCGCTGCCCTCGGTGTCGGGCAGGCCGGGGACGTAGCGCATGCCGATCTCGTCGCCGTAGTAGATCGCCGGCGCGGTCGGCCAGGTCAGCTGGAAGGCGAAGGCGGCGGCCAGCTGCTCGCGGGTGCGCGGGCCGGTGGCCAGCCGGGAGTAGTCGTGGTTGGCGGTGGGCAGGAAGGCCGCCCCGGCCCCGGCGGTCCCGGCGCGGGCGCGCTCCCACTCGGCGAGGAAGCGGCGCATCGAGCCGCGGCCCTCGGCGTCGAAGAAGCACGGCTCCGCGGGCCAGTGCTCGTGCACGGTGCCCGCGCCGTTGTCCCAGAGCGAGCGCAGCGGCGCGCCGTCCTCCGGGCCGCCGAACTGCAGGAAGAAGTCGCCGTGGAAGCCCATCGGGACGGAGCGGGCCGGGTCGCCCCACTCGGCCAGGATCGCCCGGTCCGGGTGCTCGGCGTCCAGCCAGGCCCGGGTCTCCCGCCAGAGCCGGCCGGTCTCGACGAAACCCGGGTCGTCCTTCACCAGCGAGGACGCCATGTCGACCCGGAAGCCGGAGACGCCCAGCGCGAACCAGTGCGCCATGATCTCGCGCAGCGCCGCCCGGTTCGCCCGCGGGCCCTCGGCGTCGACCGGCAGCCGCCAGGGCTCGTCCGGGTCGGTGCGGGCGTGGCCGAAGTTCAGCGCGGGCTGGAAGTCGAAGAAGTTCGGCTTGTACCAGCCCGGCCGGGAGCCCGGCGAGGCGACGTACCCGGGCGCGGGGCGGTCGGCCCAGATGTAGCGGTGGTCGGACGGGTCGTCGGCCGAGCGGGCGAACCAGGGGTGCCGGTCCGAGGTGTGGCCCGCCACCAGGTCCAGCAGCACCCGGATGCCCGCGCCGCGGGCCGCGTCGGTGAACTTCGCCAGCTCCTCGGCGGTGCCGTAGCGCGGCGCGGTGCCCAGGAAGTCCGCCACGTCGTAGCCCGCGTCGCCGAACGGCGAGACGAAGCACGGGTTCAGCCAGACCGCGTCCACGCCCAGCCAGCGCAGGTACTCCAGCCGGTCCGTCAGCCCCGCGAAGTCACCGGTGCCGTCCCCGTTCCCGTCCGCGAAGCTCTGCGGATAGACCTGGTACAGCACCGCGTCCCGCACCCACTCCGTACCCACCACGGCCCCTCTCGTCCCGGCGGCCCCCGACGGCCCACCGGTCTCCCGGAGCGATTCCCGGCCCCGGGCCCCCCGGAAACCCCGGACCGGCCCGTCCGAGGGACGGGACGGGGGGAGCGGGGCAAGTGCCCTGCCCGCTAGGGTGGTTGGCATGACCCCGTTGGTGAGCCGCCGCCATGTCGACCACGGCCGCGCCACCACCACGGGCTGTCGCCGCGCCGGCTGACGCGGCCCTCCCCTTCCTCCTTCGGCGCGTTCCGCCGAGGGCCGCTCACGCCCCCCGCCGAGCGGCCCCGACACGTCCTGCCCCGGTGCCGCCCGGCGTCCGCACCCGTCCGTCTCCCGGAACAGGAATCCGCCATGCGCCCACGCCCCTTGCTGTCCGCGTCCGCCCTGCTCGCCGCCGTCCTGCTCGGCGGCGCGGGCTCCACCGCCACCGCCGCCGCGCCCGCGTTCGGTCCGCCGCCCCCGCAGAACCCGGCCACCGCGCCGAACGGCAACGCCGGGATGCACGGCGACTCGGCCTCCAGCGACACCACCCCGTACCCGGGCCCCGGCGCCGGGCCGGTCGCCTGGAGCCGGACGGCCCTGGCCTCGGCCTGCCCGACGGTGACGGTCGGTCAGGACGGCTACCCCGTCGCGCTGTGCACCACGATCTTCGGGCAGACCCCGACCGTGCACCTGCTCGACCCGGCGACCGGCAAGGACCTGGCCGCGCTGGAACTCCCCAAGGGCGCGCTGTTCGGCGGCGTCTACGCCTACCTCGACCGCGCCGACGCCCTGGTCGCCGTGGACGCGAACGGCGACCTGCTGCGGATCGGCCACCACCGCACCGCGAGCGGCTGGCAGCTGACGGTCGATCGGCGGACCCCGCTGGCCGCCGCGCTGCCGGCCGGGGACAGCGTCGTCGGGCTGGCCCCCGACTGGGACGGCGCGGTCTGGTTCGCCACCACCGGCGGCGTGATCGGCACCGTCGACCCCGGCACCGGCGCGGTCCGCACCCTGGCCACCGGCGAGGGCGTCGCCAACAGCATCTCCACGGTGCCCGGCCACACGGCCGTGGCCACCGACCACGCGCTGTACCTGCTCGGCAAGTCCGCCGACGGCACGCCCGTCGTCCAGTGGCGGGCACCCTACGACCGGGGCCCCGGCCGCAAGCCCGGCCAGCTCAGCTGGGGCACCGGCGCCACCCCGAGCTTCTTCGGGCCCGGGAACGGCACCGAGTACGTGACGATCACCGACAACGCCGCGCCGCACGAGAACCTGCTGGTCTACCGGGTCGACGGCGGCCCGCGGCCGGTCTGCGCCACGCCCGTGCTCACCAGGTGGGCGGCCGGCGGCACCGAGGACGCCGTCATCGCCTCCGGCCGCAGCGTGTTCGTCACCAACACCTACGGCTACCCGTACCCGGCGCTGCCCGCGGGCGCGCCCGCCAGTGTGCCCGCCTCGGCGTCCTTCCAGGGCGGCCTGGCCCGGATCGACCTGAACGAGGCCGGCACCGGCTGCGCCACCGTGTGGGAGAGCGACGTCAAGTCGGCGGCGCTGCCCCGGCTCTCGACCGCCGACGGGAAGATCTACACCGTCACGGTGAGCGGCCCGACCGACGCGGCGGGCGCGCAGACCTTCGCCGCGTACGCGCACGCCGTCGTCGACCCGGCCACCGGCGCCGTCCTGAGCAGCACCGCGTTCGGGCTCGGCCTGCTGTACAACCCGCTGCAGATGACCGGCACCACCGCCCCCGACGGCACCCTCTACCAGGGCACCGAGACCGGCGTGCTCCGGATCGTCCGGAAGTAGCGCGCGGGACGGACCCCGCAGGGCCCCGGGACGACCGTCCCGGGGCCCTTCCCGTGCCCGTCCCGAAGTTCCCGGGCGGCCGGGAAGAACGCCCTATCCGCGGGGAAGCCCGGCTTCCTAGGTTTCTCGACGCGACGAGGCCGCGAGCAGAACCCGAGCGAAACCCGAACGGAACCCGCGCGGAAACCGAGCGGGAACCGGACGGGGCGGGCGGGCCGCGGCGAGCACGCGATCAGGAACTGCCGACGAAGCGGCAGGGGCGGACGAATCCCCCCTGGCCGCACCCGAGTTCACGAGGGGGAAGTGTGGCTGACCTAGAGGTGGGCGTACTGGCGATCGGCGCCGGCCCGGCGAACCTGGCCCTCGCGGCCGCGATCGAGGAGAGCGGATCGGCCGAACTGGCCGAGCGCACCCTGCTGCTGGAGCAGGCCCCGGACATCAAGTGGCAGCGCGACCTGCTGATGCCCTGGGCCCGCAGCCAGGTGTCCTTCCTGAAGGACCTGGTGACCCTGCGCGACCCGCGCAGCCGGTTCTCGTTCCTGAACTTCCTGCACCAGCACGACCGGCTCGACCAGTTCATCAACCTGGGCACCTTCCACCCGCACCGCTGGGAGTTCTCCGACTACCTCCAGTGGGTCGCCAAGTCGCTGGAGAAGGTGCGGATCCGCTACGACGCGAAGGCCACCTCCACCGAGCCCCGCTACGACGCCGACGGGAAGCTGGCCGGCTGGACGGTCACCCTCGCCGACGGCGACACCATCCACTGCCGCGACCTGGTCGTCGGCGCGGGCCGCGACATGCACATCCCGGCGGTCTTCGCCGACCTGCCCGCCGAGCGGATCGTGCACAGCGCCCGGTTCCGCAGCCGGATCAACGCCGTCGACAAGAACGCGCCGCTGCGCACCGTGGTGATCGGCGGCGCGCAGAGCGCCGCCGAGATGTTCATGGCCCTGTACGAGAACCTGCCGAACTCCACCGTCACCATGCTGGTCCGCTCGATCGGCCTGCAGAACTACCAGACCAGCAAGTTCGTCAACGAGCTGTTCTACCCGTCCTTCGTCGACGAGTTCTACGAGGCCCCGGCCGAGACCCGGGCCCAGGTGCTCGACGAGATGCGGTTCACCAACTACGCCGCCCTCGCCCCGCCGTTCCTGGACGAGCTGTACATGCTGCTCTACCGGGAGAAGATGATCGGCACCGGCCGGGCCGAGGTCCGGGCGATGACCGAGGTGCTCGCCGCCCGCGAGGAGGACGGCGAGGTCGTGCTGGAACTGCGCGACCGGCGCACCGGCAAGACCGCCGAGCACCGCTGCGACCTGGTCCTGCTCGGCACCGGCTACGACAGCCGGATGCCCGCGCTGGTACGGGAGCTGACCGAGAAGGCCGGGCTGGACGGGGTCACCGTCAGCCGCGACTATCGGGTCGACCTCGGGGCGGGCACCGAGGCCGCGCTCTACCTCCAGGGCGTCAACGAGGCCACCCACGGCATCGCCGACTCGCTGATCAGCGTGCTCGCCCACCGGGCCCGCGACATCACCGGCGACCTGCTGGACCGCCACGGCCTGGCCGCCGAAGCACGCACCGGCACCCGCACCGGCACCCGCACCGCCGAAGCCGGGGCTGCCCGCTGATGGGCGCGCTGCTGGTCGTCGCCCCCGGCCCCACCGCCAACGGGGACCTGCACCTGGGCCACCTGGCCGGGCCGTTCCTGTCCGCCGACGTGTGCGCCCGCTGGGCCCGCGCCACCGGCCGCGACACCCTGTTCGGCACCGGCGTGCACTTCACCCAGAACTACATCGTCACCACCGCCCGCCGGCTCGGCGAACAGCCCGAGGAACTGCGGCTGCGCGCCGCCGAACAGGTCGAGGCCACCCTCGGCGCGGCCGGCATCGTCCCGGACGGCTTCGTCCGCTTCGACGACCGCTACCTGAAGACCGTCCGCCGCTTCTTCGAACGGCTGCACGGCGAGGGCCACCTGAGGCTCCGCAAGGTGCGGTTCCCGTACCTGCCGGCCACCGGCGAGTACCTCACCGACGCCTACGTGCGCGGCGGCTGCCCGGTCTGCCTGGCCGAGGGCTGCGCCGGGCTGTGCGAGAGCTGCGGCCACTGGATCGCCTCCGGCGAGCTGATCGACCCGCGCTCCACCCGTCACCCCGAACTCGCCGTCGAACTGCGCGAGTGCGAGGTGCTGGTGCTGCCGCTGGAGGAGCACCGGGCCGCCCTGGCCTCGTACTTCGCCCGGCTCGCCCCCACCATGCGGCCCCGGCTCGCCCAGCTGGTCGAGGAGCTGATGGCCCGCCGGCTGCCCGACTACCCGATCACCCTGCCGATCGACTGGGGCATCCCCGCCCCGTTCGCCGAGACCCCCGGCCAGGTGCTGTACTCCGACACCGAGACCGTGGCCTGGAGCCTGCACACCGTCGAACTGGCCGCCGAGGCCCGCGGCGAGGTCCCCGGCGACGAGGAGCGGCACTGGGCCGCCGAGGCCGGGCCCGAGGTGGTCTACTTCTTCGGCTCCGACGCCAGCTTCGCCTTCGCGCTGGCCGGCACCGCCATGCTGCTCGCCCTCGGCGGGCTCGCGCTGCCCGCCCACTTCGTCACCAACGAGTTCTACGAACTCGACAGCGACAAGTTCTCCACCAGCCGCGGCCACGTGGTGACGGGCCGCCAGCTCACCGCCGAGGTCCCGCGCGACCTGGTCCGCTACTACCTCGCCGCCACCGGACCGGACTTCCAGCGCACCAACTTCACCCGGGCCGCGATGGACCGGGTCTGCGGGCAGCGCCTGGTCGAACCCTGGAACCGGGTCGCCGAGAAGGCCGAGGCGTACCTCGGACGCGGCCCGCTGCCGATCGGCGACCGCTCCCGGCACGCCGCCGCGCTGATCGCCGAACGCTTCGCCGCCGCGCTGCGCCCGCGCCGGTTCAGCCTCAGCGCCGCCGCGTTCACCCTCACCGAGCAGCTCGGCCGGCTCGACCGCTGGGAGGTCACCGACGCCGACGCCGGCGACTTCTGGCACGAGCTCGACCTGTTCCTGCGCTGCGCCGCCCCGCTGCTGGTCGACCTCGGCGCCGAGGCGCTGCCCGACCCCGCGGTGCCCGCCGCGCACACCGCCACCACCGTCCACCCCCGCCCGCTGCCCCGGCTGGCGACCCGCGTCCGCGGCGGCGGACGGTGAGCAGGAGCGCCGCCGCGCACGTGGTGGTGGTCGGCGCCGGGGTCACCGGGCTGCTGACCGCCGTCGCCTGCGCCCGGGCCGGGCACCGGGTCACCGTGCTGGAACGCGGCCCGGTGCCCAACCCCGACGCCACCTCGCACGACCAGCACCGCGCCATCCGCACCCTGCTCCCCGGCGACCCCGACGGCACCGCCCGCCGGCTGGCCGCGCACCGCCACTGGGAGGAGCTGGAGCAGCTGCTCGGCGCCGCGCTGTACCGCCGGGTCGGGGTGCTCACCGCCTGGCCCGCGGACCGGCTCGACGAACTGCTGAACGAGGCCGAGAAGGCCGGCGTCCCGGTCGACCTCCCGACGGAGGGTCAACTGCCGCCGCTGGGAATGCCCGAGGGCACCGTCGCGGTCCGTGAGCGGACCGGCGGGGTGCTGCTCGCCGACCGGGTGCTGCGGGCCGCCGCCCGCTGGCTGTCCGTCCGGCCCGGGGTGGAGCTGCGCCCGCACAGCACGGTCCGCTCGGTGTTCACCGGCTCCGGGCGGATCGTGCTGGACACCGGCGAGGTGGTCCGGGGCGACCTGGCGCTGCTGGCCGGCGGCCCGTGGACCCGGCGGCTGACGGCCGGTCAGGTCACCCTGTACCGGCAGACCATGCTCTACCTGGGCCGACCGCCGGGCGGCGACCGGTGGGACGGGGCGCCCGCCGCGGGCGGCCTCGGCCGGGACGGGCGGGGCTGGGTGCTGCCCCCGGGCGCGGGCACCCTGCTCAAGCTCTCCTCCGACTCGGTGTGCCGCCCGGTCGAGCACACGGACAGCCGCGGCGAGGACCAACTCCCTTACGTGGAGCGTCTGATGGCCGAATCGATCCTCCCTGACCTGGAACGTTGCCCGGTGGCCGGCATTCGGGTATGCCACTACACCGCGGACACCGCCACCGGCGGTCCGCGACTGGTCCGGGTCTCCCCGGGCCTGTGGACCCGGGCCGCCTGCGGGGGGAGCGGGTTCTCCACCGCTCCGCTGGTCGCGGAGCGGATCACTGCGGCGCTCCAGGAGGCGGCATGACCGACGAAAGCCCCATCGGTGTCCTCGACACCCTCAGGGCCACCCCGACCACCGTCCGGTACCTGCTCGGCGGGGTACTGGTCAACCAGCTGGGCGCGTTCGTCCAGACCTTCCTGGTGCTCTACCTGACGCACCGGGGCATGTCCGACGGCACCGCCGGACTCGCCCTCGGCGCGTACAGCCTGGGCACCGTGTTCGGCACCGTGCTCGGCGGGGAGATCACCCAGCGGCTCGGCGCCCGCACCACCATCGTCGCGGCGATGGCCGGCTCCGCCCCGCTGGTGGCGGTGCTGCCGCTGCTGGCGAAGCCCGGGCTGACCGTCCCGCTGCTGCTGGCCGTCGCACTGGCCGGCCTGTTCGCCCAGGCGTACCGGCCCGCCGCGGCGGTGCTGCTCAGCGACCTGATGCCGGAGCGGTACCAGGTGATGGCGTTCTCGATGATGCGGATCGCCCTCAACACCGGTGCGGCGCTGGCCCCGCTGATCGCCGCCGGGGTGATCCTGCTCGACTGGGACCTGCTGTTCTGGATCGACGGCGCCACCACCCTGGTCTACGCGGCGCTCGCCTTCCGCCTGCTGCCCCGGCACGCGGTCCCCGAGCGGGAGCCGCAGGACGCCGCCGAGCGGCGCTCCGGCGGCCGGGCCGCGTACGCCGCGATGCTCCGCGACAAGGCGTACCTGGCCTACCTGGCCGCCGTGATGCTCGGCACCGTCGCCTACGTGCAGTCGGCGATCTCGCTGCCGCTGGAGATCGTCCACGACGGCTACTCGACCGGCCTGTACAGCGCCGTGCTGACGGCCTCCTCGCTGGTGCTGATCACCTGCGAACTGAAGATCACCTCGTACATCACCCGCATCCCCACCTATCTCGCGGTCGGCGTCGGCCACCTGGTCAACTCCGTCGGGCTCGCGGTGTACGGCCTGGCCGTGCACTCCGGGGCGTTCGTGCTGTTCGGCGCGGTGCTCGCGGTCAGCGGCCTGATGATCGCCGGCCCCAGCATGTTCGCCCACCCGGCGACCTTCCCGGACGAGTCCAAGGCCCGCTACCTCGGCACCATGCAGGCCGCGGCCGGCCTGGCCTCGGCGGTCGGCCCGCTGTTCGGCGTCTGGGCCTGGACCCACCTGCACGCCGGCTTCTGGGTGCTGATGGCCGTCGTCAACGGCCTCGCCGGAGTGCTGGCGGTGGTCGGCATCAAGCACCGGGCGGACCTGCGGGCCGCCGCCGAGCAGCAGGCAGAGCAGAAGACCGATCCCGATCCCGACCCCGTAGGAGAGACGGTATGAGCAGTCAGGACACGCCCCGCCGGCCGGTGCTGATCGTCGGCTGGTCCGCGTTCGCGGTCGGCGGCATCGCCGCCTTCCAGCCCGCCGACTCGGTGATCTACATCGAGGAGCCGGACGTCGCCCGCAAGCGCAACGTCGCCGAGGCGCTGAAGGAGGTCGAGTACGCCCGCGGCCTGATCGAGTGGGAGTACCACCTGCCCGGCCGGGCCGACGCCTTCTTCGCCGCCCACCCCGACCTCGACCCGGCCGCGGTGATCCCCGCGGTCGAGTACGCGGTGCCGTTCGTGGCCCGGCTCGCCGAGCGCTACGGCCTGCCCGGCGCCGGCCTCGGCGCGGCCCAACTGCTGCGCGACAAGCACCAGTTGCGCACCGTCGCGGCCGCCGCGGGGATCGCCAACCCGGCCTCCGAGCCGGTCCGCAGCGCCGCCGAGCTGGCGGACTTCGCGGCCCGCAACCCCGGCCCGGTGGTGCTCAAGCCCGCCAACCGGCAGGGCTCGGTCGGTACCCGGGTCCTCCGCACCCCCGAAGAGGCCGCCGCGGCCTGGGAGTTCGGCCTGGTCCAGGACGAGGGCCCGTTCGTCCCGGACCGCCCCATCCAGCACTCGATGCTGGCCGAACGCTTCGTCAGCGGGCCGGAGTACAGCGTCGAGATGCTGGTCCGGGCCGGCCGCCCGGTGTTCGCCAACACCACCGGCAAGGTGCTGTTCCCCGGCCCGTACCCGGTCGAGGCCGGCCACACCGTCCCCGCCGACCTGCCCGAGGACCAGCACAAGGCGCTGGTCGCCGAGACCGAGCGGCTGGTCGCCGCCGTCGGCTTCGGCGACGGCGTGCTGCACTGCGAGTGGATCCTGGAGGACGGCGTCCCGGTGCTGGTCGAGTGCGCCGGCCGCTTCCCCGGCGACTCCATCGTCGACCTGATCGAGGCCGCCTACCCCGTCCAACTGGTGCGCGCCTACTACACCCTGATGAGCGGCGAGCCGGTCGACCCGCTGCCCGAGCGGGCCGAACGGGCCGCCGCCGCCCGGTTCTTCGCCTCCGACACGCCCGGCACCATCACCGCCGTGCACGGACTGGAGGAGGCCGGGGAGCGCGAGGGCGTGCAGCTGGCCGTCGGCATCGTGGTCGGCCACCGCACCGGCGGGCTGCGCAGCTCCTGGGACCGCTTCGGCATCGTCACCACCCTCGCCGACACCCCCGCCGACGCCCGCCGGCTCGCCGACGAGGCCGCCGACTCGGTCCGGATCGACCTCGACACCACCGGGGAGGAGCTGTGACGGACCGTCAGGAAACCACCGGCGGAACGCTGCTGGTGATCGGCAGCGGCCTCAAGGAGTACCGCGAGTACCTGGTCGGCCCGATGAGCCGCCGGGCCCGGGCGGCCGGCCTGGACCTGGTCCTGGTCAACAACCTGCGGCCGACCTGGCAGCAGGAGTACTTCGACGAGATCGTGGTCGCCAACGTCTTCGACACCGCCACCATGAACGCCACCGTCCGGGAGATCGCCGCCCGCCGCCACGTGGTCGGCCTGCTCTGCTGGGACGAGCCGCTGGTGCTGGACGCCGGACTGCTGGCTGCCGAACTCGGCGTCCCCGGCCTGTCCGAGCGCGGCGTCCGCGGCGTCCGCGACAAGGAGCGCACCCGCAGCGTGCTCACCGAGGCCGGCCAGCACCAGCCCGGCTTCGCCCTCACCACCGACCTGGACGCGGCCCGCGCCGCCGCCGAGCGGATCGGCTACCCCGTGGTGCTCAAGCCGCGCGCCATGGGCGCCTCGATCGGCGTCGTGCACGCCGCCGACCGGGCCGAACTCGACGCGGCGTTCGCCACCGCGCTCTCCGCCAGCCAGGTCGACCCCGGCCCCTACCGGGCCGCCGTCATCGTCGAGGGCTACGCGGGCGGACCGGAGATCAGCATCGACGGCGCCGTCCACAAGGGCGAGTACCTGCCGCTGTTCCTGGCCCGCAAGTACAGCAGCGACGAGCCGTACTTCGAGGAGGTCGGCCACATCGTCGACGCCGCCGACCCGCTGCTCGCCGACCCCGCGCTGCTGGCCGTGCTCGCCGACGCGCACCGCGCCCTCGGCGTCGAGGACGGCATCACCCACACCGAGCTGCGGCTCACCCCCGACGGCCCGCTGATCATCGAGGTCAACGGGCGGCTCGGCGGCGACCTGATCCCGCTGCTCGGCCGGATCGCCACCGGCCTGGAACCCGGCGAGGTGCTGTTCGACGTCGCCGTCGGCCGCCGCCCGGAGATCACCCCGACCCGGGCCCGGGTGGCCGGCATCCGGTTCGGCTACCCCGAGGAGGACTGCCGGCTGGAGGACATCGCACTGCCGGAGCCCGGCGCCGCCCCGGGCCTGGTGCACGCCGCGCCGATGGCCCCGCCCGGCACCGTGCTCCGGCTGCCCCCCGGCGGCTACCTGGCCCGGCACTCCTTCGTGATCTGCGAGGCCGACACCGTCGCCGACTGCGAGCAGCGCCTGACCGCGGCCGCCGCGCTGGTCGACCTCGCCGTCTCCGCGGTCGGCCCCGCCGACCCCGACGCCCCGTTCGCGATGCCCGCCGGACTGCTGGACGTGGACGAGTGAGCGCCGCACCGTGGGCCGGGCCGCCGCAGGACGCGGCCGAGGTGCTGGCCCGGGCGAAGCAGGCCGCCCCGCTGCTGCGCGAACGCGCCGCCGCCATCGAGGAGAACCGCACCCTGCCCGCCGACGTGGTCGAACTGCTGCGCGGCACCGGGGTGTTCCGGATGTGCTTCGCCCGCGCGTGGGGCGGCCCCGAACTGACCTCGACGGAGCAGCTGGCCGTGGTCGAGGCGCTGGCGTACGGCGACGCCTCCGCCGCCTGGTGCGGCGTGATCGGTGCCAACAGCGGGCTGCTGGCCAACTTCCTCGACCAGTCGGTGGTCAAGGAGGTCTACCCGAGCCTCGACCTGATCACCGCGGGCGTGCTCGCCCCGGCCGGCCGGGCCGAGCGGGTGCCCGGCGGCTACCGGCTCAGCGGCCGCTGGCCGTTCGGCTCCGGCATCAAGCACAGCGACTGGGTCACCTCCGGGGCGTTCATCTTCCAGGACGGCGAGCCGTGGGCCGCCCCCGGCAGCGAGCACGCGCACGACTCGCTGCAGTTCCTGGTGCCGCGCTCCGAGGTCGTGGTGGTGGAGAACTGGGACACCACCGGCCTGCGCGGGACCGGCAGTTGCGACTACACGATGACCGACGTGTTCGTGCCCGCGAACCGCACCTTCACCTTCTACGAGACCCGCGCCGAGCCCAGCCCGCTCGGCCAGCCCGACTCCTTCATGCGGGCGCTGTGCGGCGTCCCGCTCGGGGTGGCTCGGGCCGCGCTCGACCACGCCCGCGAGGTCGCGTCCACCCGGTACGACCGGATGGCCGGGCAGTCGTGGGCCGACAGCTGGCGGGTGCAGACCGAACTCGCCTCCTGCGAGGCCGAGTTCAACGCCGCCCGGGAGGGCGTGTACGGCGCGCTGCGGCGCCAGTGGGAGGTGCTGGCGGTCGGCGGCACCCTGGACGACCTCACCCCGACCGAGCGGGCCGCCCCGCCGCTGGCCTGGCTGCACGCCTTCCGGGCCTGCCGGGAGATCGTCCGGCGGCTCTACGACCTGCTGCAGACCTGGTCGATCTTCCGTTCCTCGCCGATGGACCGCTGGCTGCGCGACACCGCCGTCATGTGCCAGAACCTCACCGCCCAGGACGCCGTGCTGGAGTCGGTCGGCGCCTACCTGCTCGGCCGGCCCCCGCTGTTCCGGATCAGCCTCGGCCTGCAGCGCTGACGCCCGTGCGGCATCCGCGTGACGACCTGTCACGCCCGTGAAGCCTTCTAACGAAAGTGACGACATGTCATCGGAGATCCTGCGGCGGGCCCGGGACCTGGCACCGCTGCTGCGCGAACGCGCCCCCGAGATCGAGGCCAACCGCACCCTGCCCGCCGAGGTGGTCGAACTGCTGCGTGGCACCGGCGTGTTCGGCATGTGCTTCGGCCCCGACCGGGGCGGCCCCGGCCTGACCTCGATGGAGCAGACCGAGGTGGTCGAGGCGCTCGCCTACGGCGACGCCTCCGCCGCCTGGTGCGCCGTGATCGGCGCCAACACCGGCATCTACGCCAACTTCCTCGACCCGGCCGTCGCCAAGGAGGTGTTCTCCCGCCCCGACCTGGTGGTGGCCGGCCTGCTCCAGCCGGCCGGCCGGGCCGAGCGCGTCCCCGGCGGCTTCCGGCTCAGCGGCCGCTGGTCGTTCGGCTCCGGCGTCAAGCACGCCGACTGGGTCACCTCCGGGGCGTTCATCTTCCAGGACGGCGAGCCGTGGGCCGCCCCCGGCAGCAAGCACCGGCACGACTCCCGGCAGTTCCTGGTCCCGCGCGCCGAGGTCGAGGTGATCGACAACTGGGACACCACCGGCCTGTGCGGCAGCGGCAGTTGCGACTACACCGTCACCGACGTGTTCGTGCCCGAGGAGCACACCTACACCTTCGCCACCCCGCAGAGCGCCCCCGGCCCGCTCACCCAGCCCGACTCCTTCACCCGCGCCATGTGCGGCGTCCCGCTCGGGGTGGCCCGGGCCGCGCTCGACCACGCCCGCGAGGTCGCCTCCACCCGGTACGACCGGATGGCCGGGCAGCCGTGGGCCGACAGCTGGCGGGTGCAGACCGAACTCGCCCGCTGCGAGGCCGAGTTCAACGCCGCCCGGGAGGGCGTCTACGGCGCGATGCGGCGCCAGTGGGAGGTGCTGGCGGCCGGCGGCACCCTGGACGACCTCACCCCCACCGAGCGGGCCGCCTCCCCGCTCTCCTGGCTGCACGCCTTCCGGGCCGCCCGCGACATCGTCGCCCGGCTCTACGACCTGCTGCAGACCTGGTCGATCTTCCGCACCTCGCCGATGGACCGCTGGCTGCGCGACACCACCGTGCTGGTCCAGCACCTGGTCGCGCAGGACCGCATCCTGCAGTCCGCCGGCGCCTACCTGATCGGCGGCGAGCCCGAGTTCGGCATCAGCCTCGGCATCGTCTGACGCACCGCCACGCACCACCGCACGACGCACCGCCACGCACCATCGCACGACGCACCATCGCACGACGCACCGCCACGCACCATCGCACGACGCACCACCGCAACCACTGCACGGCCCACCGGGGAGGGAACCCATGAGCAGACCCGTTCTACTGGTGAACCCCAACAAGGTGCACCCGCCGATCGCCCCGTACGCCCTCGACGTGCTCACCACCGCTCTGGAGGACGCCGGCTTCGAGGTGGAGGTCCTCGACCTGACCTTCCGCCGCGACGACTGGAAGACCTGCCTGCACGAGTACTTCGCCGAACGCGACCCGCTGCTGGTCGGCGTCACCGTCCGCAACACCGACACCGTCTACGCCTTCGAGCAGCGCCCGTTCGTCGGTGAGCACCGCGAGATCATCACCGAGATCCGCCGGCTCACCGACGCGCCCGTGGTCGGCGGCGGCATCGGCTTCTCCACCATGCCGTTCGCCCTGGTCGAGTACTTCGGCATCGAGTACGGCGTCAAGGGCCCCGGCGAGAAGATCCTCTGCGAGCTGGCCGCGGCGATCGCCGAGGGCCGCTCCACCGAGGGCATCGCCGGACTGATCCGCAACACCGAGCACGGCGCCGTCCGGGTGCCGCCCGCGTTCCTGACGGTCCGCCACGGCGAGACCCGGGAGGCCGACCCCACCGGCCAGTTCGAGCCCCGGGTCTGGCAGGTCGACCGGGAGTCCGTCTACCGGCGGCGCTCCGGCGTCCCGCACCGGGTCGACAACCTGCAGTACTACCGGCGCGGCGGCCTCGGCTCGATCCTCACCAAGAACGGCTGCGCCTACCGCTGCTCGCACTGCGTCGAACCCGACGCCAAGGGCGTCAGCTACGGGCGGCGCGACCTCGCCGCGGTGGTCGACGAGATGGAGTCGCTGGCCGCCCAGGGCATCCTGGACCAGCACACCACCGACAGCGAGTTCAACCTGTCGATCGCGCACGCCAAGAACCTGCTCCGCGAGATCGTCCGCCGCCGGCACGCCGACCCGGACAACCCGCTGAAGGACCTGCGGCTGTGGGTGTACTGCCAGCCCAGCCCGTTCGACGAGGAGTTCGCCGACCTGCTGGCCGCGGCCGGCTGCCGGGGCGTCAACGTCGGCAGCGACCACATCCGCCCCGAACTGCTCAGCGGCTGGAAGGTCACCGAGAAGGGCGGCACCTACTACAGCTTCGAGGACACCGAGCGGCTGGTCCGGCTCTGCCACGAGCGCGGCATCCTCACCATGGTCGAGGCGCTGTTCGGGATGCCGGGGGAGACCCCCGAGACGGTCCGCGCCTGCGTCGACGCCTTCATGGCGCTGGACGCCACCGTCACCGGCTTCTCGCTCGGCCTGCGGCTGTTCCCCTACACCCCGATGGGCATCGACATCGCCGAGCAGTGCGCGGGCGTGCGCACCGTCCCCGGCCTGCAGTCCAACACCGCGAGCGGCCCGATCGTGCTCAAGCCGCTCCGGATGTGCGCCTCCCCGGCCGAGTACGAGCGGCAGTTCATGTTCGACGAGCACGGCAACTTCCGGCTGGTCTGCTGGTTCTCGCCGGACCTGCTGCCCGACCCGGCCCGGGCCGCCGACCCCGAGGAGCGCTGGCACGGCGCCGTCCACGACCTGTGGGCGCTGATCGACCCGGCCGACCACCACCGCGTCATGCTGCCCACCGTCGAGGGCATGAGCGAGCACGACAACAACTACGCCGACAACCCGTTCCTCACCAGCCTCGGCGGCCTCGGCTACACCGGGGCGTTCTGGTCGCACTGGCGCGGCCGCGAGGAGATCATGCGCCGGGCCCGCGAGGGCAAGCCCCTGGGCGGGGCCGCCGAATCGTCACATCTGCCAACTCCTGTATGACATTGAACACTTGAGTAAGGACCTTGACCGGACCATGCTGAAGCGACGGAACCGTCACCGCCGGTGATCACCACTCCCCGACGGCGCACCGCCTCTGCCGCCCACCACACGCCGCGAGGGGACGATGAACCAGCACGGGAGCACCGCACCGCTGACCGTGCTGCTCGCCGACGGCCAGCCGGCCGTCCGGCAGGGCGTCCGCTCCATGGTCGAGGCGACCGGCGGCGCGACGGTGGTCGGCGAGGCGGGCACCGCCGGTGAACTCCTCGCCGCCACCGCCCGGCACCGCCCCGACGTCCTGGTCCTCGACCCGCAACTGGACGACACCGCGGGCGTGCGGATGATCGGCCAGATCCTGCGGCTCGCCCCCGACACCGGCGTCCTGGTCTTCAGCGCCTCCGACGACGACCGGGCCGTGGTCGCCGCCTTCCACGCCGGCGCCCGCGGCTACCTGGTCAAACGCGCCACCGCCGAACAGATCGTCCGCGGCGTCCACGCCGTCGGCAACGGCGAGGCCATCGTCGACCGCACCATCGCCGCCCGGCTCGGCACCCTGATCGGCACCGGCCCCCGCCCGCGCAGCTACCCGTTCCCGCAACTCGGCGACCGCGAACGCGACGTGCTCGAACACCTCGCCGCCGGCCGCTCCAACACCGCCATCGCCCGCGAGCTCGCGCTCGCCCCCAAGACCGTCAGCAACCGGATCTCCGGCATCCTCGGCAAGCTCGGCGTCGCCGACCGCGTCCAGGCCATCGTGCTGGCCCGCGACGCCGGCCTCGGCCGACCCGCCACCCGCTGACCCGCGACCCGCTGACCCGCCGCCGACGGTCCGTCACCCGACGCCTCGCCGGCCGTTGACGCCCCGCCGCGCCCCGACGGCCCGCCACGCTCTCGAATCGGAGCCCCGCCATGCCCGAAACCACCCTGCCGCCCGGCCTGGTGATCCGCCGCCAGGAACCCGCCGGCCTGGAACGCGCCCACGGCCTCGACCTCAAACTCCTCCACCCCTGGGGCGAGTTGACCACCCCCTTCCACGGCGCCTGGTGCGTGCTGCGCCCCGGCGACCTCACCGACACCCACCAGCACACCGAACGCGAACTCTTCATCTGCATCAGCGGCCGCGGCGAGGTCCGCACCGCCGACGGCGGCAGCCACCCCATCGCCGCCGGCGACCTGGTCCTGCTGCCCGCCGACACCGACCACGCCGTCGCCAACCCGTACGACGAGGACTTCGCCTACTACGCCATCTGGTGGCAGGCGTGAACCCCCGCGGGCTCGACTACGAGGGACGGCGCTTCCACGCCCC
This sequence comes from Kitasatospora sp. NPDC088391, assembly GCF_044753345.1. Taxonomy (NCBI): domain Bacteria; kingdom Bacillati; phylum Actinomycetota; class Actinomycetes; order Kitasatosporales; family Streptomycetaceae; genus Kitasatospora; species Kitasatospora sp. NPDC088391. Next base: position 525,875 of record NZ_JBIVNB010000005.1, read on the forward strand.
CGACGGCGACCACCGCACCGTCGCCGTCTACCACCAGCAGGACGACCTGGTCTGGGGCGAGGTGGCCGGCGGCGCGATCCGGCGCGGCTGGACCGCCGGCACCCGGGAGGCCGACGGCACCCTCGCCATGGGCTACACCTTCGTCCTCGACAGCGGCGAAGTGATCTGCGGCCGCACCCGCAACACCCCCACCCTCACCCCCGACGGCCGGATCAGGCTGCACGAGCAGTGGGAGCGCTACGGCCCCCACCCCGCCACCGGCACCTCCACCATCGAGGAGGTCGCCCCGTGACCGCCCCCGACTGGGCCCTGCTCGACAAGCACACCACCGGCCCGCTGCTGCACCCCGGCGACACCGCCTTCCACGACTCCAGCGCCGCCTTCAACGAACGCTGGGCGCACCGCGCCCCCGCCGCCGTGCTGCGCGCCGCCGACCGCGCCGACGTGCTGCGCGCCGTCGACTGGGCCCGCGACAGCGGCGTCCCGATCGTCCCGCGCGGCGGAGGCCACTCCTACGCCGGACACTCCGTCAACTCCGGCCTGGTGGTCGACCTCCGGGCCCTCGACACGATCACCGTCGACCCCGGCACCGGCCTGGTCACCGTCGGCGGCGGCACCCTCACCGGCGCCCTCTACGCCGCCCTGCGCCCGCACGGCCTCGCCCTCCCGCTCGGCAACGGCGCCGGCGTCGGCATCGCCGGACTCGCCCTCGGCGGCGGCTCCGCCGCCACCTCCCGCCGCCTCGGCCTGACCGCCGACACGCTGCGCGCCACCACCCTCGCCACCGCCGCCGGCACCGTGCTGACCTGCGACGCGCAGCAGAACGACGACCTGTACTGGGCCTGCCGGGGCGGCGGCGGAGGCAACTTCGGGATCAACCTCGACCTCACCTTCCAGGCCGTCGAGGCCCCCGCCGCCGCCACCTGCCTGCTGCTCTGGGACGCCGCCGACGCCCCCGCCGTCCTCGCCGCCGTCCAGGACCTGATGCGCGGCGCCCCCGACAGCACCTCGCTGCGGCTGGGCGTGGCCGGCTCCGGCGACCGCACCGTCGTCTCCACCATCGGCCTGCACCTCGGCCCGGCCGCCGAACTGCGCGAGCTGCTCGCCCCCGCGTTCGCCGCCGCCGAACCGCTGCGCGCCGAGATCGCCGACCGGGACTTCTGGGACGCGATGGACTACCTGCAGCACGAGACCAGCGGCGGCGCGTTCGCCGTCCGCACCCACTTCGCCACCGACCCGCTGCCGCCGGCCGCCGTCGCCGCCGTGCTGGAGCACCTCGCCGCCCGCCCCCGCAGCGGCAACCCCGACGGCTGCGGGTTCGCGCTGTTCGGCTGGGGCGGCGCGATCAACCGGGTCGACCCGCAGGCCACCGCCTTCGTCCACCGCGGCGCCGAGTACCTGGTCAGCCTGGACACCTCCTGGCTGCCCGGCGAGGACCCGGCCCCGCACCTGGCGTGGCTGGCGGAGCTCGACCACCTGATCGTTCCGCACGCCGTCGACGGTGCGTACCTGAACTTCACCGATCCGGACCTTCGGGAGTGGCGCACCGCCTACTACGGTGCCAACTACCCGCGGCTGGTGGCCACCAAGCACCGCCACGACCCGGACGGACTGTTCACCTTCCCGCAGTCCATCGGCAGTTGAGCCCCGCAGCCCGTAGCCCGTCGCAGCCCACCGCAGACCCGCCGACCGACCGTCGGCCGGGCCGCCCCGCCCGGAAGGACACCACCGTGTCGCCGCGTACCGCCCCCCCGCGCCGCTACCTGATGTGCCGCCCCGCGCACTTCACCGTCGACTACTCGATCAACCCGTGGATGGACCCGGCCAAGCCCACCGACACCGGCACCGCCCTCGCCCAGTGGGACCAGCTGCACGCGCTGTTCCTCCGGCTCGGCCACACCGTGGAGCTGATCGACCCCGTCCCCGGCCTGCCCGACATGGTGTTCGCCGCCAACGGCGCCACCGTGGTCGGCGGCAAGGTGTACGGCGCCCGCTTCCGGTACCCCGAGCGCGCCGCCGAGGGCCCCGCCTACACCGACTGGTTCCGGGCCAACGGCTGGACCGAGGTCCGGGACGCCGAGCAGGTCAACGAGGGCGAGGGCGACCTGCTGGTGGCCGGCGAGCGCATCCTGGCCGGCACCGGCTTCCGCACCGAGCCGGCCGCGCACGCCGAGGCCGCCGCCTTCCTCGACCGCGAGGTGGTCACCCTGCGGCTGGTCGACCCGCGCTACTACCACCTCGACACCGCGCTCGCCGTGCTCAGCGACACCGAGATCATGTACCACCCGCCGGCCTTCGACGACGCCTCCCGGGCCCTGCTGGAGCGCCTCTACCCCGACGCGATCACCGCCGGGCCCGAGGACGCCCGGGTGTTCGGCCTGAACGCGGTCTCCGACGGCGCCAACGTGGTGCTCCCCGAGGCCGCCGTCGGCCTCGCCGAGCAGCTGCGCGAACGCGGCTTCCACCCGATCGGCGTCGACCTCACCGAACTGCTCCGGGCCGGCGGCGCCGTCAAGTGCTGCACCCTCGAACTGCGGCCCTGAGCACGCCGGTCCGCCCCAGGACGCCGGAGGGCCCGGAACCGCCGAAGCGGTTCCGGGCCCTCCCGTCACCCGGTCACACCAGGTCGAAGCGGTCCAGCTCCATGACCTTCGTCCAGGCCGCGGCGAAGTCCTTCACGAACTTCTCCTTCGCGTCGTCCGAGGCGTACACCTCGGCCAGCGCCCGCAGCTCCGAGTTCGAGCCGAACACCAGGTCCGCCCGGGTGCCGGTCCACTGCACCGTGCCCGCCGCGTCCCGCGCCTCGTACACGCCCTGCTCGCCGGCCGGGGCCCAGGTGGTGCCCAGCGCCAGCAGGTTGACGAAGAAGTCGTTGCTCAGCGTGCCCGGACGCTCCGTCAGCACGCCGTGCTGCGAACCGCCGGTGTTGGCGCCCAGCACCCGCAGGCCGCCGACCAGCACCGTCATCTCCGGGGCGGACAGGTTCAGCAGGTTCGCCCGGTCCACCAGCAGGTACTCGGCCGGCAGCCGGGTGTCCTTGCCCTGGTAGTTGCGGAAGCCGTCGGCCCGCGGCTCCAGCGCGGCGAACGACTCCACGTCGGTCTTCTCCTGCACCGCGTCCACCCGGCCCGGACGGAACGCCACCTCGACGTCCACGCCGCCCGCCTTCGCGGCCGCCTCGACCGCGGCGGTGCCGCCCAGCACGATCAGGTCGGCCAGCGAGACCTGCTTGCCGCCCCGCGCGTTGAACTCCTGCTGCACGCCCTCCAGCACCCGCAGCACCTGCGCCAGCTGCTCCGGGTCGTTGACCTCCCAGCCGCGCTGCGGCTCCAGCCGGACCCGGGCGCCGTTCGCGCCGCCGCGCAGGTCGCTGCCGCGGAAGGACGCCGCCGAGGCCCAGGCGGTGGACACCAGCTGAGCCGTCGTCAGGCCGGAGTCCAGCAGCTTCGCCTTCAGCTCCGCCACGTCCGCCGCGTCGACCGGCTCGCCCTGGGCGGTCGGCAGCGGGTCCTGCCAGATCAGCTCCTCGGACGGGACCTCGGGGCCGAGGTACCGGACGACCGGGCCCATGTCACGGTGCGTCAGCTTGAACCAGGCCCGGGCGAAGGCGTCCGCGAACGCCGCCGGGTCGTTCAGGAAGCGGCGGGAGATCTGCTCGTACGCCGGGTCGAAGCGCAGCGACAGGTCGGTGGTGAGCATCTGCGGGGCGTGCTTCTTCGCCGGGTCGAACGCGTCCGGCACGGTGCCCTCGCCGGCGCCGTCCTTCGGCTTCCACTGGTGCGCGCCCGCCGGGGACTTCGTCAGCTCCCACTCGTGGGCGAACAGGATCTCGAAGAAGGAGTTGTCCCAGGCGGTCGGCGTGTTGGTCCAGGTGACCTCCAGGCCGGAGGTGATCGCGTCGGCGCCCTTGCCGGAGCCGTACGTGCTCCGCCAGCCCAGGCCCTGCTCCTCGATCGGCGCGCCCTCGGGGTCGGCCTGCACGTTGTCCGCCGGGCCCGCGCCGTGGGTCTTGCCGAAGGTGTGGCCGCCCGCGATCAGCGCGACGGTCTCCTCGTCGTCCATCGCCATCCGGCGGAAGGTCTCGCGGATGTCGCGGGCCGCCGCCAGCGGGTCCGGGTTGCCGTTCGGGCCCTCCGGGTTGACGTAGATCAGGCCCATCTGGACGGCGCCCAGCGGCTCCTCCAGGTGGCGGTCGCCGGTGTAGCGCTCGTCACCCAGCCAGGTGGTCTCCGGGCCCCAGTACACGTCCTCGTCGGCCTCCCAGACGTCCGCCCGGCCGCCGCCGAAGCCGAAGGTCTCGAAGCCCATCGACTCCAGCGCCACGTTGCCCGACAGGATCAGCAGGTCGGCCCAGGACAGCGACTGGCCGTACTTCTGCTTCACCGGCCAGAGCAGGCGGCGGGCCTTGTCCAGGTTGGCGTTGTCCGGCCAGGAGTTGAGCGGGGCGAAGCGCTGCTGGCCGGCGCCCGCGCCGCCGCGGCCGTCCGAGATCCGGTAGGTGCCGGCGCTGTGCCAGGCCATCCGGATGATCAGCGGGCCGTAGTGGCCGAAGTCGGCCGGCCACCAGTCCTGCGAGGTGGTCAGCACCGTCTCGATGTCCCGCTTCACGGCCGGGAGGTCGAGCGACGCGAAGGCCGCCGGGTAGTCGAAGTCCGCGCCCAGCGGGTTCGCCACGGCCGGGTTCTTCGCCAGGATCTTCAGGTTCAGCCGGTCCGGCCACCACTGCCGGTTGCCGCCGCCCTGGGTCGGGTGCGCGGCGCGGCCGTGCGCCACCGGGCAGCCTCCCGCACCCTCGGACTTGGGGTCGGTGACGATGGCGTCGTCGTTCTCGGGCATGGGAGTCCCTCCGGGTCGGGCGGATCGCACTCTGCTGACAGGCACCTTGGCTGTTCGCCGGAGCCGATCCTAAGATAGACGAAGTCTAAGTCAAGAAGCGGGCCAAACAGGTGATCCGCCCGAGCGAATCGGAGGCGTCGTCACACCCCCTGTACAGTTCGGGCGTCTGTTGAGCTGAATGGATGAACACCATGAGTGACCTGCTGGAACGGCTGCGCGACCGGGGCTGGCGACTGACCTCCCAGCGCCGGGTGGTCGCCGAGGTGCTCGACGGCGACCACGTCCACCTCACCGCCGACGAGGTCCACGCACGCGCCGCCGCCCGCCTCCCGGAGATCTCCCGCGCCACCGTCTACAACACCCTCGGCGAACTCGTCACCCTCGGCGAGGTCCTCGAAGTCGCCACCGACGGCCGCGCCAAGCGCTACGACCCCAACGCCCACCGCCCGCACCAGCACCTGGTCTGCTCCGCCTGCGGCACCATCCGCGACGTCCACCCCACCGGCGACCCCCTCGCCGCCCTCCCCCCCGCCGAACGCTTCGGCTTCGCCCTCACCACCGCCGAAGTCACCTACCGCGGCCTCTGCCCCGACTGCGCCTGACCCCGCCCCGCCGACAGCGCGGGCGGCGGAAGGGGGCGCGTCGAGAACGGCGAACCGATGACGACCATTCCTGCGGAACGCGAGCACCCGGGCGAGGGCGAGGTCGCGGTCCACCGCGGCGTGCCGTACCCGGCCCGGCCCGCCGTCGACCGGTGGCCGCTGGTCGAGCTGCTGCCCGGCCCCGGACTCCCCGCGCCGGAGGGCGTCCCGGCCCGGCCCGCCGAGGACGGCACGGTCGCCGGCCACCCGGTCGCGCCGGAGCAGCTCGACGCCTGGTACGCCGTGCACTGGACCTTCCGCTGGCACGGCGAGCCCTTCGCGTGCACCGGGCGCAGGGGCGGCACGATCGTCGGCGACTACCTCGGCGAGGACGAGGACTTCGCCGAGGAGTACCTCGAGGAGCGCGCCATCAGCCACTGGGGCGCCTTCCCGCTGGAGGAGGTCACCGACCCGGAGGAGCACCACGAGGACCTGCTCGGCCCCCGCCTCGCCCTGATCCGCCGGCTCGACGAGGCGCACCACTTCCGCCCCGAGGCGTACGCCGTCCTGCACGGCACCACCTGCCTCGCGGCCGCCGAACCCGACCCCGCGGGCGAGGTGCGGCTCACCGCCCCCGACGGCACCCGGCTGGCGGTCACCCCGAACCAGCTGGACGCCTGGTACCTGACCCACTGGACCTTCACCTGGCGGGGCGGCCCCTTCGACGCCGTCGGCACCGACCAGGGCCGGATCAAGGGCGTGTACACCGGCGGCAGCTGGGGCTTCGCCGACAGCTACCAGCTCCGCCCGGAACCGGGCCCCGACGGCCGGCACGACCGCTACACCACGGCGGTCGACCTGGACAGCGTCACCGACCTCGAACAGCACCGCACCGACCTGCTCGCCGCCCACCGCTGAACCCGCCCGCCCGGCGGCCGCCCCAGGCCGCCGGGCGGGCGGGGCAGGGCGGGAACGGGAAGGAACGGGCGGGAGCGGGCGCAAAACGCAGAAGACCCCAGCTCAGCTGGGGTCTTTCCTGGTGTCCGAGGGGGGACTTGAACCCCCACGCCCGATAAAGGGCACTAGCACCTCAAGCTAGCGCGTCTGCCATTCCGCCACCCGGACCGGGTGTTCACCTCGGGGCTTCCTCGCGGCTGCTCCCTGGCGACAGAGAGAACACTACCAGGCTCGCGGAGTGCTTCTCACCTGCGTTTTCGGGGGTCGGCGCGGGGTGTGGCGGGGGGAATGGGGCGGAAGTGGACAAGTCGGGCGGGCGGGGTGCACGGGGCGCGGCGATTGTGCTGGTGGGCGCGGGGGCGGGGCGATTTCGGACGGGCGTTCCGGTGGCAGCAGTGGGCCGCGGGTGGGTCGGGACCGGGCAGGAGGGTGCACGAGGCGCACGGAATCGGTCGGGAACCTTCACGACACGCGTAGTTCCAGTCCCGGTGCGGGTCATCGGGGAGTGCTCTCCTAGCCTCTGTGCACCAGGGAGCCTTGAGCGGAACGCCCGATTCCCGACAGCCGCCGCCGGCCAGGACCGGCGCGGGAGCCTCCCGTTCACCGCGTGAAGGGCGGCATGCCGTGGAACAGACCGAGCGGACGGTGGCCGCGGACGCCACCGGCTGGTGGCCCGGCCGCGAACCCCAGCCCGGCCCGGGGGCCGGGGCGTGGCGGTTCTCGGCGGTCTCCAACGAGGCGTCGGTGCCGCGCACCCGGCACGCGGTGCGGGACCGGCTGCTGGCCCAGGGGATGGCGGGGGAGCGCTACCAGGAACTGGTGGACGACCTGCTGCTGATCGTCTCCGAGCTGGTGTCCAACGCCGTCACGCACGCCGCGGTGCTCTCCCCGGAGGTGGTCTGCGAACTGGCCATCGGCCCGGACCGGGTGCGGATCGCGGTGACCGACCGGCACCCGTACCGGCCCAAGGCGCAGGAGAACGACCCGGCCCGCCCGGGCGGCCGCGGCCTGCTGCTGGTCAAGAGCGTCACCCTGCAGGCCGGCGGCGAGTGCGACGTCGAGCGGACCGCCGACGGCGGCAAGGTGATCTGGGCCAGCCTGCCGCTGCCGAGGCCGGCCGCCGCCGGGGCGGACGCCGACCCCGACGACGACCCGGACGACGACCCGGACTACTGACCGCGGGCCGCCCGGAGGACCGGGGGCGGCCCTACCAGTCGTGGCCGGCGATCTCCCGGATGCCGGGCAGCGCGGCCTCGAAGACCGTCTCGAACCAGACCGAGAACGGCTTCTCGGCGCGCAGCTCGCGCAGCTCGGCCGCGGTGACGAACCGGGTGTCCTCGACCTCGTCCGGATCGGGGTCCGCCTCGACGGTGACCAGTCCCACGAACAGGTGGTTCCACTCCCGCTCGATCAGGCCGCTGGCCTCGTCCGGCAGGTCGTAGCGGACGGTGCCCGCCTCGCACAGCAGGGCCGGGGCGATGCCGAGCTCCTCGGCGGTGCGGCGGGCCGCGGCGACGAAGGGCTGCTCGCCGGGGTAGGGGTGGCCGCAGCAGGTGTTCGACCAGACCCCGGGGGAGTGGTACTTGCCCAGCGCCCGGCGCTGCAGCAGCAGGCGGCCCTGGCGGTCGAAGAGGAAGACCGAGAAGGCCCGGTGCAGTCGGCCCGGCTGCTGGTGGGCCCAGTGCTTCTCACCGGTGCCGATGGTCACGCCGTCGTCGTCGACCAGCTCCAGCCGGATCTCGCCCGGGGCGGCGGACTCCGGCGCGACGGCGCCGAGGGTGTCGGGCGTTCCGGGCGGGCTGACAGCAGGACTCATGGGCTCGGATGCCCCTTTCGGCACGCGGACCGGGGTCGCCGCCCCGGCGGGGCCGGGGGCCGCCCACCCCGGTCCTGAGGTCGGCTGCGCGCACGTCGGCCCGGACCGGCCGGTCCGCCGACGGCGTCGGGGCCCAAGTCTGCCGCATGCCCGGGGGGCCGTGGGCCCACCACGCACACCCCGGGGTGAGAGGACCGGACGACCGGCAGAAGTGTTCGATTCGCGGTCGTTCCCCGACACCGGCCGGTCACCGACCGGCCACGGACGATCGGCGAACGGCACCGGGCCGCGTACGGGCCGTTCGCCGAGGTCGCCTACCATCAGTGGCACCGGGCCGCCCGCAGGGAACGCCCGCTCGGCGCGCCGCAGCCGCGGCCGCACCCAGGCCCGCGCGGCGACGGCACCGAACCGGTTCGGCCGCCGGGCGGCACCCGAGAGACCCAGGAGTCCCGCATGATCGGCCTCGTCCTGGCCGCCGGCGCCGGCCGCCGGCTCCGTCCCTACACGGACACCCTGCCCAAGGCGCTGGTGCCGGTCGACGGTGAGCGGACGGTGCTCGACCTGACGCTGGGGAACTTCGCGGAGGTCGGCCTGCGGGAGGCCGCCATCGTGGTCGGCTACCGCAAGGAGGCCGTGGCCGAGCGCAAGCAGGCGCTGGAGCAGAAGTACGGCGTCAAGCTCACCCTGGTCGAGAACGACCGGGCCGAGGAGTGGAACAACGCCTACTCGCTGTGGTGCGCCCGCGAGCTGTTCGCCGAGGGCCTGCTGCTCGCCAACGGCGACACCGTGCACCCGGCCTCGGTGCAGCGCACCATGCTGGACGGCAACGACCGCCGGGCCAAGGAGGGCCGGGCCCCCGGCATCCTGCTGGCGCTGGACACCGTGAAGAAGCTCGCCGACGAGGAGATGAAGGTCGTCGTCGACCCCGAGCTGGGCGTCCGCCGGATCACCAAGCTGATGGACCCGCTGGACGCCACCGGCGAGTACATCGGCGTCACCGTGATCAACCCGTCCGCCGCCGGGCCGCTCGCCGACGCGCTCAAGGCCGTCTACGAGCGCGACCCGCAGCTGTACTACGAGGACGGCTACCAGGAGATGGTCGACCGCGGCCTGACGATCGACGTGCAGCCGATCGGCGAGGTCTCCTGGGTCGAGATCGACAACCACGAGGACCTCGCCAAGGCCCGGGGGATCGCGTGCCAGTACTGACCCGCCTGGTCCCCTCGCCGGTCTTCGTGGAGATCCGCGCCGGGGCGCTGGACTCGCTCGGCGGCATCCTGGCGGACCAGCGGCTGTCCTCCGGCGGCCGGATCGCGGTGGCGGTCAGCGGCGGCTCCGGCGCCCGGCTGCGGGCCCGGCTGGAGCCCGCGCTGCCGGTCGCCGACTGGTACCGGGTCGCCGACGGCACCCTGGACGCCGCGGTGCTGCTGGCCGACGAGATCCGCCGCGGCCACTACGACGCGCTGGTCGCGCTCGGCGGCGGCAAGATCATCGACGCCGCCAAGTACGCGGCCGCCCGGGTCGGCCTGCCGGTGGTCTCGGTCGCCACCAACCTGGCCCACGACGGCCTCTGCTCCCCGGTCTCGATCCTCGACAACGACGCCGGGCGCGGCTCCTACGGGGTGCCCAGCCCGATCGGCATCGTGGTCGACCTGGACGTCGTCGCCGAGGCCCCGAAGCGCTTCGTGGCGGCCGGGATCGGCGACGCCCTCTCCAACATCTCCGCCTGCGCGGACTGGGAGCTCTCGCACGCCGTCACCGGCGAACCCGTCGACGGACTCGCCGTCGCGATGGCCCGGGCGGCGGGCGAGAACCTGCTCCGGCACCCCGGCACCCTGGACGACCCGGACCTGCTGACCACGCTGGCGGAAGCCCTGGTACTGTCCGGCATCGCGATGAACATCGCGGGCAGCACCCGGCCCAGCTCGGGGGCCTGCCACGAGATCTCGCACGCCCTGGACGTGCTGCACCCCAAGCGGTCCGCCCAGCACGGCGAGCAGGTCGGCCTCGGCGCGGCCTTCGCCTGCCACCTGCGGGGCGAGCGGGAGCTGTCCGGACTGATCGTGCAGCGCCTGCGCTCGCACGGCCTGCCGGTGACCGCCGATCAGCTCGGCTTCACCGAGGCGGAGTTCACCGAAGCGGTGCACTACGCTCCGAACACCAGACCGGGGCGCTTCACCATCCTCGAACACCTCGACCTTCCCGTCACCGACATCAGGGACGCGTACGCCGACTATGTCCAAGCCGTCAACAGCTGAACGCCCTCCGGTCGACCTCACCCGTCGGCCGTCGATCGAGGAGCTCCGGGCGGTCATCCACCCCGAGGGCATGCTCCAGCGCCGCAGTGCCGAGCACTGGGCCGGCCGCCTGTACATGCGGAAGATCTCGCTGCGGATCACCCGGGTGCTGTCGACCGTCACGGCGATCACGCCCAACGGGCTGACCTACCTGATGATGCTCACCGGCATCCTGGCCGGCGCCGCCCTGGTCGTCCCCGGCCTGACCGGCGCGGTCCTCGGCGCCGTGCTGATCCAGGTCTACCTGCTGCTGGACTGCGTGGACGGCGAGGTGGCCCGCTGGCGCCGGCAGACCTCGCTCACCGGCGTCTACCTGGACCGGGTCGGCCACTACATGTCGGAGGCCGCGCTGCTCACCGGCCTCGGCCTGCGCGCCACCGACCTGTTCCACCGCGAGGGCTCCGCCAGCGCCTGGCAGTGGGCCTTCCTCGGCACGCTGGCCGCGCTCGGCGCGATCCTGATCAAGTCCGAGACCGACCTGGTCGACGTGGCCCGGGCCCGCTCCGGCCTGACCGCGGTCGAGGACAGCGCCTCGGTGCCGCGCTCGACCGCCGTGGCCAAGGCCCGCCGGGCCGCCTCGCTGCTGAAGTTCCACCGCCTGGTCGGCGCGGTCGAGGCCTCGCTGTTCGTCCTGGCCGCCGGCATCGCCGACGCGGTCCGCGGCGACCTGTTCTTCACCCGGCTCGCGGTCGTGGTGCTGGCCGCCATCGCGATGCTGCAGACCGTCCTGCACCTGCTGTCCATCGTGCTGTCCAGCAGGCTGCGATGAGCGACGACTTCCGCCTCGGCGCGGTCATCATCACGATGGGCAACCGGCCCGCCGAGCTGAACGCCCTGATCGAGTCGGTCCGCGCCCAGCAGGGCCCGGCGGTCGAGCTCGCGGTGGTCGGCAACGGCGCCCCGCTGCCCGTGCTGCCCGAGGGCGTGCGCGCCGTCGAGCTGCCGGAGAACCTCGGCATCCCGGGCGGCCGCAACGTCGGCATCGAGCTGTTCGGCCCGGACGGCCGGGACGTCGACGCGGTGCTCTTCCTGGACGACGACGGCCTGCTGCCGAACACCGACTCGGCGAAGCTGCTGCGCGAGGCGTTCAGCGCCGACCCGGCGCTCGGCATCGTGTCCTTCCGGATCGCCGACCCGGAGACCGGCACCACCCAGCGCCGGCACGTGCCCCGGCTGCGGGCCAGCGACCCGATGCGCGCCTCCCGGGTCACCACCTTCCTGGGCGGCGCCAGCGCGGTGCGCTCGGCGGTCTTCCCGCAGGCCGGACAGCTGCCCGCGGAGTTCTTCTACGCGCACGAGGAGACCGACCTGGCCTGGCGGGCACTGGACGCCGGCTGGGCCATCGACTACCGCCCGGACGTGGTGCTGTTCCACCCGGCGACCTCCCCGGCCCGGCACGCCGCGTACTTCCACAACGTGGCCCGCAACCGGGTCTGGCTGGCCCGGCGCAACCTGCCGGCCCCACTGGTGCCGCTGTACCTGGGGACCTGGTTCCTGCTGACGCTGGCCCGCCGTCCCTCCGGCCCGGCGCTCAAGGCGTGGCTCGGCGGCTTCCGGGCCGGCTGGGCCGAACCGTGCGGTCCGCGCCGTCCGATGCGGTGGTCCACGGTCTGGCGCTTGACCAGGCTCGGCAGACCGCCAATCATCTGATCGCAACCGGTCGGAGGTCCCCGCCGGCCGCACGCGGCAGCAGCAGAGTTCCTCGCGGTACCCCCCGGTTCCCCGTCCGTCCCCCCGGGCGGGGGATTTCGACCCCCTGAAGGACGAATGTGTCGACACTGAGTGACCCGGTCAACCTCTCCGCACCAAGGGGCACCGACGCGGGTCTGACCCCGAAGCAGCTCGCGGACAAGTACGGGCTGTCCGTCAGTGGCAAACGGCCGGGCCTCCCGGCGTACGTGCGCCAGCTGTGGGCGCGGCGCGCCTTCATCAGCGCCTTCGCCACCGCCCGGCTGGTCGCGCAGTACACCACGGCGAAGCTCGGCCAGGTCTGGCAGGTGCTCACCCCGCTGCTCAACTGCGCGGTGTTCTACCTGGTCTTCGGTGTGATCATGAAGAGCCGGGACGGCGTCCCGGTCTACATCGCCTGGCTGTGCGTCGGCGTCTTCGTCTTCCAGTTCTCGCAGAGCGCGATCCAGGCCGGCACCCGGTCGATCTCCGACAACCTGGGCCTGATCCGGGCGCTGCACTTCCCGCGGGCCTGCCTGCCGATCGCCTTCACCGTGATCCAGCTCCAGCAGCTGCTGATCTCGATGGTGGTGCTGGTCGCGATCGTGCTGATCAGCGGCATCACCCCGGCGATGACCTGGTTCCTGATCATCCCGATCCTGCTGCTGCAGTCGCTGTTCAACACCGGCCTGGCCATGGTGATGGCCCGGATCGGCGCGAAGACCTCCGACATCTCGCAGCTGATGCCGTTCCTGCTGCGCACCTGGATGTACGTCTCGGGCGTGATGTACAGCGTCTCCGGCTACATCCAGAACTGGCCGCCGCTGTGGCGGACGCTGTACTCGTGGAACCCGGCGACCATCTACATGGACCTGATGCGCTACGCGTTCATGCCGGACAGCTTCAACAAGCACATCTACGACGGTCACCTGGACGCGCAGGGCAACGCGACGCCCAAGGCGCTGATCCTGCCGGACCACATCTGGATCATGGCCGGCACCTGGGCGGTCGTCGCCTTCGTCGTCGGCTTCGTGTTCTTCTGGAAGGCCGAGGAGGAGTACGGCCGTGGCTGACGCAGCTCTCGACACCGTCAAGGAGGCCACCGCGGTGGACGCCGACCAGGCCCGGGTCCCCACCGTGGTGGTGGACGACGTGCACATCGTCTACAAGGTGCACGGCGCGGGCGCCGGCAAGGGCAGCGCCACCTCCGCGCTGAGCCGGATCATCACCCGCAAGAAGGCGCCCTCGATCCGCGAGGTGCACGCGGTGCGCGGGATCAGCTTCACCGCGTACAAGGGCGAGGCGGTCGGCCTGATCGGCTCCAACGGCTCCGGCAAGTCGACCATGCTGGCGGCGATCGCCGGCCTGCTGCCGACCGAGAAGGGCGCCATCTACACCAACGGCCAGCCCTCGCTGCTGGGCGTCAACGCGGCGCTGATGAACGACCTGACCGGCGAGCGCAACGTGGTGCTGGGCTGCCTGGCGATGGGCATGTCCCCGGCCCAGGTGCGCGAGCGCTACCAGGACATCGTCGAGTTCTCGGGCATCAACGAGAAGGGCGACTTCATCTCGCTGCCGATGCGCACCTACTCGTCCGGCATGGGCGCCCGCCTGCGGTTCTCCATCGCGGCGGCGAAGACCCACGACGTGCTGCTGATCGACGAGGCCCTCGCCACCGGCGACCAGGGCTTCCAGCAGCGCTCGAAGGCCCGGATCAACGAGCTGCGCAAGGCGGCCGGCACGGTCTTCCTGGTCAGCCACGACAACAACTCGATCCGCGAGGTCTGCGAGCGGACCATCTGGATCGAGCACGGCGAGCTGATCATGGACGGCCCGACCGAGGAGGTCGTCCGGCGGTACGAGAAGGGCGAGCGCCCCTGACCGGGGCGCGGTCGCACGGCGCAGGGCCGGTGTGCGGGGAGCGGCTCCCCGGGCACCGGCCCTGTGCCGTGCGGCGGGCCGAGCAGTGGGTGAAGGCGGGGCGACGGATGCGTGTCCGGTGCGCGGTGGCGGCCGGGACCGGTGTAGAACGGGGGAGTGACGGCTGTGTCGGCTTCAACTAAGTCAGATAACCAGACAGCGGCGTTGACGCTGGACAAGGCGGACCTGGAGAACTTCCCGGTCGCCCCGTCCTTCCTGCCCGCGGCCTGGCGCACCGACCTGATGGCGGTCTACGGCTTCGCCCGGCTGGTCGACGACGCCGGCGACGGCGACCTCGCCGACCCGGCCGCCGCCGCCCACCTGCTGGACGTCCCCGGCGCGCCCGGCGACGACGGCTTCCGGCTCGCCCTGCTGGACGGCCTGGAGCACGACCTCGACCGGGCCTTCGCCACCGCCCTCGGCGGCGTCGACGAGGCCCCGGGCGGCACCGTGCTCGGCACCGCGGCCGGCGAGCCCCGGCACCCGCTGATGCGCGCCCTGGTCCCGGTGATCGAGCGGCACGCCGTCACCCCCGAACCGTTCCGGCGGCTGATCGAGGCCAACCGGGTGGACCAGACCACCACCCGCTACCCGACCTACGCCGACCTCCGGCACTACTGCACGCTCTCCGCCGACCCGGTCGGCCGCCTGGTGCTGGCGCTGGCCGGCCGCGCCACGCCCGACCGGATCGGGCGCTCCGACGACATCTGCACCGCCCTGCAGATCGTCGAGCACCTGCAGGACGTCGCCGAGGACCTCGACCGCGGCCGGATCTACCTCCCGCAGGAGGACCTGGCGACCTTCGGCGTCACCGAGGACGACCTCGCCCGCCCCACCGCCTCCCGCGCCGTGCGCCAGCTGGTCGCCTGGGAGGCGAGCCGGGCCCGGACCCTGCTCGACCGCGGCGCACCGCTGGTGGGTACGGTTCACGGGAGGCTCCGACTGCTGCTGGCGGGATTCACCGCCGGCGGATACGCGGCCCTGGACGCCATCGCGGCGGCCGGGTTCGACGTGCTCGCGCACCGGGCGAAGCCCGACAAGCGCCACCTGGCCGGCCGGGCGGCGGCACTCTTCGTGAAGGGAAGGTGAGCGCCCGCGTGGGGGCATCACCACTGGCGTCCGCGCCGGTCATGGCGGCCTACCGGTACTGCGAGGCGGTCACCGCCCTGCAGGCCCGCAACTTCAGCTACGGCATCCGACTGCTGCCCGAGCCCAAGCGGCTGGCGATGTCCGCGCTGTACGCGCTGGCCCGCCGGGTCGACGACATCGGCGACGGCGAACTGCCCGCCGAGCAGAAGACCGAGGCGCTGGCCCGCACCCGCGCCCTGCTCGACGAGATCCGGGCCGGCGAGGTCGCCGAGGAGGACACCGACCCGATCAAGGTCGCCCTCGCCGACGCGGCCCGCCGCTTCCCGATCCCGCTCGGCGGCTTCGACGAGCTGATCGACGGCGTCGAGATGGACCTCAAGGGCGTCGAGTACGGCACCTTCGAGGAGCTCAAGGTCTACTGCCGCTGCGTGGCCGGCTCGATCGGCCGGCTCTCGCTCGGCGTCTACGGCTGCGAGGACGAGAAGCGCGGCGCGGAGTACGCCGACACCCTCGGCCTGGCCCTGCAGATCACCAACATCCTGCG
This sequence comes from Kitasatospora sp. NPDC088391, assembly GCF_044753345.1. Lineage (NCBI taxonomy): Bacteria > Bacillati > Actinomycetota > Actinomycetes > Kitasatosporales > Streptomycetaceae > Kitasatospora > Kitasatospora sp. NPDC088391. Next base: position 541,583 of record NZ_JBIVNB010000005.1, read on the forward strand.
CGACCTGCGCGAGGACGCCCTGAACGGCCGCACCTACCTGCCCGCCGAGGACCTGGCCCGGTTCGGCTGCCAGCAGGGCTTCGCACTGCCGCGGCTCCCGGTCGGCGCCGACTTCACCGGCCTGATCGCCTTCGAGGCCGACCGCGCCCAGCGCGCCTTCGAGGAGGGCCTGCGGCTGCTGCCGATGCTCGACCGCCGCAGCCGCGCCGCCACCGCCGCGATGGCCGGCATCTACCACCGCCTGCTCGGCCGGATCGCCGCCGACCCGCACTCGGTGCTCCGCGGCCGGGTCTCGCTGCCCGGCTGGGAGAAGGCGTACGTGGCACTGTCCGGGCTCGCCGGAGGGCGTTCTTGATTCTCGCGCCAGTTCTGTCACGCTGTGTCAACGGGGCCCCGGGGCGCGTCCGCACCTCGCCGTTCCCGCAGTCCACCGCAGTCCGGGAGGACCGATGAGCACGCCGACGCCCCCGCGGGAACGCACCGCCGTGGTGGTCGGCGGCGGCCTCGCGGGCATCACGGCGGCCCTCCGGCTCGCCGACGCCGGGGTCCGCACCACCCTGCTGGAGGCCCGCCCCCGGCTCGGCGGCCTGGCCTTCTCCTTCAAGCGCGGCGAACTGACCGTCGACAACGGCCAGCACGTCTTCATGCGCTGCTGCACCGCCTACCGCGGCCTGGTCGACCGGCTCGGCGCCGCCGCCCTGGTCGAGGTCCAGGACCGGCTGGACGTCCCGGTGCTCGGCCTCGCCGCCGACGGCACCCGCCGCCTCGGCCGGCTCCGCCGCGCCGACCTGCCCGTCCCGCTGCACCTGACCGGCAGCCTGGCCACCTACCGCCACCTGTCCCCGGCCGACCGGCTGCGGGTGGTGCGCGGCGCGCTCGCCCTGCAGCGGCTCGACCCCGCCGACCCGGCGCTGGACGACCTCTCCTTCGGCGACTGGCTGCGCCGGAACGGCCAGACCCCGGCCACCGTCGCGGCGGTCTGGGACCTGGTCGGCGTCGCCACCCTGAACGCCACCGCCGACCGCACCTCGATGGCGCTGGCCGCGATGGTCTTCAGGACCGGCCTGCTCTCCGACCCCGGCGCCGCCGACATCGGCACCGCCCGGGTCCCGCTCGGCGAGATCCACCACGACCGGGCGCTGGCGGAACTGGAACGGGCCGGCGTCCGGGTGCTGCTGCGCACCCGGGCCGCCGAACTGAAGGCCGCCGAGCCCAACGCCGTCCGGCTGGAGGGCGGCGAACTGCTCACCGCCGACACCGTGGTGCTGGCCGGCGCCCAGGACACCGCGGCCGCGCTGCTGCCGCCCGGCGCGCTCCCCGAGCAGCACCGGCTGGCCGGGTTCGGCACCGCCCCGATCCTGAACGTGCACGTGGTCTACGACCGGCCGCTGATCCGCCGCCCGTTCTTCGCGGCGCTCGGCTCCCCGGTCCAGTTCGTCTTCGACCGCACCCGGCACTCCGGCCTGGCCGTGCCCGGCGCCCAGTACCTGGCCCTCTCGCAGTCCGCCGCCGAGGACGAGATCGACCTGCCGGTCGCCGCACTGCGGGCCCGCTACCTGCCCGAACTGGAGCGGCTGCTGCCCGCCGCCCGCGGCGCCGGGGTGCTGGACTTCTTCGTCACCCGGGAGCGCACCGCCACCTTCGACCCGGCGCCCGGCACCGCCCGGCTGCGTCCCGGGGCCCGCACCGCGCACCCCGGCGTGCTGCTCGCCGGGTCCTGGACGGCCACCGGCTGGCCCGCGACCATGGAGGGCGCGGTGCGCAGCGGCCACGCGGCGGCCGACGCCGCCCTGGCCGGCCACGGCCGGCTCCCGGCCGACCGCGGGGACGGGCGGTGGCCCCGATGACGCCGGGCCCCCACACCCCGACCACCGACACCGCACCCGGTCGGCCGCCCGCCGCGGCCGACCGGACGTACCGAGAGGGAACGCACGTGGAGGCACGCACCGGCTCGACGGTCAAGGACACCCCGACGGTCCTGGACCTGCTGGCGCGCGGACGCACGCTCTGCACGCCGCCGATGCGCGCGGCCGTCGCCCGGCTGGCCGCACCGATGGACACCGTCGCGGCGTACCACTTCGGCTGGATCGACCGCGACGGCCGCCCCGCCGCGGGCGACGGCGGCAAGGCGGTGCGCCCCGCGCTGGCCCTGCTGTCGGCCGAAGCGGTGGGCGCGGACGCGCAGCTGGGCGTACCCGGCGGCGTGTCGGTCGAGCTGGTCCACAATTTCTCGCTGCTTCATGATGATCTGATGGACGGTGACGAGACGCGTCGGCACCGGGCCACCGCCTGGACGGTGTTCGGCCCGGCGCAGGCCGTGCTGGTCGGCGACGCGCTGGCCACCCTCGGCACCGAGGTCCTGCTGGACGCCGCGGTGACCGGCGGGGCCGCCCCGGCCGACGCCGCCCGTGCCGTCCGACTGATCACCACCGCGACCCGGCGGCTGATCGACGGACAGGCGCTGGACGTCTCGTTCGAACAACGGGACGCGGTGACGGTCGAGGAGTGCCTGGCCATGGAGGGCGGCAAGACCGGCGCCCTGCTGGCCGCCTCGGCGGCGATCGGCGCGGTGCTGGCCGGCGCCGACGACCGGGTGTCCGACGCGCTCCAGCGCTACGGCCACCACCTGGGACTCGCGTTCCAGGCGGTGGACGACCTGCTGGGCATCTGGGGCGCCACCGAGGTGACCGGGAAGCCGCACTGGAGCGACCTCCAGTCGCGGAAGAAGTCGCTCCCGGTGTGCGCCGCGCTGGCCGAGGGGGGCGCCGCCTCCCGCGAGCTGGCCGCACAGCTGGCCGACCCGACCGGCCGCGGCGAGGAGAGCGAGCAGCGGCTCGCCGCCCGCGCCGCGCTGATCGAGCAGGCCGGCGGCCGGGCCTGGACGCAGGAAGAGGCCCGCCGCCAGTACGACACCGCCCTCGCCGCCCTCGGCGAGGTGCCCATGACCGACCTGGTGCGCGAGCACTTCGTCGCACTCGCCGAATTCGTGGTGGTCAGAGAGAGGTGACGCAGGAGTGACAGCAACCGCGGGCGGAAGGCTCGACCCTGGAGCCTCAGTAGCACCAGTACGATCCGACGATTCCTCACCCGCGGCGGCGCTCGGCCGCGCCACCGCACACCTGCTGTCACTCCAGCACGCCGACGGCTGGTGGAAGGGCGACCTGGAGACCAACGTCACCATGGACGCCGAGGACCTGCTGCTCCGCGAGTTCCTGGGCATCCGCACCGAGGAGCAGACCCGGGCCACCGCGGCCTGGGTCCGCTCCCGGCAGCGGGAGGACGGCACCTGGGCCACCTTCCACGGCGGCCCGCCGGAACTCTCCACCACCGTCGAGGCGTACGTCGCGCTCCGGCTCGCCGGGGACGCCCCCGACGCGCCGCACATGCGGGCCGCCGCCGCCTTCGTCCGCGAACGCGGCGGGATCGCCGCCGCCCGGGTGTTCACCCGGATCTGGCTCGCCCTGTTCGGCTGGTGGCCCTGGGAGAAGCTCCCCGAACTGCCCCCCGAACTGCTGTTCCTGCCGAGCTGGGCGCCGCTGAACATCTACTCCTTCGGCCAGTGGGCCCGGCAGACCATCGTCCCGCTGACCGTGGTCTCCGCGCACCGCCCGGTCCGCCCCGCCCCGTTCGGGCTCGCCGAACTGCACACCGACCCGGCGAACCCCTACCCGGCCCGGCCGCTCGCCCCCTCGCACAGCTGGGAGGGACTGTTCCAGCGGCTCGACCGGCTGATGCACCGCTACCACCGGCACGCCGTCAAGCCGGTCCGCCGGCTCGCCCTGCGGCAGGCCGCCGCCTGGATCGTCGAACGGCAGGAGGCCGACGGCTGCTGGGGCGGCATCCAGCCGCCCGCCGTCTACTCGCTGATCGCGCTCCGGCTGCTCGGCTACCGGCTCGACCACCCGGTGATGAAGGCCGGACTCGCCGCCTTCGAGGGCTTCACCGTGCACACCGAGGACGGCAAGCGCTGGATGGAGGCCTGCCAGTCCCCGGTCTGGGACACCTGCCTGGCCGTCGTCGCGCTCCGCGACGCCGGACTGCCCGGCGACCACGCCGCGCTGGTCCGGGCCGCCGACTGGATGCTCGGCGAGGAGATCACCACCCGCGGCGACTGGGCGGTCAAGCGCCCCCGGCTCGCCCCCGGCGGCTGGGCCTTCGAGTTCCAGAACGACACCTACCCCGACATCGACGACACCGCCGAGGTGGTGCTCGCGCTGCGCCGCGTCGACCACCCCGACCGGGACCGGCTGGCCGGCGCCGTCGAACGGGCCGTCAACTGGAACCTCGGCATGCAGTCCAAGGACGGCGCCTGGGGCGCGTTCGACGCCGACAACACCAGCCCGCTCCCCAACAAGCTGCCGTTCTGCGACTTCGGCGAGGTCATCGACCCGCCCTCGGCCGACGTCACCGCGCACGTCGTCGAGATGCTCGCCGACACCGGCCGCACCCGCGACCCCCGCACCCGGCGCGGCGTCGCCTGGCTGCTGCGCCACCAGGAGGCCGACGGCTCCTGGTTCGGCCGCTGGGGCACCAACTACATCTACGGCACCGGCTCGGTGCTGCCCGCCCTGGTCGCCGCCGGGCTCGCCCCCGACCACCCGGCGATCCGGCGCGCCGTCGCCTGGCTGGCGGACCGCCAGAACGCCGACGGCGGCTGGGGCGAGGACATGCGCTCCTACGAGGACCCGGCCACCTGGGCCGGCCGCGGCGAGTCCACCGCCTCGCAGACCGCCTGGGCGCTGATGGCGCTGCTCGCCGCCGGCGAACGCGACTCCGCGCAGGTCGGGCGCGGCGTCGCCTGGCTGACCGCCACCCAGCGCCCCGACGGGACGTGGGACGAACCGCAGTTCACCGGCACCGGCTTCCCCTGGGACTTCTCCATCAACTACCACCTGTACCGGCTGATCTTCCCGGTCACCGCGCTCGGCCGCTACCTGCACGACGCCCCGCTCGGCCTCGGCCTCGGCGGTGAACGGTGAACCGGCCGCTGCTGGTGCTCTGCGCGCTCGGCCCCGAGGCCTGGGCGCTGCGCGGCGGCGACTGGTCCGGCGCGGCCGGCGGCCCCCCGGTGCTGGCCCGCACCGGCATGGGCCGGAAGGCCGCCGGACGGAAGGCCGCCGCCCTGCTCGACGCGGGCGGCTACGGGGCGCTGCTGGTCGCCGGGTTCGGCGCCGCGCTCGGCCCCGGGGTGCGGCCCGGCGAGGTGATCGTCGCCGACCGGGTCACCGACCCCGAGGGCAACGCGTACCCGCTGGCCTCCGCGCCCGCGCTGGCCACCGCGCTGGAGGAGGCCGGCCTGCGGGTCCACCTCGGCACCCACCGCACCGTCGACCAGGTGGTGCGCGGCCCCCGGCGGGCCCGGCTGCACCGGGAGGGCGCGCTGGCCGTCGACATGGAGGCCGCCGCCGTCCTCGCCGCCCGGGCCGCACACGCCCCCGACCTGCCCGCGGCCGTGCTGCGGGTGGTCGTCGACACCCCCGACCACGAACTGCTCCGCCCCGGCACGCTGCCCGCCGGGGTGCGCGCCTGGCGGGCCCTGCGCGCCGCCGTCCCCGCCCTCACCGCGTGGCACCGGCAACTCGCCGCCGCGCCCGCCCAGCTGACGACCCCACAGCCCTCGACGCTCCCCCAGGAGGCGAGCTAAGCCATGGCCATGCCGCTGCGTCAGACGATCCGCGTGTCCACCTACCTCATGCAGCAGAAGCTCCGGCGCCGGGACAAGTTCCCGCTGATCGTCGAACTGGAGCCGCTGTTCGCCTGCAACCTGAAGTGCGAGGGCTGCGGGAAGATCCAGCACCCCGCGGGCGTCCTCAAGCAGCGGATGCCGGTCGCCCAGGCGGTCGGCGCGGTGCTGGAGTGCGGCGCCCCGATGGTCTCCATCGCCGGCGGCGAGCCGCTGATGCACCCGCAGATCCACGAGATCGTCCGCCAGTTGGTGGAACGCCGCAAGTACGTCTTCCTGTGCACCAACGCCCTGCTGCTGCGCAAGAAGCTCGACAACTTCACCCCGTCGCCGTACTTCACCTTCGCCGTCCACATCGACGGGCTGGAGGAGCGGCACGACGCCTCGGTCGCCAAGGAGGGCACCTTCGCGGAGGCCGTCGAGGCGATCAAGGAGGCCAAGCGGCGCGGCTTCCGGGTCACCACCAACTCGACCTTCTTCAACACCGACACCGCGCAGACCGTGGTCGAGGTGCTGGACTTCCTCAACGACGACCTCAAGGTCGACGAGATGATGATCTCCCCGGCCTACGCCTACGAGAAGGCCCCCGACCAGGACCACTTCCTCGGCGTCGAACAGACCCGCGAACTGTTCCGCACCGCCTTCGCCGGCGGCAACCGGCGCCGCTGGCGGCTCAACCACAGCCCGCTCTTCCTGGACTTCCTGGAGGGCAAGGTCGACTTCGAGTGCACCGCCTGGGGCATCCCCAACTACTCGCTGTTCGGCTGGCAGCGCCCCTGCTACCTGATGTCCGACGGCTACGTCCCCACCTACCGCGAACTCATCGAGAAGACCGACTGGGACAAGTACGGCCGCGGCCGCGACCCGCGCTGCGACAACTGCATGGCCCACTGCGGCTACGAGCCGACCGCCGTGCTCGCCACCATGGGCTCGCTCAAGGAGTCCATCCGCGCCGCCCGCGAGACCCTCGCCTCGCCCAAGGCGGTCTGACCGCCCGTCAGGCCCGGCGCGGGCGGCCCACGCCGACAGGCGACCGCGCCCGCCGGGCCGCAGGCTGGAGAGCGACACTCCACCGCACCGCACGCCGGGAGAGGGACGCCATGCCACTGCTGAGCCGGATCACCGGGCCCGAAGACCTCCGACGGCTGCGCCCCGAGCAGCTGCCCCTGCTCGCCGACGAGATCCGCGACTTCCTGATCGACGCCGTCACCCGCACCGGCGGCCACCTCGGACCCAACCTCGGCGTGGTCGAGCTCAGCATCGCCCTGCACCGGGTCTTCGACTCCCCGCACGACCGCATCCTCTGGGACACCGGCCACCAGAGCTACGTCCACAAGCTGCTCACCGGCCGGCAGGACTTCACCCGGCTGCGCGCCAAGGACGGCCTCTCCGGCTACCCCTCGCGCGCCGAGTCCCCGCACGACCTGATCGAGAACTCGCACGCCTCCACCGCGCTCGGCTACGCCGACGGCCTCGCCAAGGCCGACCAGCTGCTCGGCGTCGACCGCTGCACCGTCGCCGTGATCGGCGACGGCGCGCTCACCGGCGGCATGGCCTGGGAGGCACTCAACAACATCGCCGAGGCCGAGGACCGACCGCTGGTCATCGTCGTCAACGACAACGAACGCTCCTACGCCCCCACCGTCGGCGGCCTCGCCCACCACCTCGCCACCCTGCGCACCACCCGGGGCTACGAGCGCTTCCTCGCCTGGGGCAAGGACGCCCTGCAACGCACCCCCGTGGTCGGGCCGCCGCTGTTCGACGCCCTGCACGGCGCCAAGAAGGGCTTCAAGGACGCCTTCGCCCCGCAGGGCATGTTCGAGGACCTCGGCCTCAAGTACCTCGGCCCGATCGACGGCCACGACACCGCCGCCGTCGAACAGGCGCTCCGCCAGGCCCGGAACTTCGGCGGCCCCGTCATCGTGCACTGCCTGACCGTCAAGGGCCGCGGCTACCGGCCCGCCGAGCAGGACGAGGCCGACCGCTTCCACGCCGTCGCCCCGATCGACCCGTACACCTGCCTGCCGATCTCGCCCGCCGCCGGGGCCTCCTGGACCTCGGTGTTCGGACAGGAGATGCTCGCCCTCGGCGCCGAGCGCCCCGACCTGGTCGCCGTCACCGCCGCCATGCTCGACCCGGTCGGCCTCGGCCCGTTCGCCGCCGCCCACCCCGGCCGCACCTTCGACGTCGGCATCGCCGAGCAGCACGCCGTCGCCTCCGCCGCCGGGCTGGCCACCGGCGGGCTGCACCCCGTCGTCGCGGTCTACGCGACCTTCCTCAACCGGGCCTTCGACCAGGTCCTGATGGACGTCGCGCTGCACCGGCTGGGCGTCACCTTCGTGCTCGACCGGGCCGGCGTCACCGGCACCGACGGCGCCTCGCACAACGGCATGTGGGACATGTCGATCCTGCAGGTCGTCCCCGGCCTCCGGCTGGCCGCCCCGCGCGACGCCGACCGGCTGCGCGAGCAGCTGCGCGAGGCCGTCGCCGTCGACGACGCCCCCACCGTGGTGCGCTTCCCCAAGGGCGGCCTCGGACCGGAGATCCCCGCCCTCGAACGGATCGGCGGCGTCGACGTGCTGGCCCGCACCGGACCCGCCCCCGACGTGCTGCTGGTCGCCGTCGGCGCGACCGCCCCCGCCTGCCTGGACGCCGCCGCGCTGCTCGCCGCCGACGGCATCACCGCCACCGTCGTCGACCCGCGCTGGGTCAAGCCCGTCGACCCCGCCCTGGTCGCGCTGGCCGCCGCGCACCGGATGGTGGTCACCGTCGAGGACAACGGCCGGGCCGGCGGCGTCGGCGCCGCCGTCGCCCAGGCCATGCGCGACGCCGGGGTCGACACCCCGCTGCGCGACCTCGGCATCCCGCAGGAGTTCCTGGCGCACGCCTCGCGCGGCGAGATCCTCGAGGAGATCGGCCTCACCGGCACCGGCGTCGCCGCCCAGACCGCCGCCCACGCCCGCCGCCTGCTGCCCGGCACGCGGACCGGCGCCCAGGAGTACCGGCCCCGGGTGCCGCGCAAGTAGCCACCGATTGGAGCGAACCAGCGTGACCCAGGCCGAACCGCTCGACCTCGCCGCCCTGCTCGACGCCCGGGGCGGCGAGCGCTACGAGCTGCACGCCCGCTACCTCAACCCGCAGCTGCCCCGGATGCTGCACACCATCGGCTTCGACCGGACCTACCAGCGCGCCAAGGGCCCGTACTTCTACGACGCCGAGGGCAACGAGTACCTCGACATGCTCGCCGGGTTCGGCATCTTCGCGCTCGGCCGCCACCACCCCGCCGTCCGGGCCGCGATCCGGCAGGTGATGGAGCTGGAGACGGCCGACCTGACCCGGTTCGACTGCTCCCCGCTGCCCGGCCTGCTCGCCGAGCAGCTGATCGCCCTGGCCCCCGGCCTGGACCGGGTGTTCTTCGGCAACAGCGGCACCGAGGCGGTCGAGACCGCGCTCAAGTTCGCCCGGTGCGCCACCGGGAAGCGCCGCGTCCTGTACTGCGACCACGCCTTCCACGGCCTCACCGTCGGCTCGCTGTCCGTCAACGGCGAGGGCGGCTTCCGCAAGGGCTTCGAGCCGCTGCTGCCCGACACCGCGATCCCGCTCGGCGACCTGGCCGCGCTGAAGAAGGAGCTGAAGAAGGGCGACGTCGCGGCGCTGATCGTGGAGCCGATCCAGGGCAAGGGCGTGCTCGCCCCGCCGCCCGGCTGGCTGGCCGCCGCCCAGGCACTGCTGCACGAGCACAAGGCACTGCTGATCTGCGACGAGGTGCAGACCGGCGTCGGCCGCACCGGCACCTTCTTCGCCCACCAGGCCGAGGAGGGCGTCCACCCCGACCTGGTGTGCGCCGCCAAAGCGCTCTCCGGCGGCTACGTGCCGATCGGCGCGACCCTCGGCAAGTCGTGGATCTTCGAGAAGGTCTACTCCTCGATGGACCGCGTCCTCGTCCACTCCGCCAGCTTCGGCTCCAACGCCCAGGCGATGGCGGCCGGCCTGGCCACCCTGCACGTGATGCGGCAGGAGGGCGTGGTCGAGAACGCCGCCCGGGTGGGGGAGCTGTTCAAGGCCCGGCTGGCCGCGCTGACCGAACGCTACGAACTGCTCGCCGAGGTGCGCGGCCGCGGCCTGATGATCGGCATCGAGTTCGGCCGCCCGAAGTCGCTCAAGCTGCGCACCGGCTGGACGGCGCTGCAGGCCGCCCGCAAGGGCCTGTTCGCGCAGATGGTGGTCGTCCCGCTGCTGCAGCGGCACCGCATCCTCACCCAGGTCTCCGGCGACCACCTGGAGGTGATCAAGCTGATCCCGCCGCTGATCATCACCGAGAAGGAGGTCGACCGCTTCCTGGACGCCTTCACCGAGGTGATGGACGACGCCCACCGCGGCAGCGGCCTGATGTGGGACTTCGGCCGCACCCTGGTCAAGCAGGCCGTCGGCGCGCGCTAGCCGCTACAGCTCGGTCCGGCGGCGGCGCACCACCACCCACAGGTCCACCGCCGCCACCAGGGTCAGCACCCCGCAGGCCACCGCGAACACCGTCAGCGTGCCCGCGCCGGGCACGTCGCCGGGGGCGGCCAGCGCCGCCCAGAGCGCGAAGCCCGCGGTGCAGAGCGCGAAGAACGGCAGGAACAGCACCGACAGCAGGAACCGCAGTTTCAGGTCGGTGCGCGCGGTGGCCGGCTCCGTACCGCTGCGCCACACCCTCGGGGTCCTCGCCCGTCGCATCCGCGACCGCCTCCCTCGCTACCCTTCCAGGGTAGGACCGGGGACGGCGCGGGAGGCGGGACGATGGACGACCGGATCGAGGACGACCGGATCGAGGACTACCCGGGCCTGCCCGAGGAGCGGGCCCGGGCACTGGCCGCCGCCCGCGGCCGGCGCACCGTCCGGGCGGTGGCCCCGGACGCGGTACTGACCATGGAGTACCGCTCCGACCGGCTCAACCTGACGGTGCGCGACGGCGTGGTCGAGCGCGCCTGGACGGGCTGAGACCGCACCGGCGGCACGGTCGGCAGCCGATTCCCGGAGCATTCGGGCCAGGTCGGCACGTCGCCGACATCACCGGTCCGCTCCGATCCGTCCGGCCTTTTCCGGGGGAATTCCGCCCGGCGGCGGACGGCGGCCGGAAGTTTCGCATACGCGCAGTTCAACCGGTATGGAGACGGTTCGGGACAGGGCCATCGGATGCGGCGGAACGCAGCGCTCCGGCGGCTTTCCCGCATACCCGGCAGGTGGTGCGGACGCGAAAGAGGCGGCCGATTTCCGCGGGGAAATCGGCCGCCTCCGCACCGGTGTGCGGTGGAATCAGGGCAGCAGGCGTTCGACGGCCGCCGCGCCGTGTTCCGCCAGTTCCTTCCTGGCCTTCTCGACCAGCTCCGGCGTGGGGGTGCGGCCCGAGGCCATCACCAGGTCCTCGGGGTCGACCGGGTGCTCCGCCCCGGTGTGCAGCAGGCGGTCGGGGGTCGGCATGGAGTCGCTGTCCGTGGCATCGGTCATCGGTGTCCTCCGTCGATGGAGCGCCGGGCGGGCCCGGACCCGGGGCCGCCCGGCGGGGCGCCCGCCGCCGGGGTCGGCGGCGGGAGGTCTGCCATCGAGTCTGGACCCGCCTCCCGCCCGCCGCACCACGAAGCCGCCCGCCCCCGGGCCCGGTGGGGCGCCGACTAGTCGAGCGGGCCGCCCGCCACGTAGATGACCTGGCCGGAGACGAAGCCGGCGCCCTCGGAGGCGAGGAAGGAGATGGTGTGCGCGATGTCGTCCGGGGTGCCGACCCGCTGGACCGGGATCGCCGAGGCGGCGGCCTGCTTGAAGGCCTCGAACTCCATGCCGACCCGGGCCGCGGTGGCCGCGGTCATGTCGGTGGCGATGAAGCCCGGGGCGACCGCGTTGGCGGTGACACCAAACTTGCCGAGCTCGATCGCCAGGGTCTTGGTGAAGCCCTGCAGACCAGCCTTGGCCGCCGAGTAGTTGGCCTGGCCGCGGTTGCCCTGGGCGGAGGAGGAGGACAGGTTGACCACCCGGCCGAACCCGGCGTCCACCATGTGCTTCTGCACCGCGCGGGTCATCAGGAAGGCGCCCTTGAGGTGCACGCTCATCACGGTGTCCCAGTCCGACTCGGACATCTTGAACAGCAGGTTGTCGCGGAGCACGCCGGCGTTGTTCACCAGCACCACCGGCGCGCCCAGCTCGGCGGCGATCCGGTCCACCGCGGCCTGCACCTGCGCGGCGTCGGAGACGTCGGCGCCGACCGCGAGCGCCCGGCCGCCCGCGGCCTCGATCGCCTCGGCGGTGCCCTTGGCGTTCGACTCCTCCAGGTCGACCACGGCGACCGCGTACCCGTCGGCGGCGAGCCGCAGCGCGGTGGCCGCGCCGATCCCACGGGCCGCACCCGTCACCACGGCCACCCGCGCCGGAACAGGGGTGGTCACGGACGTGCTCTGCTCGGTCATCTTCGTACTCGTCTCTCTCGAAGTCGGACGACGGGACCGGCGCGCGCCGCCGATCCCAGGATGAGAAATAAATGAGTGGCGCAAGGCGCAGCGGAGAAACCCTACCCGCGAGTAAGGTTTCCGGCCAGGGGCAGCGCCGCAGGTGACAGAGGGTGAGTGCGGTTGGCGGCCGGGTGGGTGAACCGGGTCGGGAGCGGTCCCGACATACGGGGGAAATATGCCAACTTCGCCGATCCTGCGACTACTCTGCGCCCCTACCTGCCGGTCCAGGCCGACCGTTTGTATAGTGTGCGCCAGCAGCCACCGGCTGCACGGCCGCAGCGTCCTTACTCACAGCGGGATGCTCACTCGCCGTTACTGCCCCGCTCGGGTGTCCCACACACACCCAGAGCGTGACACCGGGACGGATTTCATGGTGCTGGGGGAGATCCCGACAACCCGCGTGCCCGGCCGACTGCAGCAGTCGCCCGGTCACCTCATCCGCGTGGCCCAGCAGGTGCACACCCGCTTGTGGTCCGAATACGTCGGTACCGAGCTGACGGCTCCGCAGTTCGCGGTGCTGCTGGTACTGGCCCTGGAGCCCGGAGCCGACCAACGCACGGTCGGCGAACGGGCCTCGCTCGACAAGGCGACGATGGCCGAAATGGTCGCCCGGCTGGTCCGGCGGGGCCTCGTGCTCCGCCGCCGCGACCCCGCCGACGGCCGCCGCAAGCTGCTGGCGCTCTCGCAGAACGGCGCTCAGGCCGTGCGCGAGGCGACCGGCGGCGTGGTCCGGGTCCAGCGGACCCTGTTCGAGCCGCTCGGCCCGGACGAGCAGCTGGAAATCGTCCGGATCATGGCGAGGATAGCCCGCCTCGAACCGGCCGCGGTCGCCGTGATGGCGGACGCCCGGCCGACGCTGGACGCCCAGCGGGCCATCGGCTACCTGATCCGGGTCGCCCAGCAGGTGCACACCAAGCTCTGGTCGGAGAAGGTCGGCACCGAGCTGACGGCTCCTCAGTACGCCGTGCTGGACGCGCTGGAGACCGAACCGGGCGCCGACCAGCGCACGGTCGGCGAGCTGGCCTCGCTCGACAAGGCGACGATGGCCGAGATGGTCAGCCGGCTGGTCCGGCGCGGCCTGGTGCTCCGCCGCCGCGACCCCTCGGACGGGCGCCGCAACCTGCTCTCGCTCTCCCCGACCGGCCAGGAGCTGCTGCACCGCTCCACCGCCGGGGTCCGCGAGGTCCAGGAGGCGCTGCTCGCCCCGCTGGAGCCGCACGAGCACGCGCAGGCGCTGGCGTTGCTCTCCAAGACGGCCAGGCTCTGACCGTTACGAGGTAACGATTCTGCAAAGCGCGGCCCGTTCGTTCGGGCGGCGACCACGCCCCGGCCGGTCACGCGGCACCGGCCGGGGCGAACCCGAAGGGGCCGACACCACGCCAGGTGTCGGCCCCTTCGGGCTGCTGGTGGTGTCGGCCCCTTCGGGGTGCCGCGGAGGCGTCAGTTCCAGTCGAAACCGGCCGGGTCCGGGCCGATCCGCCTGCCGGTGGCGATCCCGGCGATCGCGGCGAGGTCCTCGGCGTCCAGCTCGAAGCCCGCCACGTCCAGGTTCTCCCGGATGCGGGCCGGCGTCACCGACTTCGGGATGGCGACCACGCCGGACTGCAGGTGCCAGCGCAGCACCACCTGGGCCGCCGTGCGGCCGTGCTTGGCGGCGACCGCCAGCAGGGCCGGCTCGGCCAGCAGGTCCTTGCCCTGGCCGAGCGGGCTCCACGCCTCGGTGGCGATGCCGTGCTCGGCGTGGAAGGCGCGCAGCTCCTCCTGCGGGAAGTACGGGTGCAGCTCCACCTGGTTGAGCACCGGCTTCACCGCGGACTCCTTGAGCAGCAGCTCCAAGTCCGGCACCCGGAAGTTGGAGACGCCGATCGCCCGGACCCGGCCCTCCGCCCGCAGCTCCTCGAAGACCGGCCAGATGTTCAGGAAGGTGTTCCCGTGCATCGGGCGCGGCCAGTGGATCAGGTACAGGTCCAGCTGCTCCAGGCCGAGCCGGGACAGCGACTCGTCGAAGGCGCGGCGGACCCGGTCCCGGCCCTGCGGCCCCGACCAGTCGACGGTGCCGGAGTTCCACAGCTTGGTGGTCACGAACAGCTCGTCGCGGGCCACGCCGGACTCGGCGATCGCCTGGCCGGTGCCCGCCTCGTTCTCGTAGATGGCGGCGGTGTCGATCGAGCGGTAGCCCGCCTCGATCGCGGCCCGGACCGCCGGGACGGCCTCGGCGTCCGGCACCTGCCAGACGCCGAAGCCGAGCTGCGGGATGCGGGTGCCGTCGTTCAGCGTGACCACGGGGATCTGGGGTACTGCGGGAGTGCTGCTCACGGGAAGGAGTGCCCTTCGGTCGTCCGTCTGCTTCCGGAAGGGCCGCAACGGCCGTGAACAGCGGTCTATTCCCGATTCGGGTGGGTTCCCCGGAACGGGTGAAGACCTGCGGGGTCGGCGGCCGGATCGGGCCGATCCGCCGGAAAACCTGTTGCGTGCGCCGGTCGCGGACGGCGAGGCTCACCGGCATGTGACGCAGACCACTCTCCCGGTGCGCCGTTCCGAGGCGCGCCCGCCGTGTCCGTGCCCGTGCCCGTGCCCGTGCCTCCGCCGTGCCCGTGCCGCGCCCCTGCCGTGTCCCCGCCGTGCCCCCGCCCTGCAACGGAGCGACCATGCCGCTCGTCCCCCTGCCGCTGTCCGACCCGGGCAGCCCCGACCTCAGCTCCCCGCTCGCCTTCCTGCGCTGGCTGCAGCGCGCCCAGCGCCGGGGCCAACTGCTCGCCACCCTGTGGAGCACCCTCGAACTCGGCTGCATGGCGGGCCTGCCCGTCGCGGTCGGCCGCGGCGTCCAGGCCGTCGTGGACGCCGACACCCGCGCGCTGCTCGCGGCCGGCGGCCTCGCCCTGCTGCTCTCGGCCGGCCAGACCGCGATGACGGTGCTGCTGCACCGCCAGGTGGTCTGGAACTGGATCCACGCCGCCTCCCAGGTCCGCCAGCTGATGGCCCGTCAAGCCTCGGCGCTGGGCGCCGGGCTGAGCCGGCGGATCGCCACCGGCGAGATCGTCGCCGTCTCCAGCGGCGACGTCGAGAAGATCGGCTGGTACGTCGAGCTCACCGCCCGGCTGTACGGCGCGGTGCTGGCCTGGCTCGGCGTCGGCCTGGTGGTGCTCTGGCGGCAGCCCGGTCTCGGCCTCGCCGTGCTGCTCGGGGTGCCCGTGCTGGCCGCCGCCGTCTGGCCGCTGCTCGGCCCGTTCGAGCGCCGCTACCGGGAGCAGCGCGCGCTCGGCGGCAAGGCCTCCGCGCTCGCCGCCGACACCGTGGCCGGCCTGCGGGTGCTGCGCGGCATCGGCGGCGAGGAACTCTTCCTGCGCCGGTACCGGGCCGCCTCCCAGCAGGTCCGGGCCGCCGCCGTCCGCACCGCCCGGACGTGGGCCGTCATGCAGGCCCAAGAGGTGCTGCTGCCCGGCCTGTTCGTCATCGGGGTGACGTGGTACGGCGCCCGCCTCGCCCTCGACGGCTCGCTCGGCATCGGCGAACTGATCGCCGTCTACGGGGCCGCCGCCTTCCTGGCCGCCCCGCTGCGGGTGCTCGGCGAGGCCGCGCACGCCTGGAGCGTCGCCCGGGTCTCGGCCGGCCGCGCCGTCCGGGTGCTCTCGCTCACCCGGGACGGCGAACCGACGGAGCGTCAGGAAGCTTCGGAGGCTGCGCAGTTGGACGGGGCCGCGGTGGGCGAGCTGCTCCGCCGGGCCGCCCGCTCCGACCTGCACGACCCGGTCAGCGGGCTGACCGCCCGGGCCGGGCGGCTCACCGCCGTGGTCTGCGGCGACCCGGACGCCGCGGGCGCGCTCGCCGCCCGGCTCGGCGGGCAGCCCGCGCTCGCCGAGGGGGAGCGGCCCGCCCCCTCCGCCCGGCTCGGCGGGGTGGAACTGGCCGCCCTGCCGCTGGCCGCCGCCCGGGCCGCCGTGCTGGTCCACGACAAGGAGCCCGTCCTGCTCTCCGGCACGCTCGCCGAACTGCTCGACGTGCCCCGCTCCGGCCGGGTCGAACCGGCCGCCGCCCTCACCGCCGCCCGCGCCCAGGACGCGCTGGACGCCCTGGTCGACGGCTCGCCCGAGTGCGCCGGCGACCCGATGGCGGCCCGGATCACCGAACGCGGCCGGGCGCTCTCCGGCGGCCAGCGGCAGCGCCTCGCGCTGGCCCGGGCCCTGGTCGCCGACCCGCCGGTGCTGGTGCTCGACGAGCCGACCAGCGCCGTCGACGCCCACACCGAGACGCGGATCGCGGCCGGCCTGCGCGAACTGCGCTCCGGCCGCACCACGGTGCTGCTGGCCACCAGCCCGCTGCTGCTCGACCGGGCCGACACCGTGCTGCTGCTCCAGGACGGCCGGGTCGCCGCCACCGGCACCCACCGCGAGCTGATGGCCGCCGATCCGCGCTACCGCGCGGTCGTCACCCGGGAGGAGGCCGACCGCGCACCGGTCGCCCCCGCCCCCGCCCCCGCCCCCGCCGTCGCCGAGGGCGGTGCGAGGTGAGGCCGCCGCACCGCCGGACCGCCGTCCGCCCGTCCCCCGACCCGCGAAGGAGCACACCGTGAAGCCCCCGACGATCCACGAGCAGGGGCCGGCCACCACGCTGCCGGTCGGCTCGCCGCAGGCCGTCCGGGCCTACGGCCGGATGCTGGCGCGGCGGCACCGCGGCGGCCTGGCCCTGATGGTGGGCCTGCACGGGACGGCGACGATCGCGGGGCTGGTCGGGCCCGCCGTGCTCGGCTCGCTGGTCGAGTCGCTGTCCACCGGCGGCGGCACCGCCGGGGTGACGGCCGCCGTCGCCTGGTACCTCGGCGCGCTGCTGGTCCAGTCGGTGTTCACCGGGCTGTCGCTGATGCGCGGCAGCATGCTCGGCGAGGAGGTGCTGGCCGACCTCCGGGAGGACTTCCTGGTCCGCTCGGTGGCGCTGCCGCTCGGCGTGCTGGAACGGGCCGGCACCGGCGACCTGGTCTCCCGCGGCACCACCGACATCGACCGGCTCGCCCGCTCGGTGCGCGACGCCGTCCCCGAACTCGTGGTCGCCGCCGTCTCCGTGGTGCTGGTGCTCGGCGCCCTGGTGGTGACGTCCCCGCTGCTCGCCGCCACCGCCGTGTTCGGCCTGCCCCCGCTGCTGCTCACCTCCCGCTGGTACTTCCGGCGGGCCCCGCAGTCCTACCGCAACGAGTCCGCCGGGTACGCCGCGGTCAACACCGTGCTCGCCGAGACGGTCGACGCCGGGCAGACGGTGGAGGCGCTCCGGCTCGGCGACCGGCGGGTGGAACTGACGGACCGGAAGATCCGCGAGTGGATCTCCTGGGAGCGCTACACGCTGTGGCTGCGCACCGTCTGGTTCCCCACCGTCGACGGCACCTACGCGCTCGCCGTGCTCGGCACCCTGGTGCTGGGCGGCCTGTTCGCCCTGCACGGCTGGATCACCCCGGGCGGCCTGACCACCGGGGTGCTGTACGCGCAGGCCCTGGTGCACCCGGTCTCCCGCATCCTGCGCTGGTACGACGAACTGCAGATCGGGCAGACCTCGCTGGCCCGGCTGGTCGGCGTCCACGAGGTCGCCGAACCGGACACCGACGCCGGGCTCCGGCCGGTCGGGCGCCGGGTCGAGGCGCACCGGGTCGGCTTCGGCTACCGCGAGGGGACGGACGTGCTGCGCGACATCACGCTGGACGTCGAACCCGGCAGCCGGGTCGCCCTGGTCGGGCCGTCCGGGGCCGGCAAGTCCACCCTCGGGCGGCTGCTCGCCGGGATCTACGCCCCCGGCCGCGGCCGGGTCACGCTCGGCGGCGCCCCGCTGTCCCGGATGCCCGCCGAGCGGGTCCGCACCGAGGTCGCGCTGGTCAACCAGGAGCACCACGTGTTCGTCGGCACGCTCCGCGACAACCTGCGCCTCGCCCGCGCCGAGGCCGACGACACCGAACTGCGGGCCGCGCTCGCCGCCGTCGACGCCACCGCCTGGGCGGAGGCGCTGCCCGAGGGCCTGGACACCGAGGTCGGCTCCGGCGGCACCGCGCTGACGCCCGCCCAGGCCCAGCAGCTGGCGCTGGCCCGGCTGGTGCTGGCCGACCCGCACACCCTGGTGCTGGACGAGGCCACCTCGCTGCTCGACCCGCGGGCCGCCCGGCACCTGGAGCGCTCGCTGTCCCGGGTGCTGGCGGGCCGCACCGTGGTGGCGATCGCGCACCGGCTGCACACCGCGCACGACGCCGACGTGATCGCGGTGGTCGAGCGCGGCCGGATCACCGAGTACGGCCCGCACCCGGAGCTGGTCGCCTCCGGCGGACCGTACGCGGCGCTCTGGCGCTCCTGGCGGGACGAACGGCCCGAGGGCGGCGAGGGAGGAGGGCCCGGGGCGCCGCGCTGTGGCGCGGACGGGTGAACGGGACGACCCGGCCGGTGGTGGCGCACCGGTCCGGGCCCGGTCCGGGCGCAGACTGCGGAGGTGACCAAGACATCAGGTGGTTCTCCGTCCGGTACCCGTGGCAGTGGTGAGATCGCGGGCGTCCCGACCCGGTACATCGGCATCGGCGTCATCGTGGTGCTGGCGATCTGGTTCCTGTTCGCCAACCTGGACAAGGTGAAGATCCAGTTCTGGGTGTTCACCGTCACCTGCCCGCTGTGGATCGCCCTGCTGGCGACCCTGCTCGGCGGCGCGGCGCTGGGCTGGCTGATGAAGGGGCGGCGCAGCAGGTGACGGCCCCGGGGGAGACCGCGGGGCCGCCGCCGGGCCGACCGGTGGGGGAGCCGCTGATCGAACTGCGCGGGGTCGACAAGCACTACGGGCCACTGCACGTGCTCCAGGGCATCGACCTGACGGTGGGTCGGGGCGAGGTCGTGGTGGTGATCGGCCCGTCCGGGTCGGGCAAGTCCACGCTCTGCCGGGCGATCAACCGGCTGGAGACGGTGGAGAGCGGCGAGATCCTGATCGAGGGCCGGCCGCTGCCCGCCGAGGGCAAGGGCCTGGCCGGGCTGCGCGCCGAGGTCGGGATGGTCTTCCAGTCCTTCAACCTGTTCGCGCACAAGACGGTGCTGCAGAACGTGACGCTGGCCCAGGTCAAGGTCCGGCGGCGGCCGAGGGCCGAGGCCGAGACCAAGGGCCGGGCGCTGCTGGAGCGGGTCGGGCTGGCCGCGCACGCCGACAAGTACCCGTCCCAGCTCTCCGGCGGCCAGCAGCAGCGGGTGGCGATCGCCCGCGCGCTGGCGATGGACCCGAAGGCGCTGCTGTTCGACGAGCCCACCTCCGCGCTCGACCCCGAGATGATCAACGAGGTGCTGGAGGTCATGCGGGCGCTCGCCGCCGAGGGCATGACCATGGTGGTGGTCACCCACGAGATGGGCTTCGCCCGCTCCGCCGCCAACCGCGTCGTGTTCATGGCCGACGGCCGGATCGTCGAGGACCGCGTCCCCGAGGAGTTCTTCGCGGACCCGCACAGCGAGCGGGCCCGGGACTTCCTGTCCAAGATCCTGAAGCACTGAGGGGCGGCGGTGTTGAGGAAACACATCGTCCGGCCCGCGCTGCCCGTGCTCCTGCTGCTCGCGGTGCTGTCCGGCTGCGGCAAGGAGGGCACCCCGCCGCCGAAGGGCCCGCAGCCCGGCGCGCTGCCCAGCTACCAGGTCCGCGGCCCCGACGCCGTCACCGGCTCGCCGACCCTGGACGCGGCCCGCTCGCGCGGCCACCTGGTGGTCGGCGCCAAGGAGGACCAGCCGTACCTGGGGGAGAAGAACCCGGCCACCGGCGCGTACTCCGGCTTCGACATCGAGATCGCCAGGATGCTCGCCGCCGACCTCGGCTTCGCCCCCGGACAGGTCGAGTTCCGCACCATCGCCTCCGCCAACCGCGAGACGGCGCTGCAGAACGGACAGGTCGACTACTACGTGGGCACCTACACCATCAACGACAACCGCAAGAAGCTGGTCGGCTTCGCCGGACCGTACTTCGTCGCCGGACAGGCGCTGCTGGTCCGCAAGAACGAGACGAAGATCAACGGCCCGCAGGACCTGGCCGGCCGGAAGGTCTGCTCGGCCGCCGGCTCCACCCCGTACCAGCGCATCCAGAAGGACTACCCCAAGGCGAAGCTGATCGGCTACGACACCTACTCGGCCTGCGTGGACAACCTGATCAGCGGTCAGGTCGACGCCGTGACCACCGACAACGCGATCCTGCAGGGCTACGCGGCGAAGGTCCCCGACGAGATGAAGGTGGTCGGGCAGCCGTTCTCCACCGAGCCGTACGGCATCGGCGTCCCGAAGAGCGACACCGCGCTGCGCCTCGCCCTCGACGACGCGCTGCAGCGGCACGAGGAGAACGGCGACTGGAAGAAGGCGTACGACGCCACCCTCGGCCTGTCCGGGGTGCCCGCGCCGCAGCCGCCCGCCATCGACCGCTACCAGTAGGGAGGGAGCACGGATGAACGTCCTGACCGACAACTGGTCCACCTACTGGCACGGGTTCCTCGGCACGCTCTGGCTGACCCTGGTCAGCGCGGCGCTGGCGCTGGTGCTCGGGGTGCTGATCGCGGGCTTCCGGGTCTCGCCGGTCAAACCGCTGCGGGCCTTCGGCACCGGGTGGGTGACGGTGCTCCGCAACACCCCGCTGACCCTGCTGTTCTTCATCGTCGTGCTGGGCCTGCCCCGGTTCGACATCACGCTGCCGTTCTTCGCCTTCGCCGTGCTCGCGCTCGGCTGCTACACCTCGGCGTTCGTCTGCGAGACGCTGCGCTCCGGGGTCAACACCGTGCCGACCGGGCAGGGCGAGGCCGCCCGCAGCCTCGGCATGACGTTCACCCAGACCCTGGCGCTGGTCGTGCTGCCGCAGGCGTACCGCTCGGTGGTCGCCCCGCTGGGCAGCGTGATGATCGCGCTGGCGAAGAACACCGCGATCGCCGGCTCGTTCAGCGTGGTCGAACTGCTCGGCAGCTACCGGACCATCAACGAGCTGGGCTACGGCATCGTCTGGACCTTCGTCTGGATCGCGGTCGGCTACCTGGTCCTCACGCTGGCGATCAGCGCCCTGTTCAACCTGCTGGAACGACGGGTGGCGGTGTCCCGATGACGGTCGAGTCCTCCGCGCTGTACGACGTCCCCGGCCCGAAGGCCCGGGCCCGGCACCGGCTGTACGGGTGGCTGGCGCTGCTGGCGATCGCCGCGGTGCTCGGCTGGGTGGTGTACATGCTGTTCCACACCCAGCAGTTCACCTACCAGAAGTGGATGCCCTTCGCGTACAAGGGCGTCCAGGAACTGCTGCTCCGCGGCCTCGGCAACACCCTGCGGGCCTTCGGCTGGACGGTGCTGTTCGCGCTGCCGTTCGGCGCGCTGTTCGCCGCCGGGCGGCTCTCCGACCACCGGCCGGTGCGCTGGGCGTCCACCGTGGTGGTGGAGTTCTTCCGGGCCATGCCGCTGCTGGTGATGATCTTCTTCATCTTCGTGGCGCTCAAGGCCCCGCCGATGTGGGCCCTGGTCGCCGGGCTGACCCTCTACAACGGCTCGGTGCTGGCCGAGGTGTTCCGGGCCGGCGTGCTCGCCGTCCCCAAGGGCCAGAAGGAGGCGGCGTACGCGCTCGGCCTCCGCAAGACCCAGGTGATGGCGTACGTGCTGGTGCCGCAGGCGAACCGGGCGATGCTGCCGACCATCGTCAGCCAGCTGGTCGTCGCGCTGAAGGACACCTCGCTCGGATTCCTGATCACCTACGAGGAGTTCCTGCACGCTGGGAAGCTGATCGCCACCAACCTCGACTACGACCTGCCGTTCATCCCCGTGGTGATGGTGATCGCCCCCGTCTACATCGGCATGTGTCTGCTGCTCTCCTGGTTCGCCAAGTGGCTGGAACGGCGCGGCCACCGCGACCCCAAGGTGAAGGGCGGCGCGCCGGTCGCCCCCGCCGGGCTCACCCCCGACCCGCAGGGGTAGCGGAAGGTGACCGCCCCGGTCGGTTAGGGTCAGGGGTCGACGACGGCGTCCAGAGCCAGAGGAGTCCCGATGCCCCTGCTGCCCACCCGCGACGGCCTCCCCGAGGCCGAGGTGATCGACCGGCGGCAGGGCCCGTACGGCGAGGTGGCGCTGCGCCGCCGCGGCGGGCACTACGAGATCATCGCCAACGGCTGCTTCCTGATGGACACCGCCGACGGCCGCTCCGAACGGCTGCTGGTCGACGCCGCGCTGGACGCCCTCGCCGCCGACGGGCGCCCGGTCGACCGCCCGAGCGTGCTGATCGGCGGCCTCGGCGTCGGCTTCTCGCTCGCGCACGCCGCCGCCGACCCCCGCTGGGGCCGGATCACCGTGGTCGAACGCGAGGCCGCGATCATCGACTGGCACCGCACCGGCCCGCTCGCCGCGTTCTCGGCCGGAGCACTGGACGACCCCCGGGTCGACGTCCGGCACACCGACCTGGTCGCCCACCTCGCCCGGGACGGCGAACGCCACCACGCGCTCTGCCTCGACATCGACAACGGCCCCGACTGGACGGTCGACGCCGACAACGACCACCTCTACGGCCCCGCCGGACTGGCCAACGCCGCCGCCCGGCTCCACCCCGGCGGCGTCCTCGCGGTGTGGAGCGCCCGCCCCTCCACCGCCTTCGAACAGGCGCTCCGGGCCGCCGGGTTCACCGACGTCCGGACCGTGGAGATCGCGGTCGGACGCGGCCTGCCCGACGCCGTCCACCTGGCCCGCCGCCCCTGAACGCGCACCCTCCGTACCTGCGGGGACACCTGCCGTGCCCGCAACCGGGAAGCGACGGCCGTGTGAGGAAATCGTGAGAGTGACGCGGTTCCGCCGCGGCCTCCGGTAGGGCATGATCACCGCCATGGCGGACCACCGGACCGATCTCCTGGAACAGCTCCGGGACGAGGTCGGCACCATGCCCTTTCCCCCGGGCTGGTACCAGCACGAACCCGGGGGCCACAGCCTGGTGATCCTGCGGACCACCCTGGTCGGCAGCGCGGCCGCCGTCCTCGACGGCCCGCTCGACGAACGGCACCGCGACCACCTGCGCAGCCACCTCGCCGCGCTGACCAGGCTGCTCCCCGAATTCGCCCACGACCCTTACGCCGCACGGTACTTCGCCGCCGTCCACCGGATGGCGCTGCTGGCGGAGCGGATCGACGGCGAGCGCGGCACCGGCTGACCGGCCGCCGGGGCGGGCCGTCGGTGGCGGCCGGTCGGATGGCGGTCAGGCGGTGGCGGCAGTGGTCAGGACGGCGCGCAGGCGGTCGACGTCCGCCCGCCAGGCCGGGCCCTCGTCCGTCTCGTCCCAGAGTTCGGCGAGTTCGGACTCCTCGGCCAGGACCCGGGTCAGGGCCGCCGCGGCGAGCGGGCGCAGCTCCGGGGCGAGGGCCGGGAGGGGCTGCTGCGGGCCGTACGCCGTGGTGACCGGGGTGCCGCCCGGGCACTGGGCGGCGATCAGGGCGGCGGCGGCCACGGCGGTCACCGCCACGTTCGAATCGAGGTAGTCGTCGGCGTCGACGGCCAGGACCTCCGTCAGGGCCGTGCGGAGCAGGGCGCCGCGCTCGGCGGGGGCCGCCTCGTCCAGATCGCCGCTGAAGTCGGCGGCGTGGTCGTTGTCGAACGCGCCGATGTCCCAGGTACCCATGTCGTCTGCTCCCTCCGAGGCCGGTGCCGTGATCTTCGCAAGGGGCACTGACAGGCGGGAACGCGAACGGCGAGCCGCGGTGGGCGGCTCGCCGTTCTGACGGGGCGTCGGGCCGGATCAGCCGAACGGGCTGGTCGCCGGCGGCGGCGGGGCCTGCTGGGCCGACGCCGCCGGGGCGGCGGGCGGGGGTGCCATTTGGCCGAAGGGGTTGAAGTCCGGCGGCGGGACCTTGACCAGGGTGCCCTTGGGCTCCTCGCCGTCCTGGGCGGCGGCCGCGGTCGCGGCGGCCGGGGCCGGGGGAGCGAACGGGTTGAAGTCCGCCGGCGGGACCTTCACCAGGGTGCCCTTGGTCGGGTCCGCCGGTTCGGCCGGGGCCGGGACGGTCGGCGGGGTGGTCGGCCGCGGCGGGATGCCGGCGGGCGGCCCGGTGACGGTGCCGAACGGGTCGGACGGCTCGGCGGAGAGCGTGGTGCCGAACGGGTCCGCCGCGGCCGCCGGGCGCGGGGCCGCCACGACCGGGGCGGGGGCCGGAGCGGCGGCCGTCGGGGCGGCGGGCGGGGGTGCCATTTGGCCGAAGGGGTTGAAGTCCGGCGGCGGGACCTTGACCAGGGTGCCCTTGCGCTCTTCGCCGTCCTCGGCGGCGGCGGTCGCGGCGGCCGGGGCCGGGGCCGCAGGTGCGGGTGTGGCGAAGGGGTCGTTCCCGCCGAACGGGTCCGCGGTTGGTGCAGTGGCCGGGGCCGTCGGGGCGGCGGGCGGGGGTGCCATTTGGCCGAAGGGGTTGAAGTCCGGCGGCGGGACCTTCACGAAGGTGCCCTTGCGTTCCTCGCTGTCCCCGGCGGGAGCCGGAGCCGCAGGTGCGGGCGTGGCGAAGGGGTCGCTCCCGCCGAACGGGTCCGCGGCCGGGGCCGTGGGCGCGGCCGGTGCGGCCGCCGGGGGCGCGCTCTGGCCGAAGGGGTTGAAGTCCGGCGGCGGCACCTTCACGAAGGTGCCCTTGGGACGGTCCTCGGTCGCGGCCGGAGCGGCGTCCAGCGAGGCCAGTACCGGCGTGGCCTGCGCGGGCAGATCGGCCGGGGCCGGGGCGGCGAAGGGGTTGAAGTCGGCGGGCGGCACTCGGACCGCCGTGCCCGCAGCGGTCTCCACGGGCTCGGGCACCGGCAGCGGGGCGACCGGCGGCGCGACGGGCGGCGCGACCGGAGCGGTCGGCGGCAGCGGGGCCGCCGGGACGGCCGGCGCGGCGGGCGGGGCCTGGACGACCGGGGGAGCGGCGACCGGCGGTGCGGCGACCGGCGGCGCGGCCTGGGCCGGGAGCGCGCGGCCCACCGGCACCGGCTCGGGGGCCACCGCGACGCCGTCCCAGGCGAGTTGGACCGAGCAGAGCAGGTCGGCGAAGACCGCCGTGTACAGGTCCCAGTCCTCGGTGTCCGAGGTGCTGAACTGCACGGCCAGCACGGTGTTCCCGTCCGGCATCGGCACGAAGGCCTCGGCGACGGTGCTCACCCCGCCGTTGCCGCCGTCCCGCAGCTCCTTCAGCGCGGGCACCGCCCGGCTCTCCACCAGCACCGCCGCCGGGCCGGCCGGCAGCAGCACCGTCCACACCTCGGCGTACGGGCGGTCGGTGGACAGCTCCACCGCCAGTTCCTGGATCGGCTGCGAGCAGCGGACCGTCGACACCACCAGCGACACCCGGGCCCGCCGACCGCCGACCACCAGCGCGCCGACGCCCGCGTACGCGACGTCCGCCGCGGCGAACCGCTCGGCGAGCAGGGCCGCCACCACCGCGAAGTCGTTGCGCTCGGCCGGGGACGCGCCGGAGAACAACTCCTCGGCGGTCTCGGACAGATGGGCCGAGAGCGCGTTGCCCGAACCGCGGACCGTCAGGGTGTGGAACACCGGCGGGACCACCAGTCGCGCCTCCACCCCCGAACCGGTCGGCAGCTCGTCCGGGGCCACCGTCGCCCGGGGCTCGGCCAGGGCGGCCAGCGCCGGGGTGAAGCCGACCGTCGGCTCGTCGCCCAGCGGGGCCGGCTCCACCGCCAGTTGCAGGGTGGAGGCCGACGGCAGGTCGGTCAGGCCGAGCAGGGACGCGCCGAAGCGGTTGGTCAGCACCGGGACGGCCTCGCGGCCCGCGGTCGTGTTCGGGCGGCGGGTGCCGGAGACCTCGATCACGGTGCCCAACCGGGGCACCGAGAGCAGGCCGGGGCCGATCTGGCTGATCCGCAGCCCGAACAGGGCCTTGGCGGCCGGGTGCGCGGAGCGGCGGAACGCGGTCAGCGCGTCGACCGGGTAGTGGGTGGCGCGGCTGCCGAGAAGTGCGGCGCACGCCGCGTCCAGCGTGGCCGTGATCCGGTCTGCGGCGGCGAAGCCGTCCTGCGTCATTCGCCGAGCCCCCTCGTTCTCGGGTGTGGACAGTCCAGGCACTTTTTATCAGACGTGGACGACCCGGCACCGGGGGACGGGGCAAGGGCCTGCGGCACCGGGGCGGTCGGGGCGGGTGCGGAAGGCGGGAAGGATGGGACGGCGCGGCACCGGGAGAGGGGGAAGGACCCGTCCTGCCGGGTGGGTGGGGCTGATGAGAGTGCCGGGGTGGAGCGGGACGACGCGGCACCGGGGGACGGGGCAAGGGCCTGCGGCGCCGGGGCGGGGAGGGCCGGTGAGCCGCTCAGGGGGCCGGTGGGGTGGCGAGGCGGAGGAGGGCGTCGGTGAGGGCGGGGGCGGCGAGGGTGGTGGCGAGGTCGCGGACCAGGCGGGCGGTGGGGCCGTCGGGCTGTTCGGTGGCGAAGAACTCGCCGAGCAGGGCGGCGAGTTCGGGTTCGCGGGTGGCGGCGACGGCGAGGGCGGCGACCAGTTCCTGGACCAGTTGGAGCTGGAGGGTCTCGACCGGGACGGGCTTGTCGGCGAGCCAGTCCAGCGAGCTGATCTCGGCGTTGGCGATCCAGGCCCGGACGGTGCGGCGCAGCGTCGGGCCGGGGTCGGGCAGGCCGAGGTGCCAGAGGATCTGCTTCTGGGCGGCCCGCCGGACCTGGTCGATGACGGCGTCGGCGTCCGGGCTGGCGGCGACCGAGCCGCCGCGCAGCAGCGCGGTGAAACCGGCGGCGTGCGACTGGACGAAGTCGAGGTAACGGCCCATCACCCGGTACAGGCGCTCGGAGAGCGGGCCGTCGGCGGGCTCCTCGAAGCGGCCGGCGAGTTCGCGGCCGGCCCGGCGCAGGGCCTCCTCGTAGAGCGCCTGCTTGCCGGGGAAGTAGTGGTAGACCAGCGGGCGGGAGGCGCCGGCGGCGGCCGCGATGTCGTCGATCGAGACGTCCTCGGGGGCGCGGTCCGAGAACAGTTCGAGGGCGACCGCGATCAGTTGCTCGCGGCGCTCGTCGACGCTGAGCCGCCGCCGGGGGGCCCGGGCGGGGGGCTGTTCCTGCGCGCTGGGCGCCACGGACGGCGTTCGGGAGGCCATGCGGCCCACCCTAGTTCGTCGGGGGCGGCGGGGGACAGCGCGGACCGGCCGGTCAGCCGGTGGCGCGCAGCTCCAGGTAGCGCTGCCAGGCCTCCCGGCCGTCGGGGACGAACTCCCAGGTGGCGAGGCGCTCGGTGAGTTCGTCCTCGGTCAGCCAGTCGTACCAGCCGACCTCGGAGGTCTGCGGGGAGACCGGGCCGTCCCACTCGGCCTCGTGGACGTCGGACCACCAGCTGTACTTCTCGCCGTCGGAGTAGCGGAAGCGGAACAGCGGGCGGGTGCGCAGGCCGGTGACGCCCAGTTCCTCCTCGGCCTCGCGGACGGCGGCGTCGGCGTAGCTCTCGCCGGCGCCGACCACGCCGCCGACGAAGCAGTCGTAGGCGTTCGGGGCGAAGGTCTTGGCGGGGCTGCGGCGGTGGGTGAAGATCCGTCCGCGCGGGTCGCGGACCAGGATGAAGACGCAGCGGTGGATCAGGCCGTCGCGGTAGACCTCGGAGCGGGGGGCGGTGCGCAGCACCCGGTCGTGCTCGTCGACCACGTCGAGGATCTCGTCCAGGTCGGTGGCGGGGGCGTCGGAGTTGTCCATGCCCGCCATTGTGGCCCCGGGGCACCGTCACCCGAAAGAGTTGGTGTACGGAGTGTTCTGTCGGGGGAGGAAACGGGCGAACCGTCAGATCACGCCCCCGGGAGCAGAGTTGAAGATCCGTGCCGTCGTCCTGTCCCTCGCCACCGCGCTGGTCGCGGTCGGCACCGCCCTGCCCGCCCTGCCTGCCTCCGCCGCGCCGGTGGAGTCCGTCCGCTCGGGCCTGGACTGCACCACCTGGGTCCACAACAACGACCCGCTCTACGGCGGCGTCGACTGCCGGAACGACACCGGCGGCCCGGTCACCTTCCACGCGAACATCGTCTGCGGCTGGGCGCCGGACGTGACGGGCAACTCGGTGACGGTGCAGCCGGGGCAGGTCGGCGAGTCCTCCGGCCACTGCGCCTTCTACTCCACCGGCATCGGCGGCATCGGGTGGACGGTGGAGTGACAGGGGAGTGGGAGGGGGAGTGACAGGGGTGCCTAGAGTGGCCGGGTGGAGATCCAGGGATACACGGCGGACGGCTTCGAGCCGGTCCGGGAGGCGTTCGCGGGCAACTTCCGGCAGCACGGGGAGTTGGGCGCGGCCTTCGCGCTGTACCTGGACGGCCGCAAGGTGGTCGACCTGTGGGGCGGCGACGCCCGGCCCGAGGTCGGCGCGCGCCCGGCCCCGGCGGTCGGCTGGGGCGAGGGCACCGCGCAGGTGCTCCGCTCGGTCACCAAGGGCCTGACGGCCGCCGCCGCCCTGCACCTGGCGCAGCGCGGGCGGCTCGACCTGGACGCCCCGGTCGCCTCCTACTGGCCGGAGTTCGCGCAGGCCGGCAAGGGCCGGATACCGGTCCGCTGGCTGCTCTCGCACCAGGCCGGGCTGCCCGTGCTGGACGTGCCGCTGCGGATCGAGGACGTCCTGGCCTGGGACCCGGCGGCCGCCGCCGTCGCCGCGCAGGCCCCCGCCTGGGAGCCCGGCACCGCGCACGGCTACCACCCGCTGACCTTCGGCTGGCTGGTCGGCGAGGTGGTGCGGCGGGCGGACGGCCGCAGCGTGGGGCGGTACTTCGCCGAGGAGATCGCCGGCCCGCTCGGCCTCGACCTGTGGATCGGCCTGCCCGGCTCGGAGGCCGGCCGGGTCGGCCGGCTGGTCGACCTGCCCGCCCCGGAGGCGGCCCGGACCGCCCCGAACGGGATGCGGACCCGCCCCAAGCGGTCGGTGCTGGACGCCTACGGCGACCCGACCTCGCTCACCGCCCGCGCGTTCGGCGCGGTGCGCAGCAGCGTGGACCTGAACGACCCGGCGGTGCGGGCCGTCGAGGTGCCGGGCGCGGGCGGCATCGGCACGGCCCGCTCGCTGGCCCGGTTCTACGCGGCGCTGATCGGCGCCGCGGACCGGACGGACGCCCCCGGGCAGCGGCTGCCCGCGCTGTTCGGACCGGCGACGCTGGCCGAGGCGGCCGGCCCCTCGGTGCACGGCCCGGACCGGGTGCTGATCGTCAACACCACCTTCGGCCAGGGCTTCTT
The DNA here is from genome assembly GCF_044753345.1 of Kitasatospora sp. NPDC088391. Taxonomy (NCBI): domain Bacteria; kingdom Bacillati; phylum Actinomycetota; class Actinomycetes; order Kitasatosporales; family Streptomycetaceae; genus Kitasatospora; species Kitasatospora sp. NPDC088391. Next base: position 570,895 of record NZ_JBIVNB010000005.1, read on the forward strand.
CCGGCACGGCGGTACCTCGCCGATGGCCTCCCCGGCGAGCTTCGGCCACCCCGGCCGGGGCGGCTCGCTGGGCTTCGCCGACCCGGAGCTCGGCCTGGGCTTCGGCTACGTCACCAACGGCATGCAGCCCGGCGTCACCGGCGACATCCGCTCCCGGGCGCTGATCGAGGCGGTCCGCCGCTGCCTGCCGGCCCGGGGCTGAACCCCGGGCCGCCGGCTCACCAGAGCTGGTCCCACCACCAGGCGATCTCCGGGTAGGGCGGCGGGGTGAGCCGACCGTCGGCGGGGCGCTCGGCCCGGGGGGCCACCGGGCTGCTGCCGGGCAGGCGCTCGCCGTACCGGGCGGAGGTGAAGCCCCACTCCAGGTTCCCGCTCACCAGGTTGGACAACTGCTGGATGTAGCGCCGCAGTTCGGCGCCGCCGCGGCGGGCGGTGCGGTCCGACAGGCGGAGGAACAGGCACATCGTCCGGTCGTGCAGGGCGGCGGCCTCCAGCAGTGCCTGCTCGCGGCCGCAGCCGAGGTGGCGCTGGAGCGCGTCGACGATGTTGCTCTCCAGCGCGCCGTGGCTGTCCTCCCGCCGGTAGGAGTAGAGGTCGGCGGAGACCAGCACCAGGAACTTGGCGGCCTCGGTGAGCGCGTGCACCCGCGGCGAGTCCAGCTGGGACTGCGGGACCGCGGTGCGCTCGCAGACCTCGATGACGTCGATGCAGGAGCGGCTGCCGCGGTCCAGCGGGCCGATCGTCAGGTACTCGGCGAGCGTCATGGTCCGGCCCTCGGTGCGGTACGCCACCACCGTGGCCGCGCCCATGAAGGACTCCAACTGGCTGTCCGCCCAACGCTTCACGGCCAGCGCCGGGGCCCACTCGCGGGCCCGGTGGAACACGTCGCGGACCGCGGTGACGTACGGATCGGATTCGTGCGGATGCGAGTTCGCCGAGTTGATAACAGCCAGTAGCGTGGCTGCTATGGTGAGTACACGGGAGGGGTTCCGGCTCAGTCGGCCGGTGTCCCACTCGTCGTCGAGCGTGAGCATGCTGCACAGCCACTGCGAGACCAGCTCCAGCCCGACGGTGCCATCGGCGTCCTTCGCGATCCGGCAGACGAACTCGTGGGCCCCGATGGCCAGGAGGCGGCGCCGCCGCTCGGCGTCACTGCTGAACCCCATGGCCTCGAGCCACAGCTCGGTGCTCTTCCCCACCGCTTCGTGGTCGGGGTGCAAGGCCGACGGAATGGGGCAGAAAAGCGGGGGTATGGCAGCCAACGTTTCTCCAGAGCAGCCTGTGCCGGTGGGTCACTGTGCGAGGTCTTCCGACCCGGGCGATGGCCTTCCCCCACTAAGATCCACTACACCCCGGTGATCCGAACGTTACCCAATCGGATCGTCAGATGTCCTGAGTAGTAAGGCATTTGCCCCCGGCACCACCGACTAACCCTGCATCAGGTCCCCGGCCTGCACGAACGCCGCCCGCAGGGCCCCCGGCGGCGCTAAGGTCGGGAACGGAGTGCCGGACGGCGAGGCGGAGGGACGGACGTGGCCGAGGAACAGGGCGGACCGCAGCAGGGTGCGGCGGGCGGGGCGGTCGGGCCCGGCGAACGGCTCTGGGAACGCGAGCAGGAGCTGAGGTCCGCCGAACAGGCCGTGGAGCGGCTGTGTCGCGAGTTCGCCGCAGGCGGCACCAAGATCGGCGAACTGCTGGTCTTCTACGGCAAGCCCGGCATCGGCAAGACCTCGGTGCTGGAGCAGGTCCGGCGGATCGCCGGGGCGCGGCAGGACTCCACCGTGCTGTTCGCGCGCGGCAACGAACGGCAGCGCCAGGCCCCGTTCCGGGTGCTGCGCCAACTGCTGCTGCCGGTGCTCGGCGAACTCGACGAGTCCGAGCGCGCCGAGGTGTTCGGCAACTGGTACAACATCGTCGCGCCCGCCGTCGGCCTGGAACCGCCCTCCGACGAGGTCGAGCGGATCGACCCGCAGGGCATCCACGACGGCCTCGACTTCGTGATCACCCAACTGGCGCCCCGGCGCGCCCCGCTGGTGGTGGCCGTCGACGACCTGCACGCCGTCGACCAGGAGTCGCTGGCCTGGCTCGCCTCCTTCGCGCTGCGCGCCCGCGACCTGCCGGTGCTGCTCGCCTTCGCCTACCGCGAGGAGTTCACCGCCGAGGGCCGGCCCTACGCCGACCAGATCGCCGCCCAGGCCGTCCGCCAGCACGAACTGCGGCCGCTCAGCCCGGTGTCGATCGCCGAGATCGTGCACGCCGAGTTCGCCGAGGCCGACGACGCCTTCTGCCGCCAGGTCTGGGCGGTCACCGCCGGAGCCCCGTACGACACCGTGGCGCTGCTGCGCGAGGTCCGCGACCAGAACCTCGAACCCGTCGACGAGAACTCGCCCCGGCTGCGCGACCTCGCGGCCGCCGCCCGGGGCGAGGGCCTCGACTACTGGCTCGACAAGCTCGGCCCCACCTCGATCCGGTTCGCCTGGGCCGCGGCCCTGCTCGGCACCGACATCAAGGAGGACCTGGCCGCCGCGATCTGCGGGCAGGGCCCGGCCCAGGCCGCCGCCTCGGTCCGCGAACTGCGCCGCCTGCGGGTGCTCACCAGCCAGCCCAACGGCCGACTGGAGTTCGTCCACCCCCTGATCGCCACCTCGATCTACCAGTCGATCCAGCCCGCGATCCGGGCGGGCATGCACGGCATGGCCGCCAACGTGATCGAGAACAGCGGCGGATCGCTGCTCACCGCCTCCCGCCACCTGCTGGAGACCCACCCCGGCGAGGGCGACGACCTGATCGTCCGCAAGCTCCGCCGGGCCGCCGCCGAGAACCTCGCGATCGGCGCCCCCGAAGCCGCCCGCCGCTGTCTGGAGCGCGCCCTCAACGAGCCGCCGGACGAGGAGGACCGGGCCGAGGTGCTGTACGAACTCGCCTGCGCCAGCCTGCTCACCGACCCCGAGTCCACCGCCAACCAGCTGCGCCGCGCCCTCGACATCGAGGACGGCCTCAGCCCCGACCTGCGGGTCGAGGCGGTCTTCCGGCTCTCCGAGGTGATCGCCCACGGCGGCGACCTGAGCGGCGCCGCCGAACTCTGCCTGGAGGAGTCCGGGCAGACCCCCGAGGGCCCCGGCCGGCTCCGGCTGCTGGTCGCCCACCTGCTCTACACCGCGCTGCGCCGGGACGAGGACAACGGCCCCGAGCGCGCCGCCCAGGTCGCCCGACTGGTGGCCGAGGTCGACCCGGAGAGCGAGGCCGCCCGCCCGGTCCGCGCCCTGCACGCCTGGGACCTCACCCTCCAGGGCCGCGGCACCGCCGAGGCGCTGGCCGCCGCCGAGAGCGCGCTGTGCGACGGCCGGCTGCCGCGCGGCCTCGGCTGGACCAACACCACCTGGAACTTCGAACTCCCCGCCCTGCTCGGCCTCTGCTTCGCCTACAACGACGAACTCGCCCGCGCCGAGAAGCTGTTCAGCTCCGCCGTGCTGGAGTTCGAGATCGCCGGATGGAGCGGCGCGCACCGGGGCTTCGCCTACTTCCTGATGGGCTTCGCCCGGCTGCGCCGCGGCTTCCTGCCAGAGGCCGAGGACTTCCTGCGCCGCGGCCTGCGGATCGCCGACCGGATGGGCGACGCCCTGCCGCTGCAGCTGAACCTGGTCGGCACGCTGATCGACACCCTGCTGGCCCGCGGCCGCGCCCACGAGGCGTCCGAGATCGCCCGCAAGTACCGCTTCGCGCCGCCGTACCACCACACCGCGCTGCTGCTCCCCGACGTGGCGACGATCTACGGCAAGCTGCTGATCTCCCGCGGCGACTACGACATGGCCGTCGAGGTGCTGGCCGAGACCGGCATGCGGCTGGACCGGCGCGGCTGGCGCTCCCCGGTGCACGCCCCGTGGGCCGGCCACCTGGCGGTGGCGATGGCGCACCGGGACCTGCCGTCCGCCCGGAAGAACGGCGACGACGCGATCGCCCGGGCCAAGGAGTCCGGTTCGCGGTCGGCGCTCGGCTCCGCGCTGCGGCTGGCCGCCAGCGTCTGGGAGGGCGCGCACGCGGTGGAGCTGCTGCAGGAGGCGGTCGCGGTGCTGGGCCTGTCCCCGGCCAGCTACGAGCACGCGCACGCCCTGGTCGACCTCGGCGCCGCCCTGGTCGGGGTCGGCCGCAGCGTGGAGGCCGCCGAACACCTCTACCAGGGAATGGAGTTGGCCAAGCACTGCGGCGCGGACGGCCTGGAGATCCGGGCCCGCAACGTGCTCGCCAGCTCCAACCTGCGGCCCAGCCGGGCGCTCCAGCCCCCGCTGGACGCCCTGGACCCGCAGGAGCGCCAGATCGCCGAGCTCGCGGCGCACCGGATGCCGCCGCAGCGGATCGCCGAGCACCTGCAGCTGTCGGTCGGCCTGGTCCGGCAGCGGCTGGCCGCCGTCCACCGCAAGCTCGGCACCGGGCCGGAGGGCCTCGCGGAGGCGCTCGGGCTGCCCACCGACGGTTCCGGGCCGGGCGCCTGACGGCCCGCCGGTCGCTCCGGCGCGCGGGGGCGGCTCACCGGGCCGCGCGCCGGAGCGGGCTAGGCTGGCCGGGCAGGAAGATCACGAACCGAGGAGCAGCCCCATGACCGCGTCGGACCGGCCCACCGAGGTGCTCCGGGCACCCTTCGACCACTCCGGTGCGGGCGTGGGCCTGGAGCGGTGGACGCTGCGCTCCGGCCCGGTCGAGGCCACCGTGATCACGCTCGGCGCGGCGCTGCACACCCTGACCGCCCCGGACCGGGACGGCGTGCCCGCCCAGGTGCTGCTGACCACGGACGACGTCGGCCTGCTGCTCGGCCCGGCCCGGCACTACGGGGTGACGGTCGGCCGGTTCGCCAACCGGATCGCGGACAGTCGGATCACCCTGGACGGCGAGGAGTTCGCGCTGCTGCCGACCGGCCACGGCGTCACGCTGCACGGCGGCCCGGACTCCTTCTCGCACCGGGTCTGGGCGGCCGAGGAGATCCCCGGCGGGGTCCGGATGCACCTGCACTCCCCGGACGGCGACCAGGGCTTCCCGGGCGCGCTGGACGTCTGGGCGGACTTCACCCTGACCGGCTCCGACCTGGTCATCTCCTACCGGGCGGTGACCACCCGGCCCACCGTGGTCAACCTGACCAACCACGCCTACTTCAACCTGGCCGGCGAGGGCAGCGGCGACGTGCTGGGGCACCTGCTGACGCTGGACGCCGACCACTACACGCCGGTCAACGAGCAGCAGGTGCCGTACGGCCCGTACGAGCCGGTGGCGGGCACCCCGTTCGACTTCACCGCGGCCCGGGCGATCGGCGAGGGGATCGCGGCGGGCGGCGCCGAGGGGCACCCGCAGCTGAAACTTTCGCGCGGCTACGACCACAACTGGGTGCTGCGCGAGCGCCCCGCGGACGGCCCGCCGGTGCGCGCCGCACTGCTGGCGGACCCGGGCAGCGGCCGCACCCTGGAGGTGCTGACCACCGAGCCGGGCCTCCAGGTGTACACCGCGAACGGCTTCGACGGCTCGGTCACCGGCCCGTCCGGCGCGGCGCACGGCCCGTTCGCGGGAGTGGCGCTGGAGACCCAGCACCACCCGGACTCGCCGCACCACCCGCAGTACCCGTCGACCGAGCTGCGGCCGGGGCAGGAGTTCCGCTCCACCACTGTGCTGCGGCTGGGCACCGCCGGCTGAGCCGACCCGCCCGTCCGAAGGCCCCCGGGAGCACCGCTCCCGGGGGCCTTTCCGCATGTCCAAGGCCCGTTGACTGCAAGGAGTTTCCGCAAGGCGACGGATGGTCAAGACGCGTGACGGCAACTCTAAGGACACGTGGACGTAACGATCCCCGTCATCTTGCAGAAACTTGCTGCAAGGGCTTTCAGCAACGATGAAGCCGCTGTTACGTTCCTGGTCAAGCCCGACGGCCGCAACGGCGCAGTCGGCTGGGACAGCCATTATGCGCCGTCCACCTCCATCTCGGGCACCCCCACCTTTCTAGGAGTTTCCATGCGGCGTGGCATCGCGGCCTCCGCTCTCGTTGCGGCTCTGGCGGTCTCCATGGCGGCTTGCAGCAGCAGCGGCTCCGGCTCGGACGCCAAGGGCGACGGCGGACCGGTCACCATCACCTACTGGGACACCTCGAACGCCACCAACGAGGCGCCGAACTACCAGGAGCTGGTCAAGAAGTTCGAGGCCGCGAACCCGAACATCAAGGTCAACTTCGTGAACGTGCCGTTCGACACGGCGCAGAACAAGCTGCAGACCGCGATGGGCGCCAAGGGCGCGCCGGACGCCTTCCGCTCCGAGGTCGGCTGGACCTCCGCCTTCGCCAAGGCCGGCTACCTGGAGCCGCTGGACGGCACCCCCGCGCTGACCGACGCCTCGGTCTTCCAGCCCTCGCTGATCCAGCAGGCCAAGTACTCCGGCAAGACCTACGGCGTGCCGCTGGTCACCGACACCCTCGGCCTGATGTACAACAAGGAGCTCTTCGCCAAGGCCGGCATCACCGCCGCCCCCAAGACCTGGGACGAGCTCAAGGCCGACGCCGCCCAGCTGAAGGAGAAGGCCGGCGTCGACGGCTTCTGGCTGAAGGCCGGCGACGGCTACTACGCCATGCCGTTCCTGTACGGCGAGGGCACCAACATGGTGGACGCCGCGGGCAAGAAGATCACCGTCAACTCGCCCGAGGCCGCCAAGGCCGTCGAGACCTACAACTCGATGTTCACCGCCCCCGGCACCGTGAAGGCCGACGTCACCACCGACGCCTACGCGCACATGATGGACGCCTTCAACAGCGGCAAGGTCGCGGCGATCATCCAGGGCCCCTGGGAGGTCACCAACGTCTACAAGGGCGCCGCGTTCGCCGACAAGAAGAACCTCGGCATCGCCGCCGTCCCGAACGGCTCCGCCGGCAAGGGCGGCGCGCCGACCGGCGGCCACAACGTCTCGGTCTACGCCGGCTCCGACAAGGCCCACAAGGAAGCCGCGGAGAAGCTCGCCGCGTTCCTGACCTCCGCCGAGAGCCAGACCTTCCTCGCGCTGAAGAACGGCACCCTGCCCACCCGCAGCGACGCCTACACCGCCGAGGTCAAGGCCAACCCGGGCATCGCCGACTTCCAGGCGATCCTCACCTCCGCCCAGCCGCGCCCCGAACTGCCCGAGTACGCCTCGCTGTTCGGCTCCTTCGGCACCAACCTGGGCAAGATCGTCCAGGGCCAGTCGGACATCAAGACCGGCCTGGACGCCACTGCGACCGACTACGCGAAGCTCCTCCCGGACTTCAAGAAGTAATCGGATCGGCCGGCCCGGCCCACACCTGACGGTGGGCCGGGCCTCTCCTGTCGGAACCCCGTCGGAACCCCCGTCAGAACCCCGTCGGAACCCCCTTCAGCCCCCCAGCAGTCGCCGCGGCAGGCGGCGGACCCCCGGAGAAGGTGCAAACCCATGGCAGTTGCGGTCGCACAGCGCATCAAGCTGTCGTACTCGAAGTACTGGTACGCGTACGCGATGATCGCGCCGGTCGTGGTCGTCCTCGGGGTGCTGGTCGGCTACCCGCTGGTCCGCGGCGTCTACCTGACGCTGACCAACGCCACCAGCCTCAACGTCGGCCGGCAGATCGGCGTCAACCACATCCCGGACAGCTTCGACTTCATCGGGCTGGACAACTACGCGGACATCCTGTGGGGGCCGACCGCCTACGACCGCTTCTGGTCGCACTTCATCTGGACCGTCGCCTGGACCGCGATCTGCGTGGTCCTGCACTACAGCATCGGCCTCGGCCTGGCGCTGCTGCTCAACCGGAAGATGCGCGGCCGCGGCCTGTACCGGCTGGTGCTGATCCTGCCCTGGGCGGTCCCGACCTTCGTCACCGTCTTCTCCTGGCGGCTGATGCTCGCCGACAGCGGCGCCGTCAACGGCCTGCTCGGCTTCCTGCACCTGCCCGAACCCGCCTGGCTGTCCGACCCGCTGGCGCAGAAGGCCGCCGCGATCCTGGTCAACACCTGGGTCGGCGTGCCGTTCATGATGATCTCGCTGCTCGGCGGACTCCAGTCGATCCCGCAGGAGCTGTACGAGGCCGCCGAGATGGACGGCGCCAGCGCCTGGCAGCGGTTCCGCCACGTCACCCTGCCCGGCCTGCGGACCGTCTCCTCCACCGTCGTGCTGCTCGGCGTGATCTGGACCTTCAACCAGTTCGCCGTCATCTTCCTGCTGTTCGGCTCCGGCGCCCCCGACGCGCAGATCCTGGTCACCTGGGCCTACCGCCTCGGCTTCGGCCAGCAGCCCTCCGACTACGCGCAGTCCGCGACCTACGGAATCCTGCTGCTGTCGATCCTGATCGTCTTCACCAGCTTCTACCGCCGCTGGCTGGCCCGGAACGAGAAGGCCAACGGATGAGCACCGCCACCGCCTCCCAGCCCCAGGAACCCGACCAGGCAGGTAGCCCCATGACCCTCACCGCCGACCGCCCCGCCGCCGGAACGGCCCCCGCGAAGCGCCCGGCCAAGGCCCGCGGGCGCGGCCAGTCCTCCCCGCTGGCCGCCGTGCTCTCGCACGGCGCGCTGATCGCCGCCAGCCTGATCGCCCTGTTCCCGGTGCTGTACATCGCGTACATCTCGTTCGGGCCGGACGACAACGACTACCTGCACCCGACGAAGATCTTCGACAAGATGACCTTCGCCAACTACGGCAAGGTGCTCGGCGACACCGACTTCCTCACCTGGTTCGGCAACTCGGCGATCGTGGCCGGCGGCACCACCCTGATCGGCGTGCTGATCGCCGCCTCCACCGGCTACGCGGTCTCCCGGATGCGCTTCCCCGGCTACCGCCAGCTGATGTGGACCCTGCTGGTCACCCAGATGTTCCCGATCGCGGTGCTGATCGTCCCGATGTACTACATCCTGTCGAACCTCGGCATGCTGGACAGCTACACCGGCCTGATCCTGGTCTACTCGTCCACCACCGTGCCGTACTGCGCCTGGCTGCTCAAGGGCTACTTCGACACCATCCCGATGGAGATCGACGAGGCCGGCCGGGTCGACGGGCTCTCCCCGATCGGCACCTTCTGGCGGCTGATCCTGCCGCTGGCCCGCCCCGGCCTGGCGGTGGCCGCGTTCTACTCCTTCCTCACCGCCTGGGGCGAGGTCGCCTACGCGTCGACCTTCATGCTCTCCTCCGACAAGTACACGCTGGCGGTCGGCCTCTCCTCCTTCGTCAGCGAGCACGACCACCAGTGGCAGCTGATGGCCGCCACCTCGGTGCTGATCGCCCTCCCCGCCGCGGTCGTCTTCTACCTGGTGCAGCGCCACCTGGTCACCGGTCTGACGGCCGGCGCCGCGAAGTCCTGACCCCGCGCCGCGCAGTCCCGAACCCGCGCCACTCCCACGTCACTTCCACAGCCTCCGAGGGATGACTGTCCAATGACCCAGAACCTGGCCGACGCCTCCCGGCCCGCCGCCGCTCCCGCCGCTCGGACCACCGCAGCGAGCGCCGGCGCCGCCAGAGGCGACTGGTGGCGGGACGCGGTCATCTACCAGGTGTACCCGCGCAGCTTCGCCGACGGCAACGGGGACGGCATGGGCGACCTGCCCGGCGTCCGCGCCCGCCTGCCCTACCTGCGCGACCTGGGCGTGGACGCGGTCTGGCTCTCGCCGTTCTACGCCTCCCCGCAGGCCGACGCCGGCTACGACGTCGCCGACTACCGGGCCGTCGACCCGATGTTCGGCACCCTGCTGGACGCCGACGGGCTGATCCGGGACGCCCACGAGCTGGGCCTGCGGATCATCGTCGACCTGGTCCCCAACCACTCCTCCGACCGGCACGAGTGGTTCCGCCGGGCGCTGCGCGAGGGCCCCGGCTCCCCGCTGCGCGAGCGCTACCACTTCCGCCCCGGCAAGGGCGAGAACGGCGAACTCCCGCCCAACGACTGGGAGTCCATCTTCGGCGGCCCCGCCTGGACCCGCACCACCGACCCGGACGGCACCCCAGGCGACTGGTACCTGCACCTGTTCGCCCCCGAGCAGCCCGACTTCAACTGGGACAGCCCCGCCGTCGCCGACGAGTTCCGCTCCATCCTGCGGTTCTGGCTCGACATGGGCGTCGACGGCTTCCGGATCGACGTCGCGCACGGCATGGTCAAGGCCCCCGGCCTGCCCGACCTCGGCAGCCACGACCAGCTCAAGCTGCTCGGCAACGACGTCATGCCGTTCTTCGACCAGGACGGCGTGCACGCCATCTACCGCGAGTGGCGGAAGATCCTCGACGAGTACCCCGGCGCCCGGATCGGCGTCGCCGAGGCGTGGACCCCGACCGTCCAGCGGACCGCCAACTACGTCCGCCCCGACGAACTGCACCAGGCGTTCAACTTCCAGTACCTGGGCACCGGCTGGGACGCCGCCGCGCTGCGCGAGGTGATCGACCTCTCGCTCGACTCGATGCGCCCGGTCGGCGCCCCCACCACCTGGGTGCTCTCCAACCACGACGTCACCCGGCACGCCACCCGGTTCGCCAACCCGGCCGGCCTCGGCACCCAGATCCGCACCCCCGGCGACCGCGCCCTCGGCCTGCGCCGGGCCCGCGCCGCCACCCTGCTGATGCTCGCGCTGCCCGGCTCCGCCTACCTCTACCAGGGCGAGGAACTCGGCCTGCCCGACGTCACCGACCTGCCCGACGAGGTCCGCCAGGACCCGTCCTTCTTCCGGCAGGCCGGCCAGGACGGCTACCGCGACGGCTGCCGGGTCCCGATCCCGTGGTCCGGCACCGAGGCCCCCTACGGCTTCGGCCCGAACCCGGGCGGCCCCAGCTGGCTGCCGCAGCCCGCCGAGTGGGCCGAGCTGTCGGTGGAGGTCCAGACCGGCGACCCGACCTCGACCCTGGAGCTGTACCGCTCCGCGCTCGCCGTCCGCCGTGCCCAGCCCGCGCTCGGCGCCGGCACCGAGGTCGCCTGGCTGCCCGCCCCCGAGGGCGTGCTGGCGTTCCGCCGCGACTCGGCCGAGGGCTCCTTCGTGTGCACCGTGAACACCACCGGCGAAAGCGTCCGACTCCCCGCCCCCGGCCGTATGCTGCTCTCCTCCGCCGAGGCTGTCGCGGCGGAGGACGGCGTCGAACTCCCGGCCGACAGCACCGCATGGTGGGCGGTCTGACGTGGTTGCAATAGGCTCTGGGATCGTGACTACGGCGCGACTCTCCGACATCGCGGCGCAGGCGGGGGTCAGCGAAGCCACCGTCAGCCGCGTCCTCAACGGCAAGGCGGGCGTCTCCGCGACCACCCGGCAGACCGTGCTGGCCGCCCTGGACGTGCTCGGCTACGAGCGCCCCACCAGGCTGCGCCAGCGCAGCGCCGGGCTGATCGGCCTGATCACCCCGGAGCTGAGCAACCCCATCTTCCCGGCGCTGGCCCAGGTCATCGAGCAGGTGCTCAGCCGGCACGGCTACACGCCGGTGCTGTGCACCCAGACCCCGGGCGGCTCCACCGAGGACGAACTCGTCGAGATGCTGGTCGAGCGCGGCGTCGCCGGCATCGTGTTCGTCTCCGGCCTGCACGCCGACACCACCGCCGACCACGACCGGTACGCCAAACTGACCGGCCGCCAGGTCCCGTTCGTGCTGATCAACGGCTACAGCGAGAAGATCGCCGCGCCGTTCATCTCGCCGGACGACCGGGCCGCGATGTGGATGGCCGTCCAGCACCTGGTGGAACTCGGCCACGAGAACATCGGCCTGGCGGTCGGCCAGAAGCGGTACGTGCCGGTGCTGCGCAAGATCGAGGGCTTCACCGCGGCGCTGCGGCAGCTCACCGGGCGCACCGCCGAACAGGCCGAACAGCTGGTCCACCACACCCTGTTCAGCGTGGAGGGCGGGCACGCCGCCGCCCAGGCGCTGCTCGACAAGGGCTGCACGGCGATCGTCTGCGGCTCCGACATGATGGCGCTCGGCGCGATCCGGGCGGTCCGGCAGCGCGGGCTGTCGGTGCCGCAGGACGTCTCGGTGGTCGGCTTCGACGACTCGCCGTTGATAGCGTTCACCGAGCCGCCGCTGACCACCGTCCGGCAGCCGGTCGAGGCGATGGCCACGGCCGCCGTCGACGCCCTGCTGGAGGAGGTCGGCGGGAACCCGGCGCAGCGCTCCGAGTTCATGTTCCAGCCCGAGCTGGTGATGCGCGGCTCCACCGGCTCCGGCCCGCGCAACGGCTGACGGCCTGTCCGAGCGACGGTCTGTCCGAGGGCCCCGGGAGGCGACTCCCGGGGCCCTCGGCGCGCTCGGGCGGACAGTTGCCCGGTGTTCAGGCGTACAGCTGCTCGATGTCGCGCCGGTAGGCGGTGGTGACGGCCTGCCGGCGGACCTTCAGCGACGGGGTGAGCAGGCCGCGCTCCTCGGTGAAGTCGCCCGCCACCACCCGCACCCGGCGGATCGACTCGGCCCGCGAGACGGTCGAGTTGACCGCCCGCACCGCCTCGGCGAGCGCCGTCAGCACCGCGTGGTGGACCGGGACGGCGCTGACGATCTCCACCGGCTCCGGCCCGCCCGCCGGGGTCTGCGGGCGCAGCTCCAGGAACTGCTCGACCGCCTCCGGGTCCAGGGTCAGCAGCGCGCCCACGTACGGGCGGCCGTTGCCGACCACCAGGGCCTGGCTGATCATCGGGTGGGCGCGCAGCCGGTCCTCCAGCGGGCCGGGGGAGACGTTCTTGCCGCCGGAGGTCACCAGGATCTCCTTCTTGCGGCCGGTGACGGTCAGGTAGCCGTCCTCGTCCAGCCGGCCCAGGTCGCCGGTGGCGAACCAGACCGGACGGGCCGGTCTCGGCGCCCCCAACTCGTAGTAGCCGTCGAAGATCTGACCGCCGCTCAGGAACACCTCGCCGTCCTCGGCGATCCGCACCGCGCTGCCCGGCACCGGCGGTCCGACCGTGCCCGGCCGGGGCCGCAGCGGCGGGTTCACGGTGGACGGGCCGCTGGTCTCGGTCAGCCCGTAGCCCTCGTACACCAGGACGCCCGCGCCCGCGAAGAACAGCAGCAGCTCCGGGTCGATCGAGGAGCCGCCGCTGATCGCGTACCGGACCTTCCCGCCCATCGCGGCCCGGACCCGGCGGTACACCAGCGCGTCGTACAGGCCGTGCGCGACCCGCAGCGTGAACGGGGCGGGCCGGCCCTCGCCGGCCAGCGCGGCCAGTTCGGCCCGGGCGTAGCGCACCGCCACGTCCGCGGCCCGGTCGAAGACCTTCACCGCGCCCTTGGCCTGCGCCTCGGCCCGCCCGACCTGGTGGATCTTCTCGAACAGGTAGGGCACCCCGGCCAGGAAGGTCGCGCCGAAGGAGGCCAGGTCGGGCCGGAGTTCGGCGGGCTTCAGCGAGGGGCTGTGGCCGAGCCGGACCCGGCCGTACACGCAGGTGACCTGGAGCATCCGGCCCAGCACGTGGGCCAGCGGCAGGAACAGCAGGGTGCACGGCGGCTCCCCGGTGACCTCCTCGAACACCGGCTCCATCAGGGCGTGGCAGTTCGCGGCCTCGGTGAGGAAGTTGGCGTGGGTGAGCAGGCAGCCCTTCGGGCGGCCGGTGGTGCCGGAGGTGTAGATCAGGGTGGCCTCGCTGTGCGGCCCCAGCCCGGCCCGGCGGCGCTCCAACTCGGCGGCGGGGACGGCCTTCCCGAGCTCGCCGAGCGCCCCGACCGCGTCCTCGTCCAGCCGCCACAGCGGCACCGTGCCGCCGGTCCGGGCGATCGCGACCGTCAGCACCTCGGCGGTGTCGGCGTCCTCCGCGACCGCCAGCACCGCCGCCGAGTCCCGGACGATCCACTCGGCCTGCTCGACCGAGGCGCTCGGGTAGACCGGCACCACGGCGGCGCCGGCCGCCCAGGCCGCGAAGTCCAGCAGCGTCCACTCGTACCTGGTCCGGGACATCAGCACCACCCGGTCGCCGGGCCGGACGCCCACCGCGACCAGCCCGCGGGCGGCCGCCGCGACCTCCTCGGCGAACTGCCGGGCCGTCAGGTGCTGCCAGGGGCCGCCGTCCTGACGCCGGGTCATCACCACGGTGTCCGGGGCCTGTTCGGCGTTGCGGAACGGCAGGTCGGCCAGGCTCCCGCGGGCGGGCGGCGGCACCAGCGGGCCGGTGCGGGCCTCGACCACCCGGCCGCCGGACCGTAAGACCTCGACGGGCGCCCGGTCGCGCAGCTGCTCGTCGCGCCCGGCGCGGGCGAGGGGGTGGGCCATGGCGGACTCCCTTGGGTGGGTGGGGTCCGCCCAGGGTAGGTACTCGCCAGTAAACTTACTAGACGGTAAGTTCCTTGACAGTTCAGGATCTTGCGCCGTAATGCGGGGCCGGCCGCGCCGGTGCGCCCCGGGGCTCAGCCCTCCTCGACGGGCGCGGCGGGGCCGGTGAAGCGCTCGCCCCGGTGCGGGTTCCCGGTGCCGGCCCGGGTGGCCAGGTAGTCGCGGACGATCAGCTCGACCGCGTCCTGCGGGCTGCTCGCGCCGACCCGCATCATCACCTCCAGCGCGAGGTCCGCGTCGAGGGAGATGGTCAGCTTCGCCATGGGTGCGCTCCGGGGTCGGGCCGCCGCCGGACGGGCTCGGGCCCGGCGGGTCGTCCGGCCGAGCATAGGCCGCTGCCCCCGGAGCCGACCAGGGTCTCCGGGGGCAGCGGTGCCACGGGGGGGTGCCGTGCGCCGACGAAGGGTCGGGCGCGGCCGGGCGAGGGGTCAGACGCGGCCGGCGAAGTCCGGCGCCCAGTTGGCGATCGTCTCGGTGCGGACGCCGGAGCGCGGGTTCGCGGCCTCGACGTACTTGCCGTCGCCCAGGTAGATCGCCACGTGGTAGACGCCCGAGTTGGAGCCGTTGTTGGACCAGAACAGCAGGTCGCCGGCCTGCAGGTTGTTCAGCGAGACCCGGGTCGCGTAGTCGGCCTGGTCGGCGGCGACCCGCGGCAGGCTGATGCCGGCCTGGCGGAACGCGGCCTGGGTCAGGCCCGAGCAGTCCCAGCCGCCGTTGCCGGTGCCGCCGTAGATGTAGGCCTGGCCGAGCTTGCCGAGCGCGAAGTCGATCGCCGCGGCCTTGGAGCCGGTCGCCTTGACGGCGGTGCCGGTGGACGCCTTGGTCTCCTGCGCGGCGGGCTTCGCCGCGGCGGAGGTGCCCGGGGCGGACTTGGCCCGGTTCCAGGACGAGGACGGGGACTTGGTGGCGGGCGCCGACTGCTGGGCCGGGGCCTCGGCGACGGCGACGTTGCCGAGGGCCAGCTGCTGGCCCGGGTAGATCATGTCCGGGCCCTCGGTGAGGACGGACCGGTTCAGGTCGTACAGCGCCTGCCAGCCGCCGTCCACGTGCTCGCGCTGGGCGATGGTGGACAGCCAGTCGCCGGCCTGCACCGTGTAGCTGCCGGCCGAGGCGCTCGCGGCCTGCTGCTGGGGCTGCTGCTGGGCCTGCGGCTTGCTCTGGGTCCGGGACTGCTGCCAGCCGGAACCCGACTTCGGAGTCTCGGACTTCGGGGCCTGCGGCTTCGCGGCGTCGCCCGAGGACTGGGTGCCCGAGGACTTGGTGCCGCTCGGGGCGGAGGCGTCGACCTGCGGGGCGCCGCCGCCCTTGGTCAGGCCGGCCTGGATCGAGCACACCGGCCAGGCGCCGGGGCCCTGCGAGGCGAGCACCTTCTCGGCGACGGTGATCTGCTGGTCCTTGGAGGCCAGGTCGGCGCGCGAGGCGTACGCGGTGCCGCCGAACTCGGACCAGGTGGAGGCGGTGAACTGCAGGCCGCCGTAGAAGCCGTTGCCGGTGTTGATCGACCAGTCGCCGCTGGACTCGCACTGCGCGACCTTGTCCCAGGTGGAGACGGAGGCGGCGGAGGCGGTGTTGGCGGTCAGGCAGGGAACGGTGAGGCCGATGCCGACCACACCGGTGGTCGCGATCAGGCGGCGGGCGCGCTTGGCACTGATGGGCAGCATGAAGAAGCGTTCCTCTCCCACGCCTGCGAGGTGAGCTGTCGGATTCGGGCCGGAGCAGCCCGGCCGCGCGGCACCCGCAGGTGCGCACGGCTTCACCCCTAGCCCCGGGCCGGTCCGTTGGACCGTCCCCGGGCGACCTACCTGGTTCCCCCGCCCCTGCCGCGGTGCGTTTCGCATGAGCCGACCCACCCGGCGGCAGGACTCGGCGTTCCGGGAGGGCTGGGTCCGTGTGTCCACGAACGTGGGCAGGAGATTAAGCAGGTGGAAAGGGAATTCGCAAATGCCTGTGACGACCGTCACGGCGCGCGGAATTCACGATCAAGGAATTCCCGCCGAACTCGCAGATCTGCGAAGGGAGCTGGCCGGGCGTCAGGCAATTGGTGATCTTGTGCCCGTTTTGGGTGATTATGAGAATCGGTGGGTCGATATTCGGTTTCGATGGGTTTTGCTCCGGCTGATTCGGGCACTTGGTTCGCTTTGTCCGGCCCGGGTGGTGCCACCGGGGCGGCCCGGCCGAGGACGTCCGAATTCCGCCCACCGCATTCCCACGCGCCCGAATGCGCCCCGGGCGCGCCCCGCCCGCGCCGCCGCCCGCCCGGCGCCGCCACCGCCCGGCCGCCCGGACCGGGGTGTCGAACGGGAGACTGACGGTACGTCAGGATGCTTAAGCGAAACGGAAGACGCCGCTTCCCGGCCGGGATTCTGCCTATGCTGCCCCCGGACGAGTCGGAGTTCCCAGCGCCCCGGGAGGGCGGCGATCGTGGACCAGCGCGACAACGAACAGCAGGCGCCCCGCCGGCACCGGCGGCCGGTGGTCGAGCGGCGGCGGATGCTCACCTGGCTGGCGGTCGGGGCGGTGACGGCGGTCGGCGGCGGGGCGGTGCTGCGGCAGTCGCTCGCCGGGGCCGACGAGACCGCCGCCGGCCGGCCCCACCCCGGCGGCCCGCCGACCGGCCACCAGCACGGCACCGCCGCCCCGCCGCCCGCCTCCGCGAGCCCGCAGCCCACCGAGCCGCCCCCGCCGGTCGACCAGGGCGGCCGCAAGTGGTCCGACGCCAAGGGCTGGGGCGGCAAGGTCCCGGCCCCGGGCAGCGCGGTGCGGATCACCGACAAGGTGCTGCTCGACACCGACGCCCGGGTCGGCTCGCTGCTGGTTGAGGCCACCGGCTCGCTGGTCTTCGCCAAGGACCGCTCGCTCACCCTGGCCAGCTCCGGCAACGTCGAGGTGCGCGGCACCCTGGCGCTCGCCCCCGACGACGCCCACGCCCACACCCTGCTCTTCCCGGACGTCGACGAACGCCGCTTCAAGGGCGGCGGCATGACGGTCGTCGACAGCGACACCGGCCTGTGGGTCACCGGCCGGGGCTACCTGCGGCTGGACGGCGCCCCCCGCACCGCCTGGGTCCGGGCCGCCGCCGACCTGCGGGCCGGCGACGTCACGCTGAAGCTCGCCGCCGCCCCGGACGGCTGGCAGCCCGGCGACGAACTCGCCGTCACCCCGACCGCCGCGCCCGACACCGACGGCTTCTCCACCTCCTACGACCTGGTGACGGTCCAGCGGGTGGACGGCACCACCGTCACGCTCACCGCCCCGCTCAAGTACGCCCACCCCCGGGTCGCGGTCGGCGGCGGCCCCGCCTTCGGCGCCGAGGTGCTCAACCTGACCCGCAACGTCCGGGTCGAGGGCACCGAGCAGGGCCGGGCGCACGTCCACCTCACCTCCAGCC
Organism: Kitasatospora sp. NPDC088391; assembly: GCF_044753345.1. Taxonomy (NCBI): domain Bacteria; kingdom Bacillati; phylum Actinomycetota; class Actinomycetes; order Kitasatosporales; family Streptomycetaceae; genus Kitasatospora; species Kitasatospora sp. NPDC088391. The sequence goes on from NZ_JBIVNB010000005.1 coordinate 588,525, forward strand.
GCCCCGCCGACGTCCGGCACACCGCGATCCGCTGGATGGGCCCGCGCGCCAACGGCAAGGACAGCTGGAACGGCAAGCCCGTCACCGAGCCGGTGCTCGGCCGCTACGGGCTGCACTTCCACATGCTGCTGGACAGCTCGCGCGGCACCGAGGTCGAGGGCGTGGTGGTCCGCGACACCGGCAGCCACGCCTTCGTGCCGCACGCCGCGCACGGCATCACCTTCCGCGGCTGCATCTCCCACCAGACCTGGGAGGACGCCTACTGGTGGGACGGGCCGATCGACACCCGCACCCCGCAGGGCCCGTCCAACGACATCGCCTACCAGGGCTGCGTCGCCTCCCGCACCGTTTACGAGCCCAACCCGCGCGGCTACCGGCTGACCGGCTTCAGCCTCGGCGCGGGCACCGGCTCCTCGGCCCGGGACTGCGTGGCCGTCGGCGTCCAGGGCGCCACCGGCGCCTCCGGCTACGAGTGGCCGGAGACCAGCGAGGGCGTCTGGACCTTCGAGAACTGCCTGGCCCACAACAACCTCGAGAACGGCATCTTCGTCTGGCTCAACGCCGAGCACCACCACACCGTCAGCCGCTTCGTGGCCTACCACAACGGGGGCTGGGGCATCGAGCACGGCGCCTACCTGAACGACTTCGACTACAGCGCCTCGGTGCTGCACGGCAACGCCGCCGGCGGCATCGCCGTGCACGCGCTCGGCCGCGACAAGGGCACCGTCTTCGACGGCTTCCTGATCGACGCCGCCGGCCAGTCCGACTACGCGGTGGCCACCCTCAAGCACCAGCTCGACGGCGAGGCCGTCACGCTCAGCCGCAGCCGGCTGACCGGCTACCGCAAGGCCGGGGTGGCGTTCCGGGCCACCGACGACGGCAAGCCCGACGACATCGCCGTGCTCGACTGCGAGTTCGCCGGCACCGGCCCCGAGGTGTGGCTCGACCCGGAGTCACCCGCCCCCAAGCAGATCCTGTTCCGCCAGGCCGGCCGGACGCAGACCGTCTCGCTCACCAAGGGCAGCGGCGGGCAGGGCCTGGCCGGCACCCCCTGGAACGCCGCCACCGCCCCCGCGGACGCGCCCGGCCCGCCGCGCCCGGTCGCACTGCCCGCGCTCGCCTTCACCGCCGCCGCGCCGCGCACCGGGCGGGTCACCGGCTGACGCCCGCCCGGGGGCCGTGCCGCCCGCGGGCCGCCGCGCCCCGTCCGGGCCTGTCCGGGCCTGTCCGAGCCTGTCCGAGCCCGTCCGGGCCCGTCCACGCCCCCGTTCCGGCCCCGGACAGCGCGACGGGCGGGGGCGCGTCGATGCGCGGCCCCCGCCCGCGGCGGTCCTGGTGCGGCGTCAGCGCGCCGCGTGCGCCCCCGGGGTGCGCGGTTCGGCGGCCGCCGCGGCGGCCTCCAACTGCTCCTGGGTCGGCTCCGGGAGCACGGACAGGTAGCTGGCGGCGATCAGCTGACCGACCGTCGGGTACGCGCCGATCGGGGCGGCGCTCGGGCAGCCGGTCTCCTCGGCGGCGGTGGCCAGCAGCTCCGGGTCGGCCTCCGGGCCGATCACCAGCGGGGCCAGCGCCGGGCGCTCGGCGCCCATCGCCTTCAGGTGCGCCACGGCCCCGGCCACCGAGCCCGGCACGTCCAGCGCGGCCGCGACCACCGGCACGGCCAGCCGGGAGGCCAGCAGCACGCCCGTCATCGCGGCGGCCTCGGCGGCCTCCTGGCCGCCCACCGTGGTCAGCACCACGCCGTCGGCGGCGGTGGCGATGGCGAACAGCCGGGCCCGGTCGGCCCGGGCCAGGTTCGCCTCGGACAGGCGCACGTGCACGGCCTCGGACAGCTTGGTGTGCGGGCCCAGCGGGTCCAGCACCCGGGCGCCGGTCTCCGCCGCGGCCTTGTGCAGCCCGGGCAGGAAGCCGTGCGGCCCCGGCACCAGCGGCTGCACGATCGGCGCGGCCAGGCCGGCCTCCGCGGCGGCGGCCAGCAGGCCGGCCACGGTCGGCGCGTCCTCGCCGCCCAGATAGGCGGCCGTCACCTCGATGCCCGGCTGCTCGCCGCGCACGACGGACAGCAGCTCGTCGACGATCGGACGGGTCTCCGGCCCGGCGACGGCCGGAACGGCCAGCACCAGGGCAGGCGAACCGGCCAAGACCTCGCGGCGCTCGGGAGCGCGGTGGCGCCCCCGCGCACGGGAGCCTGGGGTACGGACGGGCAGTGGCGCGCCCGGGATGGCTGCGGTGCTCATGGGCCAGATCGTAGGACATCGACCCCGGCCCCTTGCAGCCGGATGCCGGGAGCGGGCGGCTTTCCGCCAGGAAGTGACGGTCATCACAGTGCCGGTTGTGACTCCGGGTGAACCGCGTGATAAGGGGTGATGATCGACAAAGCGCTGACGAGCGTGTGCGGACGGTCATGGCGGGACTGGTGTTTCGTCCGGCTGTGTCCGCTTACGCCCCGTCAATTACGGTGCTGTGAAGGCTTGGTGTCGGCATCGGCACGTTCTTCTGCACGGGAAGTAGCCCATGCTGATGCACGTGCAGGCGGGCTATCATCACGTCAAGTGAGGCGATTCGCCAGGCTCTGGGGAGAAGACAATGCGTGAGGCGTACAACGGCATGGCGGCAGCGGACCTCGACGGGGTGGTCTGGCAGAAGAGCCGGCACAGCAACTCGAAGGGCAACTGCGTGGAGTTCGCCGCGCTGCCGGGCGGCGACGTGGCGATGCGCAACTCGCGCTTCCCCGACGGCCCCGCGCTGGTCTACACCCGGGACGAGATCACCGCGATGCTGCTCGGTGTGAAGGACGGCGAGTTCGACCACCTGGGCGGCGCCCTCTGACGAGGCGTCAACACCCGTCCACTCCGGCCGTCGTGGGAGCATCCGCGACGGCCTCCGTGTTTTCCCGCCCGCGCCCGGTGCGTCCTCCCGCCCGCGCCCGCGCCCGGGCACGCCGAAGCCCCGACCCGGGGTCGGGGACGGTGGGGGAGCGGGGGTCGGGGTGGGGCGGAGCGGGTTCAGGCGGAGCGGCGGTGGCGGCCGAGGTTCACCGGCAGCGGCGACTCGGCGGGCGGCTCGGCCGCGCGGGCGTCGAACAGCGCCCAGACCACCTTCCCGGCGCCGGCCAGCGGGTGCCAGCCCCAGGAGCGGGAGAAGGAGTCCACCAGGTGCAGGCCGCGGCCGGACTCGGCCACGAAGTCGGCCTCGCGGGCCACCGGGCCGTTGCTGGACGGGTCGCTCACCGCGCAGACCACCTGCGGCGCCCGGTGCACCAGGCTGATCCGGATCGGCAGGGTCTCGGCGGACAGCTGGGGCATGCTCTGGGCCGGGACCCGGGAGGGCTCGCTCTGGCCGAGCGCGTGCCGCAGCGCGTTGGTCACCAGCTCCGAGGCCACCAGGGCCACGTCGTCGAAGAGTTCGCCCAGGCCCCAGCCGTTCAGGGTGTCCCGGGTGAACTCCCGCGCGGTGCGCACGGCTTCGAAGCGGGGAGCGAGGGTGCAGCTGACCACATGGGGGTCGGTCGCCAGGGCCGTACCGGTGCTCATGAAGAGCTCCTCCCATAAGGGGGCGGACACGGCGGGACCCACCGGGGTCATGCCGGTCACCTCCGACTCGCTCGGTCGCTCGACCACCGGGACGGCCCGGTGCGCGCGCACACAAGTACCCAGCGACGCACGGGCGTTGCCGGGAGGGTGTGCGGATGCGCGTGGGGTCGACGCGGTGTCCGCGGGATTGCCAAGGGCGTGCAAGTGCACGTGCACCATGGTCCCGTGCGCTCACGGCAGATGCAAGAGTCGATTCACGTGCAGTCGTGCGATTGGCATATGCATGGCCCGAATGCACGTGCAGGATGATGGGGGAGTGACCGAAGCGGTAGCACCCCGCACCACTACCGGCACGCAGCGCGCCCAAGTGATGGCAGACTGTGCAACTGGTCTGTCCGAGTGGAGGTTTGGTCCGATGACCACAGTTCAGCCCGGCGGGGGCTCGATGGTGCGCCGCATCCTCCTCGGCTCGCAGCTCCGCCGGCTCCGCGAAGGCTGCGCGATCACCCGGGAGGACGCGGGCTACGCGATCCGCGCCTCCGAGTCCAAGATCAGCCGGATGGAGCTCGGCCGGGTCTCCTTCAAGGAGCGCGACGTCGCGGACCTGCTCAGCCTCTACGGCCTGGCCGCCGGCCCGGAGCGCGAGTCGCTGCTCGCCCTCGTCCGGGAGGCCAACAAGTCCGGCTGGTGGCACAGCTACAACGACGTGCTGCCGAACTGGTTCCAGACCTACATCGGCCTGGAGGAGGCCGCCGCGCTGATCCGCACCTACGAGGTGCAGTTCGTGCCCGGCCTGCTGCAGTGCGAGGAGTACGCCGGGGCGATCTTCGCGCAGAACCGGCCGCCGCTCGCCGCCGACGAGATCGAGCGCCGCGTCACCCTGCGCACCCGGCGGCAGAAGCTGCTCACCGAGGGCCGCGGCCCGCGGCTGTGGGCCGTCATCGACGAGGCCGCGCTGCGCCGCCCCGTCGGCGGCCCCGAGGTGATGCGGGCCCAGCTGGAGCACCTGGTGGAACTGGCCCAACTCCCCAGCGTCGTCATCCAGGTGATGCCGTTCAGGTTCGGCGCGCACGCGGGGGAGAGCGGGGCCTTCTCGGTGCTGCGCTTCCCCGAGCAGGACCTGCCCGACGTGGTCTACCTGGAGCAGCTCACCAGCGCGCTCTACCTGGACAAGCGCGACGACGTGGACGAGTACCTGCAGGTGATGGAGCGGCTCTGCGTGGACAGCCTGACCCCGCAGCAGACCCTCGAACTGCTCCGGACGATCCTCAAGAGCCAGTAAAGGCCCGGCCAAGGGCCCGGAACGGGCCGCGGGGGCCGCGGCCGGGCGGTGCCGTCGGGCACCGTCGCTGAGCGGTACGGGAGTTCACGGTCCGTCGACCAATCCGATTGACCGGGGCCCGGCAAGCTGCCATGGTTTCTGCTCCGAGCGTCCGCGCCGCCCCGGCGGACCGGACGCCGGCCGCGCTCCGGCTCCACCAATACGGGGGTTTGGTGGAGCCGGTCTCCCGCACCGCCCGGTCCGCCGGGCGGGCGGGGTGCGCCGGTGCGCGGCGAGGAACGGCGGGGGAGCGGCGGGGCGGCGAGGGGTCGACCGCCCGGGGATTCAGCGCTTCGACAGCACCTCCGTGTCGTCCGCCGCGGCAGTGGCCGCCCCGTAGGCGTAGTCCGGCACCGGGTGCGACCCGGCGGCGACGGCGGAGGCCGGGGCCCGCCCCGAGCGCACCGCGCCCGTCAGCGCCAGCAGCAGGCCGACCACGATGGTGCCCGTCACCAGCAGCAGGGCCGGGCGGTAGCCCGCGAGTTGGGCCTGCGCGTCGGTGCCGCCGCCGCTGCCCGCCGTCAGCACCGCGGTGGTGACGGCCAGCACGATCGCGCCGCCGACCTGGAGCCCGGTGTTCACCAGGCCGGAGGCCAGGCCCTGCTCGTCGTCCGGCACGCCGCCGGTGGCCGCCGCGTTGATCGACGGGAAGGCCAGCGCGAAGCCGCCGCCGATCAGCAGCATCGCCGGGAGCACCAGGCCGAGGAAGCCGCTGTGCTCGTCGAGTCGGAGGAAGGACGCGTAGCCGACCGCCATCAGCGCCACCCCGACCGGGAGCAGCCGCTCCGGGCCGTACCTGTCCAGCAGGCGGCCGACCGCGCCGGCCGAGAAGGCGACGATCGCGCCGCCCGGCAGCAGGCCGAGCGCCGTCTCCAGCGCGGACCAGCCGAGCAGGCGCTGGAGGTAGAGCGTGGCCACGAACTGGAAGCCCGCGTAGGCGCCCATCAGCGTCAGCGCCGTGAGGTTGGCCCGGCGGACCGAGGGGTTGCGGAAGATGCCGAGCCGGACCAGCGGGTGCGCGGTGCGCGCCTCGATCAGCAGGAAGGCCGCGGCCAGCGCGGCCACCAGCAGCAGCGAGCCGACCGTGCGCGGCGAGAGCCAGCCGACGCCCTGCGCCTCGGTGACCGTGAAGACCAGCAGCAGGACCGAGCCGGTGCCGGTCAGCGCGCCGGCCACGTCGTAGCCGCCGGCCGGGCGCTCGGTGTGCCGGCGGGGCAGCAGCCGGACGCCGGCCACCAGGGCGAGCAGCGCGACCGGGACGGGCATCAGGAACGTCAGCCGCCAGCCCGCCGACGTCAGCAGGCCGCTGATCACCAGGCCGAGCGAGAAGCCGGCCGCGGCGCAGGTCGTGTAGATGGAGAGCGCGCGGTTGCGGGCCGGGCCCTCGGCGAACGTCGTCGTGATGATGGACAGGCCGGCCGGGGCGGTGAACGCGGCGCTGACGCCCTTCAGGAAGCGGGTGGCGATCAGCAGCGGCCCGCTGTCGACCAGGCCGCCGAGCAGCGAGGCCCCGGCGAACGCGGCCAGCGCGACCAGGAACACCCGGCGGCGGCCCAGCAGGTCGGCGGCCCGGCCGCCGAGCAGCAGCAGCCCGCCGTAGCCGAGGACGTAACCGCTGACCACCCACTGCAGGGCGGAGTCGGACAGGTGCAGGTCGGCGCCGATCGAGGGCAGGGCGACGCCGACCATCGAGACGTCGAGGGAATCCAGGAACATCGCGGCGCAGAGCACCACCAGGGTGCCCCAGAGCCGTGGGGTCCAATGCGCGTGGGTCGTGCCGGTCGTGCCGGTCGTGTCGGTCATGGCACAGAACGCTACATGCATGTGCATGGAATGCAAGTGCATTTAATGTGGGCGCAACAGATGCGCATGCATGTGCTAGGTTGGCGGTGTGACCGACCTCGACCCGGACCAGGACCCCGCCGCGGAGACGGCTCTCACCGAGCAGTGGCGCGCCCTGTTGGCCCGCCACGCCGCGACCTCCTGCGCCATCGACCGCGCCCTCGGCGACGCCTACGGCCTGGGCGTCAGCGAGTTCGAACTGCTGGAACGGCTCTGGGAGTTCGAGCAGGAGCCGGACCACGGGGACGTCCGCTCCCGGGTGGTCGCCGGCACCGTCCACCTCAGCCAGAGCGCCTTCTCCCGGCTGGTCGCCCGGATGGAGAAGGCCGGCCTGGTCCAGCGCTCGCTCTGCGAGGCCGACCGCCGCGGCATCAACCTCACGCTCACCGACGACGGCCGCGCCCGGTACCTCGGGGCCCGCCCCGTGCACCGCCGCATCCTCGCCGAGACGCTCGGCGAGACCCCCTGACGGACGGCCCGCCCGCGGCGGCCCGGCCGGAACTCCCGCCGGGCCCGGGCGTCGGGCTCGGAGACGTCGGGGTCAGGGGCGTCGGGGTCAGAACAGCGTCGACAGCCCCGGCGCCGCCGCCAGCAGCGCCGCGCCCAGCGGGGCCGCCAGCGCCGCCAGCGTCCACCCCAGCCGGGCCGGCACCGGCAGCCGCGGCGCGCCCAGCAGCAGCCGGTCCACCCGGGCCGGGGACTGCGCCAGCTGCCGCGGCGGGCAGGAGGCGAACACCTCGCTGTTCAGCTCCGCCAGCGCCAGCGCCGTGGTCACCCGCCCGTGCCGCCGCGCCGCCCGGTCGTCCGCCGCCAGCTCCACCAGCACCGCCACCTGGTCCCGGAACGCGGAGAACACCCCCACCCCCGGGAACCCGGTCGCCAACGCCTGCGCGCACTGCGCCAGCCAGTGGTGCCGGGCCCGGACGTGCCCGCGCTCGTGGCTCAGCACCGCCGCCAGCTCCCGGTCCGACAGCTGCTGCAGCGCGCCCGTGGTCACCACCAGCCGGGCCTGCGGCCCCGGCAGCGACCACGCCTGCGGCCGCAGGTTCTCCAGCACCACCAGCGGCTCCCTGACCCGCCGACGGGGCGTCAGCGAATCCGGCAACTCCGGTGCACGCCGGACCAGTTGGGCATGGCGGTGGCCGCGCTCCGCCCGCGCCGAGCGGACCTCCCGGGCCAGCGACACCGCCGTCCACAGCCCGCCCGCCGCCAGCACCGCCGCCGACAGCCGCCCCCAGCCCTCCGCCCCGGCCAGCCCGTAGGCGTCCTCGACCCCCGTCGGCGCGCCCGCGAACACCAGCGCGCGCCAGGACGGGAGGGCCGCCGCGCTCGCCAACAGCAGGCTCAGCACGCAGCACAGCAGCACCGCCACCACCAGCATCTGCCACACCAGCAGGGCCAGCACGGGTTCGCGCTCCGGCCAACGGGCCCGGGCCAGACGGCTCGGCGCCACGGTGGCGAGCAGCAGTCCGAGCAGCAGCAGGTCCAGCAGTGCCGTCATGCGGGGCTCCCCAGGAGGGATCGGGGGCGCGGCGATGCGCTCCTCCCAACCTATGCGCCCGTACGCCCGCGCGGAACGCCGGGGCCGCGCCAGTGACCAAGGCCACCCCGTACCCGACCCGCCCCCGGACCGCCGCCCGCCCGGGCCCGCCCGGCCCCCGACGGGCCGTCAGCTCCGCACCGCGCTCAGGCGGTCAGCAGCATCGCGAACATCCCGATCCCCATCGCCGCCCGGCAGGCCCGCGGCAGCGGCGCCGCCACCGTCCCGCCCGCCCCCGGGCCCGCTCCGGCGGCGGCCAGCACCCGGCTGCCCTCCCAGAGCGCGTAGCCGCCGAAGTACACCAGCAGCAGCCCCGTCAGCACCGGCGGCCCGCCCATCCGCACGTGGTGCCCGGCATGCCCGCCCGCCGGACCGCCCGCCATCGCCAGCGCCATGTACGCCATCGCCAGCGCGCCGATCCCGTGGTGCAGCCGGTGCGCCCGCAGCCCCCCGTCCCGGCCCGCCAGCGCGCCGACCAGCAGCACCGCCGCCAGCAGCGCGTACGGCCAGCCCCAGAACACCCCCGGCAGCAGCGCCATCCCCGCCATGCCCAGGGCCATCGCGGCCTCCAGCACGTCCGGCTCGTGGCGGGACCGGTGCGCCCCGCCGCAGGGGGGCTGGGCGCGGCGGCGGTGCACCCGCCACCCGCAGTAGCCGCCGGTGCCCGCGGACAGGACCGCCAGCAGCCAGCTCACCAGTGCCGGACCGTGCATCGCCGCCCCCTCCGCCCCGCCGCCGGACGTCCCGTCCCCCCACTCCACCAGCGCCGGACCGCGCTCCGCTTCCTCCGTCGTGCTCCGTCCGCCGCCGCCCCTCCACGATCACCGACCGGACGCGGGCGCAGCAGGGCGTGAACGGGGGCGCACCGAGGCGCGCACGGGTCCGTGCCCGGCGTGGACGCCCCGGTGGCGGGCCGCTCCGGGCCGGGGCAGGGTCGGCGTACCGGGCCCGCGGCCCCGCCGCCGACGGATCTGTCCGTTTCATCCACTTCGGAGGGGAGGTGATCGGCGGCGCTACGAACTGGAGCGTCCCCGGGCGCCCGGATGGCGTGTCCGCCGTCAAACCGGTCTTGAACCGGAGAACCTTTCGCATTTAACGTGGTCTTGTCGAAATAACTCCTGTCGAAGTGAGCCTGTGATGCAGAATCTTTCGCCGACGCTCGCGGTAGCGGGCAACGCCCCCGCCGCGGACCCGGCCGGCCACCCGGCCTGGCGGCGCCTCAAGGACGCCGTCGAGGCCCTCCGGCCGCTGCAGTCCAAGGACGGTTCGATCGACCTCGCTGCCGTGCCGCGCCACACCGTCGACCCGCTCGTGGAGACCGTGCAGGACGCCGTCGCCGAACTCGCCCCGCTCTTCCCGCACGACGCCGAGTACCTCGCCGCCGTCCGCGCCGACCTCGCCAAATGGGCCGACACCGGCTACCGCCAGCCCGACTTCCTCGACTCCCTGCTCGCCTTCCGCCCGAACGAGCAGCGCGTCGACGGCATCGGCCACCTGGTGGTCTTCCCGATGTACACCCAGAACGGCAACCCGGACCGCAACCTGGAGGCCGTGCTGCTGAAGGTCGTCTGGCCCGAGTGGATCGCCGAGCTGGAGCGCACCCGCTTCGACAACCCCGGCTACATCGGCATCGCCTTCGAGGACTTCACGGCCGGCTACGACACCAACTCCGCCGTCCTCTTCCCCGAGACCGTGGCCGTCCGCGAGGCGCCGGAACGTTTCACCTGGGGCGGCATCTTCTGCGACCGCGAGGCCGCCCGCTTCCGCGCCGTCACCACCAGCGCCGTCCGCCAGCTCGGCCTCGACATCCCCGCCGACGCCGCCGACCTGCTCCAGGACCAGCAGCGCACCCAGCAGACCTTCGTCCTCTGGGACCTCGTGCACGACCGCACCCACAGCCACGGCGACCTGCCGTTCGACCCCTTCATGATCAAGCAGCGCAGCCCGTTCTGGATGTACGGCCTCGAAGAACTCCGCTGCGACCTCAACACCTTCAAGGAGTCGGTCCAGCTGGAGGCCGAGGGCTACGCCCAGGGTCGCGACGTCCAGTACGCCATCCTCTTCGACCGGATGTTCCGCTTCCCGGTCAGCGGCGACCGGGTCCGCAACTACGACGGCATGGGCGGCCAGCTGCTCTTCGCCTACCTGCACAAGCACGACGCGCTCCGCTGGCGCGACAACCGCCTCACCATCGACTGGGACCGCGTCGCCGACGTGACCAATGCGCTCTGCGCCGAGATCGAGACCCTCTACCGCGAGGGCATCGACCGCCCCAAGACCGCGCACTGGATCGCCGCCTACCAGCTGGTCTCCCGCTACCTCACCCCGCACCCCGCCTCCACCTGGGCCAAGGGCCCCGAGGCGCTCCCGCTCGACCTCGCCGACGACAAGGCGCTCCGCAAGGCCCTCTGCGACGCCGTCCACCCCGACGAGTTCCCGCTCAGCATGTTCTACGAAGCCCTGTCGAAGAAGCTCGGCCGGGTCATCGCCGGCACCAAGGGCATCACCGGCACCACCACCGAGGAGGCCGCCGCGTGAGCGCCGCCCAGCACCTGCAGGACAAGGTCGTCGCCGTCGCCGGAGCCAGCGGCCCCGCCGGCCAGGCCACCATGCGCCGCCTGGCCGCCGACGGCGCCACCGTCATCGGCGCCGACATCGACCAGCACCGCCTGGACGCCGCCCTCGACGCCGTCCGCACCGCCGTCCCCGGCGCCAAGGTCGCCGGCCAGGTCATCGACCTGCTCGACCCCCAGGAGGTCCACGACTGGGCCGACCACCTGGAGGCCGAGCACGGCCACGTCGACGGCCTGCTCCACCTGGTCGGCGGCTGGCGCGGCGGCAAGACCTTCTTCGAGACCCGGATCGACGACTGGGACTTCCTGCACGACACCGTCGTCCGCACCCTCCAGCACACCTCGCTGGCCTTCCAGCCCGCACTGCTCCGCAGCCCCGCCGGCCGGTACGCGATGGTCTCCGCCGCCGCCGCCCACAAGCCCACCGCGGGCGGCGCCGCGTACGCCGCCGCCAAGGCCGCCACCGAGGCCTGGACCCTCGCGCTGGCCGACTCCTTCGCCAAGGAGACCACCGCCCCCGACGGCACCCCCACCGCCGCGGCCGCGATCCTGGTCATCAAGGCCCTGGTCAGCCCCGAGATGCGCGCCGCCAAGCCCGACGCGAAGTTCGCCGGCTTCACCGACACCGCCGACCTGGCCACCACCCTGGCCTCCCTCTGGGAGCGCCCCGCAGCAGAACTGAACGGACAGCACCTGTGGCTGACAGCCCGATGACCCCCCTGACCGGCCCGACCGACGCGGTGCGGCACCACGACCCCGCCGTCCGGGGCTTCGCCAGCGACAACTACGCCGGCATCCACCCCGAGGTGCTCGCCGCGATCGCCCTGGCCAACGACGGCCACCAGATCTCCTACGGCGAGGACCAGTACACCGAGCACCTGCAGACGGTCTTCCGCCGCCACTTCGGCGACCGCGCCGAGGCGTACCCCGTCTTCAACGGCACCGGCGCCAACGTGGTCGCCCTGCAGGCCCTGCTCCCGCGCTGGGGCGCGGTGGTCGCCGCCGAGAGCTCCCACATCAACGTGGACGAGGGCGGCGCCCCCGAGAAGCTCGCCGGCATCAAGATCCACACCGTCCCCACCCCCGACGGCAAGCTCACCCCCGAACTGATCGACCAGCAGGCCTGGGGCTGGGGCGACGAGCACCGCGCCCAGCCGCTCGCCGTCTCGATCACCCAGTCCACCGAACTCGGCACCCTCTACACGGTCGACGAGGTCCGGGCGATCTGCGAGCACGCCCACGAGCGCGACATGCTCGTCCACATGGACGGCTCCCGGCTCGTCAACGCCGCCGCCTCGCTCGGCGTCCCGTTCCGCGAGTTCACCACCGACGTCGGGGTCGACGTCCTCTCCTTCGGCGGCACCAAGAACGGCCTGCTGCTCGGCGAGGTCGTGGTCGTCCTCAACCCCGAGCGGGTCCAGGGCATCAAGTTCCTCCGCAAGACCTCGATGCAGCTCGCCTCGAAGATGCGCTTCGTCTCCGTCCAGTTCGAGGCCCTGCTGGCCGGCGACCTCTGGCTCCGCAACGCCAGCCACTCCAACGCCATGGCCCGCCGCCTCGCGGACGCCGTCCGCGAGATCCCCGGCGTCACCGTGGTCCGCCCCGTCCAGGCCAACTCCGTCTTCGCGCTCCTCCCGCGCGAGGTCAGCGAACGCCTCCAGAAGACCTACCGCTTCTACTTCTGGAACGAGCACACCGGCGAGGTCCGCTGGATGGCCGCCTTCGACACCACCGAGGCCGACATCGACGCCTTCGCCGCCGCCATCGCCGAGGAGATGGCCCGCCACGGGGCCTGACACACACCCGCTGGGCACCCGCAGCACCCGCGGCACCCGTCACGGCCGGTTCGGAACCCGCTTCCGAGCCGGCCGTCGGCGTTCCACCTGCGGTCCCGCCCCCGAACGGCCCGTCACCCGATCGGGGGCGATGTTTGCACCACGGACGAATCCGGCGTAGTGTTCACTGGTCGCTCGGCAGGGAGCACCGGACACGCAATCCGTGTGGACGGTCCCGGAGCGGCCAATCCCTGATCAACCACTCAGCCGGTCCGTAGCGGGTCGCGTTCTTTCGCGGCTTCGTTCGTATTTGCTGTGCGCTTTTTCGGAGATTGCGGCGGATTCGCTTTTCGGAGCGGGGATCGG